>NZ_LT837803.1:1503304-2103304 GCF_900174485.1 Sterolibacterium denitrificans | reverse complement strand
GGTGCAGGGCGGCGAGGCGCTGGCATCGCGCTGGAATCCCTCCGTTCTTGCGCTGACGCATCTGTTTTCCGTCGGCTTCATGCTGCAGGCCATGTGCGGCGCACTGCTGCAGTTCGTGCCGGTGGCGACCGGCAGCAACGTCTGGCGTCCCGCGCTGCTCGCCAATGTGGTGCATCCGCTGCTCGTTCTGGCCGCCATGACACTGGTCACGGCATTTCTCGCCGCGCAGTCCTGGCTCTGGCTGTTTCCGCTGGCCGGCCTGCTGTTTGCCCTGGGTCTCGGCCTGTTCATCGCCGCTGTCGGCATGGCATTGCTGAAAACGCCGGCGACGGGCGTGACGGTGCGGACCTTGCGTCTGTCCCTGTTCGGCCTTGCCATGACGCTGCTGTTCGGGCTGCTGCTGGTCAGCATGCTGGGATGGCAGGGGCGCTTCATCGAGCTGACCGGCTGGTCGTTGCCTCGGCTGGTCAATGCGCATGCCGCCTGGGGATTGGGCGGCTGGGCCTTGCTGCTGGTCATGGCCGTGTCCTACATGGTGGTGCCGATGTTTCTCCTGACGCCGGCGTATCCGGCGCAGGTCAGCCGCTGGTTGCCGTTGGCCCTGCTGGCCGTGCTGCTGGTCTGGTCGGGATTGCAGTTTTTTGGCAAGTCCCTAACCCTCGACGGCCTGGCCAAGGGCATCACGCTGCTGGGGCTGACGCTTGCGGCGGCCTATGCGCTGGTCACGCTGTGGCTGCAGAAGAACCGCCGACGGCGGATCGTCGATCCGACTTTCCTGTTCTGGCGCAGCGCCATGCTGGCCCTGCTGGCGATCCTGCTGTCATGGCTGGCTCTGCTTGTCCTGCCGGATCTGGCAAGGCATCCGCGCAGCCTGGTGTGGCTGGGCGCGCTGGCCCTGCATGGCGTCTTCGTCTCGGTGATCAGCGGCATGCTCTACAAGATCGTGCCGTTCATGATCTGGCTGCATCTGCAGAAGCTCGAGCATCTCAGGACGCTGCCGCCCAACATGAAGCAGATGATTCCGGAGCGCATGATGCGCGGCCAGTGGGCTGCCTATCTGCTGGCGCTGGCGCTGCTGCTGCTCGCCGTGGTCCGGCCGGCATTCGCAACCGCGGCGGGTTGGGCGCTGGTGCTGTCCTTCGCCTGGCTGGAGTGGAATCTGTTGCGGGCGCTACGGCTCTATGTGGATTTCCGCCGCGAACATGCCGCCGCTCACGCCGTCGTTCACAGCTCGAATTGACGCAGGCGGCGCATGTCGTGGATCGTGATCTGCTTGCCATGCACGGTAATCAGCCCGGAGTTCGAAAGGTCGTGGAAGACGCGCGAGAGCGTTTCCGGCGTCAGGCTGAGGCGCGAGGCGATGACCTGTTTCGAGGTGGTCAGGGCGATGGTGATTTCCGTCTCGCCATGGGCTTCTTCCTTGCCCTGCTGGAGCAGGAAGCCGATGACGCGCTGGGTGGTCGAGCGCAGTGAATAGGATTCGACATCCTGCACCAGCGCGTGCAGGCGCATCGACAGCCCGGCCAGCATGCGGCGGGCGAAGGAGGGATCCTGTTCGAGCAGGTCGATGACCGCATTGCGGGCAATGTGCAGCAGCAGCGTGTCGGAGAGCGATTCGGCAAAGACGGGGTAGGGGCAGTCCATGAACATCGCCGCTTCGCCGAAACTCTGGTGCGGGCCGAGGATGTTGATGACTTTTTCGTTGCCCTGGCTGGAGGGGAAAGCCAGTTTTATCTGGCCGAAGACGACCAGGTAGAAGCCGCGCGGCATATCGCCCTTGTGGAAGAGCATTTCGCCTTTTTGCAGGCGTTTTTCGCGTGTGTTTGCGGTGATGTGGGCGATCTGTTCCGGGGCAAGCTCGACGAAGAGCGGCAGGCGCGCGAGGATCTGCGTAATATCGCGGGTTTCGGGTTTTTCGGTGGGCATGGGGATTTCCTGTGAGGCGAAACCATAGCATGAATTTTTCATCCCACGGACGGGCAGGGCCGTCCGTGGATTCATGAGCGTGGCGTGACGGCTTCACCGAAGCTGAAGGAGGAAACGTGTATATCGCTTTCAAGCATCTGCATATCGCCTGCGTCATTCTGAGCGGGCTGGGATTTTTACTGCGCGGCATCCTGATGCTGCGCGATTCGCCCTGGCTGCAGGCGCGCTGGCTGCGCATCGCGCCGCATGTCGTCGATACGCTGCTGTTTACCGCGGCCGTCGTGCTGGTGGTGATGAGCGAGCAATATCCCTTCGTTGAACCCTGGCTGACGGCCAAGGTACTCGGCCTGATCGCCTACATCATCCTCGGTTCCCTGACGCTGAAGGCCGGCCGCGGCAAGACGCTGCGCGTTGTCTGCGGGTTGCTGGCGGTGCTGACGTTCGCCTATATCGTTGCCGTGGCCATGACGCGGAATCCGCTGGGCTTTTTCTCGCCGTGGGCAGCTTGAGCGGGTGAGTGGATGGCCGCTATGGTAGGCTAGCGGGTTCTGGATTTGCCACTTCGCCGCTTGCGGGTGGCCGATCATTTTGATGGGCACGGAGAGTTATGAGCGCAGTACAGCATGAGTCGGGCATCGCGGCCATTTTCGACGAACGGATCATCCGGCGTTTCGATGTCAGCGGGCCGCGATATACCTCTTATCCGACGGCCGACCGCTTTACCAATGATTTCGGTCCCGACAGCTACAAAAAATGGCTGGGCAGCCGCACGGTGGCCGGCGTCAGCAAGCCGCTGTCGCTGTACTTCCACATTCCGTTCTGCAATACCATCTGCTACTACTGCGCCTGCAACAAGATCATCACCAAGGATCATGGGCGCTCGGCCAAATATCTGAAATATCTCGGCAAGGAGCTTGCCCTGCAGGCTTCCCTGCTGGAGGGCGAGCATGACGTGGTGCAGTTGCACTGGGGCGGCGGCACGCCGACTTTCCTGTCGCACGAGGAAATGCGCCTGCTCATGGACATGACGCGCGAGCATTTCCGCCTGCTGCCGGATGGCGAATATTCCATCGAAGTGGATCCCCGCAAGGTGGATGAAGCAACCGTGCAACTGCTGGGCGAACTCGGTTTCAACCGCATGAGCCTGGGCGTGCAGGATTTCGATCCGGTAGTGCAAAAGGCGGTTAACCGCATCCAGAGCCTGGAGGAAACCCGCCTGGTCATCGAGGCGGCGCGATGCAATCAGTTCAAGTCGGTGAGCGTGGATCTGATCTACGGCCTGCCCTTCCAGAGCGTGGAAAGTTTCAACCGTACGCTGGATGAGGTGATCGGGCTGGATCCGGATCGCCTGTCGATCTACAACTATGCCCATCTGCCGCATCTGGTGAAGCCGCAGCGGCGCATCAACGAGGCCGATCTGCCGAGTCCCGATGCCAAGCTGGAAATCCTGCAACTGGCCATCCGCCGTTTGGCCGAGGCTGGCTATGTCTTCATCGGCATGGATCACTTCGCCAAGCCCGATGACGAGCTGACCGTCGCCCAGAACCAGGGGCGCCTGCATCGTAACTTCCAGGGGTATTCGACGCATGCCGAGGCCGATCTGCTGGCCTTCGGCATTTCTGCGATCAGCAAGTGCGGGCCCAGCTACGGCCAGAACGTGAAGACGCTGGACGAGTATTACGACCTGCTCGACCAGGGCGTGCTGCCGGTGATGCGCGGCATCGAGCTGAATGCGGACGACCTGCTGCGCCGTTCCATCATTCAGCAGTTGATGTGTCATTTCGAGCTCGACATCGCGGCCATCGAACTGGCGCATCAGATCGACTTCAAGTCCTATTTCGCCGAGGAATTGGCCGCCCTGGGCGAGATGGAAGCCGCCGGTCTGCTGAGCATCGGCGAGCGCCAGTTGCGCGTACATCTCTCCGGGCGCATGCTGGTGCGGGTGATTGCCATGGCTTTCGACCGCTACCTGCGCCGTCCGCAGGAAGGCGCGCGGTATTCCAAGGTGATCTGAGCCGGCCGAGCCGGCTGGCGCGCAGCGGATTTTCGGAGATGCCGATGCCCGATACCGGTTTCATCGCCCTGTTCCTGGTCGGCTTCCTGGGCGGCACGCATTGCATCGCCATGTGCGGCGGCATCGTCGGCGCCCTGAGTATGCAGATGCCCGGCGCGGCCGGGGCAGCATCCGCCGGCGGGCGGCCGATGCGGGCGGCACTGGCCAATCTGCCGCTGCATCTTGCCTACAACCTCGGCCGCATCTCCAGCTACAGCCTGGCCGGCGCGGCGCTGGGCGCGGTGGGCAGCCTGGGCTTGCTGTTCGAGCATCTGCTGCCGATGCAGATGACGCTGTATGTCGCGGCCAATCTGATGCTGGTCGCCCTCGGCCTGTATCTGCTCGGGCTGAATCAATCCCTGCAATTTCTCGAACGTGCCGGCCAGCGCATCTGGCTGAGGATACAACCGCTGTCGCGGCGTTTCCTGCCGGCCCGCCGGGTGAGCCAGGCGCTGCCGCTGGGCATGCTCTGGGGCTTTCTGCCCTGCGGCATGGTCTACAGTGCGCTGACCACGGCCCTGATGTCGGGCAGCGCCTTGCGCGGTGCTGGTTTGATGCTGGCTTTCGGCCTGGGTACGCTGCCCAACCTGCTGTTGGCCGGCCTGCTGCTGCAGCGTCTACGCGCCTTCAGTCGGGCGAAACTGGTGCGGGTGGTTTCGGGGCTGCTGGTGCTGGGCTTCGGCGTGTATGGCTTGCTGAATGCGACCAGCCTGGGCGGGCGCCTGTGGCAGGGGATCATTTGCCGCGTTTGAGTGCTGGCCTGCGCACCGGCAAGCCACCGCAGGTCGTGGGCAACTGATGGTTCCAGGGCTTGCCCAGCCAATCGTTGAAATCTGCTTGACCCGGCAAGGTTGTTTTGCTTAAATCAAGTTCTGTTTCAAACAACCGTTTGCCTGCCATGTCCGAACCCGATACCCGTAACCGCATCCTGCGTGCCGCTGAACTGCTGTTCATCGAGCATGGCTTCGAGGCCACGACGCTGCGCCAGATAACCGGCAAGGCCGGGGTGAATCTGGCGGCTGTCAATTACCACTTCGGTTCCAAGGATCAGCTCATCGAAGAGATCTTCCGCCAGCGCCTGGGCTGGCTCAACGAGCAATGCCTGCGGGAACTCGACCAACTGGAGGCCGCCGCCGGTGGCGCGGCGCTGCGGCCGCGTCAGATACTCGAAGCCTTCTTCGGCGTGTCGCTCCGCATGGCGGCCGACAAGGAAGGAGGCGGCAACAATTTCATGCGCTTGCTCGGACGCACCTATACCGCACCGGCACCTGCCATCCGGGAGTTTCTGGTGCGCGAGTATGCGGTGGCCGTGCCGCGTTTCAAGACGGCGCTGTTTCACGCCCTGCCCGACGTGCCGGAGGAGGAAATTCTCTGGCGCTTTCATTTCATGCTGGGGGCCATGTCCTATGCCACGTCCGGGGCCGATGCCCTGAACGTGCTGGGTGGCCTCGACGACAGCGACAGCAGCGCCCTGCACGCGCGGCTGGTGGCTTTTCTCATTGGCGGTCTGCGCGCGCCGCTGGCGGAATTGCCGCCCAAGCCTGCCGGCAAGCGGGAAAAACAGCCGGCCTGAGCGCCGATCGGGCGGCACGATCATTCACGGCAACCGGTTTTCGAGGAGATGACGATGGCTCAATACACCCCACCCCTGCGTGACCTGCAATTCGTCATGCATGAATTACTGAACGTCGAGGCAGAACTGCGCAAGTTGCCGCCCCATGCCGATATCGACGCCGAAACCATCGATCAGGTGGTCGAGGAAATGGGCAAGTTCTGCAGCAGGGTGCTGTTCCCGCTGAACCACAGCGGTGACCGCGAAGGCTGCCATTACGACCCGGCGACGCAGGCCGTCACCACGCCCAAGGGCTACAAAGAGGCTTACCAGCAGTACATCGAGGCCGGCTGGCCATCGCTGGCTTGCGATCCGGAATTTGGCGGCCAGGGCCTGCCGCACGTCATGAGCAGCGTGATGCTGGAAATGCTCAATTCGGCAAACCAGGCGTGGACCATGTATCCGGGACTCTCGCACGGCGCCTATGCCTGTCTGCGCGCGCACGGCACGCCCGAACAGAAGGCTTTCTATCTGCCCAGACTGATCGCCGGCGAGTGGATGGGGACGATGTGTCTGACCGAGCCGCATTGCGGCACCGATCTGGGCCTGCTGCGCAGCAAGGCCGAGCCGCAGGCGGATGGCTCGTACAGGATCAGCGGCGCGAAGATTTTCATTTCGGCCGGCGAGCACGACATGGCGGCCAACATCGTGCATCTGGTGCTGGCGCGGCTGCCGGACGCGCCGGCCGGCACGCGCGGTATCTCGCTGTTCCTGGTGCCGAAGTTCCTGCCGGATGCCAACGGCAATCCGGGCGCGCGCAATGCGATTTCCTGCGGCGCGATCGAGGAGAAGATGGGCATCCACGGCAACGCTACCTGCCAGATGAATCTCGATGGCGCGACCGGCTGGATCATCGGCGAGCCGCACAAGGGCCTGAATGCGATGTTCGTGATGATGAACGAAGCCCGTCTGGGCGTGGGCCTGCAATCGCTGGGCCTGACCGAAGTCGCCTACCAGAATGCCGTCGCCTATGCCCGTGAGCGCATCCAGATGCGCAGCCTGTCGGGCGCCAAGGCGCCGGAGCAGGCGGCCGATCCGATCATCGTCCATCCCGACGTGCGCCGCATGCTGCTGACGGCGCGTGCCTATGCGGAAGGCGGGCGTGCCTTCACCACTTTCGTCTCCTTGCAGGCCGACCTCGAAACCAAGCACCCAGATGCGGCGGTCCGCGAGGAAGCGGCCGATCTGCTAGCGCTGCTCACGCCCATCGTCAAGGCCTTTCTCACCGATAACGGCTGGGTGGCGACCTCCGAGGCGTTGCAGGTGTTCGGCGGCCATGGCTACATCGCCGAAAACGGCATGGAGCAGTACGTGCGCGATGCGCGCATCAACATGATCTACGAAGGCACCAACACCATCCAGTCGCTCGACCTGCTGGCGCGCAAGATACTGATGGACGGTGGCGCCAAGCTGCAGAAGTTCGGCGCGCGGGTGCAGGCTTTCATTGCGGAGAATGCCGGTGATGAGTCGATGAAGGAATTCATCGAACCGCTTGCCGAGCTGGGCGACAAGCTCACCAAGCTGACCATGGAGCTGGGCATGAAGGCGATGCAGAACCCGGACGAAGCGGGCGCTGCCGCCGTGCCCTATCTGCGCGTTGCCGGGCATCTGGTGTATGCCTGGCTGTTCGCGCGCATGGCGAAGATCGCGCTGGAAAAGCAGGGGTCGGGCGATGCCTTCTACAAGGCCAAGCTGGCGACGGCACGTTTTTATTACGCCCGCCTGCTGCCGGAAACCGCCATGCT
This sequence comes from Sterolibacterium denitrificans, assembly GCF_900174485.1. NCBI lineage: Bacteria > Pseudomonadati > Pseudomonadota > Betaproteobacteria > Nitrosomonadales > Sterolibacteriaceae > Sterolibacterium > Sterolibacterium denitrificans. The sequence continues at coordinate 2,095,968 of NZ_LT837803.1, read as the reverse complement.
GATTCGCCAGGCGCGCTCGGGCGCGGCCTGCCTGATCGATCTCGAAGCCGAATTGTTTTGACAGGAGATGACCAACGTGAGCAATTTCATCGTCAGGAAAGTGGCCGTACTGGGCGCCGGCGTGATGGGCGCGCAGATCGCCGCGCATTGCGTCAATGCCAGGGTACCGGTGGTGCTGTTCGATCTGCCGGCCAAGGAAGGCCCGAAGGACGGCATCGTGCTGCGCGCCATCGAAAATCTCAAGAAGCTGAATCCCGCGCCGCTGGGCAATGCCGCCGACGCGGCGCTGATCCAGGCCGCCAATTACGACGATCATCTGGCGCTCTTGCAGGAGTGCGATATCGTCATCGAGGCGATTGCCGAGCGCATGGACTGGAAGCACGATCTCTACGGGAAGGTCGCGCCGCATCTGGCGCCGCACGCCATTTTCGCCACCAACACCTCGGGCCTGTCGATCAACGAACTGGCCGAGGGGTTCAGCGATGAACTGAAGGCGCGTTTCTGCGGCGTGCATTTCTTCAATCCGCCGCGCTACATGCCGCTGGTTGAACTGATTCCGACCCGGACGACGCAGCCGGATATCCTCGACCGCCTCGAAGGCTTCATGACCACCACGCTCGGCAAGGGCGTGGTGCGCGCCAAGGACACGCCGAATTTCATCGCCAATCGCGTGGGCATCTTCGGCATCCTCGCCATCATTCACGAAGCCGGAAAGTTCGGCCTGACCAGTGACGTGGTCGATGATCTCACCGGCGCCCGGCTGGGACGCGCCAAGTCGGCCACTTTCCGCACCGCCGACGTCGTCGGTCTGGACACCGTGGCGCACGTCATCAAGACGCAGCGCGAATCCCTGCCGGATGATCCGTTCCAGACGGTTTATGCCACGCCGCCCGCGCTGGAAAAGCTGATCGCCGCAGGCAATCTGGGACAGAAGACCGGCGCGGGTTTCTTCAGGAAGGCCGGCAAGGAAATCCAGCGCTTCGACTTCGCCACGGGCGAATACGTGGCCAGCGGGGCCAAGGGCGATGAGAGCGTCGTCAAGCTGCTCAAGGAAAAGGACGTGGCCAAGCGCATGGCCGCGCTGCGTGCCTCCGATCACCCGCAGGCGCAGTTCCTCTGGGCGATCTTCCGCGATGCCTTCCACTATGCCGCGCTGCATCTGGAAAGCATCGCCGACAGCGCCCGCGACATCGATTTCGCCATGCGCTGGGGCTACGGCTGGACGACCGGCCCGTTCGAAATCTGGCAGTCGGCCGGCTGGCAGCAGGTTGCCCAGTGGGTCAAGGAGGATATCGACGCCGGCCGCGCGCTGTGCGCCGCGCCGCTGCCCGCCTGGGTATTCGATGGCCGCGCGGGCGTGCATGGCAATGAGGGTTCCTGGTCGGCCGCGCGGCAGGGCAACGTGCCGCGCAACGATCTGCCGGTGTATCGCCGTCAGGCTTTCCGCGCGCCGCTGGTGGGCGAGAGCGGGCCGCTGGCCGATGCGAAGACGGCGGGCGTCACGGTGTTCGAGGACGATGCCGTGCGCATCTGGCACCAGCATGACGAGGTGCTGGTACTGTCGATCAAGACCAAGATGCACGTGATCGGGCCGGCGGTGATCGACGGCCTCAACAAGGCCATTGCCGAAGCCGAGCGCAATTACCAGGGTCTGGTGATCTGGAATACCGATGCGGCCGACGGCGGGGCGTTTTCTGCCGGAGCCGATCTGCAGGCGGTGCTGCCGCTATTCATGTCGGGCGGCGTCGAGGCGATCGGGCCGGTGGTGCATGACTTGCAGCAGGCCTATCTGGCCATGAAATATGCCCAGGTGCCGGTGGTGGCGGCCGTCTCCGGCCTGGCGCTGGGCGGCGGTTGCGAGCTGTTGCTGCATGCGGCGAAGCGTGTCGCGGCGCTGGAGTCCTATATCGGCCTGGTCGAGGTCGGCGTCGGCCTGGTGCCTGCCGGCGGCGGCCTGAAGGAAGCGGCGCTGCGCGCGGCGAAGGACGCCAAGGGCAACGACCTGCTGCAGTTTCTCAAGGACAACTTCATCAATGCGGCGATGGCCAACGTCTCCAAGTCGGCCTATGAGGCGCAGAAGATGGGGTATCTCGCCGCCGATGACGTGATCGTCTTCAATCCTTACGAACTGCTCAACGTCGCCAGGAGCGAAGCGCGCGCGCTGCACGCCGCCGGTTATCGCCCACCCTTGCGTCGCCAGGTGCCGGTTGCCGGGCGTTACGGCATCGCCACCATCATGGCGCAACTGGTGAACATGCGCGATGGCGGTTTCATCTCCGAGCACGATTACACGCTGGGTTCGATGATTGCCGAAATCGTCTGCGGCGGCGACGTGATGCCGGGCAGCCTGGTCGATGAGCAATGGCTGCTCGATCTCGAACGCAAGGCATTCGTCACGCTGCTCAACCATCCCAAGACCCAGGAGCGCATCATGGGCATGATGCAGACCGGCAAGCCGGTGCGTAACTGATTCGGCCCGCGAACAGGAGAATAGATATGACCAAGCAATTGCAGGATGCCTATATCGTGGCCGCGACCCGCACGCCGATCGGCAAGGCGCCGCGCGGCATGTTCCGCAACGTGCGTCCGGACGATCTGCTGGTGCGCGCGCTGCAGTCCGTCGTGGCGCAGGCGCCGGGGCTGGATCCCAAGCTGATCGAGGACGTCATCGTCGGCTGCGCCTTTCCCGAGGCGGAGCAGGGGCTCAATGTCGCGCGCATGGCCGCGCTGCTGGCCGGTCTGCCGAATACCGTCGGCGGCGTGACGGTGAACCGCTATTGCGCCTCGGGCCTCACGGCGGTGGCGATGGCGGCCGACCGCATCCGCGTCGGCCAGGCCGATGTGATGATCGCCGCCGGCGTCGAGTCGATGTCGATGGTGCCGATGATGGGCCATCATCCGTCGATGAACATGAACGTGTTCAAGGACGAGCACGTTACCATGGCCTACGGCATGGGGCTGACCGCCGAGAAGGTGGCGACGCAGTGGAAAGTGAGCCGCGAGGCGCAGGACGCATTTGCGCTGCAGTCGCACCAGAAGGCGATCGCTGCGCAGCAGGCCGGCGAGTTCAAGGACGAGACGACGTCCGTTGAAGTCGTCGAGCGCACGCCGAATCTGTTGACGCGCGAGATCGAAATCAGCACGCGGATCTGCAGCCAGGACGAAGGCGCGCGCGCTGATACCAGCCTGGAATCGCTGGCCAGACTGAAGCCGGTATTCGCGGCGAAGGGCAGCGTCACGGCGGGCAACAGCTCGCAGACTTCCGACGGCGCGGGCGCCTTGCTGCTGGTTTCCGAAAAGATCCTCAAACAGTTCAACCTCACGCCGCTGGCGCGCTTCGTTTCCTTCGCCGTGAAGGGCGTGCCGCCCGAGATCATGGGTATCGGCCCGTCGGCGGCGGTGCCGCTGGCCTGCCAGGCGGCGGGCATCAGCCAGGATCAACTGGACTGGATCGAGCTCAACGAAGCCTTTGCCGCGCAGTCGCTGGCGGTGTTGCAGGATCTGCAGCTCGACCCGGCCAAGGTCAACCCGCTCGGCGGCGCGATCGCCCTGGGCCACCCGCTCGGCGCGACGGGCGCGATCCGTTCGGCGACGGTGGTGCATGGCCTGCGCCGTCGCAAGCTGAAATACGGCATGGTGACCATGTGCATCGGCACCGGCATGGGCGCAGCGGGCATCTTCGAGCGCGTGTAACGAGACGGCGGCGCGCAACGGATTCCATCCATGCTGGGAGGCTGGTTGCGGCTGTTGCTGCTGTTCGAGCTGTTCGGCTATGGATGGTTGATCGCTGCGCTCGTGCGCCTGTCCGGCTGGTCGCCGGGGGCGGCCGTGCTGCTCGCCCTGTTTTTCGCATCGCTCGGCCGCGCCTGGCCCATGGCCTGGACTTATCTGTACGCGCATTTCCATGAACGGCAGGAGACCGGCGGGAGCAGGACGCCCGTGCCGGCAAGCGGGCGGGATTTGCGGCAGTTGCTGCGCGAAATCCTGGCCTTTTCTTCCGTCACCTTCTTCGCGGCCTGCGAGCCGCTGCTGATGCGCGGGGATGCGCCGCGACGCCTGCGCGATGCGGCGCATGAAACGCCGCTGCTGCTGGTGCATGGCTATCTGTGCAACCGTGGCTGCTGGTGGTGGCTCAAGCCGCGCCTGGAGGCCGCCGGGCGCAGCGTGGCGACGCTGACGCTGGAGCCGCCCTACGGCGACATCGACGGCTATGCCGAACAGATTGCCCACCGCGTGGCCTGGCTGCGCGAGCAAACGGGCGCCGAACGGGTGACCCTGGTCGGCCACAGCATGGGCGGCCTGGCCTGCCTGGCCTATTTGCGGCGCTATGGGGAAGCGCATGTGGCGAAGCTGATCACCCTGGGCACGCCGCATCGCGGCACGGCAGCCGCTGAACTGGCCATCGGGCGCAACGCCGCGCAGATGAAAACCGGCTCGGGCTGGCTGGCCGAACTGGCCGCGTTTTTCCAGGCCATGCCGCTGCGCGTGCCGGTCATCGCTTGTTACACCTCGCAGGACAACATGGTGCTGCCGGTTTCCCATGCCATGCTGCCCGGCGCCGAGCATCGTCAGTTGCCGGCCATGGGGCATCTGAGCATGATGATTTCGCCCCAGGTGCTCGATACGCTGTCGAGGGCGTGATGAATTCTGCGGCGTTTCGTCTGGCGCGATAATGCAAATTTGCAGGTTCGGTGTCTGCTACGGGAAAGGAAAATCATGAGCGTCAGGGACTTGTTTGATTTGAGCGGCAAGGTGGCGCTGGTGACCGGCGCTTCGCGCGGGCTGGGCCTGCAGATGGCCGGCGCGCTCGGCGAGATGGGCGCGCGGCTGGCCATCGTGGCGCGCAAGGCGGATGAGCTGCATGCGGCGGCCGCGCGGCTGGCCGGGCAAGGTGTGGACGTGCTGCCGGTGGCCGGCAATCTCGGCGAGACGGCGACGATTCCGGCACTGGTCGATACCGTGCTGGCGCATTACGGCCAGATCGATATCCTGGTGAATAACGCCGGGGCGAGTTGGGGCGCCGCGGCGGAAGACTATCCGGACGCGGCCTGGCACAAGGTCATGAACCTGAATGTCGATGCGCTGTTCTTTCTGACGCGCGAAGTCGGCCGGCGCACGATGCTGCCGCGCCGCTCGGGAAAGATCATCAATATCGCCTCGATCGCCGGCCTCGGCGGTAATCCGGTCGGGATTCAGACCATTGCCTACAACACCAGCAAGGGGGCGGTGGTGAATTTTACCCGCGCGCTGGCGGCCGAATGGGGGCCGCAGGGGATCAACGTGAATGCGCTTTGTCCGGGCTTTTTTCCGACGAAGATGTCGCAGGGGCTGCTGGACGTCGCGGCGCCGCAGGTGATTGCGGCGACGCCGTTGCGCCGTTTGGGCGGCGACGAGGATTTGCAGGGGGCGGTGGTGTATCTGGCTTCGGCGGCGTCGCGCCATGTGACCGGGCAGTGCCTGGCCGTCGATGGCGGCATGAGCGTGGTGATCGGCGCATGAGGCGGAATCGGCAGGTGATCCTGGTCAGCCGGCCGCCGCAGCAAGGCTGGCTGTCGGAGGAAAACTTCCGCCTCGTCGAGACGCCGCTGCCGGAACCCGGCGAGGGCGAGCTGCTGGTGCGCAATCACTGGCTGTCGCTCGATCCCTACATGCGCGGCCGCATGAACGAGGCGCGTTCCTATGCGCCGCCGCAGTCGCTGGGCGAGGTGATGCTGGGCGGCACGGCGGGCGAGGTGATCGTCTCGCAGCATCCCGGCTTCAGGCCCGGCGACAAGGTGGTCGGGCGGCTGGGCTGGCAGGAATATGCGCTCAGTGACGGCAGCGGTCTGCGTCGGGTGGATGATGCAGGGATACCGCTGTCGGCAAGTCTCGGCGTGCTGGGCATGCCGGGAGTGACGGCATGGATCGGGCTGTTCGACATCTGCCGGACGCAACCGGGCGAGACGGTGGTGGTGACGGCGGCAGCCGGCGCCGTTGGCAGCGTCGTCGGGCAACTGGCGAAACTGCATGGCTGTCGGGTGGTGGGTATCGCCGGTGGCGCGGAGAAATGCCGTTATGTGGTCGAGACGCTGGGCTTCGATGACTGCATCGACTACAGGATGGGCGCGGACGAATTCTGGCCGGCGCTGAAGGCGGCCACGCCGGCGCGCATCGACTGCCTGTTCGAGAATGTGGGCGGCGAGGTTTTCGACATCCTGCTCGGCCGCATGAATGCGTTTTCCCGCATTGCCCTGTGCGGCATGATTTCCCAGTACAACAGCGCGCCGTATCCCATCCGCAATCTGAGCTCCATCCTCGTCAACCGCATCCGCATGCAGGGTTTCATCGTCACCGAGTTGCAGGAGCGCTGGCCGGCCGCGCTGGCGGAGCTGACGCGACACTTTGCGGCAGGGCGGATCAAGTATCGCGAAACGGTGGTGGATGGGCTGGCGCAGGCGCCGGCCGCGCTGATCGGTCTTTTGCGCGGCGAGAACTTCGGCAAGCAACTGGTGCGGCTGATCTGACAGCGCTCGGCGGCATGCCAGAAAAAACCAAGCCCCGCAGGGCGGGGCTTGGGAGAGGAAGCGCGGAAACTCAGAGCTCAGTCTTCGAGCAGGCTGCGCAGCATCCAGGCCGTCTTTTCGTGTACTTCCAGGCGCTGCGTCAGCAGATCGGCGGTCGGCTGGTCGTTGGCGGCTTCGAGCACTGGGAACAGCTTGCGCGCGGTACGCGCGGTGGCTTCCTGGGCGGTAACCAGATGGCGCACCATGTCCAGCGCCTTGGGCACGCCTTCGACTTCCTTGATCGAGGCCAGCTTGACGAATTCCTTGTAGGTTCCGGGTGCCGCGATACCCAGGGCGCGGATGCGCTCGGCGATGGTGTCGAGCGCGTTCCATTGCTCGGTGTATTGCGCCATGAACATCTCGTGCAGGCTGTTGAACTGGGGGCCGGTGACGTTCCAGTGGAAGTTGTGGGTCATCAGATACAAGGTGTAGCTGTCGGCGAGCAGGGCAGAGAGGCCCTTGGCGATTTTTTCACGATCGCCGGCGCTGATGCCGATGTCGATTTTCGTCGGATTCTTTTTGCTTGCCGTGGTTGCCATAGCGGTTCTCCTGTTGAAAAAAAAATGAAATTAACCCAGCGTCATGTCAAGCACCATCATCAGTGCAAAGCCGGCCATCAACCCCAGGGTCGCGGGCGTCTGGTGGCCATTGCGATGGGTTTCGGGAATGACTTCATGCGAGACGACGAACAGCATGGCGCCTGCGGCCAGGCCCAGGCCGGTCGGATAGGCCAGCGGCAAGCCGCTGGACAGGCCGATGCCGAGCAGGGCGCCCAGGGGTTCGAGTAGGCCGGTGAGGACGGCAATCAATACCGCAAATGGCGCGCCGAAACCGGCGCCGCGCATCGCCAGGGCAACGGCCAGGCCTTCGGGAATGTCCTGCAGGGCGATGGCGGTGGTCAGCGGCAGGCCGACCGCCATGTCTGCCTGGGAAAAGCTCACGCCGATGGCCATGCCTTCCGGCAGGTTGTGCAGGGCAATGGCGAAGACGAACAGCCAGATGCGCCCGCAACGCTCGTAACCGGGGCCGCAGGGGCCGGTCTTGTCGTGCTCGTGCGGCGTGAAGGCGTCCAGGCCCAGCATCAGCAGCACGCCGAGGCCCATGCCGAAAACCACGACGCTGGCGCCCAGCAGTTTGTTGTCGAGGAGATTTTCGGCTGCCGCCAGTCCCGGCAGCAGCAATGAAAAGGCGCTGGCGGCGAGCATCATGCCGGCGGCCAGTCCCAGCAGGCTGTCTTCAACGCGCTGCGGCAGTTCGCGCAGTACCAGTGCCGGCAAGGCGCCCAGCGCCGTGGCGGCGAACCCGGCGGCACCGCCGATGAGCGCCAGATTCAGACCGGGCGGAGCAGTGCCGCTGCTGATTTCAAGGATGCTCTGTATCAGCAACTGCAGGACGCCGATGGCCGCCAGAGCGAGACCGAGCGCAACGAATTTGCGTTCGCGCATGCGCTCACGCAGCACGGTGATCCAGCTCTGCACGGGCTCGGCGTTGGCAGATTGCGCTGCGCTCATCGATGCGGTGGAGGATTCGGCGTTCATGATCGGGTGTCGGCGGTGATGACTGCACGGACGGATGGCGGTTGGCCGGCCGTTGGAGCGCAGTGGAGACAGGCCATTATCTTAACCGCAAACCGCAAGCCGTGAGCGCACCGGAACGATGCACGCCGATGATTTCCGGGAAATTGCCCGCGCAAACCGCTTGCGAAAATCCACCGTCGCGCGCATACGGCAAGGCCGTGCCTGGCGCCGGCCGTTCGATCGTCGCCATCATTCAGCTGGCGTTTTTGGCCGTGCCTTCCTTGAGGCTGACGAGATGCTTCAGCAGAGCGGGCAGATCGCGGTCGAGCAGGCTGGGTTCAACGAGATGGTGGTCGAACAGATGCAGCAGCGCGAGGCGCTCTTTCTCGCTGACGGCGATGAACTTGATGCCCAGCATGTCCTCGGCAACATGGACGACCAGGCCATTGAAAGTCGTCGTGGGAGTGCCCGCGCCATTGCCGCCCAGCAGGTGCAGGCGGCAGGGGCGCAGGAAGGTGGCGTCGTGAGGCGGCTGGTCGAAGGCAAACAGCGCGCCGCTCAACGAGACGTCGCGCAGGACGCCGCCGCAATTCATGCCGCGGAACTCCACTTCCGCATGCGTCAGCAGCGGGAGTTGAAGTGAGTGGCGGCGCGGGTTCGGCATAAGCCATGCTCCATGGAATCGTGTCGGCGTCCTCAGGATCGCTGCGGGACGAACGGTGATTCAGCGGAATTCATTGTACGGCTTTTTCCTGGTCGCGCAGCAGTTTGTATTCAACGGCGTCAACTAATGCACGCCATGAGGCGTCGATGATGTCGGTGGACACACCGATCGTGGTCCAGGAAGTCTCATGGTCCGAGCTTTCGATGAGTACCCGCACCTTGGCCGCCGATGCCTTGTCCGAATCGAGCACGCGCACCTTGTAGTCGGTCAGCTTGATTTCGGCGATTGCCGGGTAGAAGCGCTCCAGCGCCTTGCGCATGGCCTTGTCGAGCGCGTTGACCGGGCCGTCGCCTTCGGCAGCGGTGATTTCCTCCTGCTGGCCGACGGCAATTTTGATCATCGCCGAGGAGTTGATGCCGTTGGCCGAGGGTTCATTCACGATGACCTTGAAATCCTTGCGCTCGAAGAACGGCCGGTATTTGCCCAGCTCCTTGCGCACCACCAGTTCGAAGGAGCTTTCCGCCGTCTCGAACTGATAGCCTTCGTGTTCGAGTTCCTTGAGGCGGTCGAGCACTTTCTGCGTCTGCGGCGAGTCCTTGCCCAGCGTGGGATCGATGGCGTTGATGCGTGCCAGCAAGGTGCTGCGCCCGGCGACTTCGGACATCAGGATATGACGCGTGTTGCCGACGGATTCGGGTTGGACGTGTTCGTAGGACAGCGGATTCTTGTGCACCGCGTCGATGTGCATGCCGCCTTTGTGGGCAAAGGCGTCGTTGCCGACATAAGGGGCTTTTTCGTTGTGAGTGACGTTGGCGATCTCGCTGACGTAGCGCGCTACCGCCGTCAGTTGCGCCATGTTTTCGGCCGGGATGCAACTGAAGCCCAGTTTCAGTTGCAGATTGGGCAGGATGGAGCAGAGGTTGGCATTGCCGCAGCGCTCGCCGATGCCGTTGATGGTGCCCTGCACGTGGCTGGCGCCGGCCTGCACCGCCAGTATCGAATTGGCCACGGCCATTTCCGAGTCGTTATGGCAATGGATGCCGATGGCCGTCTTGACTTCCTGGCGCACCATCTGGGTGATGGCATAGATTTCACCCGGGAAGCTGCCGCCATTGGTATCGCACAGCACCAGGCAATCCGCGCCGGCCTCGGCGGCGGCTTTCAGCACCTGCAGCGAGTAGTCCGGATTGGCCTTGTAGCCGTCGAAGAAATGCTCGGCATCGAAAATCACTTCCTTGCCGTGTGATTTGAGATGGCGGATGGTGTCGCCGATCATCGCCAGATTTTCTTCCAGCGTGGTGCGCAGGATGTCGGTGACCTGGTAATCCCAGCTCTTGCCGAAGATGCACAGGGCGTCGGTGCCGGCAGCGAGCAGCGATTGCAGGTTCTTGTCCTGCGCCGCCTGGCTGCCGACCTTGCGCGTGGCGCCGAAGGCGATGATCCTGGCGTGTTTCAGCTCGATTTCGGCAACGCGTCTGAAGAACTCCATGTCCTTGGGATTCGAGCCGGGGTTGCCGGCCTCGATGTAACTCACGCCCAGCTTGTCGAGCGCAGCGACGATCTTCAGCTTGTCTTCGACGGAATAGGAAATTCCCTGCGCCTGCGCGCCGTCGCGCAGGGTGGAGTCGAACAGGTGGATTTTGGTCATGTCGCGTTCCTGAAACCGGTGTCCGCGCGCGGCCATCGCGGCTGCTGCGGGGAAACGCGCATTTTATTCGATGCGCCGCCGCCCGTGTCGGTTCCGCCAGCCTTGCCGGATGGCCGGTAGCGCCGCCGCCAGCGCCGCATCGTGGGTCGTGTCGTCGGTCACCGTCAGGGTGATGCGGTCGACGAGACCGGCAAAGCGCACGTGCAGGGCTTCCGGCAACTCGTCATAACGGCCGCAGACGAGGAATTCATCGAGCACCGTGTCGCTCAGCGCGTCGGCCATCTCCTGCCAGCGGTTTTCGCGCGTCAGGCGCTGCAATCGCGGGCCGAGTTCGTGCCAGCCGAACAGCTCCAGGCTCGGCCAGTAGGCCGGCGTCGAGAACAGGAAGGCCAGGATGCCGCGAAAGCGTTCGCGCTCGCGCGCCACGCCGGCGTCGTCGGGGCCGCTGGCGACCAGTTCGTTGGCGCAGACCTTGAATGGGCCGAGCGCCGGGTTGCGCTGCGCCTGGCCGGCGGCGAGGTGCGGCCCGATGGCTTCGCGCAGGTAGCGCGTCGAGGTGTTGGTCGGATGGGTGTGCAGGCCATCGGCGGCGGCACCGGCGAGTTCCAGCATCTTCGGCCCGACCGCACCGAGCATGATGGGCGGATCGGCAATGTCGACCGCGAGCGGGCCGGGATTGAAGAAGGGTTGCAGGCGCGTGAAGCGGTAATGCTCGCCGACGAAGTGCAGCGGCTCGCGCGTGCGGAAGCTGTGGAAGATGGCGCGCAGCGCGCCGATGTATTCGCGCATGCCGGCGGCGGGCGGCAGCCAGCGCGCCGAATAGCGCTCCTCGATGTTCTGGCGGATCTGCGTGCCCAGCCCCAGCTCGAAGCGTCCGCCCGACATGCGCTGCAAGTCCCAGGCCGCCAGCGCGACGTTCATCGGGCTGCGCGGCGGGGCCACCAGCACCGAGGTTCCGACGCGCAGCCGCTTCGTGGCGGCCAGCGCCTGGCAGGCCAGCAGCAGGCCGTCATGCACGGCATCGGGCACGAACAGGCCGTCGAAACCCATCGCCTCGACGCGTTGGGCATAGGCGCCGATGGATTCGAGACCGAGGTTTTCCGGGGTGGGAGCGAAGATTTCGAGCATGGGCGGACAATCGGGGCGGGACAGCTATGAATAAGTTATCCCCGCGTAGGCGGGGATCCAGTTGGGTCGGATTCCCGCCTGCGCGGGAATGACGGTGCAAGGCCGGATGAGGGCATTACTCTCCGTGCACATCCGCGCCAAACGCCAGCTGGCGCAGGCGGAACAGCTCGTCGCGGGCGGCGGCGGCTTGCTCGAATTCCAGGTTTCTGGCATGTTCCTGCATGGCTTTTTCCAGGCGCTTGATTTCGCGCGCCAGCTCCTTTTCGTTCATCGCTTCGTAGCGTGCCTGCTGCTGCGCGGCCTTGAGCATCTGCGGTTCGTTGGCGGCCTCATACACGCCGTCGATGATGTCCTTGATGCGTTTGACCACGCCCTGCGGCGTGATGCCGTGCGCGGCGTTGAAAGCGAGCTGCTTGGCGCGGCGGCGCTCGGCCTCGTCCATGGCGCGCCGCATCGAGTCGGTCACGCGGTCGGCGTAGAGGATGGCGGTGCCGTGAATGTGGCGGGCGGCGCGGCCGATGGTCTGGATCAGCGAGCGGGTCGAGCGCAGGAAGCCTTCCTTGTCGGCGTCGAGGATGGCGACCAGCGAGACTTCCGGGATGTCGAGGCCCTCGCGCAGCAGGTTGATGCCGATCAGCACGTCGAACACGCCGAGGCGCAGGTCTCGGATGATTTCCACCCGTTCTACCGTTTCCACGTCGGAGTGCAGGTAGCGCGCCTTGATGCCGTTGTCGGCGAAGAACTCGGTGAGCTGTTCGGCCAGGCGCTTGGTCAGCGTGGTCACCAGCACGCGCTCGCCGGCGGCGATGCGCAGCTTGATTTCGCCGAGCAGATCGTCGACCTGGGTCATCGCCGGGCGAACGATGAGCACCGGGTCGACCAGGCCGGTCGGCCGCACCACCTGTTCGACGACCTGGCCCTGGTGCTTTTCCTCGTATTCGGCGGGCGTGGCCGAGACGAAGATGGTTTGCGGCATCAGGCGCTCGAACTCGTCGAAGCGCAGCGGCCGGTTGTCGAGCGCGGAGGGCAGGCGGAAGCCGTAATCGACGAGGTTCTCCTTGCGCGCGCGGTCGCCCTTGTACATGCCGCCGATCTGCGGCACGGTGACGTGGCTCTCGTCGATGAACATCAGCGCCTGCTGCGGCAGGTAGTCGATCAGCGTGGGCGGCGCTTCGCCCGGCTGGCGGCCGGAGAGGTGGCGCGAGTAGTTCTCGATGCCCTTGCAGAAGCCGAGCTGGTCGAGCATTTCCAGATCGAAGCGGGTGCGCGTCTCGATGCGCTGGCATTCGACGAGTTTCTGTTCGCGCTGGAAATATTCGATGCGGCTGCGCAGTTCGTCCTTGATGCGTTCGATCGCCTGCAGCACCGTGGCGCGCGGCGTGACGTAGTGGCTGGCCGGGTAGACGGTGAAGCGGCCGAGCTTCTGGCGCGTATGGCCAGTGAGCGGGTCGAACAGCGTCAGCGATTCGACCTCGTCGTCGAACAACTCGATGCGCAGCGCCTGTTCGGCGTTTTCCGCCGGGAAGACGTCGATCACGTCGCCGCGCACGCGGTAGATGCCGCGGTGGAAATCCGTCTCGTTGCGCTCGTACTGCATCTCGGTGAGGCGGCGGATGATGTCGCGCTGCGACTGCTTCTCGCCCTCGCGCAGGTGCAGGATCATGCTGTGATAATCGACCGGATCGCCGATGCCGTAGATGCAGGACACCGAGGCGACGATCACGCAGTCGCGCCGCTCCAGCAGCGCCTTGGTGGCCGACAGGCGCATCTGCTCGATGTGTTCGTTGATGCTCGAATCCTTCTCGATGAACAGGTCGCGCGAGGGCACGTAGGCCTCGGGCTGGTAGTAGTCGTAGTAGGAGACGAAGTACTCGACGGCGTTTTCCGGAAAGAACTCTCGGAACTCGGCGTAGAGCTGTGCGGCCAGCGTCTTGTTCGGCGCCATGACGATGGCCGGCCGTCCGGTGCGGGCGATGACGTTGGCCATGGTGAAGGTCTTGCCCGAGCCGGTCACGCCGAGCAGAGTCTGGTACATCAGGCCGTCATTGATGCCTTCCACCAGTTGCGCAATGGCCGCCGGCTGATCGCCGGCCGGCTGGAAAGGCAGATGCAGACGATAGGGGCTGTCGGGAAAAGTCTGGACATCGTGGGGCATCGCTTCACTTTTCACTCTTCACTCTGCGCTTTGACGAAGCATTCAATCGCGCGCCCGCCTCAGCCTTACGATGGTGCTTCCTATCATGACGCTGTTGGGAACGATGATTTCCTGCCCGTCGTCATCCTGCAGGATGGTAAATCCGAGAGAGATGTTTTTGACCCTGGCGGAGGTCACTCCCGTTGGGGCGTTGAGCCGTATCGTGTCGCCAATGCTGAATGGACGATACAAGACCAACGAAAAGCCGGCGATGAGGTTGCTGAGGGTGCTCTGGGCGGCGAGCCCCATGACCACCGAGGCGACGCTGACGCCGGCGAGCAAGGCCGTGCCGATGGAGCGCAATCCGGGAACGAGGTGGGCGTAAAGCACGAATCCCATCAGGTAGGTCAGGACTTGCGCCAGGGCGCTGACAAAACGCAGGGCCGTGATATCCACCAGGTGAGATTCGAGCCGCCGTGTGGCGCGTCGGATCAAAACGACCACCACCGTGGCTGCCACGAAAAAGATGCATCCCAGAAAGGATATGCCGAGCGGCGACCCCGTGTTTGCCAGATCTTTGAGTAGGGTGGGTACCAAGTTACGGTTCTCTTCGTGAAACAAACATGCGCGTTCGAGGTTGGCGGTAGGGGCTGAAGGGTATCCGTCGATGCCCGGCGCCCGATGTCCGGCGTTCCAGCGCTCCAGTATACGTCCCAACCGGGGCGATTCGGCTCGGGATTTTCAGCGGTTTTGTCGTTTGCCGTGTTCCAGTATTCCAGCCAACCCGCTGGCGGCGTAAAATGTGCCGCCTTTTGTCTTTCAACCCGCAAGACGCCTCTGCGCGTCAGAACTGGAAAATCTCGATGACTGCTCCGACGCCTTCCGCACTGTTTGCCGCCGTTGAAATGGCCCCGCGCGATCCCATCCTGGGCCTGAACGAAGCCTACAACGCCGATACCCGCAGCAACAAGGTGAATCTGGGGGTGGGCGTGTTCTTCGATGATGACGGCAAGATTCCGCTGCTGAGGGCGGTGCAGGCGGCTGAAAAGGCGCGCCTGGCCGCCATGCCGGCGCGCGGCTATCAGCCGATCGAAGGTCTGGCCGCTTACAACCAGGCCGTGCAGAAGCTGCTGTTCGGCGCGGATTCGCAACTGCTCGCCGCCGGCCGCGTGCTGACCGTCGAGGCGCTCGGCGGCACCGGCGCGCTGAAGGTCGGTGCCGACTATCTCAAGCGTCTGCTGCCCGGCAGCAAGGTCTACATCAGCGATCCGAGCTGGGAAAACCACCGCGCCCTGTTCGAAGCGGCGGGCTTCCCGGTCGAAACCTATCCCTATTACGATGCGGCCACGCGCGGCGTGAATTTCGCCGCCCTGAAAGCCGGGCTCGGCGAGTTGCCCGCTGGCGCGATCATCGTCCTGCACGCTTGCTGCCATAACCCGACCGGCGCCGATCTCGGCGTGGCGCAGTGGCGTGAGTTGGTCGACATCTGCGCCGCGCGCCGTCTGGTGCCTTTCCTCGACATGGCGTATCAGGGCTTTGCCGATGGCGTCGAAGCCGATGCCGTCGCGCCGCGGCTGTTCGCCGATTCCGGCCTGTCCTTCTTCGTTTCCAGCTCGTTCTCGAAATCCTTCTCGCTGTATGGCGAGCGCGTCGGCGCGCTGTCCATCGTCACCGCCGGCAAGGAAGAGGCTGCGCGCGTGCTGAGCCAGGTCAAGCGCGTCATCCGCACCAACTATTCGAATCCGCCGACCCACGGCGGCGCCGTCGTGGCCGCCGTGCTCAACGATCCGGCGCTGCGCCAGCAGTGGGACGAGGAACTCGCCGGCATGCGCGAGCGCATCCGCGCCATGCGTTCCAGCCTGCTCGCCAAGCTGCAGGAACGCGGCGTGCAGCAGGACTTCTCCTTCATCACCCAGCAGCGCGGCATGTTTTCCTACACCGGCCTGACCGCAGCCCAGGTCGAGCGCCTGAAGGATGAGTTCGGCATCTACGCCGTCTCCACCGGCCGCATCTGCCTGGCCGCGCTGAACACGCGCAACATCGACTACGTCGCCGACGCCATCGCCACGGTGGTGAAAGGCTGAATGAGCCTGTGATGCAGCCTGCAGATGTTGACGCAGTACAGCGCAATGAATAGAATGCGCGCTTCGTTGTTCCTCGATAGCTCAGTCGGTAGAGCGCCGGACTGTTAATCCGTAGGTCCCTGGTTCGAGCCCAGGTCGGGGAGCCAAAAACATCAACGGCTTGCGTTATGCAGGCCGTTTTTGTTTGTGGCGGTTGCTACCGAATTTGCAACTTGCCCCAGCATGCCATCCAACCGTCCTGCCGCGTTCGCCAAATGGTCGGGCGCTACATGTGCATAGCGTTCGACCATCGCCCCGGTTCGCCAGCCCCCAAGATGCTGCAATTCATGGGTTGGCGTTCCAGCCTGGCGCTGCCATGTCGCCCACGTGTGCCGCAGATCGTGCCAGCGGAAATTCTCGATTCCCGCCCGCGTGAGTGCGGCACGCCAAGCTTTTGTGTTGGCAGTCTCGAGTGGTCTGCCAGCGTAGGTAAAAACCCGCGCCGGATGTTTGCCGAATTGCCGTTGCAGCACACCCAATGCCACTTCATTGAGCGGCACCGAGATAGCGCGCCGGTTCTTCGACTGCCAGCCCGGAATCCAGGCATGACGCAGTTCAAGATTCACCTGCGACCATTCGAGCTTCAGGACGTTGCCCTGACGTAATCCCGTTGCCAGCGCAAACAGCACAGCTTCGCGCTGATGCTCTGGCAGCTCGTCCAGCAACCGTTTTGCCTGCTCCCACGTCAGCGAGCGTTCGCGACTTCCTGTTTCCTTAAAGAGCGAAATCTTCGGCACTCGTTCGAGCCATTCCCATTCGTCGCATGAGCGACGCAGAATAGATCGTACCAGCGCCAAATAGCGATTGGTCGTGGCTTTCGTCGCTTCCTTGAGCTTCGCCGCTGTCACCCGATCAATCACGTCACGCGTAATTTCATCGAGCATCAGCTTACCGAGAAACGGATGCAGCCATTGCAGCTTTTTCTCGTCCTCTTTGTGCGTCGCCTTTTCGGAAGTTTCTTCCAACCAACGGCCTGCCGCTTCCTTCCAACTGTGCCGAGGCTTGCGCCCCAGCCTCTTCACTTCCCATATCTCGGCTTTCAGGCGGTCGTGATACTCCTGCGCTTTCGCTCTGTCGGCCGTCCCACTGCTGCGATATACCGTTTCTCCCATGACGGTGAATTTGACCCACCAACTGGGAGAGTTTTTGCGCCTGATAAGTGACATCCGTAATTCTCCTGTCTGTCACCCTGCGACACGCGCAGCGCATATTGTGCGCGTACATAGGCTATCAGATCAACCCGCAGATAGACCCAACGCCTGCCGATCTTCGCGCCGGGTATTTCACCCTTGCGCGTCTTGCCGTGCAGGGTGACCGGATGAATTCGCAGAAAGTCCGCCGCTTGCCTTGTGTCGAGGGTATCCACCTTTCCCCCCTATACGATGGGTAGGGTCAGCGTGTCGAAACCATCGGCCAATCGTTCCGGCGCATCGGCGATATGGTAGCTATAGGGTTCGATACGCTTGGGTATGCCGTCGCTCCTGGGCATTCTGCAGGCGCAATTGCCAGGCAAGCTATTTTTCATCCTCTACGCCATCGCCATCGGTCTGGCTTTCCTGCTGGTGCAGATGGCCCTCGGCTTGCGGCCGCAATTGTCCGTCGAGGTCGCGGAAACGGCGAAGGCAGCCTACGGGCAGTCGACGCTGACGCGCGTCGATTGCCCGGCCGCGCTCGACCGCCTGGCTGCCCTGATGGATGGCGAATGCACCTACGAGGATCGGGCTGATGGTGTTCAAGCACATTCCGGGAGTCTCATCATGAAAAGTCTCATGCACTGCGCGCTGGGCGACGACGGCTGGGCCCGGCTTCCTGCGTCGCTGCAAGCGCATTACCAGCTTGGCCCCAACGTCGATGTTGGCCATATGGATATCGAGTTCCCCGTCTGGATGAAGCCGTATCTCTGGCTGCTGCATCGATTCGGAGCACTTCTTCCCCGTTCCGGGAAACAGATCCCGACACGAGTCGAGAAGGATGTCGTAGCCGATTGCCAGTATTGGCGGAGGACAATGCAATTTCCGGACGGGAAGCGAGTCACCTTCAACAGCCATTGGATTGCTGCGGAGGGGAATCGCCTGATCGAGTTCGTGAATCCGGTGATGGGGTTGGAAATGGCGGTTCGGGTGGAGGGAAACCACCTGCGCTACGAAGGCGTGCGCTTCGTATTGAAGCTGGGGCGTTTTGTGGTCGGGCTCCCCGAATGGATGATCCTCGGTCACACGACCATCGTTGAATGCGGCCTGCCAGGAAACGGATTTGCCATGGACTTTCGGCTGACGCATCCAGTTTTCGGGCAGGTCTTCCGATACGCCGGAACATTCACTACCCAGATCCGTCAGCCTTAGAACGAACGGTTTAGGCAATCCGCCAGAGAGTCGAGCCTGGCTTCCCGCTGCCCATGTGAAACGAAATGAAGGTGGACGCCATGCATGTCGGTGGCGTCCTTTCCTTCCAAATTCCGAAGCCGAACGGCAGCATCTTGTCGATGCCTGCGTATCTGGCGGGGGTGCCGCCAAAACAAACGATTCAAACATCGGTTTGAACTTTGTCTGCAACCCGGATAACATACGGCGCACACCTGTACCCATAAACCGTAGCCGGAGCCAGAGCAATCGCGCTGCAGGCAAAAACGGAAAACCTTCAGGAGGAGAATATCGTGCGTGTAAAACTCAGGGTTGCGCGTATCGGCGCATTGGCGTGCTTAGTCGTTGGTTTGCTGACTGCCTGTAATGGCGATTCCGATTCGGACGGCGGCGCGGGGGCGGGCTCGGCCGGTTCGAGCGTCAGCGTCGTCGCGCCATCCTATCCGGGTCCCGGCGCTTCGAGCGGTGCGACGACGACGCTCGGCACCCGCGCCCTGACCAGCCAGAACAACCCCGCCATCACCAGCAACGGCGCCGCGAAATGGCGCAACTACACGCGCGCCGCCGAGTATCCGAACATCGTCAAGCTGCCGCTGCAGTTCATCACCACGCGCACCGGCCAGAAGCTCGGGGTGCTGGTGGCGCTGCCGGCCGATGAAAACGGCAATGCCATCGCCGACACCTTTCCGGTCATCCTCACCCAGAATGCCTATCGTATCGACCTCGGCAATGCGCTGTCCTCGCTCCTGCCCCCGGCGAGCACGCTGGGTATCGGCGGCGCCGACAAGTTCATGATCCGCCGCGGTTACGTTTCGGTGACGGTGGATTCGCTCGGCTCGGGCGTTTCCGACGGCAAGCTGGACCTGTTCGGGCCGCTCGAACAGGCCGCCTACGCCGATGCCGTCGATTGGGTGCTCCAGCAGCCCTGGTCGAACGGCAAGATCGGCGTTGCCGGCACCTCCTATCTCGGCATCAGTTCGCTGTTCACCGCGGCCCAGCAGCATCCCTCGATCAAGGCCGCTTTCGTCAACGTCCCGATGGGCGACCCCTGGCGCGACACCATCGGCACCGGCGGCATGCTCAATGCCTGGTTCATCTCCAACTGGCTGCCGCTGACGCAGGCCCTCAGCGTGTTCAACGACCTGGCGATTTCCACGTATCCGCAATACGCCGACCAGATCCGGGCCGCGACGCAGGAGCATATCGCCGCCATCGACGATGTGCTCCTGCCGCTCATCGACAATGCGCTGAGCGGCGTGGTCGGCTACGCCACCGACGACGGCGATTTCTGGAGCGTCCGCTCGCCGATCGAACAGGCGCGCAACATTCAGGTGCCGACCTTCGTCATCGGTTCATCGAGCGACATCTTCCAGCGCAACGAGCCGCTGCTCTACGAGCAGCTCAAGCGCAACGTCGCCGCCAAGATGCTGATCGTGCCCGGCGCTCACGCGGAGTCGATCCTCGCGGCGCTGCTCAATAGCAACAACCCGCTCGAGAATGGCGCGCCGGCCGCGACCGGCCTGCTGCTGCAATGGTTCGACAAATACCTGAAGGACATCGACAGCGGGGCCGAGAAACAGCCGACCGTCACCCAGTATGTCGCCGGCCTCAGCGCGACGGGCCTGCCGCGCTACCTCACCGCCAGCGACTGGCCGCATCCGCAAGCCGTGCCGCAACGTCTGTATCTGCATGGCGACATGACCCTGAGTACGAGCGCGCCGGAGGGCAATGAGGCCGTTCATACCCTCCGCGAGCCGCCCGCGCCGGTCGTCAAATCCGGCGCCAACCGCGCGGGGACGCTGCTGCGCGGCTGGCTGATTCCCAGCGACAGCAGCGAGAAATCCATAAGCTGGCTGCAATGGAGCCTCGGTTTCGTCTTGCCCCTGTTCGACTGGTACAGGGAAAGCGATACCGTCGAGAAGGCCCAGAGCGCGCTCAACTACGAGACCGGCACGATGACTTCCGATTACTACATCAACGGCCCGATCCAGGCCGACATCTGGATGTCTTCGACCGCTACCGAGGCGGCGCTCTCGGTTCGCGTCGACGACGTCGGCGCCGACGGCGTGGCGCGGCCGATCACCAACGGCCTGATGTCGGCCGCCTTCCGCGCCGTCGACACCACTCGTTCGCGCTACCTGCGCGGCGAGATGATCCAGCCCTGGCATCCTTACACGATCGCCTCGAAGCAACTGCTGGTGCCCGGCCAGGCCGTCAAGGTGCCGGTCGAAATCTTCCCCGCCGCCGCCGTCATCAAGCAGGGCCACAAGTTGCGCATCTCGATCAGTTCCAGCAACCAGGCGCAGGGCGTCTGGAACTACCCGTCGCAATCCCTGGCCAATGGCGGCGTGACCACGATCTACAACGACGTCAGCCGGCCGTCGAGCGTCGTGCTGCCGGTGCTGCCAAGCAATTTGTTGAAATAAAGTCCGCCAAGAATCGCCGCGAGAACGATCCGATGCAAGTTGCTGGGCGAGTCCGGGCCGCCATCCATTCATTGACCTAGTCTGGCGCGGAATTCGCCTGGCGTCTGTCCCGTCCAGCGCTTGAAGGCATGCTGGAAATTGCTCTGCTCCCGGTAGCCGAGCAGGAAGGCGATTTCGGCGAGCGGGATCGTCGGATCGCGCAGGCAACGCTCCGCGCGTGCGCGACGCACGGCGTCGGCGAGTTCGCGGAAGTTGCAGCCGCACTCGGCGAGGCGGCGATGCAGCGTGCGTCCGGACATGCCGAGCAGGGCGGCGATGTCGTCGAGCGCGGCGTGTTCGCTGCCGAGCCGCTGCTCGATGGCCCGCCGCGTGCGGCGCAGGATTTCCGGTTCGCTGTCCAGCGCCTTGAGCGCGGAGGCGGCCTGCGCTTCGGCGATGACGCGCAGTTCCGGGTTGCCGGTGGCGATCGACAGGTCGAGTACGCTGGCGGGAAACACCAGCTTGGTAACGGGCTGGCCGAAGCGCGGCGCGATGCCGAAGATGCGTTCGTATTCGGTCAGATCGCGCGGCCGCGCGAAGCGGAAATGCGCTTGCCAGGTCAGATCGTCGCGACCGCTCAGCCAGCGTCCCAGCGTCACGGTGGCCGCCGCCCAGAGCTGTTCGAGCGCTGCCGGCGGCGCGCCGGCCTCCGGCCATTGGAAAATGTCTTCGACCCAGTCGCCGCGCCGCACCAGTTGCGAGTTGCCGACATCGCCCATGAGCCGGTTGTAGCGCACCACCTGGCGGCCGGCCTCGCCCAGCGTGGTGCAATTGATCAGCACATGGCCGGCCAGGCCGAGATGGCGCAACTGAAAGGCCGCGCCGATCTTGAGCGGCAGCGCAGGGTCGTCGGCCTGCTCGCCCAGCGCGGCGATCATCGCCAGCCATTCGGCGCGCGACGTCGGCGCGTGCGCATCGCTGGCCGCGTTGGCCGCGCTGGCGTCGATGGCTTCGATCCACGCGGCCTGCCCGGCGCTCAACGACGCGCCCTGCGTCTGTCCGCGCAGATAGTCGGACAGCAGGCGGGCGTACCCGGCGGCGACGGACGCGCCCGTCATTGCGCGTCATCCACGCTATCTGCACCATTCGCCGTCATCCGGCAGTGGCGGAATTTCACAATCGAATGTCGGATTCCCCCAAGCGTGGAGGCGGTCGTGGGCATGAGAATATGATCCATGAAAATGCAGCGATTCGCTGTCGATGGCAACCGTTGATGAAGATGGAGCGCGCAATCCAATGATCCTGTTCCCGGAATTCTATCGGCGCTATGGCCCTTGGGCCATCGTCGCCGGTGCTTCGGAGGGCCTCGGCCAGGCGTATGCGCACGTGCTCGCCGAGCGCGGCCTGAACCTCGTCACCCTCGGCCGCCGCGTCGAGCCGCTGGAGCGCGATGCCGAATTGCTGCGTCGGCGCCATCGCGTCGAGGTGCGCCCCTTGGCCGTCGACCTCGCGGCGCCCGATCTCGCCGAGCGCGTCGCCGCCGCGACCGCCGATCTCGACATCGGCCTGCTGGTGTACAACGCGGCGCTGTGGATCATCGACGAGTTCGTCTCTACGTCGCTCGCCGACCATCAGCGCATGATCGACGTGAATTGCCGCGGCGTGCTGGCGCTGACGACGACCATCGCGCCGCGCCTCAAGCAGCGCGGGCGCGGCGGCATCGTGCTGATGTCGAGCATGTCGGGCTTCCAGGGCTCGGCGCTGCTGGCGACCTATGCGGCAACCAAGGCCTTCGATACCGTGCTCGCCGAAGGGCTGTGGTACGAACTCGCGCCGCACGGCGTCGACGTGCTCGGCTGCGTCGCCGGCGCGATGGCCACGCCGGGCTTTTACCAGGTGACGCCGCCCGAGAAGCAGGCGCAGGCGATGCCGATGCGCCCCGAGGCCGTCGCGCGCGGCGCGCTCGACGAACTGGAACGCCGCCGCAAGCCGACGCATCTGGCCGGCTGGGCGCCGCGTCTGGGCCATGCGCTCGGCGCGCTGATGACGCGCCGTCGCCGCACCGTCTTCTTCAGCGACATGAACCACAAGATCTACGGCGCCAGCCTGACGAGGAGAAAAGCATGAGCCTGTCGAATGAGGCGGACGAAGAGTTCCGCCGCCGCTATGGCCCGTGGGTGGTCATCGCCGGCGCGTCGGAAGGCATCGGCCAGGCTTATGCCGATCAGCTCGCGGCCAA
Source organism: Sterolibacterium denitrificans (assembly GCF_900174485.1). Taxonomy (NCBI): domain Bacteria; kingdom Pseudomonadati; phylum Pseudomonadota; class Betaproteobacteria; order Nitrosomonadales; family Sterolibacteriaceae; genus Sterolibacterium; species Sterolibacterium denitrificans. The sequence continues at coordinate 2,073,208 of NZ_LT837803.1, read as the reverse complement.
AGGCGTCAATCTGATCACCCTGGCGCGCCGCGCCGAGCTGCTCGAAGCCGATGCGCGGAAGCTGCGCGCGCAATATGGCGTCGAGGTACGGCCGGTGTCGCTCGATCTGGCCGCGCCGGATCTGGCCACGAGTTTCAGCGCTGCTATCGACGGCATAGATGTCGGCCTGCTGGTCTACAACGCCTGCTACTCGCACATCGGCAAGTTTCTCGGCGTGCCGCTCGCCGATCATCTGCGCACGCTCGACGTGAATTGCCGCGGTCCCGTCACGCTGGTCGAGCACGTCGCGCCGCGCCTGATCGCGCGCGGCCGCGGCGGCATACTGCTGATGTCGAGCATGTCCGGCTTCCAGGGCTCGGCGATGGTGACGAGCTATGCGGCGACCAAGGCCTTCAACACCATCCTTGCCGAAAGCCTGTGGGTCGAGCTGCGTCCGCTGGGCGTCGACGTGCTGGCCTGCGTGGCCGGCGCGACCTCGACGCCGGGCTTCGAGAACAGCACGCCCGAAGCCAAGAAGGGCAAGGCGATGCCGATGGCCGCCGCCGACGTGGCGCGCGAAGGACTCGCTGCGCTGCCGCATGGCCCGGTGCATATCGCCGGCCGCATCAACCGCCTGGTGAATGCCGTCTCGCGCCTGATGACGCGGCGGCAACGCACGTCCTTCTTCAGCGGCGCTACCCAGGACATCTACACGACATGAGCGCGAACGATAACGCGACGAGCGCCACGCCGGCCACGCGCATCCCGGCGCCTCCCGTCTTCACGGCGGAGCGCCTCGGCCGCCGCTGCCTGGTTACCGGCGGCGCCGGCTATGTCGGCCGCGCCCTGGTGAAGCGGCTGAGCGCGGCCGGCTGCAGCGTGCGCAGCTTCGACGTGTTGCCGCATCGCCATGACGTCGGCGGCGTAGCCAACGCCGACATCGAAACCCGTGTCGGCGACCTGCGCGACCCCGACGCCGTGCGCGCCGCTTGTGTCGGCATCGACACGGTGTTCCACACCGCCGCGCTGATCAACACGCTGAGTATCTATCGGCCCGCCGAACGCGCGCTCGTCTTCGGCGTCAATGTCGAGGGCACGCGCAACGTTCTGCGGGCGGCGGCGGAGGCCGGCGTGTCGGCCTTCGTCCATACCAGCTCGTTCAACGTCGCGCTCAGCGCGAAAGCGGGCGACATGGCGCAGGACGAGTCGGCGCCCTATGTCGCCGATGCGAAGGATCTCTACACGCTGAGCAAGATCGAAGCCGAACGCGTCGCGCTCGCCGCCGACGATGCCCATGCCGTGGCTCCGGGCGGCATGCGCGTCTGCGCGTTGCGGCCCGGCGGCATCTGGGGCTCGGACACGGGCTCGATGATAATCCGCAGCTTCGTCGAACAGCTCGCGGCCGGCAAGTTCAAGGTGCTCGTCGGCGATCCGGCGGCGCTCACCGACAACACCCACGTCGAGAACCTCGTCGATGCCGAACTGCTGGCGGCGCAGGCGCTGCGCGAATGCCCGCAAACGGTCGGCGGCCGCGCCTACAACATCAGCGACGGCGAGCCGATGAACGGCATGGACTGGTTCCGTCCGCTGGTCGAGGGACTCGGCCATGTCTACCCGCAGCGCTGGCTGCCGATGTGGCTGATCCGCGGCGTCGCCTGGGCGGCGGAGAGCGCCCACCGGCTCGGCGCGCCGCAACCGCTGCTGACGATACGCGGGGTGAACAACCTTGCCGAAAGTTCGCGCCTGTCGATCGAACGGGCGCGACGCGAACTCGGCTACGCGCCGCGCTACACGCAGGCCAACGGCATGGCGCTGTTGCTGCCGGCGGCGCGGGCGCTCGTCGCGCGAAGCGGGAGGACTGCATGAACAAATTCGTCTACCTGCTGTGGCCGCGGCGCCGCATGATGCCGCTCGAATGCCGGCTGACGCTGCTCGAACATTGCGCGCCGCAACTGTTGCAGATCGGCGTTGCCGGCCTGCAGATGAACATCGCCGACGACCGCGTCGACACGCCTTCGCCGGCACCGCGGCTGCTCGGCCCGCGCCCGTTCGCCGCCGAGGTCTGCCTGTGGCTCGACGCCGCGCAGTTGGCACGGCGCGCCGCGCATGAAGAAGTGCTGCGCGCCGCCGGCTTCGAGATCGCCGGCTATCGCGTCGACGCATGGCTATACTGCGATTACGGCGAAACCCCGCACGCCAGGCTGCGCGACTGGCCCGACGGCCAGCGCAGCCCCGGCGTGCTCGCCGTGACCCTGCTCGAACGCCCGCCGCGCATTCCGCGCGATGAGTGGATGCGCCGCTGGTTCGGCTGGCAGTCGCCGATGAGCGAATGGATGCAGCCGCGCTGCCGCTACGTGCGTAACGTCGTCGAGGAGATCGTGACGCCGGGCGCCGCGCATTACGACGGCATCGTCGAGGAAGCCTGGCCGTCGCGCGAGCACGTGGTGAATAAATTCCTCTTCTACGGCGCGCGCAACCGTTGGCAACTGATGCTGCACATGGCGATCATGCTGCGCTCGGTGATGCGCATGCTGAAGCTGTGGCGCATCACCACGGTGATGATGAGTGAGTATTTCGTCAAGACGGTCGAAGGTGAAGGCCGCGCGGACATCTTCGCATAGGCGTTTTCTCGACACATCTTCCCAAAATTGTTGACGGTGAAAAATTTGCGGCTATAATTCTCTTCTGTCTTGCGGCAGTAGCTCAGTTGGTAGAGCGCAACCTTGCCAAGGTTGAGGTCGAGAGTTCGAGACTCTTCTGCCGCTCCAGTTTCAGTAAGGGAAAGCGCAAGCTTTCCCTTTTCTCTTCAGAACCCGTTTGAGTCGTCGTCAAGGGTCCTGGCGGGGTAGCAAAGTGGTTATGCAGCGGCCTGCAAAGCCGTCTACGCCGGTTCGATTCCGACCCCCGCCTCCAAAAAATATTAAGCTGAAACAATATGTTATGCCGCCTCCGGGCGGCATTTTTGTTTTTCCGCGACAGGGGTTTTCGGCCTGCTTTGCTGCTCCGCTACTCTTGTAATCCGTCGATTGTCTGACTTGAGCGGGAGCGCCATGGAGGCTCTGCGGCAAGGTATCATTCCGCCATGGACAGGGTGGATGCACTGAAGCGCATTGCCGCGCAAGCCGAACGGGGTGAATTGATTTTCCCCACCAATATCGATGCCGCGCTGAAGATTCAGCAGGCTTTCGGTGATTCGGATACGCATATAGAAAAAATCGCCCGGCTGATACAGGCAGAGCCTTTGCTTGCGGCGCGGATCGTGGCGATTGCCAATTCGGTTGCCTACAATCGTTCGGGACGGGAAATTGCCGATGTGCGCAGCGCGGTCGGGCGCCTCGGTTTTCGTACCTTGCATGCCTTGGCAACCGCGGTGGTGACGCGGCAGTTTGCCAGCATGATCGCCGATCCGCAGTTGCAGGCCAAGGCAAGCCAGCTCTGGGAGCATACGGCGCACGTGGCTTCCCTTGCGCATTTGATTGCGCAGCGCATCACCCTGGTCGATGCCGAAACGGCGATGTTTGCCGCCATCGTCCATGAAGTCGGCGGTTTCTATCTGATTTCGCAGGCGCCATCCCATCCCGGCCTGCTCGACGGCGATCTTGCCGGCTGGGTCGAACAGGGCGAGCGGATCATCGGGCGTGCCGTACTGAAGCGCCTCGCCGTGCCGGAACAGGTCATGGAGGCGGTGGAGGATTGCTGGAACGGTTTTCTGACGCTGCCGCCGGTGACGCTCGGCGATACGCTGTTGCTGGCGAATCAACTGGCGCCGGTCGTTTCTCCGCTCAACCAGCAGCGCACGGACGACGAAGGCCGGGAGGAGGCGTTGGAGGGGCCTTCGCTGATAGATCATGTCGTCGGCGATGAAACATTGGCCGGCATACTGGAAAAGTCTGCCGAGGAAATCCATTCGCTGATGATGGCCTTGCGTTTTTAGTGTAGTGATCGGCAATTCATGGAGCCACTCGATAAATACACTCGTCATCCCCGCGCAGGCGGGGAGCCATGAAGGCGCTGGATTCCCGCCTGCGAGGGAATGACGGTAGCCGTGATGAGTAGTGCTTCCAATTCGCAAGCACCACACCAGGCTGCTGAATCAGATGCCTTTGACCCGCAAGCGTTCATTCGGTATCGTCATTCGTTTCTCCGTTTCATCGTGAAAGTGAAAGGCTTGCCGGTCTGATGGTTTCCTTGTTGCGCAGGTTGTTGTCCCAGCCGCTCTGGCTGGTTGGTTTCAGGCCCTTTTTCAGTCTTGCGGCCGTTTCGGGCATGCTGCTGCCGCCGCTCTGGCTGTTGTTGTTCATCGGCTGGCTGCCGGCGCCGATGCATGATTTCGCGCCCATGCAATGGCATGCGCACGAAATGTTTTTCGGTTTCGGCTGGGCGGTGATCGGCGGCTTCCTCCTGACGGCAACCAAGAACTGGGTGCAGATACGCGGCTATCACGGCGCGGCCCTGATGTTGCTCACACTCGCCTGGATCGTCGAGCGTCTTGGCATGTGGTACGAGGCCGCGTTGTCGCCGGTTGTGTTTTATCTGAGCAACAATCTGTTCCTGGTTGCCATCGTGCTCATGCTGCTGTGGACACTGGTGCGCCACAGCAAAACCGATTCCTACAGCGACAATTATTTTTTCCTGATCGCGCTGCCGCTCTTCCTGGTGGCGAAAAACCTGATCCTGAGCGGAGAGTATTTTCAGGCGGGCGTGAGCATGGCCATCGGGCTGTTCCGGGTGGCCTTCCTGGTCATGCTGGAGCGCACGCTGACGCAATTCATGAGGTCGGCGTTCCAGGTGGAGATACTGCGCGATCCCCGGCTCGACCGGGCGATCAAGCTGCTCGCTTTGGCCATGATTTTCGAGAGCTTCCTGCCGGATCTGCTGGCGGGCGGGCTGGCCATGCTGCTGGCCTTGCTGTTGCTGCTGCGTTTCGTGTTCTGGCAGCCGCAGCGGGCGATGCGCCGGATCGACATCGGCATCATGTATCTGGGCTACCTGGCGATCGTCGTTCAGTTGTTGCTGGTGGCGTTGCAACATACGTTCGATCCGGGCTGGATCGGCGGCGTTGCGACGCATGTGTTCAGTTTCGGCGTGATGGGATTGATCATTCCCGCCATGCTGGTGCGCATTTCCAAGGGGCATACCGGGCGCAAGGTCAGCTTCGATGCCGTCGACAAGGCCGTCCTGTGGCTGATGATCCTTGCCTTCGTTTCGCGTCTCGTCATGCCGCAGTTCCTGCCCGGGGCCTACACGCTCTGGCTGGCGCTGGCGACGGCCTGCTGGTTTCTCTGTTTCGCCACGCTGGGCTGGCGCTACATTCCCTATTTGTTCCAGCCGCGCGTGGATGGCAAGGAACATTGAGCCGAGGTTGCAGTCAGCATCGTTCTTCGCCTTGGCTCAGGCCACTCAGGCCAGCGCGAGTACGCCGCGTTTGAGGCCGGGTTCGTCGGGATGGGCGGAGATGACGAAGCCCAGCCGCCTGGCAAAGGCGAGCATGCGCTGGTTTTCGATGAGGAAATCGCCGTGCATGGTCTTCAGGCCGGCGTGGTTGCGGGCGGTTTCGATCAGGGCCGCCATCAGCCGCTGCGCCAGTCCCAGGCCCTGCCAGTCGTCGGCGACGACGATGGCGAATTCGCAGGATGCGCCATCCGGATTGACGGCGTAGCGCGCCACGCCGATCTGGGTTTCAGCGCCGCCGTCCGCGTCGTTCACGACGGCGATGAAGGCCATCTCGCGGTCGTAATCGATCTGCGTCAGGCGCACCAGTTGGGCGGGCGAGAGTTCGCGGATGGCGTTCATGAAGCGGAGATAGCGTGATTGCGGCGACAGTTTCTGCACGAAGGCCTGTTCGAGCGCGGCATCCGCGGGCTTGATCGGTCGCAGGGTGACCTGCCGTCCGTTGCGTGCTTCGAAGCTGCTGACCAGCGCTGCCGGATAGGGGTGGATCGCCATGTGGTCGTAAGGACCGGCATGCTGCGGCAGTTGCGCGATGACGATGCGGGCATCGACGGCGACGGCGCCGTGCTCGTCGATGATCAGCGGATTGATTTCCAGCTCGCGTATCCACGGCAATTCGCAGGCCATTTCAGAAACGCGCAGCAGTACGGCTTCCAGCGCCTGCATGTTGGCATTGGGGAGCATGCCGCGAGCGACGAGGCGATTCGTCAGGCGCGATGATTGCAGCATGTCGCCGATGAGCACCGGATCCAGCGGCGGCAGCGCAACGCAGCGGCGTTCCGCGGCGCTGCCGGCGATGTCGGCGCCGCCGGGGCCGAGGGTGATCGCCGGGCCGAAGACGGGATCCTGCACGATGGCGATGCGCAGCTCGCGGCCGTGCGGCTTGCTGATCATCGGTTCGATGGTGATGCCGTTGATGGTTGCTTCGGGCAGGCAGCGCCGGACGTCGTTGTGTATGCCCTGGTAGGCATCGCGCACGGCGACCGGCGTGGTCAGGTTTAGGCGCACGCCGCCGCAACTGGATTTTTCGGTGACTTGCGGCGAGTCGATCTTCATGACCACCGGCAGGCCGATTTCCTCGGCCAGCACCAGGGCCTCCGAAACCGAGCGCGCCAGCATGGTCTGGGCGATGGGGATGCGGAAGGCGGCGAGCAGGGCCTTGGATTCCATCTCGCTCAGTACCAGGCGGCCTTCGTGCAGCGCGGTTTCGATGACCAGACGGGCGCTTTCGCTGCGTGCCGGCGGGTAGCCGGCATCGGCGCCGCCGTCCAGGCTGGCGGGCGGCGTTTGCAGCAGCAATTTCTGGTTGCGGAAGTAATTGCTCAAGTGCGAAAACAGTTCGACGGCCGGTTCCGGCGTGCGAAAGGCCGGGATGCTCGCGCCCTTGAACAGCAGGCGCGCCTCCCTGACCTGGGCATCGCCCATCCAGCAGGTGACCAGCGGCTTGTCCGACTGGCGGGCCAGATCGATCAGGCCGCGGGCGGTCTGGGTCGGATCACTTTGGGCCTGTGGGGCGAGGATGGTCAGCACGCCATCGACGTTTTCGTCTTCCTGCAGGGCCCGCAAGGCCAGCGCGTAGCGGGCGGGATCGGCTTCGCCGCCGATGTCGAGCGGATTGCTGCGCGACCAGCCGGCCGGCAATGCCTTATCGAGACGCTGCAGGGTTTTCGGCGCAAGATCGGCCAGCCGGATGCCGATGTCGTCGGCATGGTCGGCGGCCATGACACCCAGGCCGCCGCCGTTGGTGAGGATGGCCAGCCGGTTGCCGCGCGGCTGGAAGTGGGCGAACAATGCCTGTACCGTGGCGTACATCTGGCCGACGGTAAATAGGCGCACGACGCCGGCGCGCCGCAGCGCGGCATCGAAGACGTCATCCGCGCCGACGATGGCGCCGCTGTGCGAACGCGCCGCCTGCTCGCCGGCCGGATGGCGGCCGACCTTGATCACCAGCACCGGCTTGCAGCGTGCCGCGGCGCGCAGGGCGCTCATGAAGCGGCGCGCGTTGCGGACGCCTTCGATGTACAGGAAGATGCTTTTGGTCTTCGGGTCGGCCACCATGTAATCGAGCACTTCGCCGAAATCGACGTCGCTGGAAGTGCCCAGGCTGACGACGCTGGAAAAGCCGACATTGTTGGGCTGTGCCCAGTCGAGCACGGCGGTGCACAGCGCGCCTGATTGCGAAATCAGGCCGATCCCGCCGGGGTTGACGCTGCAGTGCGTGTAGGTCAGGTTGACGCCGCCGGCTGGACGCATGATGCCCAGACAGTTCGGGCCGAGCAGGCGCATGCGGTGGCGGCGCGCGATGTCGACGATGCTGCGCTCGAGCATGGCGCCGCGCGTTTGCGTCCCGGTTTCGGCAAAGCCGCTCGAAACGATCAGCGCGCTGCGGGTGCCGGCGTGGCCGCAGGCTTCGACGATGGCCGGCACGGTGTGGGCCGGCGTGCAGATGGCCGCCAGGTCGAGACGCTGCGGCACGTCCTCGATGCGCGCATGGCAGGGGTGGCCATACACCGTCTTGTGCTTGGGATTGACGAAAAACAGGCGGCCCTTGTAGTCCATGTCCAGCATGTTGCGCGCCAGGATCGCGCCTACCGAACCTTCGGTTTCCGAAGCGCCGACGATGGCGATGGAGGCGGGCTCCAGCAAGGGCTTCAAATAGTGCTGTTCGTAGTGCATGAATGGCGTCTGGCTCAGGGTGGCGGGGTGGAGGCGAGCGGTTCATTCTAAGCCGAACGGCGAGCGCCGATGTTTTTGCGGCCGGACCTGGTGGGCCGCGTGAGTCGGGCGATCCGAGGGAGCCGAGGAGCCGAGTGAACCAAAGCAAACGGGGCCTTGCGGCCCCGTCTGGTCGAGTTGCAGGTGGTGCTGCGTCGCGGTGGTTGTCGAGATCAGCCGCAACTGCCCACGGCGCCGCAGGCGCTGCAGAAGTCGCAGCCGTCCTTGCGGATCACCGTGTAGTTGCCGCATTCGCCGCACAGGGCACCCTGCATCACCTTGGCGCCACCTTTCTTCTGCGGGGTTTCGAGGATGCCCATTTCACGGGTCGGGTAGCCGCTTTCGTCGAGGATGCCGAGCATGGCGTAGCGATGGATGATCAGGCGGGCGATGTAGGCGACGGTCGACGGCCAGTTCTGCTGGCGGCGGGTGCCCGGGACGAAGGCCATGAAGTCGCCGAGCGGTTCCGGATAGTCGACCAGCTTGCGCAGCTTCATGCCGATCCAGGCCGGGTCCATGACGCGCATGTCGAGCGAGAGCAGCTTGGTCAGGCCATCCAGGGCGCGGGGGTAGTTGCCCGACAGCCAGACCGAGTAGGGCCGGGTGACGCCGTCGGGCAGGGTGATTTCCTTCAGGCCGAGGACGAATTCCTCATTGGCCGCCGGGTTCACGATATCCACCGTCCAGGACAGCGTGCCGTCGGTGCCGGTGCGCGGTTCGTCGCGGCTGAACATGGTGTCGATGACCGGCGTCGGATCGTTGCCCTCGAAGGCGCCGAGCTGCTCGCAGCGGTAGCGCACGGCCTGGGCCATGGCGGAGACGACGCCGGGCATCAGCTTCGGTTCGCCGTGCGGCGGGAAGGGCATGCTGAAGGATTCGTCGCCGATGGTCTTGGCCAGCATGTCGAGCTTGAGCTTCAGCCAGCCCCGGTCGTTGGCGCGCATGTCCATGGACAGCGTCTTGGCGACCGCACCCAGGCCGCGCGGTTGTTCGGAGCCATTCACCCAGACTTCGAAGGGCACTTTCTTGCCGTTGTCGATGTGGCCGACGAACAGGGCAAACTCGCCATGCGGCGTTTCGATCATGTAGGTCCACGCGGCGTTGCCGTCGGTCAGGCGCGGCCGGCCGGGCCAGCGCAGCGAGGCAAGCACCGGGGCGGGCAGGGTGCCGATAGAGAGGCGACGGTTGGCGTCGCTGATGACGACGTCCTGGGGATGGGCGCCGGAGGCCGCGCCCTTGGCCGGGGAGGCGTCGCCGCCCTTGCTGTCGGAGACGGAGAGCACGGCGCCCAGCACCGAGTTGGGGCGATAGGTGGCCAGCCCCTTCAGGCCGGCTTTCCAGGCGGCCATGTAGAGATCCTCGAACTCGGTGTAGGGGTAATCCTCGGGGACGTTGACCGTCTTCGAGATCGAGGTGTCGATGTAGGGTGCGACGGCAGCCACCATGTCCTTGTGTGCCTGGGCGGAGATTTCCAGGGCGGTGACGAAATACTCCGGCAGGGCGGCATCGACATTGCCGCCCAGATGGCGGTAGTAACGCCAGGCGTAGTCCTCGACGGCGTATTCCTTGTGGGTGCCGTCGGCCATGCGCTTCTTGCGCGTGTAGGTCCAGGAGAACGGCGGCTCGATGCCGTTGCTGGCATTGTCGGCGAAGGCCAGCGAAATCGTGCCGGTGGGCGCGATCGACAGCAGGTGCGAGTTGCGGATGCCGTGCTTGCGGATCTGCTCCTTGATTTCGGCCGGCAGGCGCGAGGCGAAATTGCCGCCGGACAGGTACAGGTCGGCATTGAACAGCGGAAAGGCGCCGCGCTCCTTGGCCAGGTCTACCGAGGCCAGATAGGCGCGATCGCGCATGAATTCGGAGATCTTCGCGGCCATGGCGCGCGCTTCGGTCGTGTCGTAGCGCAGGCGCAGCATGATCAGGGCATCGCCCAGGCCAGTGAAGCCCAGCCCGATGCGGCGCTTGGCCTGGGCTTCGGCGTGCTGCTGGGGCAGCGGCCAATGAGTGGCGTCGAGCACGTTGTCGAGCATGCGCACCGAGACGTCGACGGCCTTGCCGAAGGCGGCGTAGTCGAAGGCGGCCTGCTCGGAAAACGGCGCGTCGACGAACAGCGTCAGGTTGATCGAGCCCAGGCAGCAGCAGCCGTAGGGCGGCAGCGGTTGTTCGGCGCAGGGATTGGTGGCCTCGATGGTCTCGCAGTAATACAGGTTGTTGTCGCGGTTCATGCGATCGAGGAAGAGGATGCCCGGCTCGGCATGGTCGTAGGTCGAGCGCATGATCTGGTCCCACAGTTCGCGGGCCTTGATCTTGCGATACACCCAGAGGCCGGCGCTGCCGTCGCCCGAGGCGTCCTTCTTCGGCGCAGCCTTGGCGTTGGCGGCATTGGTTTCAGCCGGTTCTTCCTCACGCTGGTAGGCGCCGGCGGCGAGGAAGTCGGCGGAGGGTTTGGCCTTGTGGGTCAGTTCCACTTCGCCGTCGGCCTCGACGGCGCGCATGAATTCGTCGGTGACGCCGATCGAGATGTTGAAATTGGTCAGATCGCCCTTGTCCTTGGCGTGGATGAATTCCTCGATGTCCGGGTGGTCGCAGCGCAGCACGCCCATCTGCGCGCCACGGCGCGAGCCGGCCGATTCGACGGTTTCGCAGGAACGGTCGAAGACGCGCATGTAGGAGACGGGGCCGGAGGCGCGCGATTGCGTGCCCTTGACGTGGGCGCCGACCGGGCGAATCGAGGAGAAGTCATAGCCGACGCCGCCGCCGCGGCGCATGGTTTCGGCGGCCTGCTGCAAGGCGGTGTAGATGCCGGGGCGGCCATCGGAGGTTTCCGAGATCGAGTCGCCCACCGGCTGCACGAAGCAGTTGATCAGTGTGGCGCACAGGTCGGTGCCGGCGGCGGAGTTGATGCGGCCGGCGGGCACGAAGCCGTGTTCCTGCACTTCATGGAACTGCTTTTCCCAGTAGGCGCGCTTGTCTTCGTTTTCGACCGCGGCAAGGGCGCGGGCGACCCGCTGGCGCACTTCGGAAACGTTGGTTTCGTTGCCCTTGGCGTATTTCTCGATCAATACCTCGCCGGCGATTTCCTGAGGCAGGGGCGGCGCGGTTTGCTGGGTGGCTTGTTGAGCCTGGGCTTGGGTGTTTGCAGCGTTCGTAGCGTTTGCTGCAGCAGCGGCGGTGGTCTTTGTCGTCATCTTCTTCCCGCAGTCGTTGTAAGAGGGTTGCTGAAGAATAGCCGCCTTTTTTTTTAAATGAAAGCAAAAAATTTTGTATTCAATTAAAACAAGTAGTTATAACTTTGCCTAGTGGCATCGTAAATATCGTGCCACTATATCTAGTAGGTAAAAAGTGTGAAAAACCGCACAAATTCAGCCTGTTGCAGCTTGATTCCGGGCTAGCCGAGCATGCCGGCGGTGTGCCGGGCGATCATCCATTCCTCGTTGGTGGGCATGACCAGAACCTGGACGGCAGCATCCGGCCGGGAGAGGCGGACGTTGCCGGCGCCGCTGGCGGTCGCATTGGCCTCGGCATCCATGGCCACGCCCAGCCAGCGCATTTCGGCGCAGATCTTTTCGCGCACCGGCGCCGCGTGCTCGCCGATGCCGCCGGTGAATACCAGCGCGTCGAGGCCGCCGAGAGCCGCGCTCAGCGAGCCGATTTCACGCCGGACGCGGTAGCAGAACAGCTCGATGGCCTCCTGCGCCTCCGGCCGCGGCGAGGCGAGCAGGGTGCGCATGTCCTGCGAGATGCCGGAGACGCCGAGCAGGCCGGATTCCCGATACAGCAGGCGGGCGAGCGCCTGGCTGTCCATGCTCAGGTTGTCCATCAGATAGAGCAGCACGCCGGGATCGAGGTTGCCGCTGCGGGTGCCCATCACCAGGCCGTCGAGGGAGGAAAAACCCATGGTGGTGGCCACGCTCCGGCGCTCGCGCATTGCGCACATGCTGGCGCCGTTGCCCAGATGGGCGACGATGATCCGGCCCTCGGCCGCTTCCGTGCCGAGCAGTTCGGGCAGGGTTGCCGCGATGTATTCGTAGGAGATGCCGTGGAAGCCGTAACGCCGCACACCCATGGCCGTGATGGCGCGCGGCAGGGCGAACTGGCGGGCAATCGCCGGCTGCGTGCAGTGGAAGGCCGTGTCGAAGCAGGCGACCTGCGGCAGCTTGGGCAGCAGTGCGCTGACGGCGTGGATGGCGCTGAGGTTGTGCGGTTGATGCAGCGGGGCGAGCGGGATCAGCTCGGCCAGTTCCTTGCAGATGGCGGCATCGAGATGGATGGGCCGGGCGTATTTTTCGCCGCCATGAACCACGCGGTGGCCGACGGCGCGCATGCGGATGCCCTCATCGTTGGCGTCCAGCCAGCCGAGCAGGCAGTCCAGGGCGTGCCGATGCTGGCCGGCGCCGTCGGCGGGCGCTGCGTCGAGCGGCTGGTCGGTCATCGTTTTTCCGGCCGCATCGCGGACCTTGAGACGGGTGCTTACCCCGTCGGCGCCGATGCCGTCGATCTGTCCGGAAAACAGCGGCTGACGCGATGGCATCCGGCTTGTGTCCGCGCCCGCGCCCGCCGGGAGTTCGAAAATGGCGAACTTGATCGAGGACGATCCGGCATTGAGCACCAGGATGGCATCGCGCATGGCGGGCCCTTTCACGATGACGATGCCTGCAACTGCTTGCGTCTGGCGTGCGCCATGACGACGGCGATGGCGCAGGAGGCGCTGCGGGTTTCGGCCGTGTCGGCGCGGCTGGTCAGCACGATGGGCACGCGCGCGCCGAGCACGACGCCGGCGGAAAGCGCGTTGGCCAGGTATTCGAGCTGCTTGGCCAGCATGTTGCCGGATTCGATGTCCGGCACCACGAGAATGTCGGCCTGGCCGGCGACCGCCGAATGGATGCCCTTGGTTCTGGCGGCGACCAGAGAGACGGCATTGTCGAAGGCCAGCGGGCCATCGAGCAGTCCGCCGCTGATCTGGCCACGGTCGGCCATTTTGCAGAGCGCGGCGGCTTCGAGCGTGGCGCGCATTTTCGGATTGACCGTCTCGACGGCGGCCAGCAGGGCGACCTTGGGTTCAGCGATGCCGAGCACGTGCGCCAGATCGATGGCGTTTTGCACGATGTCGGCCTTGCACTCCAGCGTCGGCTCGACGTTGATGGCGGCATCGGTGATCATCAGCGGGCGCGGATAGGTCGGCACGTCCATCAGGAAAAGGTGGCTGATGCGCCGCGCCGTGCGCAGGCCGTGCACCTTGTCGACGACCGCGCTCATCAGTTCGTCGGTGTGCAGCGAGCCTTTCATCATCGCCTCGACCTCGCCGTTGCGGGCAAGCTGCACGGCCAGTTCGGCCGAAGCGTGGCTGTGCGGCGTATCGAGGATGCGGCAGTCGTGCAGGGAGAGTTGCAGTTGCTCGGCGACACCGCGGATGCGCGCTTCGGGGCCGACCAGGACGGGCAGGATCAGCCCTTCGTCGCGCGCCATCAGGGCGCCTTTGAGCGATTCGGCATCGCAGGGATGGGCGACCGACATGGGGATGGGCGCGAGGTTTTTCGCCGTGCCGATCAGGCGGGTGTAGCGTATTTTCCGGTCGCTGATGGTGATTTCCGGCAGGGAAAGGCGCGGCCGCTTGATTTTTTCCTCGGGCGCCTTGACCTCGGCGCTGCCGCGGATGACCTCGTGGCCGTCCTGATTGACGCAAAGGCAATCCAGCACGAGGTGTTTGTTGCGATCGATCTTTTTCACGCAGGTGAGGGTGGCGGTAATCGTGTCGCCGATGGCCACCGGGCGCAGGAAATGCAGGGATTGATCGACGTAAATGGCGCCGGGGCCGGGCAGCCGGGTGCCGAGCACCGTGGAAATCAGCGAGCCGCCCCACATACCGTGGGCGATGACCTCGCGAAACATCGACGAGCCGGCGTATTCGGGATCGACGTGGGCCGGATCCACGTCGCCGGACATGATGGCGTAGAGCTGGATGTCCTGCGGCTTCAGGGTATGCGACAGACTGGCTGAGTCGCCGATGCGGATTTCATCGTAGGTGAGATTTTCTATGCAGGGCGTCTGGCTGGATTCGTTCGGCATGGCGATGAGGTATGGAAGTGTCGAGTGGTCGAGTCGTTGAATTGTTGAGTTGCTGAACAATCAGCGAAAACCGGGCTTGCTCAAGAAAGCCGGGAGAAAGGGAAAGCCCAAGTATAAGCGGCTTGTCCGCCCTTGCCGGCTCTGGATTTCAGACGTGCCGGATCCGTTGCGCTGCCGCCACGCCGCTGCGCACGGCCGCTTCGATGGTGCCGGGATAGTCGCCGGCCACATAGTCGCCCGCCAGCAGCAAGCCAGGCAGCGCGGTCTCGGTGGCGGGGCGTTGCAGGTCCGGCGTGCAGGACCAGGTGGCGCGCTTTTCGGTAATCGCTTGCGTCCAGATCGGCGCGGGCAATTCGGGCACAAAGGCGGCAATTTCGTCATGGATCCGGGCGGCAAGTTCCTGCTGACTCAAGGCGAGATGCGGGCCATTCGCGCTGACGACCGCGGCGAGTAGGCCCGCCTGGCCATCCAGTTGGCCGCGGTCGAACAGCCATTGCATGATGCCCCGGCCATGGCCGAGCATGGGCCGCGCCAGGCGCACCTGCGCGGGATAGGCCAGGTAGCAGGTGACGATCGGCTGGTAACTGAAACCGGCGAGCATGCCGGCGATATCGGTGGTACCGGCGGTACCGGGCAGCTCGGCCAGCAAGGCCGGCAGGTGCTGGGGCGCCGTGGCGATGATCACATGGCTGTAGCTGCCGCAGTTTCCCGAGTCGGCGTGCAGGCTGTAGCGGGCGGTTTGTCCGTCATGTGCGACGTCGATGCGCCGGATGGCGGTGGAGCGCCGTAGCGCGGCCGGGTCGCCGCTGCGCTGGATCAGGTAGCGGGCCGCCGCTTCGGGAAACAGCGCGGACAGATCGACGCGCGGCAGCAGGAGATCGCTGGCACTGCGTCCGGCCGCCAGGCTGTCGCGCAGCACGTTGAGAAATATCTGCGCCGAGGCGTCTTCTGCAGGCGTGTTGAGGGCGGCGATGCACAGGGCATGCCACAGATATTGGCGCACGCGGGGCGGCTGGCGCTGGCGGTCGAGCAGTTCGCTCAGGCGGATGTCGCTGGGCAGACGAAAGTTTGCCGCCTGCATGGTCTGCATGAAACGGATGGCGGCAAGTTTTTCGCGCCAGGCAAGACCGCGCGCGCCGAGCAGGGCCGCCGCCAGGTGCAGTGGCGCAGGCAGCTTCGGCGCGCTGATGCGGAATTCGCCGGGAAATTCGAGATGCAGCGGCAGGCGCAGCAGATGGCGGGTCGGATCGACGCCTACCAGGGTCATCAGGCGCAGCGTCTCATGGTAGGCGCCGATCAGGATGTGCTGACCGTTGTCCAGCGTCTCGCCGTGCAGCCTGACGGCGCGCGCGCGGCCGCCGAGCACGCGCGAAGCCTCGAATACGCTGACCGGGATATGGCGACTGGCCAGTTTCACGGCAGCGGCCATGCCGGCGTAACCGGCGCCGATCACGGCGACGTGCGTCCCGTTCCTCACGGTTTACGCCTCACGCAAATAGGTGCGCCACGCCAGCCAGAGTTTGGTCAGTGGCGAGAGGCGAACGCGGCGATCGAGAACGCGGCAGCCATCGCGCCTGATTTCGTCGAGCAGGCGACGGTAGATGGCGGCCATGATCAGGCCGGCGCGCTGTGATTTGCGGTCGCAGTCCGGCAACTGGCCGAGTGCCTGCTGGTAAATCTGTTCGGCGCGGGCAATCTGGAATTCCATCAGGCGTTGGAATTGCTCGCTGTAGCGCGCCTGGCTCAGATCGGCGGGCGCGACACCGAAGCGGGCAAGCTCGTCGAGCGGCAGGTAAATGCGGCCGCGCCGCGCATCCTCGCCGACATCGCGGATGATGTTGGTGAGCTGGAAAGCCAGGCCAAGGTCGTGGGCGTACTTGAGCGTGCGGCGATCCTGGTAGCCGAAGATTTCCGCCGCCAGCAGCCCCACCACGCTGGCGACGCGATAGCAGTAGAGGTGCAGGGCCTTGAAATCGGGATAGCGCGTCTGATCGAGATCCATTTCCATGCCGTCGATGATTTCATGCAACTGCTCGGCGGGCAGGTTGAAGTGCTGCAGGGATTCGGCCAGGGCGATGCCGACCGGATGCGTGGGGCGCCGCGCATGCAGGGCATCCACCTCGCCGCGCCACCAGGCCAGCTTGGCGCGCGCCACGGCGGGTTCGCGGATTTCATCGACGACATCATCGACTTCGCGGCAAAAGGCGTAGAAGGCGGTGATCGCCTGCCGGCGGCGCGGTTCGAGAAAGCGGAAGCTGGCGCTGAAGCTCGAATGGCTGGCGGCGGTGCGTTGCCGGCAATACAGATTGGCTTGTTCCGGGCTCATGCGGTCATCGAGGCGGTGAATCGGAAGCGGAGTCGGAGTCAAGAAGCGCGGTGCGGGCGGCTGTATTGCAATGCTGCCGGCTGACGGCCTGCCACAGCAGCAGCGGCCAGTCATGCGCGCGCAAGACCGGGCGGCGGTGAAAAACGTCGTAATCGACGGCTTCGATTTTATCCAGTATGCGCAGGCCGCCGGCGATGATCAGGCGCAGTTCCAGTCCGATGCGGCCGGGCAGGGCGCGGCCGAGCGGGGCGCCGGAGAGCATCAGTTCGCGGGCGCGCCGGACTTCGAAAGCCATCAGGCTGCGCCAACGCTCGTCCATGCGCTGCGGGCCGTCCCGCAGCGCGGCGGCGATCAGTTCCTCCGTAACGCCGTGGGCCTCCAGGTCTTCCTGCGGCAGGTAGATGCGGCCGGGGGATTTGGCGAAGTCGATGGCGACATCCTGCCAGTGATTGATGAGCTGCAGGCTGCTGCAGATGGCGTCCGACCAGCGCAGGTGCTGCGGCGTTTCGGCGCGGTACAGGCACAGCAGCAGGCGGCCGACCGGATTGGCCGAGCGGCGGCAGTAGTCGAGCAGTTTGGCATGGGTGGCGTAGCGCGTCTGCACCACGTCCTGGCGGAAGGCATCGAGCAGGTCGTGGAGCGGGGACAGCGGCAAGCGGTGTTCATGCACGGCTGCCGCCAGGCGCTGAAACAGCGGCTGCGCGCAGGGCTGGCCGGCGGCGATGCGTTCGAGTTGCGCGGCGTATTCGTCCAGTCGGCGCAGACGCTCCGCGGCCGGCAGTTCGCCTTCATCGGCAATGTCGTCGGCACTGCGGGCAAAGGCGTACAGCGCCGTTACCGGCGCATGCAGACGGCGTGGCAGCAGCAGGGAGGCGACGGGAAAATTTTCGTAATGATCGACTGGCATGGTGTTTTCCGCATCCCGTTTCAGCGCGCCGGCGCTGCGGATCAGCGGGATGGCAGGCGGACTGCCGGCATGGCGCGGGAGCCGCCGGCAAGCGCCAATGCGGACTTCGACATGGCGCCGATGGGCTGTCAGTATAGAAGCGATTCCGCTAGAATGGCGGGCACTTCGCTTCTGCGCCCAGGTGGCGAAATTGGTAGACGCAGCAGGTTTAGGTCCTGCCGCCGCAAGGTGTGGGGGTTCGAGTCCCTTCCTGGGCACCAAATGGTAAAGAGAGGGTAAAGAGCGCGGCAAGGAGTGAATGCAGGGCTTTGTGCGTTCTCCCCAGCAGGCGCCTTGCCTCGTTTGCTTGTTCGTTTGTGTGCTTGTATGCGGGGGCCGGCGGCGGATTTGTTTTTTCAATCATTTTTCAACCTTTGACAGCCTAGACTCAGGACTTTTTTATGCAGACCAATCAGGAACAGGAAACCACCCAGGAAACCAGCGTGGCCGCCGCGCCGAATCCCCTGGAGCGCCGTCTCGACATGAGCGTATCGCTCGAGGCCGTCGAAAAGGATGTGGCGCAGCGTCTCAAGAAGATGTCGCGCACGGTGAAAATGCCGGGTTTCCGTCCGGGCAAGGTGCCGATGAACATGGTGGCGCAGCAGTACGGCCATCAGGCGCGTTCCGAG
Source organism: Sterolibacterium denitrificans (assembly GCF_900174485.1). Taxonomy (NCBI): domain Bacteria; kingdom Pseudomonadati; phylum Pseudomonadota; class Betaproteobacteria; order Nitrosomonadales; family Sterolibacteriaceae; genus Sterolibacterium; species Sterolibacterium denitrificans. Next base: position 2,055,096 of record NZ_LT837803.1, on the reverse strand, counting down.
GCCATTGGCGAAGCGGTGGAAAAATCCTTCAATGCCGCCGTGCATGAGCAGAAGCTGCGCGTGGCCGGCTATCCGAACTTCGAGCCGAAGGAAGGCGCGGCTGCCGGCCAGATGAGCTTTTCGGCGGTGTTCGAGGTGTATCCGGAAATCACCCTGGGCGAGATTGCCGGTCGCGAAATCGCAAAACCGACCCTGACGGTCACGGATGCCGAAGTGGACAAGACGCTGGAAGTGCTGCGCAAGCAGCGCACCACTTTCGTCGAGGCAGCCAAGGCGGCTGCCGATGGCGATCGCGCCATCATCGACTTCATCGGTCGCCGCGATGGCGAGCCGTTCCCGGGTGGCCAGGCCAGCGATTTCGCCATGCTGGTGGGCGGCGGCCAGATGCTGCCGGATTTCGAGACGGCCGTGCTCGGCATGTCGGCTGGTGAAACCAAGACCTTCGACCTGACTTTCCCCGAGGACTACCAGGCCAAGGATCTGGCGGGTCAAACGGTGCAGTTCGAGCTGACCCTGAAGCGCGTCGATGCGCCCGAGCTGCCGCCGCTGGATGCCGATTTCGCTCGTGCGCTGGGGATTGCCGATGGTGATGTGGAGAAAATGCGCGGCGAAGTGAAGGACAACCTGACGCGTGAAGTGAATAACCGCCTCAAGGCGCGCACCAAGGCGCAGGCGATGGAAGCGCTGCTCGCCGCCAATCCTGTCGACGTACCCCAGGCGCTGGTGCGGGCCGAGTCGGGACGGATGGCGCAGGCGACGATCCAGGACATGGAAGCGCGCGGCATGTCGACGAAGAACGTGCCGATACAGCCCGCCTGGTTCACCGAGCAGGCGCAGCGTCGCGTCAGGTTGAGCCTGATCGTGTCCGAGCTGGCGCGGGAGAAGGATCTCTACGCCAAGCCGGAGCAGGTGCGCGCGGTGATCGAAGAGTTTGCCGCAACCTACGAAGACCCGGCGGAAGTGGTCCGCTGGTACTATTCCCAGCCGCAGCGTCTGGCCGAGGCCGAGTCGCTGGCGCTGGAGAACAACGTGGTGGAGTGGGTGCTGGCGAATGCCAAGGTGTCCGAGAAACCGGCCTCTTTCGATGAACTGATGGAAGTCAAATGATGAAGACATTCACCGGGCAGGACATGCATGGCAATCATCAGGATCCGAGCATGCTCGGCCTGGTGCCCATGGTCATCGAGACCAGCGGGCGTGGCGAACGCGCGTATGACATCTATTCGCGTCTGCTGCGCGAGCGGGTGATCTTCCTGGTTGGCCCGGTGAATGATGCGACGGCCAACCTGATCGTTGCCCAGTTGCTGTTTCTCGAGTCGGAAAATCCGGACAAGGACATTCATTTGTACATCAATTCGCCGGGCGGCTCGGTGACGGCCGGGCTGGCGATTTACGACACCATGCAGTTCATCAAGCCGGACGTATCCACGCTGTGCATCGGCCAGGCCGCCAGCATGGGGGCTTTCCTGCTGACTGCCGGCACCAAGGGCAAACGCTACTGCCTGCCGAATTCGCGGGTGATGATTCATCAGCCGATGGGCGGTTTCCAGGGGCAGGCATCGGATATCGAGATTCACGCCAAGGAAATCCTCTATCTGAAGCAGCGCCTGAACCAGATGATGGCTAGGCATACCGGCCAGAAGATCGAGCATATCGAGCGCGATACCGATCGCGACAATTTTCTCTCGGCCATCGAAGCGGTCGAATACGGCATCGTCGATCAGGTGCTGGAAAACCGCGGCGGCGAGCAGGACGCTGCCGGCGGCAAGCCGGGCAAGACGGACAGGTCGGACAAAGCGGATAAATGATGCGTGCTGCGGGTGTTTCCTTCAGCCTCCATCGTCCGCTGCAGGGTGGTTATGTTGACGGGCATCGATGAGTACCAAAGCGGACTAAATTACACAGCGCATAGTCACGGAGTACCAATATGACGGAAAAGAAATCCGGTCCGGAAAAACTGCTCTATTGCTCGTTCTGCAGCAAGAGCCAGCACGAGGTGAAAAAGCTCATCGCCGGCCCGTCCGTGTTCATCTGCGATGAATGCATCGACCTGTGCAACGACATCATCCGCGACGAAGCCGCAGTCGGGCTGGGCGAAGGCAAGGAGAAGTCGGAACTGCCGACGCCCAGGGAAATCTGCACCATACTCGACCAGTACGTGATCGGCCAGGAGGCGGCCAAGCGCGTACTGGCGGTGGCGGTATACAACCATTACAAGCGCCTGCAGCATCTTGCCGGCCCCGGCCATGAGGGCGATGGCGTGGAGCTGGCCAAGAGCAACATCCTGCTGATCGGCCCGACCGGTTCGGGCAAGACCTTGCTGGCACAGACGCTGGCGCGCCTGCTCAACGTGCCCTTCATCATGGCGGATGCGACGACGCTGACCGAGGCTGGCTATGTCGGCGAGGACGTCGAGAACATCATCCAGAAACTGCTGCAGAAGTGCGACTACGAAATCGACAAGGCGCAGCGCGGCATCGTCTATATCGACGAGATCGACAAAATTTCGCGCAAGTCCGACAATCCTTCGATCACCCGCGACGTTTCCGGCGAGGGCGTGCAGCAGGCACTGCTCAAGCTGATCGAGGGCACGACGGCAGCGATCCCGCCGCAGGGCGGCCGCAAGCATCCGAATCAGGATTTCGTGCAGGTCGATACGACGAATATCCTCTTCATCTGCGGCGGCGCGTTCGACGGCCTCGACAAGGTGATCCGCAATCGCTCCGAAAAGAGCGGCATCGGGTTCGGCGCCGAGGTGAAGAGCCGCGACAGCCGGAACATCACGGAAGCCCTGTTGCAGGTGGAGCCGGAAGACCTGGTCAAGTTCGGTCTGATTCCCGAGTTCGTCGGTCGCCTGCCGGTGATTGCCACGCTGCAGGAGCTGGACGAGGCGGCCCTGATCGAGATTCTCATCGAGCCGAAGAATGCCCTGATCAAGCAGTACCAGAAGCTGTTCCAGATGGAAGGCGTCGAACTCGAAGTACGCCCGAATGCCCTGCAGGCCATCGCCCGCAAGGCGATCAAGCGCAAGGCGGGGGCGCGCGGCCTGCGTTCCATACTCGAGAGCGCGCTGCTCGATACCATGTATGAACTGCCGAGCATGGAGAACGTGACCAAGGTGGTCATCGACGAGTCCATGGTGGAGGGCAGCACGCCGGCCATCCTCATCTACGCCGACCAACCGGCGGGCAAGGCTGGCAAGGTTGCCAGTTAGAACGCAGAGAAAGCAGAGAACGCAGGCTTGCCGCGAACCAACTGCGCTGCGCAGTATCTCAGTACATATAGGGTCGGCATGGGCTGCGCGTGTGAAATCAGGTCACATCGGGTCTGCCGGTTCGGCAATTGTCTGCGACCTTGCATGGTCTTGATATTCCAGTCGAAACCCGATGCCGGCGCATGAGCCAGGCCGTCTTTTCCGGTGCGCCGCATGCCATCGGGCCGGCGCTTTCCAGGCGGTAATGGATGGTCTAGACTCGATTTGACCGTTTTTGCGGGCCCCGTGGTTGCCGGCATACTTGAACTTGAAATTCCCGGTTTCACCCCAAGCTGGGACCCAGTTGTATTCAATCAAAGGATAACGCCATGTCGAGCGAACTGGATCTGCCCTCCGAAGCACTTGAATTGCCACTGTTGCCCTTGCGTGACGTCGTCGTTTTTCCGCACATGGTGATTCCGCTGTTCGTCGGCCGCCCGAAGTCGATCAAGGCGCTCGACATGGCGATGGAGTCCGGCAAGGGGATTTTGCTGGTGGCGCAGAAATCCGCCGCCAAGGATGAACCGGATGCCGAGGACATGTACCGCATCGGCTGCGTGGCCAACATCCTGCAGATGCTCAAGCTGCCCGATGGAACCGTCAAGGTGCTGGTCGAAGGCGTGCAGCGGGCGCATATCGGACGCATCGAGGATCGCCAGGAGCTGTTCGTGGCGGAGGTGAGGCCGGTACCGCTCGACGAGGCTGGCGATCACGAGGTCGAGGCGATGCGCCGTGCCATCCTTGCCCAGTTCGATCAGTACATCAAGCTGAACAAGAAGATTCCGCCGGAAATTCTCACTTCGCTGTCGGGTATCGACGAGGCCGGGCGTCTGGCCGACACCATCGCCGCGCATCTGCCGCTGAAGCTGGAGCAGAAGCAGGAAGTGCTGGAAATCTTCGAAGTCGCCGCGCGTCTGGAAAAACTGCTGTCCCAACTGGAAGCCGAACTCGACATCCTTCAGGTCGAGAAGCGCATCCGCGGCCGCGTCAAGCGGCAGATGGAAAAGAGCCAGCGCGAGTATTACCTCAACGAGCAGGTCAAGGCCATCCAGAAGGAACTGGGCGAGGGCGAGGAAGGCGCCGAGCTCGACGAGATGGAGAAGAAGATCAAGGAAGCCGGCATGCCCAAGGAAGCCTTGGCCAAGGCCCAGGCTGAATTGAAGAAGCTCAAGCTGATGTCGCCGATGTCGGCCGAGGCTACCGTGGTGCGCAATTACATCGAGACGCTGATCGGCCTGCCCTGGAAGAAGAAGAGCCGCACCGACAAGGATCTCGCCGCGGCGGTGAAGGTGCTCGACAAGGATCATTACGGCCTCGACAAGGTCAAGGAACGCATCGTCGAGTATCTGGCCGTGCAGCAGCGCGTCGACAAGCTGAAGGCGCCGATCCTGTGCCTGGTCGGCCCACCGGGGGTGGGCAAGACTTCTCTCGGCCAGTCGATCGCCAAGGCGACCAACCGCAAGTTCGTGCGCATGTCGCTGGGCGGAGTGCGTGACGAATCCGAGATTCGCGGCCATCGCCGCACCTATATCGGTTCCATGCCCGGCAAGATTCTGCAGAACATGGCCAAGGTCGGCGTGCGCAACCCGCTCTTCCTGCTCGACGAAGTCGACAAGATGGGCCAGGATTTCCGCGGCGATCCGAGCGCGGCGCTGCTCGAGGTGCTCGATCCGGAGCAGAACTCGACTTTCGTCGATCACTACGTCGAAGTCGAATACGACCTGTCGGACGTGATGTTCGTCGCTACGGCCAATACCCTCAACATCCCGGCGCCGCTGCTCGACCGCATGGAGTTGATCCGTCTGTCGGGCTATACCGAAGACGAGAAAGTGAATATCGCCACCCGCTATCTGCTGCCCAAGCAATTGAAGGCCAATGGCATCAAGCGCGATGAGCTGACGGTGACCGAGGATGCGCTGCGCGACATCGTGCGTTACTACACGCGCGAAGCCGGCGTGCGTTCGCTCGATCGCGACATTTCCAAGATTTGCCGCAAGGTGGTCAAGGCGCTGGTGCTGCGCAGCCGCAAGTCCAAGGTCATCGTCAACGCCAAGAATCTCGACAAGTATCTGGGCGTGCGCCGCTATTCCTTCGGGGTGGCGGAGAAGGAAAACCAGATCGGTCAGGTGACCGGTCTGGCCTGGACCGAGGTGGGCGGCGAGCTGCTGACCATCGAGGCCGTGGCCGTGCCCGGCAAGGGCAAGACCATGACCACCGGCAAGCTCGGCGAAGTAATGCAGGAGTCGATTCAGGCCGCGCTCACCGTGGTGCGCAAGCGCGGCAAGCAGTTCGGCATCGCCGAGGACTTCTATCAGAAGAAGGATTTGCACATCCACTTGCCCGAAGGCGCGACACCCAAGGATGGCCCGTCGGCCGGGGCGGCCATCGCCACCGCGCTGGTGTCGGTGCTGACCGGCATCCCGGTGCGCGCCGACGTGGCAATGACCGGCGAAATCACCTTGCGCGGTGAAATCCTGCCCATCGGCGGGCTCAAGGAGAAGCTGCTGGCGGCGGTGCGCGGCGGCATCCGCACGGCGCTGATTCCCGAGGAAAACGTCAAGGATCTGGCGGAGATTCAGGACGCGATCAAGAATCGGATCGAGATCGTTCCGGTGCGCTGGGTCGACAAGGTGCTGGAACTGGCGCTGGAACGCATGCCCGAACCGGCAGCCGAGGCGGAAGCAGACGGGGCAGCCCTCGGCACGCCGTTGGAGCCTTCACAGATTGCCGCCGGTGGCGATGCGGCGACCGGTGGGAGCGGCATCGTCGCGCATTAACCGGCAGCGAAGCTGCAAACAAGGCAAGCCCGGCGGCGCTCAGCTTTCCTCAGGAAGCGAGGGTGCCGTCAGGCAATCAACCGGCGTGCATTTCTTGCGCAGCAGGTTGATGTAGAGCGTTCCGGCGAGCCTGCCATCCTGCACGACGTGGCAGCGCATCACTTCGGGATCGATGGTGTGCCGGATGTCGGCCAGGCTGCCGCGCAATATCATTTTGCCGGCTGGAAAACAGGCAGCAAGATCGATTTCGCGCCTGTCCCGTTCGCTCAGTTGATGTTCGAGCTCAAGCTGGGTTTCGATGCTGCGTGCCAGTGAGCGCAGCATGCGCAGATCGCGATCCTGCGGGTGGCCAAGATAGTGTGACATGGCCAAATATTAGCATGTGCTAATGGGTCGTGTCTGGTATGTCGAAAATGATCGACGATCAATAACCAACAACCAACAATCCAGGACCGTCCAAATATCTGGGTGCGACGGTCCCGGATCGAGGTGGGGCGAGCAGGGCGGCTTATTTCGCTTCCGCCGCGCCGGCAGCCGGTGGCGGATTCATGCGCTGCTGCCGCATCTTGTCTCGCGGTTTTTGTTTGATCGGCTGCATGAAATGCTGGTCGGCAACGGCTTTCTGTTCCGCAGTCAGCACGGCGTAGAGCTCCTTGGCCGACTGGCTCATGGCTTCCATGCCGGCCAGGCGCTGCTTCATGAACTCGATTGCCTTGTCCATGTGTTCGGGAGCGGAAAGCGGTTTGGCCGTGCTCGCCTGCGGCTGCCCCTTGTCGCGCAGTGCCTGCATGTGTTCGGCCTGCTGTTTGGCCTTGTTGGCAAAAGCCTGCCAGGCGGTTTCCTGATCGGCCGTGATCTTCAGCTCGGCTTTCAGCTTGTCGAGGCGAGCGGCGGCCATGGCTGCCCTGTCGACGTTGGCCTGCTTGCCTGACCAGGCGCGTTTGCCCTTCATGTCGTATCCGTGGGCGCAGGCATCCGGGAGGCCCATGCCAAAGGGATGGGCCTGTGCGCTGCCCAGACCGAGCGTGGCAAGGGCGGCGATGCCGATGATGAATTTGTGTCCGACTTTCATGAATACTCTCCTTGGTGTGGATGGCAGGGTCATTCTTGCCGTGAGTTGTAAGCGGAAAGTGTCATCAGTTGCCGATTTTGTAACCTCGTGTAATCAGGCAATCATCATCATGCCGAATCACGCCGCTTGATTCAGGTTGAAGCTCTGGTGCAGCACGCGCACGGCAAGCTCCAGGTATTTTTCGTCCAGCACCACCGAGATTTTGATCTCGGAAGTGGAGATCATCTGCAGGTTGATGCCTTCCTCGGCCAGGGCGCGGAACATTTTGCTGGCTACACCGGGATGCGAGCGCATGCCGACGCCGACGGCGGAAACCTTGCATATCTTGTTGTCGCCCGTGATGGCGCGGGCACCGACATGTGCCTTGACGGTTTCGAGTATGGCCAGCGCCTTGGCGTATTCACCGCGATTGACGGTGAAGGAAAAGTCGGTGGAGCCGTCGTGGCCGACGTTCTGGATGATCATGTCGACGTCGATATTGGCCTCGGCGATCGGGCCAAGTATCTGGTAGGCGATGCCGGGGCGGTCGGGCACGCCGAGGACGGTCAGCTTGGCTTCGTCACGGTTGAAGGCGATGCCGGAAATGATGGGCTCTTCCATGTTTTGATTTTCCTCGAAAGTAATCAGCGTGCCGGGGCCTTGTTTGTTCAGATATTCCAGGCTGGAGAGCACGCGCAGTTTGACCTTGTACTTGCCGGCAAACTCCACTGAGCGGATTTGCAGTACCTTGGAGCCGAGGCTCGCCATTTCCAGCATTTCCTCGAAAGTGATGGAGTCGAGGCGGCGCGCTTCGGGAACGATGCGCGGGTCGGTGGTGTAGACGCCATCGACATCGGTATAGATCTGGCATTCGCTGGCTTGCAGGGCGGCAGCCAGGGCAACCGCCGTGGTGTCGGAGCCGCCGCGTCCCAGTGTGGTGATGGCGCCCTGGGCATCGACACCCTGGAAGCCGGCGACGATGATGACTTGCCCGGCATCGAGATCAGCCTTGATGGCCTGGTCGTCGATATCGAGGATGCGGGCCTTGGTATGCGTGCTGTCGGTGAGGATGCTGACCTGGCCGCCGGTGTAGCTTTTGGCCGGGATGCCCAGTTCCTTCAGCGCCATTGCCAGCAGACCGATGCTGACCTGCTCGCCTGTCGATATCACCACATCGAGTTCGCGCGGATCGGGTGAGGTTTGGATGGCCTTGGCCAAGTCGATCAGGCGGTTGGTTTCGCCGCTCATCGCCGAGACCACGACGACCAGTTGATTTCCTTCGCCTTTCCATTTGGCAATACGCCGGGCCACATTCTTGATGCGTTCCGGCGATCCCATCGAGGTGCCGCCATATTTTTGGACTATCAGTGCCATTTTTCCGTCTAGCCTGCTGAACAAAGGCGGAAATTATATCCGATATCCCTTCCGGAGCGCTTGTTTCCAAGCCGGGATGACAGGCTGGGCAGGCTGAGGAAAGAGGGCGCCCTGTCTAAAAAAGTATTTTTCTGATTAGTCTTACGACATAGGCCTTGTATGTCGAAAATATATTGTATATAGTACGCGGCACTATCACTTAGGTTATAGTCGATAGAACAATGTATTTAGGCTGACGTACTTTTTAAAGGATATTGCCATGAGAACCATGGAAAAGATTGATGCGCGTGAAATCCGCCGCAAGATGGGCATGAACCAGCAGCAATTCTGGTCAAAGCTGGGTGTGACGCAGAGCGGCGGTTCGCGTTACGAGAGTGGCCGCAACATACCGCGTCCGGTGCAGCAGTTGCTGCGTCTGGTGCATGTCGAGAATATCGATATTTCCAAAGTCAAGCGCGAGGATTTCGAAGTTGCGGAATACCTGAAGGCGCATGAGCCGGAGCAGTACAAGTCGCTGAAGAAGCTGGCGCGCACCGCTGCGGCAGCCAAGTCGAAGAAGTGAAATCATGGCTCAGGGGCTGATGCGCACGCGCAGCCCCAGTTGCCGAACCTGTAGCGCCAGTGTTTCCAGCCAGTCGGCTGGCAATCTTTCGAGACGCGACGCTTCACTCTGCATGGAGGGGCGCGCCAGACCGTAGAGGTGCACGCCGGCCAGTTTGCCGGTACCGGATGGCGCTTTCGTTGTTTTTGTTGTTTTACTTGCAGCTTCCTCTGTTGCCTGTACTTGCTTCAGCAGGTCCAGCCAGGCAGCGATTTCCTCATCTCCCGGTGTCCTCCCATCCAGACTGAAGCAGCAGGTCTGCACCCAGGTGCTGCACAGTTCGGCGCACTTGCGCAGGCGCCGGACGATGCCCGCCGGATCGAGATCGACGCCATTGATGCGGGCAATGCCTTGGCGGGTTCCCGCATCCAGCTTGAACCAGACTTCACCAGCGGCCGCACCGAGATGGGCGATGCCTTCCTGCACCGCTGGGCGGTCGATCAGGCTGCCGTTGGTGATCAAGCGCAATTTGGCGTCGAGACTGAATTCGTCGCGCAGCCGCCGGGCCAATTCGACCGCGGCAGAAAACTCACGTGCGCTGGTGGGTTCGCCGTTGCCGGAAAAGGCGATATCCTCGATGCGGCGAGTCTCGAAAGGAACGCGCCGGGCCATGAAGTCGCCATGGACGAGATCGTCGAGCAGACTGCGCAATTCCGTTTCCAGCTGCGCCAGATCGATTGGCGGCGCGTTGCCGCGTTTCAGATCGGGCACCTGACAGTAGATGCAGCGCCAGTTGCAGGCATTGTTCGGGTTTAGATTGATGCCCACTGAAACACCGCCGGCGCGCCGCGATACGACCGGGTAGACATAGGTCATGCCGGCACTGTCACGACTGTGATCGCCAGTGCCAAGCAGCTGGTTTGGGGCTGTGTCCGGAGAGGGTTTCATGATGGCCTGGCCTGAGCACGCATTATAATCGGCGCCGTTCCAGCCTTTCTCTTTCTATTTCCGTTCCGTTCCGTTCCGTTTCCGTTTCGTTTTCGTCCCGGCCTGACCCACGAAAGTTCACCATGCAGATTACCCGCCGTCTCGAGTTCGATGCCGGCCATCGCATTCCGGATCATCTGAGCCAGTGCCGGCACCTGCATGGCCACCGCTATGCCATCGAGATCACCCTGGCCGGCGACATCATTCATGCCAGCGGCCAGCCGGTGAATGGCATGCTCATGGATTTTTCCGAGATCAAGTCGCTGGCCATGCAACATCTGGTCGATGAGTGGGATCATGCTTTTCTGGCTTACCGGGGCGATACGGCGGTGGTGGATTTTCTCGCCACGTTGCCGGGCCACAAGACGGTGCTGCTCGATGTGGTGCCGACGGCGGAAAATCTTGCCGTGCTGGCGTTCGCCAGGCTGGACCGGGCCTATCTCGATTTGTGGGGCAACCACCTGCGTCTCGAACGCGTGCGCCTCTATGAGACGCCGAACTGCTGGGCCGATGCCACGCGCGCGGATATTGCCGGCCAGGCGCTGCGCTGAACCGGGCCGTACCGGGTTACGACGCATCGCATCACATCGAATCTCCGAGAATTTTCGGACAAGCAAACGAACGCTGCGACAGATCTCCGTCGATCGCTGCAATATTTTTCTCATTTCCTGCAAGGGCAGACCATGAACGATCCGATCCTGACTGAAAGCAAAGACGGTGTTTTCTGCATCGAAATCTGTCGTCCAGACAAGAAGAATGCATTGACCAGTGCAATGTACACGGCCCTGGCCGATGCGCTCGATGCTGCCGAGCGGGATGCCGCCGTGCGCGTGATCGTGATTCATGGCCAGCCAGGTATATTTACCGCCGGTAACGACCTGGGCGATTTTCTTGCCAATCCGCCGCTGCAGGAAAATCCGCCGCCGCCGGTATTCCGCTTTCTCGATACCTTCAGCAGCCTGAAGAAGCCTTTCATCGCGGCAGTTTCCGGCGTGGCCGTCGGTGTCGGCACGACCTTGCTGCTGCATTGCGACCTGGTGTATGCCGGTACGAGCGCGCGTTTCCAGTTGCCGTTCGTCAGCCTCGGCCTGTGCCCGGAGGCAGCCTCGAGCCTGTTGCTGCCGGCGCTGGCGGGTCATGCGCGGGCGGCGGAAATGCTCTTGTTATGCGAACCTTTCGATGCCACCAAGGCGCGTGAGGTCGGTCTCGTCAATGCGGTATTGCCGGACGAGCAGGTCGTCGAACACGCTCTGGCGCAGGCGCGCAAGCTGGCCGCCTTGCCGGCGGCCTCGGTCAGGCTGACCAAGCAGATGCTGAAGAGCGCGCAGCAGGCGCTGATTGCGCAGACCATGCAGAGCGAGGTGCGACATTTCAAGGAGCGTCTGGTGTCGCCCGAAGCGAAGGAGGCTTTCGCTGCCTTTTTCGACAAGCGCAAGCCGGATTTCGGCCAGTTCAATCAGTAAGCAATGATCAGCAAGGAGGCTGCGATGAACGAGGAACTGCACCAACTGGAAGAGCGCACCCGGGCGCTGCCGGAATATGCCAAAGCGATGGCATTGCTGGCCGAGCGCGAGCAACTGGAACAGCAGTTGCAGGCGCTCGATCATCGCATCGAGGCGTTGGCGGCGGCGGGCAAGCTGGCCCGCATCGATCATCTGCGCCAGAACCTGCTGCTCAGTCATCGCGCCTGGCCGCCCGTTGGCTGAGGTACGCACTTCGCAACAAGCAAAGCAACTTTCATGACGAATGCAAATATTGCCACCATAGAATCGCTGGATCATGACGGCCAGGGTGTGGCGCATGTCGAGGGCAAGACCCTCTTCATCGAAGGCGCCCTGCCGGGCGAGCGGGTTGAGTACCTCAGCTATCGGCGCAAGCCCAGTTTTGAGAAGGCCAGCGTTACCCGCATCCTGCGTGCCAGCTTCCAGCGCGTGACGCCGCGTTGCCGCCACTTCGGCATCTGTGGCGGCTGCAGCATGCAGCATCTCGATGAGCTGGCTCAGACGGCGGTCAAGCAGCGTGTGCTCGAAGATGCCTTGTGGCACATTGCGCGGCTGCGTCCGGAAACCGTGTTTCCCGTCGTGCAGGGGCCGGCCTGGGGCTACCGTTATCGCGCGCGCCTGTCCGTGCGGCTGGTGCGGAAGAAGGGCGGCGTGCTGGTCGGTTTTCATGAGCGCCGCAGCAGCTATGTGGCCGACATGGATAGCTGCGCCGTATTGCCGCCGAAGATTTCTGCGCTGTTGCCGCATCTGCGCAATTTGGTCGGCAGCCTGTCGATTCCCGATCGCCTGCCGCAGATCGAACTGGCCATTGGCGAAGATGCGGCGGGCCGGTTGCAGTACGCCCTGGTATTGCGCATTCTCGAACCGCTGACGCTGGAGGATGAGGCGAAGCTGCGCAGCTTCGCCGATATCCATGAGGTCGTGTTCTACCTGCAGCCGGGTGGTTCGGTCGATACGGTGGCCCTGTTCCATCCCCTGGATGCGGCGCCGCTGGCCTATCGTTTGCCCGAATTCGAGGTGACGCATCGTTTTCGTCCGACCGACTTCACTCAGGTCAACCATGGCATCAACCGCATCCTGGTGCGCCGCGCCATGGCCTTGCTGGAGCCTGCTGCCGGCGAGCGCATCGCCGACATGTTCTGCGGCCTGGGCAATTTCACCTTGCCCATCGCGCGCAGCGGCGCTTCAGTGGTCGGCATCGAGGGCAGCAAGGCGCTGGTCGAGCGGGCACGCGAAAATGCAGTGGCCAATGGGCTGGCCATGAACACCGAGTTTGCCGTGGCAAATCTGTTCGAGGCAACGCCGGAGCGTCTTGCCGCGCTCGGCCGCTTCGACAAGATGCTGATCGACCCGCCGCGCGAAGGTGCTGCCGAACTGGTCAAGGCAATCGGTGCACAAAGCGCGCAAGGCGTCGAGGCGCCGTGGCGTATCGTTTATGTTTCCTGCAATCCGGCAACGCTGGCGCGTGATGCCGCCATGCTGGCGCATGAGTGCGGCTATCGTCTGCGTGGCGCCGGCATTGCCAATATGTTTCCGCAGACTTCGCATGTCGAGTCGATTGCGCTGTTTGAACGCTGAACTTGCTGGCGGCGCAAAAAAAAGGTGGCCAAGCCACCTTTTTTTGTCGCGGCACCGTAGCACCGAGGCAGGTTCGCTTGTTCAGTCGCGTTCGCCCGTCAGCGCCATCAGGATGTGCAGCAGGCTGGTGAAGATGTTGTAGACGTCCAGATAGACCGCCAGCGTGGCACTGATGTAGTTGGTCTGACCGCCTTGCACGATGCGATTGATGTCGTACAGGATATAGGCGGAGAACACCATGATCGCCACGGCCGAAATTGCCAGGGCCAGGACGGGAATCTGCAGGAAGGCATTGGCCAGCGCGGCAACGAGTACGAGGATCAGGCCGGCAAAGACGAATTTGCCGATGCCGCTGAAGTCGCGCTTGGTCGTCGCCGCAACGCCTGCGAGCACGGCGAAGATCGTGCCGGTGCCGCCTGCGGCCATGGCGATCAGCATGCCGCCGTTCGAGAAGCCGAGCGCGACGCGCAGGATGTTCGAGAGCATCAAGCCCATGAAGAAAGTGAAGCCCAGCAGCAAGGCAACGCCAAGACCGCTGTTCTTGTTGCGCTCGATACCCCACATGAAGCCCCAGGCGATGCCCAGGAACAGCAAAAAGCCCATGACCGGGCTGCCGGCGAAGAAGGAAAAGCCGGTGTTGATGCCCACCATGGCACCCAGCACCGTTGGGATCATCGACAGGGCGAGCAGGGCATAGGTATTGCGCAACACACGATTCCGCTGTTGGGCAAGCAGCGCGGTGCTGCCAGGGGTTTGGCCATAAGTGGTCTGGAGATTGGGTTGCATTGTGGTTGGTCTCCCTATCGTGAATGTTGTGGATATTGTGGATGCGTGGATCGTTGGAGGAGATGTGGGGCAGAAAGCGGCAAATGCAAAGCGGCAGAATACTGTAAGTGGTGAGTAGGAGTGAAAAAATCCGAAAAAGTTCGCCGTACCTTTGCTGCGTCCGCTCAGTTGGCGGAAGCGGTGAGATTCGAACTCACGGACGGTTGCCCGTCGCCGGTTTTCAAGACCGGTGCCTTAAACCACTCGGCCACGCTTCCTGTAATCTTCGTCAGGTCAAGGCGGTGTGCAGTGTGAAACTGAAACGATGCGAGCCGGCTTGCTGCGGGTGAGTCCGGTCGAATTTCACGAGATGCGCAGGATAGCGGAAATTGCCGGAAACTGCCACCGCGAACGCAGTGGCAGATGCCAATTGCCGACTGTCCAGCCTCGTCCTGCAAGCGGTGCGCGGCATGGTGAGATATCGCCATGCGGGTTTGGGGTTTGGGGATGTCCGGCCCTTATAATGCGGCGAAGAACACGGGGCCATGGAAGTATGGGGCAGATTTCTGTCGAGTTGAGCAAGCGCCTGAGCAATGCGGTCGATCGCATGCCGGCATTTCCGAAAAGTGTGCAACGCATCCTGGAACTCACGCGGGATATCAACTGCCGTCCAAAGGATCTGGTGGCGGTGATCGAGAAGGATCCGGTGATTACCATCAAGGTTCTCAAGATCGTCAATTCCGCCTATTACGGTCTACCCAAAAAAATCACCTCGATCAATCAATCGGTGGTTTATCTGGGCGTGAATACGCTGAAGAACCTTGCGCTTTCGTTTTCTACCATGGGCATGCTGCCGGCACGCAATGCGGCCGGCTTCGACGTGCAGCACTATCTGGTGTCTTCCCTGGTGACGGCCAATCTGACGCGCATGCTGGCCGCAAGATATGCGAATGAATTGGATCCGACGGATTGCTACATCGCCGGTCTGTTGCATGATTTCGGCAAGGTGGTGTTTGCCCTTTACATGGCACCGGAGTTTCGTCAGGCAATGGAGATGTCGAGCACCGAAAATATCTCCCTGCACAAGGCCGAGGAGGCGGTGATTGGCACCGATCACACGTTCGTCGGCGCGATGCTCGTCAAGCGTTGGCAGTTTCCCGAGTATCTGGTCGAGTGCATCGATCATCACCACGCCGTGCCGCATGTGTCCGTACTGGCCGAATGCCTTTTCGTTGCCGACCTGATTGCCGAGAAACTTGGTTATGATTCGCTGGGTAACGTCAGTGCGGATGGTCCGCAGGCGCTGCCGGCGCGCTTCGGCACGGATCTGGACGCCGTCGTTGCCGAACTCGGCGACATGAACAAACTGATCGATGATGCGCGCATGTTTGCGCAAACCGGGGGGCTGAAGTGAAAGTCAAGTTCTGGGGGGTGCGTGGCTCGATTCCTTCCCCCGGGCCGCACACCGTGCGTTATGGCGGCAACACGACCTGCATCGAGGTGCGCAGTGACGACGGTACGCTGATCGTGCTGGATGCCGGTACCGGCATCTTCGCACTGGCCCAGCAGTTGTTGCGTGAATTGCCGGTCGAGGCGAACATTTTCATCACGCACAGCCACTGGGATCACATACACGGTCTGCCGTTTTTCACGCCACTGTTCATTCCCGGCAATACGGTACGCATGTACGGCGCTTTCGATCCGGTGTCCGGCAATGGGGTCGAGCAGGTCATGGATGTACAGTTGCAGTACAGCTATTTCCCGGTGCGCGAAGCCGAAATGAAAGCGGCAATCGAATATCAGACCTTGTCGATAGGCGAAACCACCAAGGTAGGCGACGTCGTCGTCACGGCCTCGTTGCTGAACCACCCGGTGATCGATTTTGGCTATCGCATCGACTGCAACGGAAAGTCGGTGTTCTTCACCGGCGATCACGAACCCTACTACAACATCTACGATCCGGAAGATGCCGATTACGCAGACTATCAGGCACTGATGGAAGAGAAGCAGGCCGAGGTCGATGCCGCCATGCGCGGAGCCGATGTCCTGATCATCGACGCATCCTACACGCGCGAGGAGTATGAGACGAAGAGGGGCTGGGGGCATGGTCATTTCGATGCGGCCATCGCCACGGCCTTGCGGGTCGGCGCCAAACGCTTGTACTGTACGCATCACGAGCCGACACGCAGTGATGATGAACTGGAGACGGTATTCAACGAAGCGCTGTCCCGCCATCGAGCGGATTTGCAGGGACTGACCGTGCATCTGGCGCGCGAGGGACTGGAGATCGATCTCGATCTGTAGATGTGACCTGTAACCTGTAACGTGTAACGCAGCATAAATGAGGAGGCTGTCATGACGCTGGCACTCTGGTGCGTATTGGTTGCAACGTTGTTGCCCTATGTCTGGGGAACGCTGTCGAAGTCCGATCCGGCTTACGACAATGCCAGCCCGCGCCTGATGGTCAAAACTGGCTGGCGCCAGCGCGCCGACTGGGCGCAGCAAAATTCCTGGGAGGCTTTTGCGCCGTTTGCCGCCGCGGTATTGATTGCCCAGGGGTGCCATGCGGAGCAGGCCTCGATCGACCTGCTGGCCTGTTTGTTCATCGGTTTCCGGCTGCTTTACGGCATCTGTTATTTGACGAATCGCTCGCTGCTGCGCTCGCTGGTTTGGGCAGCCGGCTTCGCTTGCGTCATCGGCTTGTACGTACTGGCAGCACGTGCCTGAAAGCGGGGCGGAATGATTCATGGCCTCGATGATTTCCCATGCTGAATTGACCGGCCAGTCATGTCACTGAAAATCGATCCGGCAGAGTTCGAGCAGCACTATTTTCGTGCGGCCTATCTCTTCTCGCGCTTCACGGTGCCCTACATGCGCAGCATTTACCGGGAGTTCGGCGGCGACATGCTGCTGAATCTGGTACTCGGGGAGATCGGCACGCGCAATGTCAGTTACTTCTTCGATGCCGAAAAGGACAGCGATGCTTCCGAAGACGTTCTGACCGACGTTTCCGAACACCAGCGCCTGATGCGCCCCTGCAATACCCTCTCCATCAGCGATGCCACGGGTATTCCGCGCGAGACCGTGCGTCGCAAGATCGACATGCTGATCAAGAAGGGCTGGGTGTACAAGAACGAGAAGGGACATATCTACCTGACGCCGGAAGTCGCCAAGCATTTCGAGCGCTTCCTGTTCGATTCCATCGAGTCCCTGCTGCCTTCTGCACAGGCCCTGATCGATGTGCTGTCGAAGTTGCCGAAAGTCGATGACAGGGACAAATAGCCGTCCTTTGGGCAAGGTGATCGCTTGCCACACCATCATTACCCAATATGGGGAAACCCCTCCTGCCTTGTGAATGCTGCGTGTTAACATCCGCTGCGCGCTTTCAGGCACCGTTGCTCCAAACCACCGGCGCCAGGCAAGCTAAAATTTACATGCGGTCGGATGACTGTCCGATTCGTCAGAAAACCACTATAAAAAACCACCAGGGGAACACCAATGAAAGTCACCTACACATCTGCCGCGACGGCAGAGCAGTTGCTGGACGCGGAAGATGCGGTATGGCAGCAGTCGGGGTTGGAAAGCGTATCGTTGCAGGGCACGCCCTGGGCGATGCAGCCGACGGCGGCCATTCGCAACAGTTGGGAGCACAAGAAGATAGGTGCGGTTGGCAAGGTAGAGCTGCGCGCGCTGCACAATGGGGAATACCTGGCTTTTCACCTGAGCTGGGCTGATGCCAACCACAACACCAGTCATGGCGACAACAGCGTCTGGCCGGACGCGGCGGCGGTGGCCTTGCCGCTGCACGAAGACACGCCGCTGATGACCATGGGTGCGCCCGAACTGCCGATGGCGGCCTGGTACTGGCGTGCCGACGACAAGGACATGGGCTATCAAGTGGTCGCCCAGGGGCCGGGCAGCAGCCAGATCGTCGACAAGACGGTGCGCACGCGGGCCAAATGGGCCAACGGTCGCTGGAGCGTGGTCATTGCCCGCACCTTCAAGAGCGTGGACTCGCCCAACGTCATCCAGCTCGAGCCGGGGCAGCGCAGCCGTTTTGGCATCGCCATCTGGGAAGGTGGTCAGCAGGAGCGGGGGGGACTCAAAGCCTACTCCGGCGACTGGCTGCCGCTTGAAATAGCCGGCCAGTAAGGTCAAGGCCGCACGTACAGCGTAGCGATCCTAATGATTCAGTGATCCCGTTTCGACCTGATGGCGAACCTGATCAACCCAGCAACCCAGCCTAGGAAACCAAGATGAGTACAGCAAAACGCCAGATGGCGATGGTTCTCGACCTCAACAAATGCATTGGCTGCCACACCTGTTCCGTTGCCTGCAAGACGCTCTGGACGCGTGACGAAGGTCAGGAATACATGCTCTTCAACACCGTCAACACCATGCCCGGTCTGGGCACGCCGAAGAACTGGGAAGCCATGGGCGGCGGTTTTCCCAATGGCGAAGCCCAGCTTGGGCAGATGCCGACCACCAAGGGCTTCGGCGAAGCCTGGGAATACAACCACAACGAAGTCTTCTACGGCGGCAAGGGCCAGAGCGTGCACCTGCAGATCCAGGGCGACCAGCCGGACTGGGGTCCGAACTGGGACGAAGACCAGGGTGGTGGCGACTTTCCCAACAGCTACTTTTTCTACCTGCCGCGCATCTGCAACCACTGCACGCACCCGGCCTGTCTGGAAGCCTGCCCGCGGCAGGCCATCGTCAAGCGTGAAGAAGACGGCGTGGTGGTCATCAACGAAGACCGCTGCCGGGGCTTCCGCTTCTGCATGGAAGCCTGTCCCTACAAGAAGATCTACTTCAACCACGTGAAGAAGGTCAGCCAGAAATGCATCTTCTGCTACCCGCGTCTGGAGCAGGGGGTGGCGCAGGCCTGTGCGCGTCAATGTCCGGGGCGGGTGCGTTTCGTCGGCTACAAGGACGACCAGAACGCGCCGATCTGGAAGCTGGTGGAGAAATGGAAGGTGGCGATCCCGCTGCATCCTGAATTCGGTACCGAGCCGAACGTCTTCTACGTACCGCCGTTCGATGCGCCGACGCGTTTTGATGCGAATGGTGATTTTGACCACAGCAAGCCGCGGATTCCTGACGAATACCTGATTTCGCTGTTTGGGGAGAAGGTGCTGGATTCGATCCAGATTCTCAAGGCCGAGCGCGAGAAGATGCGCCAGGGCGGCAAGTCCGAACTGATGGATCTGCTCATCGCCTACCGCTGGAACGATATGTTCGGCGGCTTCGATGTCAATCCGCATTCGTTGAGCTGGGCTTGAGAACCTGCTGCTGTAAATAAAGAATCTGGACTGACAGTCTCTGGCTGTCGCTTGCGGCAGGGCTGTATCGGTTGCTTATGACAATCAAGTAAAATTGAGGGGGAGTCACCATGCAAGTGTCACGTCGTCACTTTATTGTGGGTACTGCTGCGGTTGCGGCAGGCGCTGGTTTGTACAGTTTGCGGCCCAAGCTGACCGGTCCCAAGCCGGGCATCACCATGCCGCCCCTGGTGCCGGCCAAGAAGGTCAAATACAACGACTACTCCGACATCTGGCGCGAGAAGTGGAAGTGGGACAAGGTGGTGAAGGGTACCCACACTCGCGCCAACTGCGTCGCCGCCTGTTCGTGGGACGTGTATGTGCGCGACGGCATCGCCTGGCGCGAGGAACAGAACACCATTTACGAGCCGCCGCGCCCGGGTATTCCGGATCAGAATCCGCGC
Organism: Sterolibacterium denitrificans; assembly: GCF_900174485.1. Taxonomy (NCBI): domain Bacteria; kingdom Pseudomonadati; phylum Pseudomonadota; class Betaproteobacteria; order Nitrosomonadales; family Sterolibacteriaceae; genus Sterolibacterium; species Sterolibacterium denitrificans. The sequence continues at coordinate 2,035,543 of NZ_LT837803.1, read as the reverse complement.
GGCTGCCAGAAGGGCGCCTGTTATACCACCCTGCAGTTGTCCGAGACGCGCGTCAAGTATCCGTTGAAGCGCGTCGGTGAGCGCGGCGAGGGCAAGTGGAAGCGCATCACCTGGGATGAGGCGCTGAACGAGATTGCCGACAAGCTGATCGACATCTCGGTCGAGCACGGCACCGAGACCATTTGTTTCGATGACCTGTCGAATACCGGTTATGGTCCCGAGACGGCCGGCGACTTCCGTTTCTCCACCGCTCTTCAGGTGACTCGCCTGGATGGCTGGTCGGGTGTGGGCGACATGCCGCTGGGCGTGATCCAGACCTGGGGCGCGTTCAACTGCGAAGGAACGTCCGACGACTGGTTCCGTTCAGATTACATCGTCATCTGGCTGGGCAACCCGAATTACACCCGCATTCCCGATGCCCACTTCCTGCATGAAGCACGCTATCGCGGTGCCAAGCTGGTGGTGGTCTCGCCCGACCTCAATGCCAGCACGGTGCATGCCGACCGCTGGATCAAGGTCAAGCCGGAAACCGATGCGGCGCTGGGGCTGGCCTGCGCGCAGGTGATGATTGCCGAGGATCTCTACAAGAAGGATTACGTTCTTGAGCAGACCGACTTTCCTTTCCTCGTGCGCAAGGATAACCAGCGCTTTCTGCGCACCAGCGATGTCGTCAAGGGTGGCGTGGATAACGCTTTCTATCTGTGGGATGAAGCCAAGAACGCCATCGTCATGGCGCCGGGTTGCGAAGGCGACGGCAACGGTGGCCGCAGCCTGAAACTCGGCAAACTCAAGCCGGCCCTGTCGGGCACGCGCAGCGTCAAGCTGCTGGATGGCTCGACGGTCGAATGCGTCACCGTTTTCGACATGATTCGCGAGCGTCTGGATACCGAACATACGCCGGAGCAGGCTGCCAAGATTACCGGCCTGCATCCGAATGTGATCCGCACCTTCGCCCGTGAAATGGCGGCTGCGCCCAGCGCGATGATCATTGCCTCCTATGGCGCCTGCAAGCACTATCACAGCGACCTGTTCCAGCGCTCCTTCATCCTGCTGATGAATCTCACCGGCAACCAGGGCAAGCCCGGCGGTGGCATGCGCATCGCGGCCTGGTGGGGAATGGACGGCATGGATGCCATGGCCGACAGCACCGTGCCGATGGAAGATCTGGTCAAGCTGATTCCCAAGGCCATCCGCGGTCTGACGCCGCGTGATTACGAGCAACTGTATACCGAATACAGCGATCGCGAGGGGCATACTCCGACCATGGTCTTCCTCTACGTGCATGGCGGCTACAAGGAGATGTGGGACAAACCGCACCTGCAGGATCCGCATCTGCCGCGCAACCTCAGCTCCTATGTGCGCGAATCCATCGACAAGGGCTGGACGCGGGTGCATCCGCCAGAGGATCGCCAGCCCCGCGCCTATGTCTTTACCGGCGCCAATCCATTGCGTCGCTGGCCGAGTCCGCAGATCGCCCGGGAAAAGCTCTGGCCGAAATTCGAGCTGGTGGTTTCGGCGACCTTCAAGATGAGCTCTTCGACGATGTTCGCCGACTACGTATTGCCGGTGGCGGCTTATTACGAGAAGTACGGCATCAAATACGCGCAGACTTACGTGCCCTACATCATCAGCTCCGACAAGGCGACCGAGCCGCTGGGCGAGTCCAAGTCCGACTGGGAAACCTTTGGTCTGCTGGCGCGTGCCGTGGGCGAGCGTGCCAAGGCGCGCGGCATCACCATGGTGCGCGGTTTGAACGACAAGGAGTTCGATGTCACCAAGATATACGATAAATATACTTCGAACGGCAAATACGACCCGACCGATCCGGAAGATCCGGTACGCTTGATGGATGCAATCTTTGCCGGTAGCCCGAGCGTTGATTGCAACAGCGGCCGCGAGGCGCTGCAGCGCGGCGCGGTACCGGTGATCGCTGCAGGTCGTCCGAACCTGATCAACCAGAACTACAGCGACTACGACGGCAAGGACACCTACTGGCCGCATCGCGATTTTCTCGAAAAGAAAGTGGCCTGGCCGACCATCACCGGACGGCAGCAGTTCTACATCGATCATCCCTGGTTCATCGAGGGCAAGGAAGCGCTGCCCACGCACAAGGAGCCGCCGCTGGCCACCAGCAAGTTCCCGCTGCGCATGTATGGCGGCCACAACCGTTGGTCGATCCATTCGATCTGGCGCGATGTCAAGCTGCTGCTGCGTCTGCAACGCGGCCAGCCGGCGGCCTGGATGAATCCGCTGGAGCTGGAAAAGCGCGGCATCAAGGATGGCGACACCATCAAGGTCTATAACGACAACGCCAGCTTCGAGTGCAACGTCAAGTCCTCGCCATCGACCGCACCCGGTGAAATCATCGTCTACCATGCCTGGGAGCCGCTGCAGTTCAAGAACTGGCAAGGTAACCAGGATGTCACCGAAGCGCCGCTCAAGGGACTGCATCTGGCCGGTGGTTATACCCAGCTGCATTTCCGCGTGTATTACGGCAGTGCCCACCACACCCCGCGCGGCGCGGCCGTCGAAGTGGAAAAGGCCAGCGCCTGATAACGCACCAGGCAAGGTGATGCAAGCCAAGGCGAACAGTCAGGATCTGGCTGTTCGCCTTGTCGTTCATGTGGCTTGGGAAGCGCGGGAGACTGCCGAGTTGTGCGGTATCATGCAATCGATATTTTCCTTGTGGGTTTCCATCCGGCGCTGCGATCTGGCAGCGCCTGTCTGAATTCCGTACATGAACGCATCGAACAACGCGACTGAAGAGCTGAACCAGTGGGATGAGGGGGCGGCAGATCAGGACTTGCTGCTCACTTTGCCGGAAGTGATCAGCCTGCTGCAGCGGCATTGCGGGATCGACTTTTCCGGCTACAAGGCTTCGACGCTTGGGCGGCGCTTGCGCAGGCGCATGGCCTGCTGCAATGTCGAGACGCCGGAACACTATCTCGATTTGCTCAAGGATGGGCAGCATGGCATCGCCGAGTGCCGAGCGGCGGTTCATGATCTGCTGATCAACGTGACCGAGTTTTTCCGCGATCCGGCAGTATTTGCCCTGTTGAGCAATGAAATCCTGCCGGATCTGCTGCGCGGCCGCGAGGCTGCCGACGAGCTGCGCATCTGGTCAGCGGGTTGCGCCAGCGGTGAAGAAGCCTACACCTTGGCAATGCTGGCGCTGGATGCGGCCAGCCGCTTCGGCTTCAACGGCAATATCAAGGTGTTTGCCACCGACTGTCATTGCGGCGCGCTTGCCGATGCATCGCAGGGGTGCTATGCAGGTACTGCGGTCAATGGCATTCCGGAGCCTTTGTTGCGGCGCTACTTTCAGCCCAATGGCGAGAACTGGCAGGTGGATGCCGCTTTGCGGCGGCACGTGGTGTTCGCCCGCCACAACCTGCTTTCGGATCCGCCCTTCACGCGGATCGACCTGGTGGTCTGCCGCAATCTGCTGATTTACCTGAAACCGGAGGCGCAACTGCATGCCCTGGCGCAAATCCATTTTGCGCTCAAGCCGCAGGGATTGCTGCTGCTCGGTTCGAGCGAATCGGTTGGCGAGTATGAAGAGCATGCTTACTCGCTCGTTGACCGGGCGCACAAACTGTTTCGCAAGCAACCGGTTCGGCTGGCGCGTGGTGAGGCGCCGGCAGAGGCATCCATGCAGGTCGGCAAAGTGGTTTCGCCACTGGATCTGCCGCCGACCACGAACAACGAGGCCTTGCTCCAGGCCGAATTGCAGGCGACCCGCGAGCGTCTTCAGGAAATGCTCGTCGAGCTGCAGAGCAGCCACGAGCGCATCGATCTGGCCAATGAAGAGCTGACGGCCTCCAACGAGGAACTGCAAAGCACCAATGAAGAGCTGAAGTCGGCGAACGAGGATCTGTATGGCTTGAACCAGCAGCTCGAGGACAAGAACAAGGCGCTGCTGGCGCTGAATCGCGACTATGACCATTTGCTGGCAAGCGCCGAGATCAGCACGGTTTTTCTGGACAATACCCTGTGCCTGCGGCGTTTCAGCCCGGGCGTTGGCGCGTTCATCGCATTGCGTGCGCAGGATATCGGCAGGCCGATCACCGAATTGCGCTACCAGGCGGGTGAGCAGGAGGAATTCATCGCGGCCCTGCGTCGGGTTTCCGAGCAGGGCGAGCGCTTCGAGCGAGAAGTGGCGCTCAACGGCAGCTACTGGTATCTGGAGCGGATGTCACCTTTTCGCGGTGGTGACGGACGGCGCGATGGCATCGTCCTGACCTGGACCGAGATCAGTGAAGTCAAGCGGATCAGGGATCTGGCGGAAAAGCTGGCAGAGGATCGCACGCGCCTGCTTGGTATTCTCGATGCCATGCCGGACGGCGTGTATATCGTCGGTCGCGAATACGATATCGAATACATGAATCCGGCGCTGGAGCGGGTTTTCGGGGCGAAAAGCAACCGCAAGTGCTATGAGCATTTTCATGAGCGCAAGACCCCGTGCGATTTTTGCAAGAACCCGGAGGTTTTTGCTGGCAAGTCGGTGAACTGGGAGCTGAGTGCGGCCAATGGCCGCACCTATAATCTCTTCGACATGCCGTTCCACAATCCGGATGGCAGCATCAGCAAACTCGAAATTGTGCATGACATCACGGCGCTTTATGAAGCACGAAGGTATTTGACCGAAGCCGTGGCACTGACGCAAGTGGGCTACTGGGAGTGGCAGCAGGCTGACCAACAGTTGCATTGGAGCGATGAATCCTATCGCTGCTTCGGCTATCAACCGGGTGAGGTGCAGCCCTCGTTTGAACTGGTTCTGCGTCATGTGGAGGAGGATGAAAGGTCGCGTCTGAAGGCGATCATCAGGCATACGCTGGAGACGGGCGATCCGTATGTCTTCGAGTTTCGTTTCCGCCGCCGCGATGGCATTCGGCGCTGGGCGCGGGCCAACGGTTATGCCAACTGCAATGCGGATGGCCGGGTGGTGGGGATTTCCGGCGCCATGCAGGACATCACGCCGATGCGCGAAGCCGAGCAGCAGTTGCAGGCGGCTTTCCGCGCCAGTCCCTTTGCTGCATCGATCTTCCGCTTGTCCGATGGCAAATTCGTTCAGGTGAACGACAAATTCAAGAAATATTTTGGCTGGAATCCGAGCGAACTCATCGGCAAGACGGCCAGTGACGTCGGTTTATGGCCCGATCCGCAACGGCGCGCCGCCTGGGTCGAGGAATTGCAGCGTGCCGGAACCTTGATCGACTTCGAGTCGGTCTGGCATGATCGTCGCGGCAGGCTGCGCCATGTCAGCATTTCCGCCGAGATGCTGTATTTCGATGACGAGCCTTATGTGCTGGATTTCGTCCAGGACATCACCGAACGCAAGGAAAACGAGAAACGCATCGCTTTTCTCGCCCATCACGATGCCCTGACCGGCTTGCCCAATCGCGTGCTGTTTCGCGAACGCTTCGAGCTGGCAATGGCCTGGGCCGAGCGCAACGATACGCGGGTGGCACTGTTGTTCGTCGATCTGGATCACTTCAAGACCATCAACGATACGCTGGGCCATCCGGTCGGCGACGATCTTCTCAAGGAAGTCGCGCGCCGGCTGCGCAGCATCGTGCGCGATACGGATACCATCAGCCGTCTCGGCGGCGATGAATTCCTGCTTGCCCTGACGGATGTGCCTGAGCCGGAGTCCGTCGGCCGGCTGGCGGCCAAGATCGTTGAAGCCCTCGCCCAGCCCGTGCATATCGAGGGGCACGAACTTGCCGTGACGCCCTCGATCGGCGTGACGCTGTGGCCGGATGATGGCAGGGATTTCGATCTCCTGCTGCAGCGTGCCGATACGGCCATGTATCAAGCCAAGGCTGCCGGCCGCAATGCTTACCGTTTCTTCACGGCTGCCATGAATACCGAGGCGATGGAGAATCTGCAGTTGCGCAGCGCCTTGCGGCGGGCCGTGGAAAATCAGGAATTCACGTTGTACTACCAGCCGCAAATCGACCTGAGAAGCCGGCGCGTGACGGGCGTCGAGGCCTTGCTGCGCTGGCGCCGCGCGGATGGCGAGCTGATATCGCCGGAGCGCTTCATTCCGATCGCCGAAGAAAGCGGACTGATCGTGCCGATCGGTGAATGGGTGCTGCGGGAAGCTTGCACCCAGGCAGTGCAGTGGCAGTCGGCGGGCTTGCCCGAGCTGATCATGGCCGTCAACCTGTCGGCCGTGCAGTTTCGTCGCGGCAATCTGGAGCGCAGTGTCGCCGATGCGCTGACGGCTTCCGCCCTGCATCCGGGCCTGCTTGAACTGGAGCTCACCGAGTCGCTGCTGCTCGACGATGCCGAGGGACTGCTGGCGACCCTGCGCCGCTTCAAGTCGCTGGGCGTGCGCCTGTCCATCGATGATTTCGGCACGGGCTATTCCAGCCTCGCCTACCTGAAGCGTTTCGACGTGGACAAGCTGAAAATCGACCGGACTTTCGTGCGCGACATCGCCACCGATCCGGACGATGCTGCCATCGTACGCGCCATCATCAGCATGGCGCGCAGCCTCAAGCTGCAGGTCAATGCCGAAGGCGTGGAGAACCGGGAAATCGAGAATTTTCTCGATATCTATCGCTGCGACGAGGTACAAGGCTATCTGTATGCCGAGCCGATGCCGGCGGCAGACCTGCCGGCCTGGCTGGCGCAGTGGCGGACCGGCAGCCAGGCCGAGGGCTGAATACTGGCTGCCGGGCGCCGAGCTTCCCGGGCCTGCTGGCCGCTATTCCTGCAGCACGATCGCTTGCGCAGTGTGCACTATTCATCATGCGTGCTTGCCTGCGTCGGGCCATCATGAAACTGCCTGCAGAGGGATAGGGATGCGGGTGTGAAACTCGGCAAGACAGGAGGTTGGTCATGAACATGAGCAAACTTTTGGGCATCCTTCTCGTGACCGGTGCCTTGCTCGCGGCGAGCGGCTGCGCGGGCAATGCAAAGAAGGTGGAGAACGGTCAGCCGGAGCGCAATTTCAATGCGCCTTCCCTGCAGGTCAATGCCGACAGCAAGGCGCGCGAAATCCTGGCGGCCATTCCCCAGGAATCGCTGCTGGAACGCTTTGAAACCTACGACGCGGCCGGCCGCCTGATCGGCTATGCCGCCTTGACCGATACCACCATGGGTGCGCTGGTGTTTGTCGACGGCAAACTGCTGGGCTCGCTGTCCAAGCAGCATGCGCAGGCTTTTTACATCTGCCGTGGCCATGTGATGGCGATAGCCAAGCGCTATTGGGCCAGCGAGGCGGGCGCATGGCTGGAGACGCTGCTTGCCAATGTCCGTCCGGAAAGCGCGGTGCTGCTCGAATTTACCGGCCGATCGACGATGCAGAGCATCAAGTCGGCAACTGAAAATCCGTTGCTCGGCGGGCTCAAGGCCATCATCGGCATGGGTACCAACCCGTTGAAAGTCATCAGCACGCTGAACAACGCCCGTGACCAGTATCAGGCCAGCGAGCAGTTCGCAGACGAGGAAAAAGGCCTGAGCCAGCTTCGTCCCGGCATGAGCGAGCAGCGTCTGGTGCGGGTTGCCCGGCCGCAGGATCTGCTGTTCGTGGATGGCGGCATGGTGCTGAGCTATCCGAGCCACCGGGTGGACTACTTCATGGCTGCCGGCTCGATCCGGGTCATTCAGCAACCGTCCTTCTATTTTCTATCGCGCACCAATGCCGCATTGTTTTACGCGCCGGGAACGCGGTGGACGGACTGCACGGCCGAGCGGTGGCCACAGGCTTTGTCGGCCGAGGAAATCAAGGAAGTGGCGAGAGAGGCGGCAACCGAAAGCACTGCCATTCCGCAGCCGTAGCGGCCGCAGTCGGTTTTGCAGCAGCAGGTTTTCAGGATTCAGAGGTCGGCTTCGACGGCGCTGCCTTTCTGTTCCATCCAGGTGCGGCGGTTGCCGGACTCGCCCTTGGCCATCAGCAGCGAAAACATCCGGCGGGTTTCCTCATCGGCGCCGGGGCGCTGGGTGACGCGCAGCATGCGCCGGGTGGCCGGGTCCATCGAGGTTTCGCGCAGTTGCTGCGGATTCATTTCGCCAAGTCCCTTGAAGCGGCCGACTTCGATATGGTTGGGCGCGACCTTTTCCTTGGCCAGGCGCTCCTGGATGGCCTCCAGCTCGCCGTCGTCGAGCGCGTAGAGACGCTTGGCCGGCTTGCCCTTGCCTTGCGCGGCGACATCGACGCGATACAGCGGCGGCTGGGCGATCCAGACGTGGCCATTGTCGATGAGCTTCGGGAAGTGGCGGTAAAACAGCGTCAGCAACAAGGTCTGGATGTGGCTGCCATCGACGTCGGCATCGGCCATGATGATGAGCTTGCCGTAGCGCAGGTTGGCCAGCACGGCGTCAGGAGCGTCCGGCGCGTGCGGTTCGACGCCGAGAGCCACGGCAATGTCATGGATTTCACGGTTGGCGTAGAGCTGGTTGGCGTCGATCTCGAAGGCGTTCTGCACTTTGCCGCGCAGCGGCAGGATAGCCTGGATCTCGCGGTCGCGGCCTTGCTTGGCCGAGCCGCCGGCGGAATCGCCTTCGACGAGGAAGAGTTCGTTTTCGCCGATGTCCTCCGATTCGCAATCGGAAAGCTTGCCCGGCAGCACGGCCACGCCGGAGGATTTCTTCTTCTCGATTTTCTGCGCCGACTTCTGCCGCGCCAGTGCCTGTCTGATCGCCAGCTCGGCAATCGCCTTGCCATGCTCGACATGGCCGTTGAGCCAGTTCTCCAGCATGTCGCGAACGATGCCGGAGACCAGCTTGACGGCTTCGCGGCTGTTCAGTTTTTCCTTGATCTGTCCCTGGAATTGCGGGTCGAGTAGCCGTACCGAGAGGATGAAGGCCATGCGGCCGCAGACGTCATCCTGCTGCATTTTCACTCCGCGCGGCAACAGCGCATGGTGTTCGGCAAAGGATTTGACGGCTTCGAAGACGCCGGCGCGCAGGCCGGATTCATGCGTGCCACCCAGGGAGGTCGGGATCAGGTTGACGTAGGATTCGGAGGCCGGCGCGCCTTCCGCATACCAGCCCAGTACCCAGGCGGCGCCTTCGCCGATCGCGTAGTCGCCGTCTTCGGTGACGTGGCGTTCGGCGCTGAACAAGGGCGCGATGGGTTCGGCATCGCCGGCCAGGTCGGCCAGATAGCCGCGGATGCCGTCGGCGTAATGCCAGGATTTGCTGGCGATGCTGCCATCGGCCTGCTCGATGTCGAGCTGCACGGCCACGCCGGACAGCAGCACCGCCTTGGAGCGCAGGGCGCGTTCCAGGGTGGCGAGATTGAATTTCGCGCTGTCGAAATATTTTGCATCGGGCCAGATGCGCACCCGCGTGCCGCTTTGCTTGCCCGCCTCGCCAACGATGTCGATCGGCGAAACCTGTTCGCCGCCATCGGCAAAACCCAGCGTGTGGATCTTGCCATCGCGGCGGATTTCGACTTCGATGCGCGTGCTCAGGGCGTTGGTTACCGCCACGCCCACGCCATGCAGACCGCCCGAGAAGGCGTAAGCGCTGTTGCCGGCTTTCTTGTCGAACTTGCCGCCGGCATGGAGGCGGGTGAAGGCCAACACGGCAACGGGAATTTTTTCCTCGGGATGCAGGCCGACGGGGATGCCGCGCCCGTCGTCGGTGACCGAGGCCGAACCGTCGGCGTGCAGCTTGACGTGGATGTTGCGGGCGTGGCCGGCCAGGGCCTCGTCGGCGGCGTTGTCGATGACTTCCTGCAGGATGTGGGTGGGCGAGGAGGTTTCGGTGTACATGCCGGGGCGTTCGCGCACCGGCTCCAGTCCCTTGAGGACGCGGAAGGAGGATTCGTCGTAAGTCTGTTTGGCCATGGGTCGTTCTGTAGTTTGGTACGCAGGATGAATGTCGAGTGTTGAATATTGAGTGCAGTTCGGTAGCGCAGGCTGGCCGATGCAGACAGGCAAACCGGGGATTTTTTCACGTGAGCTGCCGGCGCGCAATGCGCACGTCTGCCGGCAGGGCCGTCAGTTGTTCTGCAGATATGCGGATTCGGCCAGTGCGGCCAGGTGCAGGCGGTGCTCCATGTCGAGCTCGCTGATGTTTTCGACCAGCCAGTTGAAGCTCGCATTCGGCATCAATTTTCGGATGGCCAGCAGGTCGGCCACCAGCGCTTGCGTTGCGGTGTCGTCCCGGCTCATCGCGTGACGGGCAAAATCGGTGCAGATGCGGGTCAGCAGGGCGCGCTCGGAGGCAGCACCCTGCAGCAGCTTGCGCAACAGCGCCGGCAGGTTCCAGATTTCAGCGCAGTGCATCGTCAGTTCCTTGAAAGTGAAGCCGCAGGCCTGGCTCTGGGCCTGGGCCGAGCGGCTGGCGCGGCCGGAGTGCAGTTCATCCAGCGCGGCCTGCGCCAGTTCCGGCGCGTAAAGCCACAGCAGCAGCTCGCCAGTGTCGGTGAGCAGGGCGGCCAGGGCGACTTCCTGCGGATTGAGATCGGCGCGCCCCGGCGCCCAGCGCATGGCGACCCGCGCGGCCAGCGCCGAGCGCGCTTCGACGTAGGCAAAACCGGCGGCGCTTGCGTCTGCCTCGGCGCTATTGAGCAGCAGCCGGCAGACCTTGTCGACACCCAGTTGCATGACGGCATGCAGCACGGTGGTGGTTTCCGTACCCAGACGGCTGCTGCGGATGCGCTCCGCTTCACGCAGCAGTTGCAGGCAGAGCAGTGGATCGCCGAGAGCGATGGCGGCCAGATCCTGCGGCGCAAGCTGTTCTCCACGTTCTTCGACGGTTGTGCTCACCAGTTGCTTGGTGCGCGTCATTACCGGCAGCTTCTTCGTCTCGAAAAATGCCGCCCACTGACTTGCGCCCCAGTGTTTTTTCCATGCCTCCATGATGGTTTTCCGCTGATGGGTTCAGTTGGCGATGGACGGATCGTCCCGGAATTGCTGCTGGATTTCCCGCACCTTTGCCGCATTGAAGATCAGTGCATCGACGCAATCCTCGTCGAATTTGCTGCGCGACAACTGGCGCAGCCAGGCAAAGGCTTCCTCATTGCTCCAGGAAGGCTTGTAAGGGCGTGAGCTGGTCAGCGCGTCGAATACGTCGGCAACGGCGATGATGCGCGCCTCCAGGGGAATCTCATCGCCGCGCAGGCCGTGCGGATAGCCGCTGCCGTCCATGGCTTCATGGTGCGACTCGGCGATGTTCTTCAGCAGATCGAGACGGTCGAGATGATCCAGGCCAAAGTTGCGCACGATGTCTTCGATCATTTCGTGGCCGCGCAGGGTGTGCAGCTTCATTTCCTCGCGTTCTTCCGGCGACAGGCGTCCCGGTTTCAGCAGGATGCGATCGGGAATCGCCATTTTGCCGATGTCGTGCAGTGGGGCGAACTGGAAGATGCGTTCGATGGTTTCGTCATCCAGCGTGGCTGCGCCCGTGGCGGACAGGTGCTGGGCGATCAGGCGCGAGTAGCGCGCCATGCGGTCGATGTGGCTGCCGGTTTCCGGATCGCGGAAATGCACCATGTCATGGGCCGTCTTGATGGCGGCCGCGAGCGTGCGCACGGTCATCATTTCGGCCGTGACGACGGCAGAAATCAGGTGGGCGAAGATGTCCAGTTGATTCAACACCGCTTCGGGCAGCGGGCCAGGCTGGCGCGAATCGAAAAAAATGAAGCCCCAGCACCTGCCGTTCAGATACATCGGCGTGGTGTAGCTGCAGCGATAACCCTCTTCGGAAATGATCTTGCTGTGCGTGCGCTGGCTTTGCCGGGTCAGGCGCAGGTCATTGATGATGCGCGGTCGGCCGGCCTTGAGGATTTCGGCCAGCGAAGGCGTATCGGCAAGGCGGGCTTCATAACGCACCAGGTCGTTGCGTCCCGGCGAGCTGGCAAGAAAAGTCTTCAGCAAATCGGTGGCCGGGTCGTAGCTGGCGACCGAGATGCGATCGATGCAGCCGACCATGGTGTACAGCGCTTCATGGATCACCGCCAGCCGCTGGTCCAGTGGCTCGCCGCCATTCAGATGCGCCAGCAGGTCGGCGTGGCCATAGAGTTCGGGGTTGGGTGGGTTGGGCTGGTGTTCGCTCATGGTGGTCGATCTGGATGCAGAACGGGAGACAAGGGCGGCGCGTCATGGTGCGTCAAGCGCTGCAGCGGTGTTTTGCAGACGGAGGTTAGCCGCTTATGGCAGGTGCTTCAAGTGATTGCGATGCGGTGGCCGTGATGCAGGCTAAGGTATATTGACGATTCGATGATCGCCTGCGCTGCCGTGCAGTCCCTGCGGCCGGATGTCGCCACATCTGCCGGATTCCACGTTTCCACTGGGCGGCGCAGGGCATTTTTAGCAGAGAAAGTCACCGCCATGAAGCATGAAGATTCCAACGATGCCAACGATATCGACTCCGACCGGCAGCACGTGATGCTGGATATTTCCGATCCGCAGGCGCCGCCGCCCAATGCGGATTGGGCAGCGCGGCGTGAGGCGGCGGATGCGCTGCGCCGCCTGATCGGCTTGATGGCCACCACGACCAGCGATGCGGCGGTGATGCGCGCGCTGGCGCGGAGTCTGCACGCTCAGGCCGAGTTGCTGGCCGAGGCGCCGCAAATGCACGGTCGCGCGGCTTTTGCCGAATTCGAGCAGGGCCGGATGGGAAGCTGGGGCGACATTGCCCGCGAGACGAATCCTCTGAGCGGGCGGAGCAATCCGCTCGCGCCGCCGCTGCTGCTATGGCTCGAAGGTGATACGGCGCATGGCCGCGCCACGCTCGGCTGGCAATACGAGGGGCCGCCTTCCAGCGTGCATGGCGGTTTCGTCTGTGCGTTGTTCGATCACTTCCTCGGCATGGCGCAGCGGCTCACCGGCCAGCCGGGGGTGACCGGCACGCTGACCACCCGCTTCCATCATCCGACGCCGCTGAATACCGAACTCGAGCTGGTTGGCCGCGTGGTCGAGGTCAGCGGGCGGAAGAATCTGCTCAGAGGCGAAATCCGCGCCAACGGCATGCTCACGGCGAGTTGCGAGGGAACTTTCATTTTCATCAGCAAGCAACGCTTCCGTGCGATGGTTGCCAGCCACAATGGTGAGGCGACGGCTTGAAACCGGCGGCAGCGCTGCCGGCCCCTGCATGCCAGGCAGGCGCTAAAATGCACGGTTTGTCCTGCTATCCCGGTCTTGCGCTGTAATCCGTCATTCGGGTGCCGTCGATCACTGCTGCGCTGACCATGCCGACCATGAGCTCCTCCGATCTCTACGTACTTGAAAATGCGCTTGACTGGCTGCAGGAAGGCGTCCGCGTGGCGCTGGTGACGGTGGCCGAGACGTGGGGCTCGGCACCGCGGCCGGTGGGTTCGCTGCTGGCAGTGGCCGAGGATGGGCGCTTTGCCGGCTCGGTGTCCGGCGGCTGCATCGAGGAACATCTGGTCGAGCGCATCGACCGCGAGTTTCCGGAAAAGCCCTATGCCGCCTCCTATGGCGTCTCGGCCGACGAGGCGCGCCGCTTCGGCCTGCCTTGCGGCGGCACCATGGTGGTGGTGGTCGAGCCGATTCGGGATGCCGAGACGATTGCGCGCAGCGTCGCCGAGATTCGCCAGCGTCGCCGCGTCTGTCGCACGCTGGAGATGGGCAGCGGCGTGGCGAGGCTGGCCGCGGCGAGTGCCGACGACGGCTTCGACTATGACGGCAAGCTGCTGAGGAACGTGCATGGGCCGCGCTGGCGCATCGTCATCGTCGGTGCCGGCCATCTGGCGCGCTATCTGGCGCGCATGGCGCTGATGCTGGATTTCGTCGTGCATGTTACCGATCCGCGCCTGGAATACCGCGCGCAGTGGGACGTACCCGAGGCGCGGCTGCTCGAAGGCATGCCCGATGACGCGCTCCTGGCGCTGGGTATCGATCCGTGCACGGCCATCATCACCACGGCGCACGATCCCAAGGTCGACGACATGGCGCTGCTCGAAGGGCTCAAGTCCGACGCCTTCTACATCGGCGCGCTCGGTTCGCCTCGCACCAGCGCCAAGCGGCGCATCCGCCTGGGCCTGTTCGATCTGACGCCCGAGCAGATCGACCGTTTGCACGCGCCGGCCGGCATTCCGATCGGCAGCCATACGCCGGCCGAGATCGCGCTGTCGATGCTGGCCGAGGTGGTTGCCGTGCGCAGCGAGCTGATCGCCGTGGCGAAGTCGCCGAGCCGAATTTCGGCCGCCGTGGGCTGCGTCGGTTGAGCGCCTTGCTTCCGCTTTCATTCAAGACAGATTTCCGATGACCTCTCCCCGCCTCGAATTCCTCGATCTTTCCGCCGCCAGCCAGGCTTCCGGCACGGTTCGGCTGCCCGGCTCGAAGAGCATTTCCAATCGCGTGCTGCTGCTGGCGGCGGTCGCCGAAGGCAGCACCGAGATCCGCGACCTGCTCGATTCCGACGATACCCGCGTGATGCTGGAAGCCTTGCGCAAGCTCGGCGTGAGGACGACGCCATGCGGCGAACAGGCACTGCAGGTGCAGGGCTGCGGCGGCGCGCTGCCGGTGCGCGAGACCGAACTGTTCCTCGGCAACGCCGGCACCGCGTTCCGCCCGCTGACCGCGCTGCTGGCCTTGTCCGGCGGACATTTCAGGCTCTCCGGCGTGGCGCGCATGCATGAGCGGCCGATCGGCGACCTGGTCGATGCGCTGAACGCGCTCGGCTGCGACATCCGCTACACGGGCAACGCCGGCTTTCCGCCGCTGGAAATCTTTCCCGGCCAGGCAGATTTTTCACTGCCGATCCGCGTGCGCGGCGACGTCTCCTCGCAGTTTCTCACCGCGCTGCTGCTGGCGCTGCCGCTGGCCGGGCAGGCTGCCGAGATCGAGGTGGTCGGCGAGCTGATCTCCAAGCCCTACATCGAGATCACCCTCAACCTGCTGCGCCGCTTCGGAGTCAATGTCGAGCGCGAGGGCTGGCAGCGCTTCCGCATCCCTGCCGGCAGCCGCTACCGCAGTCCGGGCGTGCTGTGCGTCGAGGGCGATGCTTCGAGCGCCTCGTATTTCCTGGCCGCCGGGGCGATCGGCGGCGGCCCGGTGCGCGTCGAGGGCGTCGGCCGCGACAGCATCCAGGGCGACGTGCTCTTCGCCGAGGCGCTGCAGGCGATGGGCGCGCGCATCGAGATGGGCGCCAACTGGATCGAGGCGCGTTCTCCCGCTGCCGGCAAGCTGCGCGCCTTCGATGCCGATTTCAACCACATCCCGGATGCGGCGATGACGCTGGCGGTGCTGGCGCTGTTCGCCGATGGTCCGTGCACGCTGCGCAACATCGCCAGTTGGCGCGTCAAGGAGACCGACCGCATCGCGGCGATGGCCACCGAGCTGCGCAAGCTCGGCGCGACGGCCGAGGAGGGCGCCGACTATCTCCGCGTCACGCCGCCTGCCGTGGGCTTCGCCTCTAATGTGACCATCGATACCTACGACGACCATCGCATGGCGATGTGCTTCTCGCTGGCGGCGCTGGGTGGCGTGCCGGTGCGCATCAACGATCCGCAGTGCGTGGCCAAGACTTTCCCCGAGTATTTCAGCGAATTTGCCAGGGTGGTGAAATGAGCGGCCCGCTTCCGACTCCCGTCATCGCCATCGACGGCCCGTCGGCATCCGGCAAGGGCACGGTGGCCGCGCTGGTGGCGCAGGCGCTCGGCTTCCATTATCTCGACAGCGGCTCGCTGTACCGGTTGACGGCGCTGGCGGCGCTGCGTGCCGGCATCGCACTCGACGACGAGGCGCGCGTTGCGGCACTGGCGGCGAGCCTGCCGGCGGCTTTCGTCGGCGGCGAAATCCTGCTCGGCGGCGAGCCGGCGACCGAGGCGATTCGCCGTGAGGAATGTTCGGCAGGCGCTTCCAGGGTCGCAGCCCTGCCGGCAGTGCGTGCCGCGCTGCTCGAACGCCAGCGCGCCTATCGCCAGGCGCCGGGGCTGGTGGCGGATGGCCGCGACATGGGCTCGGTGGTGTTTCCGGATGCCGCGCTCAAGGTGTTTCTCACCGCAACAGCCGAAGAACGCGCCAATCGACGCCATAAGCAGTTGATCGAAAAAGGGATGTCTGCTAATATCTCGACCCTTTTGCAGGACTTGCAGGAGCGTGATGCGCGCGATGCCGCGCGCAGCGTCGCTCCCCTGCAGAAATGCGCGGATGCGGAGCTGCTCGATACGACGCAGATGTCGATCGAGCAGGCGGTCCAGGCGGTGCTGACGTGGTATCGGGCACGCGCCGCCTGAACAGTCCCGTCGCCGCGCAGCAGCAAGATTCCCGTCGAGTTTTCCGGTTCATGCCCGGACTCCGGGGAATCCCAGGTGCCATCATCGTGCGTTCGCGCGTCGGTGGCGGTTTTCAACTTGCAGTCGCAGTGTGCAGTTCGGGTTGTTTGCAAATGACGCGGATGCGTTTTGCGTTGCGATTTTAATTCTTCAGGTCAAATCATCATGTCCCTTGCAGCTTCCACCCCATCACCCGCCGGCATGGAAAGTTTTGCCGCGCTGTTCGCCGAAAGCCTCGAGCGCCAGGAAATGCGCGCCGGCGAAGTCATTACCGCCGAAGTCGTGCGCGTTGATCACAACCACGTCGTGGTCAATGCCGGCCTCAAGTCCGAAAGTTTCATTCCCCTCGACGAGTTCAAGAACGAACGCGGCGAGATCGAAGCCAAGCCGGGCGACTACGTCAGCGTCGCCATCGAAATGCTCGAAGACGGCTATGGCGAAACCCGCCTCTCGCGCGAAAAGGCCAAGCGCATCGCCGCCTGGAACGATCTCGACAAGGCGATGAACGAAGGTACCCTGGTCAAGGGCCTGATCACCGGCAAGGTGAAGGGCGGCCTGACCGTCATGGTCAACGGCATCCGCGCCTTCCTGCCCGGCTCGCTGGTCGATATCCGTCCGGTTAAGGACACCACGCCTTTCGAAGGCAAGGAATTCGAATTCAAGGTCATCAAGCTCGACCGCAAGCGCAACAACGTCGTCATGTCGCGCCGCGCCGTGATGGAGGCCAACCTTGGCGAAGAGCGCCAGTCGCTGCTGGAAAACCTCAAGGAAGGTTCCGTCGTCAAGGGCATCGTCAAGAACATCACCGATTACGGCGCGTTCGTCGATCTCGGCGGCATCGACGGTCTGCTGCACATCACCGATCTGGCCTGGCGCCGCGTGCGTCATCCGTCCGAAGTGCTGTCGGTCGGCGATGAAGTCGAAGCCAAGATCCTCAAGTTCGACCAGGAGAAGAACCGCGTCTCCCTGGGCATGAAGCAGCTCGGCGACGATCCGTGGATCGGTATCTCGCGCCGCTATCCGTCCGGCACCCGCCTGTTCGGCAAGGTCACCAACCTGACCGACTACGGTGCCTTCGTCGAAGTCGAGCAGGGCATCGAAGGCCTGGTGCACGTCTCGGAAATGGACTGGACCAACAAGAACATCCATCCGTCCAAGGTCGTCCAGCTCGGCGACGAGGTTGAAGTCATGATCCTCGAAATCGACGAGGAGCGCCGCCGCATCTCGCTGGGCATGAAGCAGTGCCAGTCGAATCCGTGGGACGACTTCGCCATGAATCACAAGAAGGGCGACAAGGTGAGGGGCGCGATCAAGTCGATCACCGATTTCGGTATCTTCATCGGTCTGCCCGGCGGCATTGACGGCCTGGTGCATCTGTCCGACCTGTCCTGGTCGACCACGGGCGAGGAAGCCAAGCAGAACTTCAAGAAGGGCGACGAAATCGAGGCGCTGGTGCTCTCCATCGACGTCGAGAAGGAGCGTATCTCGCTGGGCATCAAGCAGATGGAAGGCGATCCGTTCACTAGCTTCGTGGCCATGCACGACAAGAACAGCATCGTCAAGGGCAGCGTCAAGACGGTGGATCAGCGTGGTGCGGTAATCGATCTGGGTGGCGACATCGAAGGTTATCTGCGCGCTTCGGAAGCTTCGCGCGACCGTGTCGAAGACCTGCGCACCTTGTTCAAGGAAGGTGACAGCGTCGAGGCCATGATCATCAATGTCGATCGCAAGACGCGCGGCATCAGTCTTTCGATCAAGGCACGCGATCAGGCCGAGCAGAACGATGCGATGCAGAAGCTGGCTTCCGAGAGCGGTTCCGCCTCGACGGGCACGACCAGCCTGGGCGCCTTGCTCAAGGCGAAGCTGAACGCCTCGCAATAACCCATCTGATCCTGACCCGTTGAGACATTGAGTTGCATATGACAAAGTCCGAGTTGATCGACCGGCTGGCTGCACGTTTTCCCCAGTTGGTCGCCAAGGACGCGGACCTTGCCGTGAAGATGATCCTCGATGCGATGACCGAAGCGCTGGCGCGCGGTGATCGCATCGAGATTCGCGGTTTCGGCAGTTTCGCGCTCAACTACCGGCCACCGCGTATCGGCCGCAATCCCAAGTCCGGCGAAAAGGTGAGCGTGCCCGAAAAGCACGTGCCCCATTTCAAGGCTGGCAAGGAATTGCGGGAACGCGTCGATCAGGTGATCGGCAGTGGTGGGGAGCCGGGCTGATCTCGACAATATCAATATCCATGTGAGCGGCGATGCGCATCCTGGTCTGGTCATTACGCATCATCATCTTCATCGTGCTGTTTGGCCTTGCCATCAAGAACAGCGGGCCGGTGGAGTTGCGCCTCTATTTCGACAATGCCTGGCAGGTGGCGCTGTCCCTGGTCATACTCGGCAGTTTCATCGCTGGTACGGTGGTCGGCATCACGGCCGGCTTGGCAACCATGATCCGGCAACGCCGTGAAATCAGCCGGTTGCAGGATCAACTGCATGTTCACGAAATCAGCCAGGCTCATGCTCTGCGTGTTGCCGCGGGCAACCACAATCCACCCGCCGATGCGCCCTCAACCCGTTAACGTCCGTTGAGCACTCACTGAGATGCCTGGCGGATTCGAGATTCAGCTTTGGTGGCTGCTGGCCCTGCCACTGTTTTTTGTGTTCGGCTGGGTGGCCGCGCGCATAGACATCAAGCATCTGGTGCGTGAATCGCGCACCCTGCCGCGTTCCTATTTCAAGGGTCTGAACTTCCTGCTCAACGAGCAGCCGGACAAGGCCATCGAGGCTTTCATCGAAGCGGCCAAGATCGATCCGGAAACCATAGAGTTGCATTTCGCTCTCGGCAATCTGTTTCGCCGCCGTGGCGAGGTGGATCGCGCCATCCGCGTGCATCAGAACCTGATCGAGCGCAGCAACGATGTGGAAGGCCAATTGGGCCAGCTATCCGATGAACAGCGTCTGCACGCCTTGTCGGAATTGGGGCAGGACTATCTCAAGGCGGGCCTGCTCGATCATGCCGAAGATATTTTCGTCAAATTGCGCGGCACGCAGCGCGATGAGGAAGCCCTGCGTTTTTTGCTCGAAATCTATCAGCAGGGAAAAGACTGGCCGCGCTCGATCGAGATCGCCCGCAGTCTGCCGGAACATGCCGGTCATCTGTGGCAGAAGGAGATCGCCAATTTCCATTGCGAACTGGCTGCCTCGGCTTTGTTGCACGGCCAACTGGTCGAAGCTCACCATCATCTCGATGCCGCGCTTGCCGTGAATCGCAAGTGCGTGCGCGCCACGCTGCTGCAAGGCGAAGTCGCACTGGCAGAGAATGACACGGCTGCCGCCATTGAATTCTGGAAACGCATCGAGCAGCAAAGTCCGGTGTATCTGTCGCTGGTGGCGCCCAAGCTGCTCGAAGCCTTCCGCAAGGAAGGACGTGAGGAAGCCGGCATGCGCTTGCTGCGCGGCTGGTTTGCCGAGCACCCGTCGCTGGATCTGCTGGATACGGTGTATCACTCCGAGTTTCAGTCGGCAGGCCCCGAGGCGGCCTATCGGCTGGTGCGTGACGAGCTGCGGCGCAATCCGACCCTGCTGGGACTCGACAAATTCTACGAAGCGCAAACGCAGATCGCTCCGCAGGAACAGCGGGCCGACCTGGAGCTGGTCAAGAACCTGATCCACACGCATACCCGCCGCGTCGCCCGCTATCGTTGCGACAGTTGCGGCTTCAAGGCGCGCCAGTTCTATTGGCGTTGCCCGGCCTGCGGCGGCTGGGAAACCTATCTGCCGAAACGCACGGAAGAATTCGATCTGCAACCGTAATGCGGCAGTGGCGGGCAATGCTCGCGATTGGCCATTGGTTTGCCGTCGTTCGTCTTTGCCCGCGTGTGCAATACCGGCCTGGAGCCCGCTAGAATTCCCGGTTTGCGTCCTCACCCTCATCCCAATTTCGGGTTCCGTCGGGCATGCCTTGCCGCGGGATTCGTCTACCTGACCATGGACAAGCCATGAACATGATTCCAGATACATCCAGGGCGCGTGTACTCGTCGTCGGCGACATGATGCTGGACCGCTACTGGTTCGGCGAGGTGAGCCGGATTTCTCCGGAAGCGCCGGTACCCGTGGTGAAAGTCGAGCGTCTAGAAGAGCGCCTTGGCGGTGCGGCCAACGTGGCGCGCAATATCGCCGCGCTTGGCGCGCAGGCGACCTTGCTTTCCGTCGTTGGCACGGATGAAGCCGGGCGCAGCCTGGAAAGATTGCTTGCCGCCGAGAAGATCGATGCCCGTCTGCATGAAGATCCGGCATTGGCGACGACGGTGAAATTGCGCGTCGTCGGTCGCCAGCAGCAACTGCTGCGCATCGATTTCGAGACCTGGCCGACGCACGAAGTCCTGCGCGAGAAACTGGCGGAATTCGCCGCGCGCCTGCCGCACTGCGATGTGGTGGTGCTGTCGGACTACGGCAAGGGCGGCCTGACGCACATTACCGAAATGATCCGCATGGCACGCAGCGCCGGCAAGCCGGTGCTGGTCGATCCCAAGGGCGACGACTACGAGCGTTATGCCGGTGCCACGCTGCTGACGCCGAACCGCAGCGAATTGCGCCAGGTCACGGGACGCTGGATCGATGATGCCGAGCTGGCCGAAAAGGCGCAAAAGTTGCGGACCAGACTGGCACTGGATGCCTTGCTGGTCACGCGCTCGGAAGAGGGAATGTCGCTGTTTCAGGCGGATGGCATGAAGCACGAGGCGGCCATCGCCCGCGAGGTGTTCGATGTCAGCGGTGCCGGCGACACCGTGATTGCCACCCTGGCCGTCATGCTTGCCAGCGGTCTGGATCTGGCGGCGGCCATGTCGCTGGCCAACCGCGCGGCGGGAGTCGTCGTCGGCAAGCTCGGTACGGCGGTTGCCACACTTGATGAACTCAAAGGAGCTTGTTAATATGTCAATGTATTATATCGTCACGGGCGCGGCAGGTTTCATCGGCGCGAACCTGGTCAAGGGGCTGAATGATCGTGGCATCAACAATATCATTGCAGTCGATAATCTGAAGAATTCCGGAAAATTCCGCAATCTCGTCGATTGTGAAATTGCCGACTATCTCGACAAGCAGGAGTTTCTCGAATTGCTCGAACAGGGACAGTTTGATGGCTGCGTCGAAGCCGTGCTGCACGAAGGCGCCTGCTCCGATACCATGGAGAGCGACGGGCGCTACATGATGCAGAACAACTATCGCTATTCGGCAAGCCTGCTCGACTTCTGCCTCGATCAGGAAGTGGATTTTCTGTATGCCTCGTCGGCTTCGGTGTACGGCGGCGGCAGCGAATTTCGCGAGTCGCGCGAATGCGAGGCGCCGCTCAATGTGTACGCCTATTCCAAGTTTCTGTTCGATCAGCGGGTGCGCCGCTGCCTGCCGGGGGCAAGCTCGCCGGTGAGCGGTTTCCGCTATTTCAACGTCTATGGCCCGCGCGAACAGCACAAGGGGCGCATGGCCTCGGTGGCTTTCCACTTCACCAATCAGTACCGCGCCGAAGGCAAGGTGCGGCTGTTCGAGGGCTGCGATGGACGCGGCAATGGCGAGCAGTTGCGCGACTTCGTTGCCGTCGAGGATGTGGTCAAGGTGAAACTGCATTTTCTGGACCATCCCCGTCCGGGCATCTTCAACCTGGGCAGCGGCCGGGCGCAATCCTTCAACGACGTTGCCGTCGCCACCGTCAATGCCTGCCGGACCGCAGCAGGGCAGGCCGCGCTGTCGCTGAACGAATTGCAGGCGCAGGGCATCATCGAATACATCGCCTTTCCCGAAGCCCTGAAGGGCAAATATCAGAGCTTTACCCAGGCAGACCTCTCCTTGCTGCGTGCAGCGGGCTACCAGGGCGAATTCGCCACGGTGGAGGAGGGGGTTGCCAGGTATGTCGGGCAGTTGCTGCAAACCTGAGTTTTTCAACCACGAAAGGAGTGCGTATCATGAAAAAGCTGTTCTATGTTCTGTTTGCCTGGCTGGTTGCTGTTCAGTGTGCCTTTGCTGCTGTTAATATCAACACTGCGACGCTTGAAGAGTTGGAACAGTTGCCGGGTGTCGGACCGGCCAAAGCCCAGGCCATCATCGACGATCGCACTCAAAACGGGAAGTTCAAGAATGCCGAGGACCTCAAGCGGGTGAAAGGCATCGGTGACGGCATCTTCGACAAGCTGAAGAGCGAAATTACCGTCACGGGGGCGACGACCGGCGTGAGCGCGGCAGCCGGAGCGTCAAAAGCCAGGACGGACAAAAAGGTGGACGGCAAGGCCGATAAAAAAGCCGAAAAGAAAGCTGAGAAGCAGAACAAGAAACCAGATTGACGTAACACCGATACTGAATACCGCGCATCGCCGAAGCCGTAGCCAGGCTTCGGCGATGCGCCAGGGGAAGACATCATTGAAACGCTGGAAAAATTCGTCGGTAATACGCCGCTGGTGCGTCTCAAGCGCATTCCGGGCGCCGACAACGAAAAACGCAACAATGTGATCCTGGCCAAGCTGGAGGGAAACAATCCGGCAGGTTCGGTCAAGGATCGGCCGGCGCTGTCGATGATTCTCGGTGCCGAGGCGCGCGGCGAAATCAAGCCGGGAGACACACTGATCGAAGCCACCAGCGGCAATACCGGCATCGCTCTGGCGATGGCGGCCGCCATGCGTGGCTATCATCTGATCCTGGTGATGCCGGAAAATCAGAGTGTCGAACGCCGCCAGACCATGCGCGCGTTCGGTGCCGAGCTGGTGTTGACTGCCAGGACGGGCGGCATGGAAGCCGCGCGCGATTTTGCCGACAAGCTGCGCAGCGAAGGGCGCGGCATCATCCTCGATCAGTTCTCCAATCCCGACAATCCGCTGGCGCATTACCGCAGCACCGGCCCGGAAATCTGGCAGGGCACGCAGGGACGCATCACCCATTTCGTCAGCAGCATGGGCACCACGGGCACCATCATGGGCGTTTCGCGCTATCTCAAGGAGCGGAATCCGGCGGTGCAGATCGTCGGCTGCCAGCCCGAGGACGGGGCGCAGATTCCCGGTATCCGCAAGTGGCCCGAAGCCTATCTGCCGAAAATCTTTGAGCCGGGCCGCATCGATGTGACCGAATCGGTTGGCCAGGCAGCCGCCGAGGATTACACGCGTCGCCTGGCCCGCGAAGAAGGTATCTTTTGCGGCATTTCGTCGGGTGGCGCGCTTGCCGTCGCGATGCGCGTGGCATCGCGCGTCGAAAATGCCGTCATCGTCACCATCGTCTGCGACCGTGGTGATCGCTATTTGTCGACAGGCGTGTTTCCAGCCTGAGTGCTTGGGTTCGCGCGCCGGTCGGCAGGACGAACCCAGGCTCCGGAGCCGGAGCCGAATCAGGATGAGCCGTGTGATTTCTGGCATTTCTGCGGCATCCGCTCGACAATGACGACATGTTCCGCATCTTCCGCACCGTCCTTTTTTGCCTGTTGCTGACGTTTGTCCTGCCTGCGCAGGCGCAGCAGCTCGAAGTTGCGCTCGATGCCGTCGATCATCCGGCTTTTTCGGCGCGACGCGTCACCCTGCGTCTGGCTCCCTCCGGCGCGGCGGATTTGGAAGTCGGCGCCTTGCAACTGGGTGAGCGCAAACTCGAAGCCTTGCGTCTGCATTGCGCCAGTTTCGTCTGGTCGAGCGCACAAGCCAGTTGCCGGCGTGGCGAGTTACGGATTGCGCAAGCTGCCGCCGCCAGGACTTTGCCCGTGGAGTTCACTTGGCATACCGCCAGCAAACGCCTGGAGCTGCAGCTGCAACAAGGTGAGCTGGGCAGTCTGGCGCAGTTGCTGCCCGAACTGGCAGCTTGGCATCCGGCGGGCCGCTTCACGCTGCAGGCGCGCCTCGATGCCAGCCGCGCCGAGATGCGCGTCGCGCTGCATGATGCGGCATTTGCCGATACTGCTGGCCTGCATGCGGGCGACAAGATCACTGCGAATCTCGAGTTGACCGCCGAGCGGCGTAAAAATGCCTGGCAGTGGCAGACCCGGCTCGACTGGCCACAGGGCGAGCTGTATGTCGCGCCGCTGTATCGCGCCGGCGCGATGCGTCTTGCGGCAACGGGAAGCTACGCGCCGCAGTCCTGGCAGGTGGAACAGGCCACGTTGAGGCTGGACGACATTGGCCAGCTTGCAGGTTCCATGCACTGGCAGCCGGCAGACGGCAAGCGGCCGGGCCGGCTGCTTGCCGCCGAACTGAATACCGACAGCCTCGATCTGGCGACCCTGATTCCGCAGTTCGTGCAACCCTTCATCGACGCCCGTGCCGGCATGCAACTGGCGGTCGAAGGGCGAGGGCAGATCAGTGCGGCATTCGATGCCAAAGGACTCAGCCGTGCCGACATCACGCTTGCCGCAGCGAAAATCGAGGCGGGCAAACATGCCATCCAGGGGCTGGAGGCGCGGATCCCATGGCGGCGCGATGTGGCAACCCAGGGGCATTTCCGGGTGGCCGGCGGCAACTTCGGCGCGCTGCCGCTGGGCGCCTTCGATGCCGCGCTGGCCATGCGCGGCTATGAATTCGACGTGCCGAACATTGCCATTCCGCTGCTGGATGGCCGGCTGCTGTTCGAAAACTTTCATGCCGCGCGTCATGGTGATGATGAGGGTGCCTGGCAATGGCGCCTCGGCGCAGCACTGGAGCCGGTTTCGATGCCGTTGCTGACCCAGGCACTGGGCTGGCCGAAGATGTCGGGCGTACTGTCGGCCGCGATTCCGCAGGTCAGCTATGCCAACGGAACCATGCTGCTTGACGGCCAATTGATCGTAACCGTATTCGATGGCTATCTGGCGGTCGACGGCCTCAGACTGATCGATCCGTTCGGCAGGCTGCCACGCCTCCAGGCGAATATCGAGGCTCGCCATCTGGACCTGGAAATGCTGACCGAAACCTTTTCCTTCGGCAGCATCACCGGCTATATCGATGCCGATGTAAAGGGGCTGGAAATGGCCGGCATGCGCCCGCTGGCATTCAATGCGAGCATCCTCAGCACGCCGGGAGACTATCGCAAGCGCATCAGTCAGCGTGCGGTGCAGAATATTTCCTCGCTGGGCGGCGCCGGCGCGGCAGCGGCGATCCAGCGCAGTTTTCTGCAGATTTTCGAGACGTTCGGTTACGACAGCATTGGGCTGCGCTGCCGCTTGATCGGCGGCGTTTGCTGGATGGCGGGCATTGATGCGCCCCCGCGCCGGATCGATCGCCTGGCAAGGCGCCTGAGCGATCCGGGAGGCGATGGCAGTTTGCCAAGCCAGGGCTACGAGCTGGTCAGGGGAGGCGGCATTCCGGCGCTGAATGTCATCGGCTACAATCGCCGGGTCGATTGGGAGGAGCTGGTGAATCGCCTGAAGGGCGTGATCGCCGGCAACCACCAGATCGAAGTTCGCTAGAAATTCACTGGATTCTGCATGGGGTCTGTATGAAAGCAAATAACGCAATTTCCGTCACCAAGCCGTTGACGCTGACGCTGGCTGCCGCACCAGCATTGTTGCTGGCAGCCTGCGTCACCATCAACATCTATTTTCCAGCCGCGGCAGCCGAGAAGATGGCCGACAAAATCATCGATGAAGTCTGGCAGGCGCAGAAGGAAGGCGCGAGCAAGCCGCAGGCAGCTCCCGTCGCGCCGGCCAAGGCCGACAACCCCAACGTTTCCGGAGAGGAAAAATGATGAATACCCATGGCATCATGAAACTGGCCCGTCATGGCTTGCTGCTGGCGGCATTGGCGCTTCCCGCGCTGTCTGCCGGGCCTGCCCTGGCGCAAGCCAATCTCGAAGCGAATACGCCGGCAATTACCCAGTTGAAGGGCAGCATGCACGCTCGTTACGCTCAGTTGGAGCCTCATCTGGCCAGCGGCGCGGTGGGCTTGACCCGCGATGGCGCGATGCAAGTGCGCGATGCCAATGCCGTGCCGCTGGCCCAGCGCCAGGCCGTAAATGGTCTGGTGGCGGCCGAGAATGCCGATCGCAGCGCGCTGTATCGCGAGATCGCCCGCGCCAACGGCAAGCCGGAGTGGGAAGCGGAAATCCGCGCCACCTTTGCCCAGCGCTGGATCGACAAGGCGCCGGGCGGCTGGTGGGTGCAGGACGCCGGCGGCAACTGGACGCGCAAATGAGTGCGACGCTGGTCTTCGACATCGAAACCATTCCCGACGTCGCGGGCCTGCGCGTATTGCACGAGCTGGATGCCGCGCTGTCGGATGCCGAGGTGGCTGAACTGGCTTTCCAGAAGCAGCGGGCGAAGAACGGTAGCGACTTTCTGCCGCACTATTTGCAGCGAGTCGTCGTCATTTCGTATGTGCTGCGCGATGGCGACAAGTTTCTGGTGCGTTCCCTGGCCGAGCCTGAATCGAACGAGGCCGCGATCATCCAGCGTTTCTACGACGGCATCGAAAAGTTCACCCCCCAACTGGTCTCCTGGAATGGCGGCGGATTCGATCTGCCGGTGCTGCATTATCGCGGCCTGATCCACGATGTCGTGGCGCCGCGCTACTGGGACATGGGCGAGGGCGACTATCGCGATTCGCGCGACTTCAAGTGGAACAACTACATCGGGCGTTACCACATGCGCCACCTCGATCTGATGGACCTGCTGGCGATGTATCAGCCGCGTGCCGCCGCGCCGCTGGACAAGCTCGCCAAGCTGATGAATCTACCCGGCAAGCAGGTCATGGCCGGCGATGCGGTCTGGGACGAATGGCAGGCCGGGCGCATCGACGATATCCGCGATTATTGCGAGACGGATGTGGTGAATACCTATCTGGTGTATCTGCGCTTCCAGAAAATGCGCGGCGCCATCACGCCGACCGAGCATGCCGATGAAGTCGCCTTCGTCCGCGCGCAACTGGCTGCGCTGGATAAACCGCACTGGCGAGCCTTTCTGGCCGAAGGCTGAGTACTTTCTGCCGTCAGTCGTCCCAGAGCGAAGCCTGGACAGGCGGTGTCGACAGTACAGCCGTTGGTTGAGTCGCCTTGATGGGTTTGTTCGCGGGTGCCTTGATCCGAACCTTGGGTTTCTCTGCCTTGGCTTTCTCTTTCTCCGCGGCAGGTTGCTCTTGCGTTGCCTTGGCCTTGTCGGCGCCAAGGATCAGACGCTCCAGCATCACCTTCTGCGTCAAGCCATGGCGCGAGGCCAGTTCATTCAAATACCGTACCGCGGCGGCGGCTACCCAGGTATTGATGCGCTGCTCGCCGGCTTCCTTGGCGCGGCGTTCGCGATAGGCTTTTTGCCGCTCGGCGGCAGTCTTGGCGGGCGGTTTCATGATGGCCGGTGTCGTCATGATGCGGCGGGTAATTCTAACAGGTGACCGTGTAACGCAGTTTCGGCTGTCAGCTTGTCGGCCCGATTTCGCGGCTGGGCTCGACGGCGATTTCACCGCGCAGGCTGTTGATGAAGAGGATGCGTTCGGCGTTTGCCAGGTCGTCGAGTGTCAATACCCGCTCCTGCAGCTGTCCCGTTGCCAGCAGTTCGGCACGCAGGACGCCGCCGAGCAGGCCGCTGTCCTGCGGCGGGGTATAGCGTTGGCTGGCAATTTCGACGACCAGATTGCCGCGGGTGAATTCCGTCAGTTCGCCTTGTTCATTGTGCAGCAGCACGTCGAAAATTTCCGGCTGCCGCGTCCTGGCGGTGTCGAGCGCCTGTTCGTAGGCATTGCGGCGCGTCGTTTTGTGGTGCAGCCACCAGGCATCGCGCGGCACGGGTAGCGCGGCCAGCGCAAAGCGTGGCCGGTTCGGCGTTGCGGGCAGAGGGCTGCAGGTGCAGTCGATGCTGCCGTCGGCTGTCAGCTCCAGCCGTACCCGCCAGATGCCCTGCGGCTGCCGGGTTGCCAGTTCGGCGAGCTGCGCCCGGCAGGCGACGAGATTGCAGGGATAGCCGAAGTAGGCCGCCGAATCGTTCAAGCGCGCGAAATGGCGTTCAAGCAACCAGTAGCGGCCATTTTCCAGGCGCAGTGTTTCGAAGAGCGCGAAGTTCCGCTCCGGCGCGCGTTCATCGGCGACATCGAGAAAACGTGCCTTGAGCAAGGCTTCGGCATATTCGTCGGCGGCGGTCGAGTCCCAGGTGATGCCGCCGCCCGTACCGTAGCAGGCCGTATTGCCGATGAGGGTCAGGGTACGGATGGCGACGCTGAATTGGGCGTCGCCGCCAGGCTGAAGCAGGCCGATGGCGCCGCAATACACGCCGCGTGCCTCGGTTTCCAGGCCGGCAATCAGTTCCATGGCCTTGGCTTTCGGCGCGCCGGTCACCGAACCGCAGGGAAACAGCGCCGTGAAAATTTCCTCGAGCGTCGTGCCGGGGCGTGCCGTGGCCTGGATGGTGGAGGTCATCTGCCACAGCGTCGGATGCGGCTCCACGGCGAACAACTTGCTGACCGCCACGCTGTGCGGCAGGGCGATGCGCGACAGATCGTTGCGCAGCAGGTCGACGATCATCAGATTCTCGGCGCGATTCTTTTCCGAGTCGCGCAGCCAGTCGGCCAGTTGCCGGTCCTCTGCCGCCCAGCGGCCGCGCCGCGCCGTGCCTTTCATCGGGCGCGTGGTGAGGCGATCGCCATCGCGGCGAAAGAACAGTTCGGGCGAAGCCGACAGTATGTGTCGCGCCTGGCCCAGGTCGAGACAGGCGTGATAGGCATCCGGCTGGGCGCGGCGCAAACGGGCGAACCAGGGCAGCGGATCGCCGCTGAATGAAGCGCTCAGGCGCAGGGTGTAGTTGATCTGGTAGGCATCGCCCTCATGGATGTGCCGGCGCAACCGGGCGATGTCCTCGGCAAAGCGCGTGGCGTCGATGCTTGATTGCCACGGGCCATGTTCATGGGCTTGCCCGTCGCCGGCGAGCCTGGCCTCGATTTCGCTTGTCTCGGTGAGCGCGAGGGGCCGGTCGAATACGGCAAACCAGGCCAGTGGCAGAGGCCGGGATTGCGCGGCCGCGTCGGCAGTACCGGGCGATGCTGGCACGCGCAAGGCCGAATCGAATGCCGGCGCGGCATCGTAAGCCACATAGCCCGCCACCCAGGCGCCGGCCTGGGCGTGGGCCTCGGCGGCACGCAGTACGGCGCCGACATCCGCGAGGCGCTCGGCGCAGAGCACGGTTTGCGGCGCGCGGAAGGCGAGCAACCGGCGCGGCTGGCCGGAATCTGGCTCTGGCTCCGGCTTCGGCGGAAAATCGAACAACAGCAGCGGCGACATCGTATGGCTTGGCTGGATGCAGGTGAGAAATGCGCGATGGCCGGTAATTCTAGCTGCACCGCTTGCCGCGCAGTTTGACTAAAACCTTCGATAGCATCGAGAATGCGCGGTTCGACCCGCATCAGCACGGAAATATCGACATGACGAAAATCGCGCAGCAGGATACCGGCCAGTGTTATCACTGCGGTTTGCCGATCCCGTCCGGCTGCGATTTGTCGCTGTGCATCGATGGTGCAGTGCAGCCGATGTGCTGTATCGGCTGCCAGGCCGTGGCGCAGGCGATCGTGGCCAATGGACTGACGGACTACTACCGCCACCGCGATGCGCTGCCGGAAAGTCCGCGTGAAGCCTTGCCCATGGTGCTGCAGGATGTCGGCCTGTTCGATCTGCCGGAAATTCAGAAAAGCTTCGTGCATCGTGTCAGCGGGGCGGATGGCCAACTTTCCGAACATGAACGCGAAGCCGCGTTGATGCTGGAAGGCATTACCTGCGCTGCCTGCATCTGGCTGAATGAGGCGCACCTGGCGCGCCAGCCGGGCGTGACTGCCGTCGACATCAATTACGCCACGCGGCGCGCCCGCGTGCGCTGGGACGAGCGCCGCATCAAGTTGTCGCAGATTCTCGCCGCCATCGCGGCCATCGGCTATCGCGCCTATCCCTTCGACCCGGCCCTGTCGGAACAACTGGCGCAGAAGGAGCGGCGCGCCGCGCTGTGGCGCCTGTTCGTGGCCGGTTTCGGCATGATGCAGGTGATGATGTACGCCATCCCGGTCTACCTGGCCGGCACAGGCGAGATGACGCCGGATATCGAGCAACTGATGCGCTGGGCCAGCCTGGTTCTGACGCTGCCGGTCATGCTGTATTCGTCCGCGCCGTTCTTCCGCACCGCCTGGCGCGATCTGAAACAATGGCGTGTCGGCATGGACGTGCCGGTGGCGCTAGGTATCGGCTGCGCCTTTGCGGCAAGTTGCTGGGCCACGCTGCGGGCGGAGGGCGAAGTCTATTTCGACTCGGTGACGATGTTCGTTTTCTTCCTGCTCGCCGGACGCTATTTCGAGATGATGGCGCGGCAGCGGGCCACGCGCGGCGTCGAGGCGATTGCCCGGGCGCTGCCGGCGTTTGCTTCACGCATCACGGATTTTCCGGGGATGAGCGTCGAGCGCATCGCCGTGGCGCAACTGGCGGTGAGCGACATCGTGCTGGTCAGGCCGGGTGAAGGGATCCCTGCCGATGGCGAAGTGCTGCAGGGCGAAAGCGCTGCCGACGAATCCCTGCTGAGTGGCGAGAGCCTGCCGCTGCCCAAGCAGCGTGGCGATACGGTCGTGGGCGGCAGCGTGAATGTTTCCAGTCCGCTGGTGCTGCGCGTCACGCGGGTGGGCGAGGAAACGCGCCTGGCTTCGATTCAGCGCCTGGTCGAACGGGCGGCGCTGGAAAAGCCGCGTCTGGTCGAGATGGCAGACCGGATCGCGGCGCGTTTCGTCGTCGCGCTGATCGTTCTGGCGCTGACCACGGCGGTGGTCTGGTATTTCGTCGATCCGGCGCGGATGCTCTGGGTATTCGTGGCGGTACTGGTCGTCAGTTGCCCCTGTGCCCTGTCGCTGGCTACGCCGGCGGCGCTGACGGTAGCGACCGGCGCTTTCTCGCGCCTCGGCGTGCTGGTGACGCGCGGCCATGCCATCGAGACGCTGGCGCGCGTCAATCATTTCGTTTTCGACAAGACCGGAACGCTGACGGAAGGGCGGCTGCGTCTGGCGGAAATCCTGCCGCTTGCCGGTCAAACGAATGACGCCGCGCTGGCACTGGCCGCCGCGCTGGAGCAGGGATCCGAGCATCCGATCGGCAGCGCCCTGCGTCAGGCCGCGGCCGAGCGGGAGATCGCCGTCGTCAATGATCTGAGCGACGTGCGCGCAACGACAGGGCAGGGGATCGAGGCGCGTCTGGCCGGCCGACGCGTGCGCATCGGCACGCCGGACTACGCCGCCGCACTGCATGGGCAGCCGCTGCCTACGGAAATGGCGCGCTGGCAGGAGAGCCTCGTCGAGGCAGACGGGATCACCGCGCCGACGGAGGCACGGAAGAGCGCCGGCAGCGTGATTGCCCTGGCCGATGAAAGCGGCTGGCTGGCTTGCTTTCTGATGCGCGACAGCCTGCGTACCGATGCATCCACGTTGCTCGCCACCCTGGAATCGCTGGGCATGCGCCTGACCATCCTCAGCGGTGACGCGCCGGCAACCGTGACGGCGGTGGCTGCCCGGCTCGGCATTGCGGATGCCCATGGCGGGCAGTCGCCCGAAGCGAAACACGCTTTCATCAAGCGTCTGCAGGCGCAAGGCGCCGTGGTGGCGATGGTGGGCGATGGCGTCAATGATGCGCCGGTGCTGGCGCAGGCCCAGGTTTCCATCGCCATGGGCGGCGGCGCCGATCTGGCGCGCAAGGCGGCCGATATCGTGATGCTGGGCGACGTCCTGCAGCCGCTGGCGCAGGCGATCGTGCTGGCGCGGCGCACCCTGCGCGTGGTTCGCCAGAATCTCGTCTGGGCTTTCACCTACAATATCCTGGCGATTCCGGCCGCAATGCTGGGTATCGTCACGCCTTGGATGGCCGGCATAGGCATGTCGGCCAGCTCGCTCCTGGTGGTATTGAATGCGCTGCGTCTGCAGCATCGAGACGGCAAGGAAGCAGACTGATGGAAATTCTTTATCTGCTGATCCCGATTTCCGTGGTGCTGGTGTTCCTGATCGGCATCGCCTTCTGGTGGTCGCTGAAGGATGGGCAATTCGACGATCTGGAAGGGCCGGGCTATCGCATCCTGATGGACGATGACCGGCCGATTGCAGCGGATGATGATCGCCCTGTCCAGTCCCAGTCGGCTTCCGCCGATCAAGACCAGAAAACGGACAAACGGATGTGAAGGTACTAGTATGTAAAAGAAAAGCGGGGCGTGTTGTACGTGTTCTCTGCGTCGCGGACTGTAGCGGCGTTTTCCGCGATGCGCGGCGTTTGTTGCCAACCTATTGAATGATGTTCGACCCATGATTCTCTCGCGAACCAGTCAGTACGCCATCCAGGCGCTCATCTACATGGCGACGCAACCGGAAAATGTGCCGGTGCTCAATCGCACGATTGCCGAATACCTCAGCGTGCCGCCGGCCTATCTTGCCAAGATCATGCAGAGCCTGAGCCGTGGCGGCATCCTGTATTCGTTTCGCGGCAAGCAGGGTGGCTTCTGTCTGCGCGAGGGGGCCGAGAAAACCGACCTGATGAAGATACTGACGCTCGTCGAGGGGCCCGGCTTGACGGAGAACTGCGTGATGGGTCTGAAGATATGCTCGGAAACCACCGCTTGCCCGATGCATGAGAAGTGGAGCCCGATCAAGGCCAGAATCGTCGAACTGCTGGAGAAGCAGACCCTGGAGAAACTGGCGGCGGCGGTGAAGAGCGGCAAGTACCGGCTTTCGGAGTTGCCTCTGGTGGCGTTGCCGGCCATGCCGGCGAGCGCGAACAAGCTTGCTGCCGCGCAGCGCACCAAGGGCGCGGCGAAGCGGAACGGCGCTTGATGACACGAGGTTGAGCGAGGGAAGGAGCAAGTGATGGAGGCCAGAAGAATTCCGCTGCGCGCCACGCAGTTGCAGATTTGCGAACCCGTCGCCTGCAAGCAATGCGGGGTTTATCAACTGTGCATGCCGCTCGGTCTCGAACGTGCCGACATGACGCTTCTCGACAGGATCGTCAAGCGCAAGGAGGTCTATAAGCGGGGGCAGTTGCTGTTTCGTCCGCGCGAGCGTTTCAGTTATATCTACGCAATCCGCAGCGGCTCGGCGAAGACTTCCATCACTACCGACGACGGACGCGTGCAGATCACGGGTTTCCATGTGGCCGGCGAGTTGCTCGGGCTCAGCGCGCTCGCCTCGCGCTTCTATACCTCGGAGGCGCGCGCCCTGGAAACCATGTCGGTCTGCAAGGTCGACATTGCCTGCCTCGACGAGGTTCTGCGGGATGTTCCCGCCATCCAGTACCAAATGATGAAAATCATGAGCGAGCAGATCCGGCGCGACGAAGAGCTGATGCTGCTGCTTGGCAAGTGCAGCGCCGAGGAGCGGATCGCCGAGTTCCTGATCAGCCTCTCGCGGCGTTTCGCCAGCCGAAACTATTCGGGCAGCCAGTTTCGCCTCAGCATGTCGCGCCTCGATATCGGCAATTACCTCGGGCTGGCCGAGGAGACCGTCTGCCGCATCTTCAGCCGCTTCCAGGAAGGCGGTCTCATCACCACCGAGCGCCGCAACATCCGCCTGAACGATCTCAAGCAGCTCAGTGCCGTTGCCCACATCGACGCCGCCGCCTGATCGTTTTACGCAAGACCCTGCTGCGTGTCATTCTGGTCATCCTGCTCATCCTGCCGTTTGCCGCTTCTGATGCGCCGGCAGTGACGGTCATTCACGGAAGTTGACTTGCGTCAGCCATCTCGTGGCCTGGCGACGAAGAAAGGTTGACGCACGTCAGTGAACTGCGACTCCTGCATTGATAGCATACAACAAGATATCAATATCCTGTTATCGATTGTTGTGCTTTCAATTCAAGGAGACTCAGATGAAACAGCATCTCGCATTGGCAACCCTGTTGCTGGCCATGGCTTCCCCGGCGGTTCATGCGGCGGACGGCCCGTGGATGGTACGCGTACGCGCCGTCAATCTCGACATGGCGAATGACTCGGCGTCGATTCCCGCGCTCGGCGTGCCCAGTGATGCGATCCAGGCATCCAGCAAAGTGATTCCGGAAGTCGACATCAGCTATTTCATGACGCAGAACATCGCGGCCGAACTGATCCTCACCTATCCGCAGAAACATGACGTCAATGTCACGGCCAGCGCGCTCGGCCCGTTCAAGGCGGGCAGCTTCAAGCACTTGCCGCCGACCTTGCTGCTGCAATACCATTTCATGCCGGATGCCGCCTTCGGGCCCTATGTCGGCGCCGGCATCAACTACACGAGGGTATCCGGCGTCAATCTCGCGGTGCCCGGTGTGACCGGTCTCCATCTGGATCGCGATTCGGTCGGCGCCGCGCTGCAGATCGGCTTCGATTTCAAGCTCTCGGACAACATGTACCTGAATGTCGACCTCAAGAAGATTTATATCCAAAGCGATATTCGTACCGATGCCGGGGTCAAGGTCAGCGAAGTGAAGCTCGATCCGCTGGCGATTGGCGTTGGCATCGGCTGGCGCTTCTGAGCGGAGTGGACGGGGTGGTGCCTGGGCAGGTGGGGCATTCTGGCGCGGAGCCAAACGCTTCCCGGGCAACACTTCAGACAAAAATATTTGTTATTTTAAACAAGTGCTTCATAATAACCGCTTCAAAATTGTGGCAGTTGGATGTCTGCATATTCCTTGCACATCGTGCGTCGATATGTGCGCAGTGTGCACGATGTATGCGGAGCGCCAGGCTGACTTGCGTTGAGTTGTTTTTTTCTTGAGAGGATGGACCATCATGCAATCGCAAGCGACTTACAACTATAAAGTCGTACGGCAGTTCGCAGTGATGACAGTGATCTGGGGTGTCGTCGGCATGCTGGTGGGCGTGATCTGCGCCGCACAGCTGATCTGGCCGGATCTGAATGTCGTCGAGTGGCTGTCATACGGCAGGCTACGACCGCTTCATACCAATGCGGTGATTTTCGCATTTGGCGGTTGCGCCCTGATTTCCACCTCCTACTACGTGGTGCAGCGCACCTGCCATACGCCGCTGTTTGCGCCAAAGTTGGCGGCCTTTACCTTCTGGGGCTGGCAACTGGTCATTCTTCTGGCGGCGATCACCCTGCCGATGGGCTTTACCTCGGCCAAGGAGTACGCCGAACTGGAGTGGCCGATCGACATTCTGATCGCCGTGGTATGGGTCAGCTATGCGATCGTTTTCTTCGGCACCATCGTCCAGCGCAAGACCTCGCACATCTATGTCGCCAACTGGTTCTATGGCGGCTTCATTCTCGCGGTGGCCTTGCTGCACATCGTCAATAGCGCCGAGGTGCCCGTCAGCTTCTGGCCGATGAAATCCTATTCCGCCTATGCCGGTGCGCAGGATGCGATGATCCAGTGGTGGTACGGCCACAATGCGGTCGGTTTCTTCCTGACCGCCGGCTTCCTCGGCATCATGTATTACTTTGTGCCGAAGCAGGCCGGTCGTCCGGTGTATTCCTACCGTCTGTCGGTGGTGCACTTCTGGGCGCTGATCTTCACCTACATGTGGGCTGGTCCGCACCACTTGCATTACACGGCGCTGCCCGACTGGACGCAATCGGTTGGCATGCTCTTTTCCCTGATCCTGCTGGCGCCGAGCTGGGGCGGCATGATCAACGGCATCATGACCCTGTCGGGCGCGTGGCAGAAACTGCGCGACGATCCGATCCTGAAATTCCTCGTCACCTCGCTGTCCTTCTACGGCATGTCGACCTTCGAAGGGCCGATGATGGCGATCAAGACGGTGAATGCCCTGTCGCACTACACCGACTGGACGGTCGGCCACGTGCATTCCGGGGCGCTGGGCTGGGTGGCGATGGTTTCCATCGGCGGCCTCTATTACATGATCCCGCGCCTCTACGGCCGCGCCGAGATGTACAGCGTCAGGCTCATCAACACGCATTTCTGGATCGCCACCATCGGCGTGGTGCTCTATATCGCCGCGATGTGGATCTCCGG
Source organism: Sterolibacterium denitrificans (assembly GCF_900174485.1). Lineage (NCBI taxonomy): Bacteria > Pseudomonadati > Pseudomonadota > Betaproteobacteria > Nitrosomonadales > Sterolibacteriaceae > Sterolibacterium > Sterolibacterium denitrificans. The sequence continues at coordinate 1,999,459 of NZ_LT837803.1, read as the reverse complement.
CGTCATGCAGGGGATGATGTGGCGGGCGACCAATCCGGATGGCACCCTGACCTACGCCTTTGCCGAAGTGGTCAAGGATACCTACCCGTTCTACATGATTCGTTTGGCAGGCGGCCTGTGCTTCCTGACCGGCATGGTCATCATGGCCTACAACATGTTCATGACCATGGCGGCCGGCAAGGCCAGCGACGCGCCGGTGTTGGCTCCCGCTGCCGGCCATGCCCACGCTTGAGAACCGAGGATCGCAATCATGCTGAAGCACGATACCATTGAAAAAAACATCGGCCTGATGATCGTTCTGATCGTTCTGGTCGTCAGTGTCGGCGGTTTGCTCGAAATCGTCCCACTGTTCTTCCACAAGTCGACCACCGAGCCTGTCGCCGGCCTCAAGCCCTACGATGCGCCCAGCCTGATCGGGCGCGACATCTACATCCGCGAAGGCTGCTATGGCTGTCATTCGCAGATGATCCGGCCGTTCCGCGCGGAGACCGAGCGCTATGGTCATTATTCGGTCGCGGGCGAGTCGGTGTATGACCATCCCTTCCAGTGGGGCTCGAAGCGTACCGGCCCGGATCTGGCGCGGGTCGGCGGACGTTATTCGGACCATTGGCATCGCGTGCACCTGTTGCAGCCTCGCGATGTGGTGCCGGAGTCGAACATGCCGGCCTATTACTGGCTGGATCGCCCTGCAAAGAATGATGACATCGAGGCCAAGATGCGCGCCCTGCGTTCGGTAGGCGTGCCCTACACCGACGAGGATATCGCCGGCGCACGCGAGGCAACGGCAGGCATGACCGAGCTTGATTGCCTGGTTGCCTATCTGCAGGGCCTGGGCACGGCACTCAAATAAACGCACCCAACGAGCGAGGCAAGCGCCATGGATACCAACGATCTGCGTGCCGCACTTACCGTACTGATGCTGCTCATCTTTGTCGGCATCGTCTGGTGGTCCTACAGCGGCAAACGTCGGCAGGCGTTCGACGAAGCGGCGCAATTGCCTTTTACGGAAGAGGATGACAGCGGGCCGGAACCTGGCAATCGCAGGTAATCCGGCAGCGTCAAGGAGCAAGGGACGACATCATGAGTCAAGATTTTTCTGGTTTCTGGAATATCTACATCGTACTGATCGTGCTGGTCAGTGTATTGGCCTGCGCCGTGCTGCTTTGGGTGCAGGATCGCGCCCAGACCACGCCGGGGAAGACGACCGGGCATCTATGGGATGAGTCGCTGGAGGAATACAACAACCCGCTGCCCAACTGGTGGCGCTGGTTGTATTACCTGACGGTGATCTTTTCGCTGGTCTATCTGGCGCTGTATCCGGGGCTGGGACATTTTGCCGGTATCTTCGGCTGGACTTCGCAGAATCAGTATGAAAAGGAAATGGCTGCCGCCAAGGCCCAATACGATCCGATTTACGAAGCCTTCCAGAAACAGGATGTCGTCACCCTGGCCGGTGACGCCCATGCCCGCGAGATGGGCAAGACCTTGTTCCTGACCTATTGCGCGCAGTGCCATGGCTCCGATGCCAAGGGCGCCAAGGGCTTCCCGAACCTGACCGATGGCGACTGGCTGTACGGCGGCACGCCCGAGGCCATCCGGACCACCATCCTGGATGGGCGTAACGGGATGATGCCCGCCTATGGCGGCAATCCGGATGCCGTGGGTGGCGCTTCGGGTGCCAGGGAAGTGGCCAACTATGTGCGTTCGCTGTCGGGCCTGGCCAACGACAGCATCCTTGCCGCCAAGGGCAAGGTGCGTTTCGAGGCAGCCTGCACGGCTTGCCACGGCGCGGATGGCAAGGGCAACCAGATGCTCGGCGCTCCCAACCTGACCGACAAGGTCTGGCTGTACGGCAGCCGTGAGGAAGTCATCGTCGAGACCATCACCAAGGGACGCAGCAACCAGATGCCCGAGCATCGCGAACGGCTGGGAGAGGCCAAGGTGCATTTGCTGACGGCCTATGTCTATGGCCTGGGTGGTGGCGTTGCCCCTGCCGAAGAAGAGCAGACGGCAGCCGACTCGATGGATGCAGGAGCGGCCGATGCTCCCGCGGCTCCCGAGGCCGGTGAGTGAATGATCTGTAAAATCCCCGGTCATTCCGGGGATTTTCGTTTTAACCCGCCATTCCCGCGTTGGCCGCAGGGTCTGATTTCTCCGGGCATCGGGCTGGCGGGACTGCAAGTTTCAATCAGGCGCCAATGATGCGATTCGCAGAGCGATGGCGCCAGGCAGCATAGAGGTCAGTTGCATGAATCAGCCTACGCCATCCTCGTCCTCACCTGCAGCGAAGCCAGGCGAGGGGAAACCGGACAAGTCCCGGTTCATGGCCGTCAACCGCAAGATCTACCCGCGCTCGATCACGGGAGTCTTCACCACCTGGCGCTGGATTTTCTTCTGGGCGATCCAATCCGTTTTCTACGGGCTTTGCTGGCTGCCCTGGAATGGCCGTCAGGCTTTTCTGTTCGATCTGACCGAACGCAAGTTCTACGTCTTCGACCTGATTTTCTGGCCGCAGGACGTCATCTACCTGGCCTTGCTGCTGATCATTTCGGCTTACGGCCTGTTCCTGTTCACCGCCATCGGCGGACGCCTGTTCTGTGGCTATGCCTGCCCGCAGACCTTGTTTACGGAACTCTTCCTCTGGATCGAGGAAAAGATCGAAGGCCCCTACAACGTGCGCCAGAAGCTCGATCAGCAGCCGATGGACGCGCGCAAATTCCGCCTCAAGGCCGCCAAGCACGGCGTCTATCTGCTGATTTCACTGTGGACCGGCTTCACCTTCGTCGGTTACTTCACGCCGGTCAGGACGCTGGTGCATGAAGTCATGACTTTCAGCCTCGGGCCGTGGGAAATCTTCTGGATATTCTTCTATGGGCTGGCTACCTACGGCAATGCGGGCTTTCTGCGCGAGCAGATGTGCCTGTTCATGTGTCCGTATGCGCGCTTCCAGAGCGTGATGTTCGATCCGGATACGCTGGTGGTGACTTATGACAGCGAGCGCGGCGAGCCGCGCGGGCCGCGCAAGAAGAATGAGGACTACAAGACGGCAGGGAAGGGCGATTGCGTCGATTGCGGCATTTGCGTGCAGGTCTGTCCGACCGGCATCGACATCCGCGACGGCCTGCAGTACGAGTGCATCGGCTGTTCCGCCTGCATCGACGCCTGTGACCAGGTGATGGACAAGGTCGGCTATCCGCGTGGCCTGATCCGCTACTCGACCGAGCATGCGCTCGAACGGCACTGGGGCGGCAAGGAGATCGCCGCTCACCTGATTCGTCCGCGCACCCTGGTGTATGGCGTCATTCTGGCGCTGCTGGTCGGCGCCACGGCCTGGGGCATCGCCACGCGTCTGCCTGTGCGCGTCGATGTGATTCGGGATCGCGGCGTCATGTCGCGTGAAACCGACGAAGGCATGATCGAAAATCTCTACCGCCTGCAGATCATGAATGTCAGCGAGGAGACGCGGCGTTATTCCATCGCCATCACCGGCCTGGCGGGTGCCGATTTCATCGGCGACCATGTCGTCGAAATTCCGCCTGCCGGCACCTTGACGGTGCCAGTGGCGATTCGCGTACCTGCCGAGTCAGGCCGTCAGGGCAAGAACCTGATCCATTTCAATGTCACCGATACCGCCGATGCCACGGTGGCCGTACGTGAAAAAGCCAGCTTTCTGATGCCATGACGAATAAATCGCATAGCCCGAACACCATGAACGGCATGACGCCTGCTGCCGGCGCGCCCTGGTATCGGCACCGCTGGCCATGGCTGCTGATGGCGGGGCCGCTCGTCGTCGTGGTCGCCAGTTTCATTACCCTGTGGCTGGCCATTCGTACCGATGACGGTCTGGTCACCGAGAATTATTACCGTCAGGGCCTGGCCATCAACCAGACGCTGAAGCTCAGCGAACGTGCCCGAGAGATGGGCCTGGAGGCAGGGCTGACGATGGAGCTCGACCAGATCATCGTGCGCCTTGCTGCGGCAGGTCCCGGCTTCGAGCCTCCCGCTGCGCTGCGCGTCACCATTTCGCACCCGACGCGGGCCGGGCTGGATCAGGTGCAGACGCTGACCCGGCAAGGCGATCATTATGTCGGCCAGTTCAGGCTGCCTGCAGAAGGCCACTGGACGGTCATGCTCGAAGACACTGCCAAAACCTGGCTGATGCTGGGCAATATCGTCCTGCCGGCCAGCGGAGAACAGGTTTTTGGCGGATCGATTCTGCCGGATGAAACCGAAGCCCCGGCCGCCGCGGAGAAACCGGCGGAAAATCCGGCCTAGCGGCATCCGGCTGCATTTGCCGTCCGTCACTGCACGATGCGCCGCATGCCGGCTGGCGATCTGCTAGAATTCGCGCTGGCGGGCCTCCCCGCATTGCGGGATGGTGAATCTGGTCAGGTCCGGAAGGAAGCAGCCACAGCTGTTTACCGCAAGTGCCGGGGGCAAGGCTCGCCAACCCTTTTTCTGCAACATGCCAGCGCCACAGGCTCGCTGGCCATTTGTCCGGCTGAATCATTGGCTGATCGTCGCATTGCTGGCTGTTGCAATGCCCAAAGTCATACCGCACCCTTCCATCCCACCCAGTAAATCCGCATGAGCTACCAGGTCCTTGCGCGCAAATGGCGCCCCAGGTCGTTTGCCAGCCTGGTTGGTCAGGAACACGTCGTGCGCGCGCTGACCCATGCGCTGGAACAGCAGCGTCTGCATCACGCCTATCTCTTTACCGGCACGCGCGGCGTGGGCAAGACCACCATCGCGCGCATCATGGCCAAGGCGCTGAATTGCGAGAGCGGCATCACCGCCACGCCCTGCGGAAGCTGTTCGGCCTGCGTCGAAATCGACAGCGGGCGTTTCGTCGATCTGATCGAAGTCGATGCGGCGACCAATACCAAGGTCGACGAGATGCGCCAACTGCTGGAAAACGCCACCTACGCGCCGACGCGCGGGCGCTTCAAGGTGTATGTGATCGACGAAGTGCACATGCTCTCCAACTCGGCCTTCAACGCCATGCTGAAGACCCTGGAAGAGCCGCCCGAGCACATCAAGTTCATCCTTGCCACCACCGATCCGCAGAAGATTCCGGTTACCGTGCTGTCGCGCTGCCTGCAGTTCAATCTCAAGCAGATGCCGCAGTCGCACATCATCGGCCACCTGACGCGCATCCTCGAAGAGGAGGGCGTGTCCTGCGAGCCTGCCGCGCTCAAGCATCTGGCCAAGGCGGCAGCCGGCAGCATGCGCGATGCGCTGAGCCTGCTCGACCAGGCCATCGCCCACGGCGCCGGGCGCGTCGAGGAAGAGAATGTGCGCGACATGCTGGGTACGGTCGGCGACGATTATCTGTACGAAATTCTCGATGCGCTGGCGGCGGGAGACGTTGCCGCGTTGATGAATGCCGCTGAAACCATGGATGCGCGCAGCCTGTCTTTCGACTCTGCGCTGCAGGAACTGGCCACGCTGTTTCATCGCATCGCCCTGCTGCAATTTGCGCCGCAGGCGCTCAGCGACGAGAGCGAACGCCAGCGTCTGGCCCCCTACGCCACGGGCGAGACCGCATTCGATGCCGAATTCCTGCAACTGGCCTATCAGATCGTGATTCACGGTCGTGACGACCTGGCGCTCGCGCCGGATGAAGCGGCCGGCTTCAGCATGACGCTGCTGCGCCTGTTCGCCTTCCGTCCGGAGTCACCCGCCGCGCTGGGGGGCATGACGCAAGGCCGGCCTCGGCTTGCAAGCGCGCCTGCAGCAGCGGCTACGGCGAACGCAACCGCGCCCGCAAGTGTCCGCGCAACGGAACCGCCTGATGCCGCGGCCGTCAGCGCTCCGCCGCGCGTGCCAGCGCCATCACCCGCATCGTCCGTAGCAGCCGTACCACCCTCATCATCTACCTCATCCGCACCGCCAGTCGCGGCCCGGCCTGAACCCGGCGCAGCAGCTGTCGACTGGCATGGCACCTGCGTCTCCATGTCGCTGGGCGGCATGGTGCGCAGCCTGGCTCAGCATTGCGAACTGGTGGATGTCGACGAGAAAAAAATCACCTTGCGGCTGCCGCCGGCGCATCAATTCCTGCTCGGCAAACCTTCGCAGGACAAGCTGGAAAACGAATTGCAGCGGCATTTTGGCCGGCCGCTGCGGCTGGAAATCATTCTGGCCGATACCGCGACGGAAACGCCGGTCGAGCGCAATCGCCAGATTCAGCGTGAGCGCCAGGATCGCGCCGTCGCCTCGATCGAGCAGGATGCTTTCGTCCGTGACGTGGTGGATATGTTCGATGCCACGATCGACGAAACATCCATCAAACCCCTATTTTGATATTTCAGGAGACAGCAGCATGATGAAGGGCGGAATTGCCGGGCTGATGCAGCAGGCGCAAAAGATGCAGGAGCGCATGGTGAAGGCCCAGGAGGAGCTTGCTGCCGTCGAAGTCGAAGGCCAGTCCGGTGCCGGCATGGTGAAAGTGACGATGACCTGCAAGAACGACGTGCGCCGCGTGCAGATCGATGCGGCCGTCATGGACGACAAGGAAATGCTCGAAGACCTGATTGCGGCTGCGGTGAATGATGCCGTGCGCAAGGCCGAAGCCACCACGCAGGAGAAAATGGCCGGATTCACTGCGGGTCTGCAGTTGCCGCCCGGCATGAAATTGCCGTTCTGAGGCGGAGACGCAACGCAGCAGTATGTGACGCACCGGCTATCGAGTGACCCGTGTCCGCACCTTCTTCCCTCGATAAACTGATCGAGGCATTGCGTTGTCTGCCCGGCGTCGGGCCGAAGTCGGCGCAACGCATGGCGTATCATTTGCTGCAGCGTGAACGGGCCGGCGCCCAGCGACTCGCCGATGAACTGAACGCGGCTTTGCAGCGCATTCGCCACTGCCAGCGCTGCAATACCTTCAGCGAAGACGAAATCTGCGAGCGCTGCCTGTCGTCACGGCGCGACGCCAGCCTGCTCTGCGTGGTCGAAATGCCCGTCGATCTCAACATGATGGAGCAGACTCACGCCTACAACGGTCTTTACTACGTCCTGATGGGGCGCCTGAGTCCGCTCGATGGCCTCGGCCCCAGGGAATTGCACCTGGAGCGCCTGCTGGAGCGCGCTGTCGACGGGGTGGTGAAGGAGGTCATCATGGCGACCAACTTCACCAATGAAGGCGAGGCCACCGCGCATTATCTTTCGGAAATGCTGCATGCCCGCGGCCTCAAGGTGACGCGCATCGCCCGTGGCTTGCCGGTTGGCGGCGAGCTCGAGTTCACCGATGCCGGCACCATCGCGCAGGCGATGTACGAACGCCGGGATTATTGAGATTGCCGGGATAGCGTACCGGGAATGGAAAACGGACGCCGCGGCGTCCGTTTTTCATTCTGTCGTTCTGGAGCGGCGTTCTTGCCGCGATCGGGTTGCCTGGAGCAACACCAGTCAATCGATATTATTGAATCTTGGCTTTGGACATCAATTCTTTGATGTGCTGTTCGATGACTTGCTGCTGCATGCGGTGTGCAAGCTGCGGCTTGGTTTCCTCGAAGGAGGGCAGCTTCAGCTCGCGCGTGTCGTCGAGCATGATGACGTGATAGCCGAAGTCGCTCTTCACCGGCTCTTCGGTGAACTTGCCATTTTCCAGCTTGACCATGGCGGCAGAGAAGGGCTGCACGTAGTTGGCCGGGGTGGCCCAGCCAAGTTCGCCGCCGCGCTCACGCGAGCCGGGATCCTTTGAAGCCTTGGCAAGCTCTTCGAATTTTTCGCCATTCTTTAGCTTGTTGATGATGTCCTTGGCTTCGTCCTCGGTTCCGACCAGGATGTGGCGTACCTTGTATTCCTTGTTGCCGAGGCCAAGCTTGATGGCCTCATATTCCTTCTTCAGCGCTTCATCGGAAACCGGATGTTTGGCCACGTAATCGGCGACATAGGCGTTGATCAGCACGCTCTGACGCGCGAGCATCATCTGCGCCAGTACGGACATCTGCTTCTCATAGCCCTGGTTCGCGGCCTGCTGGGCCAGGATTTCACGGCGGATCAGTTCCTCGCGCACCATTTTGCGCAGTTCGGGCGTATCGGGCTGCCCTTGGGCAACCTGGGCCTCGACCATGACATCGGCACGAACCTTGGGAATGGCCTTGCCATTGACGGTGGCAATATTCTGCGCATACGCATTGCCGGCAAGCATGGGGGCCATGCTGAAGGCGGCAGTCAGGGCAAAAACGGAGGTGCGAAGCAGAGAAACTTTCATCATTTTTCCTTACGGGTCGAGGGGGCTGGGGCTTGTGTTTATGAACGGCTGCTTGAGTGCGATCGATGATTGACGATTGATAGAACTCTTCCCTGTGCCAGCAGAAGAATGCGCCAAAAAACGCTGCATCATACACCAAGCAAAGCGGCTGTGTTAAGCTTCCACCCCTTTGGATGGCGGGCTTTCCTGGGGTCTTGCCGTTTCGCCGATATGCGGTTTTCTGGAACATTCCTGCAGTATTCGGGGCTTCGCGTTTCGCCGGCTTCCGGCAATCGCGTCCACGCCCGCATGAGACATGGATAGGCCCGACATGGAGTCCCGTATCAATGAGCTGGAAGCCATGCTGAGTCTTGCCGACGATCAGCTGGAGCAACTCAATCGGGTCGTTTTTCGCCAGCAGGAGCAGATCGATCGCCTGCAGGCGCAGTTGCGCCTGATCTGGGAACGCATGGACAGCCTGGCGCCTGCCGAGCGTCTCAGCTTGCGCGAGGAAGTCCCGCCGCATTACTGATGAATCACGAGATGACCGAAGCGGCGGCAGTTGCCGGCCATGTTTCCGCCCATGTCGATCGCTATGTCAGCGACCACCTGCCGCCGCGCGGCGACTGGCCCGAACTGTGTTTCGATCTGCCCGCGCTGAACTACCCGCCGCGACTCAATTGCGCAGTCGAATTGCTCGACCGGATGGTGGCCGCCGGTCATGGCGACCGGGTTGCGCTGCGCTCGCTGGAAGCCAGCTGGAGCTATCGCGAGCTGCTGCTGCACAGCAACCGCATCGCGCGCGTCCTGCGCGATGAGCTCGGCCTGCTGCCGGGCAACCGTGTATTGCTGCGCGGCTACAACAGCCCGCTGCTGGCGGCCTGCTGGCTGGCGGTACTCAAGGCAGGCGGCATCGTCGTCACCAGCATGCCCTTGCTGCGCGCGCGAGAGCTGCGCCAGATGATCACCAAGGCCCGCATCGATTTTGCATTATGCGATGTCCGTCTGCTCGATGAGTTGATGCAGGCCGGCCGGCAGACGACGGAACTGAAACGGGTGCTGCACTACCGCGCCGATTCGTTTGACATGCCTGGGTCGTCCGATTCATCCGATTCGCCGGACTCGCTCGACCTGCTGCTGGCGCGGGCGGTCGCAGGGGATCATGACGGCTTCGACAATGTCGCAACGAGCGCCGAGGATCCCGCGCTGATTGCCTTCACCTCGGGCACGACCGGGATACCCAAGGCCAGCGTGCATTTTCATCGCGACGTACTGGCGATTTGCGACACCTTTCCCGCTGCCATGCTGCAGCCCGTGCCGGAGGACGTTTTCTGCGGTACTTCGCCGCTGGCCTTTACCTACGGTCTGGGTGGGATGCTCTGTTTTCCTTTGCGTTACGGCGCCTCCTCCCTGTTGCTGGAACGCCCGACACCGGCGCTCATGCTGCAGGCCATGGTGCAGCAGCGGGCAAGCATCTGCTTCAGCGTGCCGACCTTCTGGCGCCAGTTGGCCGTACTGGTCGAAACGGGGGAACATGATCTGAGCCATTTGCGTCACTGCGTTTCCGCCGGCGAGCCATTGCCCGAGGCAACGCGAGCCGCCTGGCGGCGGGCCGCCGGCAAGGAAATCATCGACGGTCTGGGCAGTACCGAGTTGTTGCACATCTTCATTTCGCACACGGCGGCAAGCCTGCGCCGCGGTGCGATCGGCCATGCCGTGCCGGGGTATCGGCTCTGCGTCATGGGTGATCGCGGTCAGCCGCTGCCGGCCGGCCAACTGGGGCGTCTGGCGGTCAAAGGCCCGACCGGCTGCCGCTATCTCGATGATGAACGCCAGCGCAGTTACGTTGACGTCGATGCCGGCGCCGGACAGGGCTGGAACCTGACGGGTGATACCGGCATCCTGGATGCCGACGGCTATTTTCATTTCCATGCGCGCAGCGACGACATGATCGTCAGCGCCGGCTACAACATCGCCGGGCCGGAGGTGGAAGCAGCGCTGCTGCAGCATCCGGCCGTATTCGAATGCGGCGTGGTGGGCATCCCGGATGCCGAGCGTGGCCATATCGTCAAGGCCTTCGTCGTCCTGCATCCCGGCCATGCGCCGGGGCCGCTGCTGGCAGCGCAATTGCAGGCGCACGCCAAGCAGCGTATCGCGCCTTACAAATATCCGCGTGAAATCGAGTTCGTCAGCGAGCTACCACGTACCGAAACCAGCAAGTTGCAGCGTTTCCGCCTGCGTGAAAGGGGAGATCATGAGCCATCCCGATGAACAGCAGATCCTGCAGCCTGCCGACTGGCTCGCGCCGCGCGGCTACGTCAATGGCATTGCTGCAAGCGGACGCCTGGTCTTCATCTCCGGGCAGGTCGGCTGGGATGCCGGGCAGGTGTTCCGCAGCAACGATCTGCTTGAGCAGATCCGGCAGACGCTGCAGAACATCCTGACCATACTCGCCGAAGCCGGCGGTGAGGCGCGGCATCTGGTGCGTCTGGTCTGGTACCTGCGCGACAAGGCGGCCTACCAGGCGCAGGCCGCCGAGATCGGGGCCATCTACCGTGCGGTGATGGGGCGCCACTACCCGACGATGAGCGTGGTCGAAGTGGCCGCCTTCCTCGAAGATCAGGCACAGGTCGAGATCGAGGCGACTGCCGTGATTCCGGCAGGCGAGGAAGCCCCAGCCGCCGGATAGCGGAGTTCAGGCTTCAGGCTCAGAGTCCCTGCTTCAGGCTGGCTTCGATGAAAGGGTCGAGATCGCCATCGAGCACTTTCTGGGTATTGGAGATTTCCACGTTCGTGCGCAGATCCTTGATGCGGCTCTGGTCGAGCACGTAGGAACGGATCTGGTGGCCCCAGCCGACATCGGTCTTGCCGGCTTCCAGCTTGTCGGCCTCGGCCTGGCGGCGGCGCAGTTCGAGTTCATACAGGCGCGACTTCAGCATGGCCATCGCTTCGGCCTTGTTGCGATGCTGGGAACGGTCGTTCTGGCACTGCACGACGATACCGCTGGGCACGTGGGTGATGCGCACGGCCGAATCGGTCTTGTTGATGTGCTGGCCGCCCGCGCCGGAGGCGCGGTAGGTATCGATGCGCAGATCGGCCGGGTTCACCTCGACTTCGATGGAGTCGTCGATTTCCGGATAGACGAAGAGGCTGGCAAAAGAGGTATGACGTCCGCCCGATGAATCGAACGGACTCTTGCGCACCAGGCGATGCACCCCGGTTTCGGTGCGCAGGAAGCCATAGGCATATTCGCCATCGACCTTGATCGAGGCGCTGCGGATGCCGGCCACGTCGCCTTCGGTTTCTTCCAGCACTTCGGTCTTGTAGCCTTTACGCTCGCAATAGCGCAGGTATTGGCGCAGCAGCATGCTGGCCCAGTCGCAGGCTTCGGTGCCGCCGGCGCCGGCCTGGATGTCGATGAAGCAACTGTTCGGATCGAGCGGGTTGGCGAACATGCGGCGGAATTCGAGATCCGCCACCATGGTTTCCATGACCTCGATGTCGGCGACGACGCTGACCAGGGTTTCCTCGTCGTCCTCGCTGCGAGCCAGCTCGAACAGGTCGCTGGCATCCCTGAGCTGGGTTTCCAGACGGCGCAGCGTCAGCACCACGCCTTCGAGCGCCTTTTTCTCCTTGCCCAGCGCCTGGGCGTGGGCCGCATCATCCCAAACCTTGGGATCTTCCAGCGCCTGGTTCAGTTCTTCGAGCTTCTCTGCCTTGGCAGCGTAGTCAAAGATACCTCCGCAGTTCGTCGCCACGGCTGGCGAGGTCGGCGAGGTGGTTTTCGATGGCGTTGAGGCGTTCGGCTTCCATGAGGTTTTGGTCCGGCAGATGAAACGGGGATTATACCGTGCCGCTTGCCGGATACCTCGCCTGCACTTTCTGCATAGACATGGCGGAAAGCGCAGACGTGAAGCTGGCGCAGGCAGCCTGGCCAGCGCATCGCCAGAACCGCAAAACAGCAAAACCATTTTATGGCGGCATTCCCTTGAACGATGCCTCCGGCCAAGCGTTTGTCTGGCCGCATCCCGCATGGGGCAGAACGTGCAAATCTTCTGAAACTCCTGGAAAGTAAATTAGAATTAGTCTATATAGTAGTAGGGACTTTATTTAACTTTTTATATAGACCAAAGGAGAGTGACATGAAATTGAAGACGACTGCACTGGCCACGGCATTGATCGTGGCAGGCATGGCTTGGGGCGCGAATCTGCGCGACGAGCCGATTCAGCCCATCGCGGCGGCCAAGGTGACCAATCCGGCAATGGTCGAACTGGGCAAGAAGCTGTTTTTCGATCCCCGCTTGTCGCGCTCGGGCTTCATCTCGTGCAACTCCTGCCACAACCTGTCGATGGGCGGCAGCGACAATCTGAAGACTTCGGTAGGCGACAAATGGCAGCAAGGGCCGATCAACTCGCCGACGGTGCTGAACTCCAGCCTGGCCCTGGCGCAGTTCTGGGATGGCCGCGCGGCCGACCTCAGGGAGCAGGCCGGCGGTCCGATCGCCAATCCGGCTGAAATGGCGTTCACCCACGATCTGGCGGTCGGCACCTTGCGCACGATTCCCGGTTATGTCGCCGAATTCAAGTCCGTGTTCGGTTCGGCCGACATCAGCATCGAGAAGGTGACCCAGGCGATTGCCGCCTTCGAGGAAACCCTGGTGACGCCCAATTCACCGTTCGACCAGTGGCTGAAGGGAGACGACAAGGCGCTGACCAAGCAGGAGCTGGCCGGTTACAAATTGTTCAGGGACAGCGGCTGCGTGGCTTGCCACAACGGTCCGGCCGCCGGCGGCACGTCCTTCCAGAAAATGGGCCTGTTCGAACCCTACCAGACCAAGAATCCGGCGAAAGGCCGCGCGGCCGTCACCGGCCAGGATGAGGATCGCATGAACTTCAAGGTGCCGACCCTGCGCAATGTCGAGCTGACCTATCCCTACTTCCACGACGGCGAGGCCGCCACGCTGGAAGCGGCGGTGGACATCATGGGGCGCTTGCAACTGGGACGCAAATACAGCCAGGCTGAAATTGCCGACATCGTGGCTTTCCTCAAGACCCTCACCGGCGACCAGCCCACGTTCGTCATGCCCTTGCTGCCGCCGTCCTCCAGCGCCACGCCCAAGCCCGATCCTTGGGCAAAGTGAGCCGCTGCGATGTTCAGCCATGGCTTGCATGCATGGCCTGAACGGATGAACAAGCCCGGCGCCAGGCAATCCTGCCATGGCGCCGGGTTTGTCGTTTACAAAATTGAACTGACCCCTCCGATTTGTTTTTCCCTTCTGGCCGACTGCCGGAGGGGATGTCTTCAGAACAGCGTCTCCCGGAAGCGCTCGCGGCCGTCGAACAGCATTGCCAGGATGCCGGCCTTGCCGCGTTCATCGATGGCGACCCGGATCGAGACTTTCTCGCCGTCGCTCGGCCGCTCGACCTGCCGGCCAGTGCTTTCCTGCACGTAATACTGCTCGATGCCGTAGCGCACCTGCAGCGTACGCTGCTTGATCGACTTGTTGGTCGCGCGATCCCACCAGCTTTCGCTGAGATGCCGCACCTCGCCCTTCAGCGCCAGCAGGCCGGGCGCGATGGCGCTGCGTTCGTGGTGCACGGAGACGGCCTGCGCACCTTCGGGATCGGGCCGCAATGCGACCCACACCGTGTCGTACCGCTTGAAATCCTTGTCGCCGCCGAGTGCGCCTTCGCCGTCGAGATGCAGGCGGCTGATCCTGTAGTTGAGGCGCGCGTAGTCACCCATGAACAGCGAGCGCGGATCGACGGGCTCGGTCTGCAGGACGACCGGCGTGCCGGTATTCAGCGTCCATTGCTTGTCGGCGATCATCGCCGCCAGCGCGGCGAGCTGCACGGCCACCAGCAGCGATATCTTCAGCCAGAGATTCATGACGGCCTCCTCCCGGCGAGATCGCGCAATAGCGTGCGGCGCCGGTGTTCGAGCCAGCCGCCGCCGGCCAGCAGCAGGATGCCGCCGGCCATGAAGAACAGGGAACGGTCCATCAGCGTCCAGAAGGTGTCGAAATAGCGCGCCAGCACCCACACGGAAAAGCCGGTAAAGGCGTAATTCACCATCTGGCGGTCGCCGCGGCGCATGCCGAGGTCGCCGATCCAGTAGAGGATGCCGAGAAACAGCGCATTCCAGAGCAGCGCCGGCCCGCTGCCGCTGCGCGGCACGGCAATTTCGATCAGCAGCAGCGCGGCGAAGGCGACGGCCAGGGCAATACCGATGCGCAGGCGTTCGGGTGCCAGTTCGCTGGCCCGCACCAGGCGCGCGATACCGTAAGCATAGATTGCGCCGACACCGACGAAGGCCATCAGCCATGGCAGCGGATCGCCTGCCGGTGCGCCGGCAGGGCCGTGCGCGGCGAGGCGCGGAAAGGTGAAGGCGAAGGCGCCGACCAGCGCAACGAGCAGGAAGTCGGCACGCACGGCGCGCGCGAACGGATGTTCGCTGGCCTGCGCCAGCGCCCAGCCGCCGGCGAGGCCGAGGATCTGCAAGATGAACAGGCGGACGTGCGCATGCGTTTCCCAGTGGATACCGGTGTCGAACCACGGCTGGGCGTGCCAGCCGAGCAGCCAGAGGATCAGCAGGATGCCCCAGGCGCGCGCGGCGAGGCTCCAGCCATGGCGCAGCAGCGGCCAGGCGGCGAGCGCCAGATACCCGAGCAGCGGCCAGTTCATCCCGCGATAGTCGAATTGCTCGTACCACGTCCACAACGCCGCCAGCGCGAGCGAGGCCAGCAGCGCCGGCTGCGAGGCGAACAGCAGTGCCGTCAGCAGGCCGCCGGCGGCCCACAGCGCGATGCCGTCCGGGAAATGCGCATCGATGTTGTAGATCTGGCCGATCAGCATGATCGCTGCGCCGAAGAACAGCACCGAGAGCAGCGCCATGCCCTGCGCCAGCTTCGGCAGCGCGCCGCGGCTCAGGCAGAAGCCGTGGCCGAGGTGGCTGGCCGTCAGGGCGAGGGCGACGAGCAGCAGCTTCGCGAGTTTGCCGATTTCGTTCCAGTGCGCGGCGAACCAGGTGATGACGCCGAGTCCGAGCAGGACGGCGCCGATCAGCGCCAGCGCCGACGCCCACATCGGCGCCGTCTCCCGGGCGGCCAGATCGGCGAGGATGGCCGGACCGCCCTCGGCGCTGACCCAGCCTTCCTTCTGCCAGTGTGGCAACTCCTGCGCCAGGCGTTTGGCAAAGTGTCGTTCGTTCATCGTGCTCCCTTCATGTATCCCGGTGACTCGTCTAAAGCGGGCATGATGACATCATGACGCCCAGTGCTGCAAGGAGTTTGCCGTGAGGTAGCCGCCAACAAAACCCCGCTGCCCGCGGCAGGCCGCGATGCAGCGAAGCAAGAAAGAAGCAAAAAGGGGCCCAGCTCCCATGACGCTACCTCATGGTTGGATGGGTTGGGCGTCACTTAAGCCTCCGAATGACAAAGGCGTTTTCAGCCTTGGCAAATCCCACGGCTGGGTAGTACGACATGGCACCAGGAGCCGAGAGCAGGATGATGGACACCTCATCGCCGACAGCGGTTTGCACTCGCCTTATGAGTTCCTTACCGATACCGTGGCTCTGAAACGCTTTATCGACCGCCAGGTCGGACAGGTAGCAGCAATAGCTGTAGTCAGTGAGTGCGCGGCACACGCCGACTAGAACTTCGTTCGCCCATGCGGAAATGACCAAATTCGATGCGGCAAACATCCGGGCGATGCGTGGGATGTCGTCCGTCGGACGCGTGATGCCCGAGGAGTTGAACACGCGAGCGATGTCAGTGGGGTTCAGCGGGAAATTGTGACGGTATTCGATCATCATTCGTGGAAAGGCGTGATTCTGCGGGAAAACCGGGCCTGGCCCTTTGCTGTTCTTAGGCCGCAGCACGAAGCGACGTCGACTTGAATGAATTGTTGGCCTTCAAAGCCACCGTCTGACGTCCGACAAGTAGGCGGCATACGCATCCCCAAATTTCGCAAGCAAGGCTCGCTCCTCGGGAATGATCTGAAACCTGATGATGTAAACGAAGAACGCCAGTATGGACAGCGGCGCAAGAGGATTCCGCAAATGTATGCACCACGCGAGCAGCAGCAGCGCCATGCCGAGGTACATGGGATTGCGCGTGAAGCGATACGGGCCTGTACGGACGACGCTGTTGGAGCGACCAGGTGCCAGCGGATTGACGGTGGTGCGCGCCATGCGAAACGCAATCAACCCCCAAAGATCAATACCGACGCCAAGCGCAGCGACAAGCACAACGAGAACATACCGGAAATGCCACTCAAGCGTCAGTTGCGGTGTGTGTGACGCAAGAAACCAGGCAAGCGCTGCGCAGGCGAGTCCCACGACAGGCGGTGGAATTTTGTGATCGAGTAAGGGCATGGTTATTGATGGCTAATGAATGAAAGGGCGTTTCAGCATGGAAGCCCGCTCTGGATTGTGATATTGCCAAACACGTTTTCAGATTTGAGGGTACTCGATGCCACATGGATGACCCGAAAAGCCAGGATTTTGCAGCGCGCATTCCGAAATGCCGGCCTGGCAGGAAAAGGACAAGAAAAGGTGGCTATTTAATCTAAGTCGTTGATTAAATTATCCTGCCGAGGCAGAGTCAACCCGAATCAAGCACCGCTAACTGGATTGACTATGCATGAATAAGCTGTGACACTTGCCGGCTTTCAGGCCTCTTAGATATCCACTTCCCATGGGTGCACTGCAAAAGACGATCTGGAAACTCTGGTATCCCTTCGTGACCCGTCGGTTGCAGGGCGAGGATGTATTGTTTCTCAACTATGCGTTCGAGACCGATCCGCCATTGGGCATACCGCTGTCGGCGGCCGACGAACCGAATCGTACCTGCATCCAGTTGTATCACCATGTCGCCAGCCAGGCTGAATGGCGCGGCAAGCAGGTGCTGGAAGTCAGTTGCGGCCATGGCGGCGGGGCCTCCTATCTCGCCCGCACTTTCGGGCCGGCCCGCTATACCGCGCTCGACCTGAACCCCGCCGGTATTGCCTTTTGCAATAAACGCCATCAGGTGGCCGGCCTCGGCTTCCTGCAGGGCGATGCCGAAAATCTGCCATTCACGGACGCCGAATACGATCTCGTCATGAATGTCGAAGCCTCGCACTGCTATCCCGATTTCGCGCGCTTCCTTGACGAAGTCGCGCGGGTCTTGCGCCCGGGCGGCTATTTTCTATATGCCGATTTCCGTTTCCATCACGACATCGCCAAATGGGAAGCGCAACTCGCCGCCTGTCCGCTCAAGTTGGTCAAGTCGGAGGTCATCGATCAAGCCGTGCTGCGCGGCATGGAACTGAATTCGGCGCGCTACCTGGCCTTGCTCAACAAGACCCTGCCCAGGCCGCTACGCGGCATCGGCCGGGAATTCGCCGGGCTGGAAGGCTCGCTCGTTCACCGGGCGCTGCTCAATGGCGGCATGAGCTACCGCTCGTATTGCTTTCTCAAGGAGTAGCCTTGCCTGCTGGGCGCCTCAGAACTGCCAGAACTATGTCTAAAAGGCCCCAGATAACGACGCCTACCAAGTCATGGATGGTTTTTGCGTCTAACGCTGGAATGAGTTGTTAGGCTGATGGGTATATTGCGTCATGCTAGTTTGACTTTTGTAGTCTGTATAACGCATAAAGTGTAGCGGGGGCAAGAAAGAAGACGATGCCAAACTGTACAAAGAGTAGCTGTACCCCAGACAGGATACCTAGCCAGAGTGCAATTATGTAAGAGCATCTGTTTTGTGGGGATTTTTGCTGGATATCCAGTATCAAGAACGACCAAAGATAAAACAATGATACTAGACCTACTGGCGCAGAAAAGAACATTAATACAACTACAAGGGCTTCCCCGCGAAGGTCAAGGATGAAATTGCCGAGGGTGTTTCGTTGTCTTTCTCCTGAAGCGCGCAGCGCTTCACTGATGTAGATGTTGAATTGTTCGTGCCGTTGAATCTCGCCCGCAGGGCGCACACTGGCCGTATCGGTGTTGCTGCTCCGGTTTCGCAGGAACTGCGCATGCTGTGGGTGCAAGGTTCGCGACGGCGACACTACAAACGGTCATTGACGCGACTTTCTTGCCGCAGACCCTGATGAAAGACGCACGCCGGGGGCTCCATTCGTTAGTCGAGGATATCCTGCACGTAGGCAGACTCCTTGAATTAATCGAGCATTCCCCAGCGCAGGTCTTGAACCTGTTCCCATCAACGCAGCCATCCCACGTCACTTGGCACAACACCTTCAGCCATCGATCCCGGCGGGCACTATGCCCCCGCCGCAGCCTCCTGGCCGTACAACCGGAAATCGTCCCCGCGCCGCAATACCGCCCAGGCCAACCGCGCGTTCTTCGCCGCCATCGCCACCACGGCCTTCCAGTAACCACGCCGCCCTTCCACATCCCTCGTCCAGCGGCTGATGGCGTCTTCCTTCTTCCTGCCACTTTGCAGGACGGAACGGGCGCCCAGGATCAGCAAGGTACGCAGGTAACGATCCCCGGCCTTGGTGATCCTGCCAAGCCGTTGCTTGCCTCCGGAACTGTATTGCCCCGGCACCATCCCCAGCCAGGCGGCGAACTGCCGCCCGCTGGCGAAATCATGACCATTGCCCACCGTGGCCACCAAGGCGCTGGCCGTGGTCGGGCCGATGCCGGACAGTTGCATCAGGCGCCGGGCATCGGCGTTGGCCTTGGCGCACCCGGCGATATGCCGGTCGTATTCCGCAATACGCGCGTCCAGCCGTTCCAGGTCGGTGATCGCATCGGCGACGACGATGTTGCAGGAGCCGGGCAGGTCTTCGAGCAGATGGACCAGTTCGCGGCGCACGGTGTCGGCCTTTTGCGCCAGCACGATGCCGATCTCCGCAAGCAGGCCGCGCACGCGGTTGATGAGCGCCGTGCGCTGCTCGACGTAGCCTTGCCGGGCACGATGCAGGAACAGTTCGCTTTGCTGCTCGATGGTTTTTACGGGCACAAAGCGCATGGCCGGACGTGCCACCGCTTCGCAGATCGCCGCCGCGTCGGCGGCATCGTTCTTGCCGCGCTTGCCGGACATGCGATACGGCGCGACAAACTTTGGCGCGATCAGCCGCACATCATGGCCTTGCCGAGTCATCTCACGTGCCCAGTGGTGCGCACCGGAACAGGCTTCCATGCCAATCAGGCACGGCGCCAGACTGGCGGTCACCTCCAGCAGCTTGACCCGTTTCACCGCCGGACGTTGCAATACCACCTTGCCGGCGCCATCCACGCCGTGCAGTGCGAATATGTTCTTGGCAAGATCAATGCCGAGCGTTACGATTTCCATGATTTCCTCTCCCGAGTCGAGTTGATGAGCGTTGTCAGAAACCCCATCTTGGCACTTCGTTGCCGTTCCCGTGCATTTCCCGCACGGCCGGCTCGGGACGGGGAAGTCCCTTTCATTCGTCAGGGCGGGCTGAGTTTGTAAATTCTTTAAGGCCGTAATTTCCTACAATGAAATTCATAATGCCGGCTATCCAGAAAGGTAGTGCAAACACTATCAGCGGCACCAATAGCAAAGATATTGGAAGAACGGTAAGAGCTAGTAAGCTGATAGGAATCATGCGCCTGCGAAACATAGTATGTCTGACGCCTAAATTAAGCCGCGTTGCAAAGCGGCGTCGGCTTAAATGAATTGTTGTGTGCTCATGTGTCGTGAAGAAAGTTAAAGGGGCCTGGCTCGATTTTCTATTTTGGTTGACAGAAATTATTTGACCCTGGCCCCTTTTAATTTTTTCATTAAGGCGTCCAACGTTGCGGTAACCGGTGCTGCGCGACTTCATCGCGCAGCGTCTAGTGACCGAATGGAGCGAGGTTGACCTCGGGATTGGACCTCGCGGATTCACAAAGTGTGAGTGGCATTGACCGCTCAGCGGGAAAGGGCCGATTTGGCAACAATAATGATAGGGACGAGAGCGACGGTAAGCATGACTGCTGTGTTGAACCAAGTGGAGAGATAGTCTTTTTTGTAGCCACCAATCTTGATAAAAAACACCAGAAGAATAATTGGCATAAAGAAAGCCATAAATCCAACAAAGCCAAAAACGGAAGCAACTGGTGGTGAGAGCTTTGCTGAAAGCCCAATGGCCAAATAGATGACGCTACTAAAAATTAAGATGAATCCTTCGCGTGTTCTAAACAAAGCGTTTGATAAATGATCTCGCATTGGGATGTTCCTTCAGGGTTCCTGTATTGGTTGCTGCACGGTGAGGTATCTTAGGGCTGTGTGTATGGCTAGGCCGCTGCAAGATCGACTTTTGACATTGGTATGGCGCTCTCCATGATGATCGCTAACGCAACGTCCTGAGGAAGCGCCTCTCTTCCCGCATCAAGCGCCTCCTGAATTGCGATCCCAAACATGAAGGGCCATTCCGTCGGTTGTTTGCAAAACATCTTGGCTACAGGAAATAGCGCCGGCCATAGCGCCTTTAGGTAGTTAATTGGTGTATCGCTTGTGACACGTCCTTCCGGAAGTCGGGGAATGCCAAAGGCGTCAGTTCCTACCGTTTCGGTTACATGAGTGAAAATGCTGTTGATATCTGGCAGTGATTTGCAACCATTGTGCTGTGCGGCCCCTGCCGCGAGCCCCCAGACCGAATACTGTGATTCGGCTAATGCTTGGTTCAACAGATCGCCAAAGAAATAGCTTTTCCCATTTGCTCCGCCAACAGTGATTAGCGTAGCCGTCTCGGGCAACCCCTTTGCAAGGGCTTGAGCGCGCAGATTGGCTTGACACGAATAACCAGCAAGCGCTCCTAGTGCGCATAGCAATGACTCAACGTGGACGCCACGCTCATTTTTCATCGCGCGCAGGAGCTGTTGAAAGACTTCTTTTCCACCGAGCTTTGCACCTATAAAGGGATCAGTTTTTCGCTTTTCTTCAATTGCACGCATGAGTGCTTCAGTCGCCGCGTCTAGCTGTGGTTCAGGCGGACGGTCCATCTGTTGCTGCTGTGAGCCAGTAAGTTTGGAAAGCAGGGACTTGAACACGATAAATCTCCAGGAGGAAAACTACGAGGCCCAATGTTTAGTCCACACCGTCCCCAGTGCAGACTTCATTTATGAAAAGTGTATAAAAAATAACTTCAAATTTCAACCATCTATTTTCTAAACACCTGTGAATTCAATCACACCACCCACGCCACAAGCCTCACCCAAACTGCTCAACCGGCTCCGCGACTGGCTACGTTTGAAGCACTACAGCATACGCCCCGAGACGCAGTACATCCAGCAGGTATGACGTTTTATCATATTCCATGACAAACGGCATCCACGCGCGAAGGTCGCTCGGGCGGTCGAGTTTTTGACGTATCTGGCGGTCGAAGGAAATGTGGTGGCGGGTGGTACTAGAATTGCCGCTTACGCTCTCCGCAGCTCTCCACAATCCACGCACTCGCTTCACCAGAGGGACACATCATGCAGGCGCGCGCGCTTGATCAGCCCTATCGTTCGGCAAGCATCCGGTTTATCAATGCGGCTGGCCATTTTCTGGAACGCTGCAATCTGCCGCCGGCCCGGCTGACGAAGCAAGCCTTGCTGGCCAAGGCGATCAAGCGGGCCGGTTGTCGGGATTTCGGCGATTCCGGTTTTCACCAGGGGCTGGATCGTCTGCTGGAGTCGCTGGAACACGAAGCCGAACTGACGCCGCTGGGGCGCCTGATGGCGCAGGAGGAAATCGTCGGTCGGCTGACTTCGCGCCTCAGGTTGATCGATTGGCGCAAGCGGCATCCACGGGTGGCTGATGAGGAAATCCGCCAGCCATTGTTCATCCTCGGCCTGCCGCGCACGGGGACGACGATCCTGCATGCGCTGCTCGATGTCGATCCGGCCAATCGTTCTCCGCTGTTCTGGGAGCTGGAGCACCCGGTGCCACCCGCAACGCCGGAGCGCTGGACCAGCGATCCGCGCATCAGGAAAGTCGAGCGGAGTCTCGCCCACTTCGAGAAGCTTTGTCCGGGCATCCAGGCCGTGCATGTCATGGAGGCGCGGCTGCAGCAGGAATGCGTCGCCATCCTGGCCATGGACATGCGTGCCGAGCAGTTCTACACCCTGTACAACGTGCCGTCCTACGCGAAGTGGCTGCTCGACGAGCCGAAGACGTTTTCCCTGCAGTTTCATCGACAGACATTGCAGCATCTGCAGTCCGGCGGCGTAGCGGGCGAACGCTGGCTGCTCAAGTCGCCGGGCCATCTGCATCTGATCCGCAATCTGCTGGCGGTCTACCCCGATGCGAACATCATCCATACGCATCGCGATCCGGTCACGGTATGCACTTCCATCAGCAGCTTGACGGCAATGCTGCGCGGGGTCGGTTCGGATGCCATCGATCTGCGGCAGATCGGCCGGCAGCAGGTGGAAATCTGGAGTGAAATGCTGGCGCGCGCCGTGGCGCAGCGCAGGCAACTGGCCGACGAAGGGCGCGGCGGACAGTGCTTCGATCTGCACATGAAGGAGATCGTGGCCGATCCGCTGGCCGCAGTCGAGCGCATTTACGCGCATTTCGGCTACGAACTGAAACCCTCGGTGAAGGCCGCCATGGCGCAGTTCATGCGGGACAACCCGCGCGACAAGCATGGCACGCACAGCTACCGCCCGGAAGACTTCGGCATCGACCGGCAACGCGACGGCGCGCGTTTCAGGGAATATTGCGAGTATTTCGGCGTTGATTGTGGGTGCTGAGTCTGGCTTTGCTTTTTCCTTTTCCTGTGACCCTGCTGTATGCACATATCTTTGGCGCAAGAGCGAGAGGGTTTGCGCACGACGATTTCGACATCTTGGCCAAGTCGGTTCCAGCACTCCAGCATCCTGGCTGCGCTGATGCCGCGAATTGACCGCACAGGCGGGAATTCAACGCACGGCGCGTGATTGACTGTGTCAGATAGTCGTCATCCCCGCGAAAGCGGGGGATCCAGGTGCGTACTGGATTCCCGCTTTCGCGGGAATGACGATGATGGCGGGAATGACGGTAATGGGGTTAGCCCTCTGGCATTCATACGATTGCCCCGACATTTCACTTGATCGATTCAATCCCAATCACTATGATCGATTCGATATCAAGCCGCATCAAAAGAGGTGGTGTGGTGCGGCCATGGCCGTGATCGCAGTGTTGCCGGCTCCGAAGGGAGCCGGTTTCGACAAGAGATACGGCATGACAGAGGCAACCAGGGTGCTGACCCAGGAGGCGCTGGCCGATGTGGATGCCGGGCGTGTCATCGATCACCAGGTCGTGCAAGCGTGGGCGGAGAGTCTTGGCGTCGACCGGCAACACGACGGCGCGCAGGTTTCAGTGGATATTGCGAGTATTTCGGCGTTGATTGTGGCCGCTGACGACGCAACACCCGAACATTGACGAAAGGATGTGACATGGCACGCGTAATCAAACTCGTTTCAACGGATGACGGCACTCCCCAAGCGGAATCGACGCAAAAACTGGCGGCGGGCATCGATGTCGATATCTTTGAAGCCGATATCCAGGAACTGGGCGGCGAGCGTTTCTGGGAAGCCTTCTGGAAGACGCAGCACACTTATGGCGGTGTACATGAAGGCCAGCCGCTGGCGGCTATTTTTGCCACGCTGCATGCGGATTTGTTCCACAAGCTGCAGGATGACGTGGAACGCTTGCGCAACGATGATGCGCAGATGGACGAAGCCGAGCGGGACGATGTGTTCGGCATGGTGATGTTTCTGCTGAGCGTGGCGCACGGCGATCCCATGTACGACCCGATCGAACACGAAGGCTATGAGGCGGCGATGGCGCGCTTTGCCGCCGCCGTGAGCGACGAGGCGGCGCGGCGCGGGGGTTGAGGCGGAATATCGCTGCCGCTTGAAAACTTATTCCGCGCCGCGCGGTTGCGCCAGCAGTTTTTCCAGTTCGCCGCTGCCGAGCAGCTTGCGCAGTTCGGCAAAGCCACCGATCAGGCTGCCGTCGACAAACACCATGGGCAAGGTCGGCCAGCCGGTCCACATCTTCAGCGCATTGCGCCGTCGCCAGCCGGACAGGTAGCTGCCGTATTCGAGATAGCGGTGGGCGATGCCCTGCGCCGCGAGGGCGCGGCAGGCGCGTTTCGGAAAGGGGTTCTGCGCCATGCCGACGACCACGACCCGCTGCCCGGCCAGGGCTTGCTGCACTTCATGCACGATGTCCGCGTGGTTGTTCGCGATGAATTCGCGGATGGCCGGGTGTAGCCGTGTTTCATCGAGGATCTGGCGGGGCATGGTGATCTTCCTGGAATGGAGTTGGCTGGAAATCAGGTGGCTGCTGCCTGGGCTGCCGGCAGTTGTTCGCGCTGGATGATGAAGATTTTTTCCTCGCCGCCGGCGGTGTCGATCCAGGTCAGGGGCAGTTCGGGAAAGGCTGTTTCGACGAGATCACGGTTGTGCCCGACCTCGACGGCGAGCAGGCCGCCGGGCTGCAGATGGGTAGCCGCTTCGACGAGGATGCGGCGCACGATGTCGAGGCCGTCCGCGCCCGCCGCCAGGGCCAGCGCCGGCTCGTGGCGATACTCCTGCGGCAGGGCGTCCATGGCGGCCTGCGTGACGTAGGGCGGGTTGGAAACGATGAGATCGTAGCGCCGGCCAGCCAGCGCGCCGAACAGATCCGAGTGGATCGGCCTGACCTGCGCGGCCAGACCGTAGTCGGCAATGTTGCGTTGCGCCACGGCCAGCGCGTCGGTCGATAGATCGACGGCATCCACCTCGGCATCGGGAAACGTGAGCGCCATCAGGATCGCCAGGCAGCCCGAGCCGGTGCACAGGTCGAGCGCGCTGCGCACCTGCGCTGGCGATTCGATCCAGGGTGCGAATTCTTCTTCCAGCAGATTGGCGAAGTAGGAGCGCGGCACGATGACCCGCTCATCGACGTAGAAACTGAATTCGCCCAGCCAGGCCTGGTTGGTCAGGTAGGCGGCGGGCAGGCGGCGGGCGATCCGCTGCTGCAGCACGTGATGCACGGCCAGGCGTTCCGCCGCGGTCAGCCGCGCGTCGAGAAAAGGTTCGAGCCGGTCGTGCGGCAGATGCAGGGTGTGGAGGATCAGCCAGACGGCTTCGTCGTAGGCATTGTCGCAGCCGTGGCCGAAGTGCAGTCCGGCGGCGTTGAACTGGCTGACGGCGTAACGCAGCCAGTCGCGCAGGGTGATGAGTTCGTCGGTCGGGCGGGTGGTCATGGTTCATTCTGCCGGCCAGGCAGCCGGTCGAGCAGCGCCTCGTAGCAGCGGGCGAGCGGTTCGAGATCGGCAATGGCGATGCATTCGTCTGTTTTGTGGATGCTGGCGTTGATCGGGCCGAACTCGACGACTTCGCCGCAGATGCCGGCAATGTAGCGTCCGTCGGAGGTGCCGCCGCTGGTCGAAAGTTCCGCCGTGCGGCCAGTGACGCCATGGATGGCGGCCTGCAATGCGTTGCTGAGGTGGCCAGGCGGCGTCAGGTAAGGCTGGCCACCGCAGTTCCAGTGCAGCGCGTATTCTAGTCCGTGGCGATCGAGGATGGCGTGCACGCGATCCTGCAACTGCGCCACCGTGCTGGCGGTGGCGAAGCGGAAATTGCAGCGCACTTCCAGCCGGCCGGGGATGACGTTGTCGGCGCCGCTGCCGGCCTGGATGGCGGCGATCTGGAAGCTGGTCGGCGGAAAATGGGCGTTGCCCCGATCCCATTCCTCGGCCACCAGCTCGGCCAGCGCCGGCACGGCCTGATGCACGGGATTGCGGGCCAGTTGCGGATAGGCGACATGCCCCTGGATGCCGCTGATGACCAGATGACCGGAGAGCGAGCCGCGGCGGCCGTTCTTGATCGTGTCGCCAAGCTGCGCAACCGAGGTCGGCTCGCCGACGAGGCACCAGTCGATGCGTTCGCCGCGCGCCTTGAGAACATCGACGACGTGCGCCGTGCCGTCGACCGCCGCGCCTTCCTCGTCGGAAGTCAGCAGCAGGGCGATGCTGCCGGCCGGTTCCGGGTGGCGCGCGAGCCGGCGCTCGACGGCAACGACGAAGGCGGCGAGCGAGGATTTCATGTCGGCCGCGCCGCGTCCGTAGAGCATGCCGTCACGAATTTCCGGCTGGAATGGATCGCTGCGCCAATCGGCCGGCGCGCCGGGTGGCACGACATCGGTATGGCCGGCAAAGCAGAGCAGGGGAAGGGCGACGCTGGCGTCGTGTGTTTGCGGCGTCCAGCGTGCCCAGAGATTGCTCACCGGGCCGCGGTCCAGGCGTTCGAGCTGGAAGCCCAGCGCGGCCAGTCGCGCGCCGAGCAGTTCCAGACAGCCGGCATCATCCGGCGTGATGGAAGGCCGGGCGATCAGCGCCCGGGCAAGTTCGAGTACCGGACTGGCTGCGTTCATCGAGAGAGGCGAGGAATACGGGGAATGCTTCGGTTCCGTTGATGGAACATTCTCAATCCATCTTGAGATTGAACTCGCTGAAACTGGCGCTGGGCACGCTCAATGGATTGTCGGCCACGGTCGCCGGGCTGCTGCTGGCGTCCGCCTGCAGCGGGCCGCTCTGGTCGTTGTTGATCAGGAACAGCAGATTGTTGGCCGAATCGGCAGCGGCCGTGGCGGCATCCAGGGTAATGGCGCCGGACTTGTAGAGCTTGAACAGCGCCTGTTCGAAGGTTTGCGCGCCGGGCGTCATGCCGCTGTCCATGGATTCGCGCATGCCGTCCATGTCGCCTTTTTCGATCAGTTCGGAGATGTGGCGTGAGTTCAGCATCACTTCGACGGCTGGAATGCGGCTGCCATCGGGCTTCTTGACGAGGCGCTGGGAGATGATGGCCTTCAGCGTCACCGCCAGGTCGGCGAGCAGGGCAGGGCGGTTCTCCAGCGGATAGAGGCCGATGATGCGCGACAGCGCGTGATAGCTGTTGTTCGCATGCAGCGTGGCCAGGCACAGGTGCCCCGACTGCGCGTAGGCAATGGCCTGGGCCATGGTTTCCTTGTCGCGCACTTCGCCGATGAAAATGCAGTCCGGCGCCTGGCGCAGGGCATTCTTCAGGGCCAACTGGTAGTCGCGGGTATCGCTGCCGAGCTCGCGCTGATTGACGATGGAGCGCTTGTTCCTGAAGACGAATTCGATCGGGTCTTCCAGCGTCAGGATGTGGCCGCTCTTGCGCTCGTTGCGGTAATCGAGCATCGAGGTCAGCGTGGTGGTCTTGCCGGCGCCGGTTGCGCCGACCATCAGGATCAGCCCGTGCTTTTCCATGATGATTTCGGCCAGCACGCCGGGAACGTTCAGGGTTTCCAGCGCGGGAATTTCCGCCGGAACGTAGCGCACCACCAGCGCCGGCGTGCCTTTCTGGCGGAATGCCGAGAGACGGAAATTGCCCACGCCTTCCAGGCTGTAGTTGCCGTTGAGCTCCAGCGCTTCCTCGAATTCGCGGAACTGGCTGTCGCTGAGGACTTCGTGCAGCAGATTGTTGATGATTTCCGGCGTCATCACCTGCTGGTTGATCGGCACGGCCGTGCCGTTGATCTTGATGTTGATGGGCGCGCCGGCAGAAATGAAAATGTCCGAAGCCTTCTTCTCAGCCATCAACTGGAACAGTCGCTGCATTGCGCTCATGCTTGCATCTCCATCCGGATCGCCTGTGCATGTCGTATAAAAGGCCGATAATACGGGCCGGGAATTGATCGATACAGGCGATGTGATTATATGGCAGCAAGCAGAGACCGCGCGGTCGCCCCCGTGGCATTGTTGACCGGCGCAGCAGTGTGGGGGCTGGTCTGGTATCCCTACCGGGTGTTTGCCCAGGCCGGCTTGCCGGGCGTGCAGGCCACCACGCTGACCTATCTCATTGCCCTGCTGGCGGGCGCAGTTTTCCTGCGCAGGCACGTCGGCTCGGCATGGCGCAGCGGCAGGCTGGACTGGCGCTTGCCGCTGATCGGCCTGGCCGCCGGCGGCTGCAATCTGGGTTATGTGCTGGCAACCTTGCATGGCGAAGTCATGCGGGTGATGCTGCTGTTTTATCTCGCGCCGCTGTGGACCGTGCTCTGGGCATACTGGCTGCTGGGCGAGCGTCTCAATCGCTCGGGCGGAGCAGTGATCGTGCTGTCGCTGGGCGGCGCGCTCGTCATGCTCTGGCGTCCCGAACTGGGCATGCCCTGGCCGGCCAGTGGTGCCGAGTGGCTGGGGATGCTGGCCGGATTTCTGTTCGCCCTGTCGAACGTCATGGTGCGGCAGACGGCACAACTTTCGATAGAGGTGAAATCCCTGGCGGTCTTTCTCGGCGCCGTCGTGCTGGGCTTGCTGATCCTGCCGCTGGAAAGCCTGCTGCAGGGCGGCAGCGGTCTGGCCGGCTACGTCGTCGACAGCCGCATGCAGCCTTGGCATTGGGGTGTGCTGGGCCTGGTCGGGCTGATCCTGCTGCTGGTCAACCTGATCGTCCAGTACGGCTTGACGCATACCGCCGCGAATCAGGCCATCGTGATCTTTCTGTTCGAGCTGGTCGTGGCGGCGGTTGCGTCATGGCTGCTGGTCGACGAAACCATGGGGCTGCGCGAGTGGCTGGGTGGCGCGATGATCATCACAGCCAGTCTATTCTCCGGACGATTGGCGGCCGATGAGCAGGCTCGGCCGATGGGTTGAATCGCGGAGTTGCTGAGTCTTGCTCCCGCGCCCGATTTGCGCAGGCGCGATCTTGCGCTTCCCCACTGTAGGCCATATATTCGCCGGCTGCCCGCGCTTCTTCCAGGCGCGGCAAGTTGAAAGCAGCATCGATGTTCGAAGAATTCAAATCCTGGTACGCCAAGCGTCACGACTACGCCCGCGACTGGCTGGCGCGCACGGCGGGCGAAGGTGAAGTGGTGGCCACGATGTGCACCTACGCTCCCGAGGAAATCCTGATCGCCGCCGGCATGCTGCCGGTGCGCGTGCTGGGCGCGCATCAGACGCAGAACGTCGCCGAGCCGCACATCTTCGGCATGTTCTGTCCTTTCAGCCGCGATTCCCTGGCCCAGGGGCTGCTGGGACGTTACGACTATTGCAGCGGCCTGGTACTGGCGCAGTCCTGCCTGCATTACCGGCAGACCTTCACGTCCTGGCGCGATCATGTGGCGAGCCTGCGCTGGGACTACTATCTGCCGATGCCCAACGAAGTGCAGTCGCCGTTTGCCCGCGCCCTGCATCGGGAGGAAGTGGCGCGTTTTTGCGATTTCGTCGGCGAACGGCGCGGTGCCGCCATCGGCGCGGTGGAACTGCGGGCGGCCCTCGAACTGGTCGATGAGAATCGCCGCCTGTTGCGCCGGTTGTTCGCCCTGCGCCAGGCCGAAAACCCGCCGCTGACCGGCGCCGAGGCGCTGTACGCCTCGCTGACGGCGCAGTTCGTCGACAAGCGCGAGCACAACCGCGCCTTGCAGCGGGTGCTGGATGCGCTGCCGCAACGCGCTGTCTCGCGCGCCGCCGGCGTGCGCCTGATGACCATCGGCTCCGAGAACGACGACGTCGGCTTCATGGAAATGATCGAGTCGCTGGGCGCAACCATCGTCATCGACGATCAATGTTCCGGCACGCGCAATTTCTGGAACGAGGCGCGCGCCCATGACGATCCGCTGGCCGCCATCGCCGATCGTTACTGCGCCCGCCCGGCCTGTCCGACCAAGGATTATCCGGCGCACACGCGTTTCGCCCATGTGCTGGATCTGGCGCGCGAGTACCGGGTCGAGGCGGCGATATTCCTGCAGCAGAAATTCTGCGATCCGCACGAGGGCGACTATCCGGGCCTCAAGCAGCATCTCGAAAACCACGGTATTCCGACGCTGTTGCTGGAGTTCGACATCACCAATCCGCTCGGCCCCTTTCGCACCCGGATCGAGGCTTTTCTGGAAACCCTGGCCGAGGAGGATCTGTTCTGATGTCCGGCACGGCGGCAAAAGCACTGCATCCCACCGAACCCCTGCAATGCTGGCCCAAGGCCAAGGCGCTGCGCGAACAGTATTACCGCGACTATGCCGAGGCCAAGACGCGCGGCGGCATCCGCTGGGCGGGTTCAGCATGGACCCTGGATGCGCTGCCCAGCGCCCTGGGGCGCGATGTGTATCCGCTCACCGGCGAGCCGTATGCGGCATCCATCGCCCATGACCGCAACTTCAACCTGGCCGCGCAGAACGCCGTCGAGGCGGCGGGTTTCGCCCGTGACCTGTGTTCCTACATGCGCAGCTACTGGGGTTCGATCTACCTGAACCGCTATCTCGATGGCCAGCCTTTTCCCAAGCCGGATTTCAACTTCCAGACCACCATCTGCTGCTCGCACGCCAAGTGGTATCAGCATGCCGCCGAACTGGAAGGCACGCCGGTGCGCTTCATCGACGTTTCGGTCGGGCCTTACGGGGAACTGACGGCAGCGCGGCTGCAATACGTCGTCGATCAGGCGCTGGACTCCATTCCCTGGCTGGAGCAGGTGAGTGGCCGGCGCTTCGACGATGCGCTGTTCATCGAAGCCGTGCAGAACGAAATGCGCTCGACGGCGCTGTGGGCGGAAATCTGCTGCCTGAATCGCGCCAGGCCGGCGCCGCTGGACGAGAAAACCATGTTCTCGCTCTACGTCATGGCGACCCTGCACAAGTCCTCGCGCTGGTGCGCCGATTTCTATCAGGAACTGCGCGACGAAGTGGCCGACCGCGTGGCGCGCGGCATCGCCGCCGTGCCGCAGGAGCGCTGCCGGCTGATTTCCGACACCCAGCCGCCCTGGGCCTTCCTCAAGCTGTATCGCTATCTGGAGGAATTCGGCGCGGTTTCGGTCGGCTCGCTGTACACCTTCGGTCTGGAAGGCATCTGGGAAGACAAGCCCGATGGCACCTGGGGGCCGCGCACCACGCCGATGGCGCTGGGCCTGCCGATGAACACGCGCGAGGAAGTCATGCGCCTGTATTGCGACTGGAACCTGTCGAAACCGCAATGGCAGCATTTCTACGATCCCCGCCTGAAGACCGCGATGATGCAGCGCATCGTCCGCGAATGGCAGGTCGATGGCGTGATCCTGCATCTGAATCGCGGCTGCGAAGGACTCTCCCTGGGCATCATGGAAAACCGCCTGGGGCTGGTTCAGGCGGGTATCCCGGTGATGACCTACGAAGGCAACATGGGCGATGAGCGCGAATTTGATTACGAGCGCACCAGGAATCGCATCGATGCCTTCATGGAAATGCTCGGCCGGAAACATGAGTTTGTTGCCACGGCGGGGGACGCATGATCGCCGCCGGCATCGACATGGGCGCGCGCAGCATCAAGCTGGTGCTGCTGGAAAAGGATGACGGTGCCGCCGCGCCGCGCCTGCTGGGCCAGCATTCGATGTTTCCCGCCGCGCTGGACATGGATGCCGCCGCCGAGCGGGCCTATGTCGAACTGCTGCAGCCGCTGGCCCTGACTCCGCGCGATGTCGGCTGCATCGTCGCCACCGGCGTGGCGCGGCGTCAGGTGCCGTTCGCCGATCGCGAGATCACCGAAGTCGCCTCCGGCGGTCGCGGCGCGGCCGACTTGTGTGTTGATGTGCGCACGGTGATCGATGTCGGCGCCGAGGAAGCGCGGGCGATCCGTCTCGATGAAGCCGGCCGGGTGGCCGACTTCGCCGGCAACGAGAAGTGCGCGGCAGGCGCCGGCGCCTTTGCCGAATCCATGGCGCGCGCCCTGCAACTGACGCTGAGCGAGTTTGGCGCGGCCAGCCTGCGTTCCACGCAAAGCATTCCGATGAATGCCCAGTGCACGGTGTTCGCCGAATCCGAAGTGGTCTCCCTGATCCACGCCGCCACGCCGGTCGATGACATCGCCCGCGCCGTGCTCGATGCCGTGGCCAGCCGGATCTGCGCCATGGCGCGGCGCGTCGGCATCCGGCAGGAGGTGCTGCTGATCGGCGGCATGGCGCATAACCCCGGTTTCGTGCAGGCGCTGGAACGGGCGCTGGAAGTTCCTTCGATCAGGCTGCCGCAGCAGAGTCAGTCACAGCCACAGTTGCAGTTGGAACCGGAATACGTCTGCGCCCTGGGCGCGGCCCTGAGCGCTTTCGACGAGGTTTGAAGATGACTGAAACAGCGTGCTCATTCCATGAGCCTCGGCCCCGGCAAGATGCTCTTCGTGTGTCACGACCCCACGGAGAGTTGCCATGTTCAAGCACGCCATTTCGCGTTTTTCCACCAATCCCGATGCCCTGGTCTTCTGGAGCGCCATGTTTCTCGGCGCTCTATATTTGCTTGCCGGTCCGCTCATCGGCGCAAGCTGAACCGTTGACAAGATGAATCAGATACAGCCTGAGGCGTCCGCCTGCATCACCTGGGAAGAGGCGGGGACGCCGCACCGCCTGCGCTGGCGTTCGCTGGCCGGCGTGCCCGCGCCGCGCCGCGTGGTGCTTGCCGACGACCGCATGCCGGCGGATACCGCCTACAGACTGGCCTGCGAGGGAACGGCGCTGCTCTGGCGCGGCGATTACCAGAATGCCCGCCAACTGTTGAGCGCCATGGCGCGGCGTCTGGATCGCGGCGCGCGCAAACCAGCCAGGGCCGGCAGAAAAGATGAGGTCGCTTCCTTGCCCATGCGCGAGCGGTTTCATCGCTACCGGCTCGCTCAGGCGCAGCGGGCGCGCATCCTGGGCATGCTGTTGCTGCCGTTCGAGGCGGATCATCGCCTCTCCCTGCGCCGCGCGCCGGATGTCCGCCAGGCCAGCATCGAGGCCGCCGGCGCGGACGATCGGCCCTACGCCGCCTCGCTGCGCGAGCTGCTGGGCATCATCGGCGCCCACGAGTGGCGCAAGAAGGGCGTCGAGATTGCCGTGCCGGGGAGCGGCATCGACACCGGCAGCCGCATCCATATTCATCCGCATTACGCGGTGTTTTCGCCGGTGCGTGGCGAATACGTCGATCTGGTGGCGCAGGCGCCGTTGCCGGTAGCGCTGTCGGCAAGCTCGCTGGCCTTCGATATCGGCACCGGCACCGGCGTGCTGGCGGCCGTGCTCGCCCGGCGCGGCGTCGAGCGGGTCGTCGCCACGGACAGCGATCCGCGCGCCCTGGCCTGCGCGCGCGAGAACATCGACAACCTGCAACTGGCCGGTCGGGTCGCGGTCGTCGCGGCCGATCTGTTTCCGCCGGCAGAAGCGGGCGCCGCCCTGATCGTCTGCAATCCGCCGTGGCTGCCGGGGCGTCCCGCCTCGCCGCTGGAGCATGCGGTGTATGACGAGGGCAGCCGCATGCTGCTGGGCTTTCTGCGCGGATTGGCGGCGCGGCTGCTGCCGGGGGGCGAGGGCTGGCTGATCCTTTCCGACCTGGCCGAACACCTCGGTCTGCGCAGTCGCGACGAATTGCTGGCAGCCATCGCCGGGGCCGGGTTGCGGGTCGTCGAGCGCCATGACATGCGTCCGCGTCACCGTCGGGTCGCGGATGCCAGCGACCCACTGCATGCGGCGCGCAGTGCCGAGATCACTTCATTGTGGCGTCTGGCGGTTGCCTGAGCGGGGTTTTCGTCTTCGCCCGATTCCCCTCGGGCGCATCGGCATTCAGCTCGCAGCCGTATCCGCCGCGAGCTTGCCGCTGGCGTCGCGATAGATGCGCCAGGTATCGCGGCTGCGCTTGGCTTCGTACATGGCGGAATCGGCGGACTTCTTGAGTGCCTCGATTTCATCGGCGTCCATGGGGTAGAGGGCGAAGCCCAGGCTGCCGGTGACGCTGACGATGCCGGCACTCGTCTTGATGGGTCTGGAGATGACGCTCAGCAGGCGATCCGCCATCATTTTCAGCGCCTCACGGTCGCCGATCATGTCCAGCATGATCATGAATTCGTCGCCGCCATGGCGGGCAACGAAGTCGCTGTCGCGCAATACGCCCTGCATCCGGCTGGAGATCACGCAAAGCACTTCATCGCCCACCGCGTGGCCGTGCGTGTCGTTGATCGGCTTGAAACCATCGAGATCGAGGTAGCCGAGGGCAAAACGCTGCGGCGGATTCTGGGTGCCATACAGCGACATGCGTTCGTTGAGCATGGCGTCGAAGTTGCGGCGATTGGCCAGTCCGGTGAGAGGATCGGTCTTGGCCAGTTCCATGAATTTCTCGCGTTCCGTATCCCGTTCGCGTTTGAGCACGGCCGCCGTGTATTCGTAGATGAAGGCCATTGCCGAAATGACGGACACGCCCAGCAGGGCAATGACCAGGCTGAGCACTTCCATTTTTTCGGCGGCATCGACGGTCTGGATGAAGGGTACGCCGAGCCACTGCATGAGCAGCAGGATTGCCAGGAGCGCAATCGTGATCCTGGAAATGCGGTTGCCCAGTACCTGACCGCCGAAGAAAAAGGCCGTCAGCACGGGCACGACCAGCAGGTAGATGACCGGAGAGGTCAAAGGCCCGCCTGAAATGCCGATGGCGCCGATGAGGGTGACCAGCAGCACGATGACGACGGCCTTGCTGGTCTGGGCGTAATTGCCATGGCGCCAGAAGCGGATGAAGGCATAGTTGAACCAGAGCACCATCGGCAGGATCAGGGTGGCTGCGCTGATGTTGGAATGCAGTGGGAATTTCGAGAGGAAAATGGTGATCAGCGCAATCAGGGCGCAGCCCGCCATGATGACCATCGAGGCGATCAATATCCGCGCCCGGTTGAGCATGTCCGGAACATCGCGCAAGCTCGGGTGGACGAAGTGGTCCACCATCTCCACCAGGTAATGAACTGCAGTTCTTGGAAGCTTGTCGTTCATGGCATCAGTCGATGCGGGTTTTCTTGGGGGCTTTGTCCGCAATCCGCAGGATTCAGCCGGCTTGTCGCCTGGATGGTTGTCGATAGCGGACGATTATAAACATAAGCGGATCGGGATATTCATCATTTTGGGTATATAACTAATTGATTAGCTATTGTTTTCGCCGGCGCCAGCCTGGGCGGCGCGACGCGGCGAAAAGCTGAAGTGCAAATGAAGGGGGCATTGCCGGCCTCCCGGCAATGCCCCGCGCGCTTCATGACGGCAGGAACGATTTACAGCGCCTTGGCACGCGCAGCCAGATAACGCTGGATCTGCTTGGTGGCGTACATCCCCGACAGGCCGGACTGGTGCGTGCCCATGCCGGCCGCGCCGGCGTCGGCGCCGACCACGTAGAGGCCACGGATCGGCAGCTCCGACTTCGGCTTGTCGATACCGCATTGGCCGACGATCTGCGCCAGGCCGACGCACTCGCCGCCGCTGCCCTTGACCACGCTGTCGCGCGTCAGATTGGAGATTTCGCGCGGCCCGGTGTACTCCTTGCGCTCGGTGGCTTCCCAGATGTCGGGGAAGACCTGCTGCATCTGCTCGTCCATCTTCTTCCACAGCGCCTCGATTTCCTTGGCTTCCGGATTGGCCGAGCAGACCGTGCCGGAAACCAGCACCTGCTTGCCTTCGGGCGCGGCATCCGGATCGAAGAATTTGTGGTTGACCATGAAGAGGATGACTTCTTCGGGAATGTTGCCATCCTTCATCTTCTTGTAGCGCTCCATGTCGTACCAGGAGTCGTCGGACCACATGACGTAGAGGCCGGTTTTCATGACGGGCTTGTTGAGGAAGTAGCGCACGCTGGTGAACGCCCAGCCCGGCACCAGGCTCTTGACGTAGTTCACATAGGCTTTGTCGAAGTGCTCCTCGCCGACCAGCTTGATCACCGTCGGCTGCAGGCCGGCATTGGAGACGACGACCGGCGCCTTGAACTGGCCCTTGTCGGTGTCGATGCCGGTGACGGCGCCATCCTCGACGATGACCTTATTCACCCGACAGCCCTTGATCAGGGTGCCGCCGTTCTTCTCGAACTCGCGCACCATGACGTTGGTCAGCATGGCGAAGCCGCCCTTGTACTGGCCGCCACCGCCTTGCAGCATCATCTGCTGCATGATCAGGATCATTTCCGAAGCGGAGACCAGGTCGATCGGCTCGGCCAGCGAAGCGTTGGCCTGGAAGCCCATGTAGCTGTAGAGCGGGGCGGGAACGTCGCGCTCGGCCAGCCATTCCTCCATGGTGACGCGGTCGAGCTTGGCGAGGTCTTCGGCCGTCAGGCTGAGCATTTCGCCGATCAGCATCATCGACTTTTCCTGCTCCTCGGGGGTGGCTTCCCAGGAGTTGAAGAAGCCCGTGGCATCGGTCAACGCCTGTTTCTGCGAGGTGATCTTGTAATTTTTCCAGCCGGCGCGTTTGTAGGCCAGGGTGATCATCTCGCGCTGGTCGTCGACGTCCAGCGCCGGCTTGAAGTCCTCGGAACAGCCGAGTTCGGCGAAGATCTGCTCGAAGGCGTTGCCGCGCGTGGGCACCTGGCCGTGCGGGAACAGGTCGTAGGCGTAACCGTCGGCATCGATGCTGTACATCTTGCCGCCGAGCACTTCGTTTTTCTCGACGATCAGCGTTTTCACGCCGCGTTTCTGCAACAGGGTGGCGCAAGCCAGCCCGCCGGGGCCGCTACCGATGACGATGACTTCGTAGGTGTTGTTGCTCATGCTGCTCTCCTTCTATTGTTGTAGTGGTGCTGCCTTGGGTTGGTGAAACGGGAAAGTGTTGCCGGATGCCGCCGTTCAGGCGGGTAGTGCGGTTGCGGAAGCCGGGTGCTCGACGAACAGGCTGCCGATGACGGTTTCGATGAAGGCAATCTGCCGCGCGACCCGCTGGTCGGCAAACGGATCGCTGCCGAAGGTCTGCTGCAGCAAGGGCGCGATGGCGAAGTGGCCAAATGACAGATGCCAGAAAAGCTCGACGATTTGCGGATAGTCCTGCTTGCTCAAATGCGGCGCGCGCTTGCCGAGCTGGTGGGTAATGGTTTCGGCAAAGGGTTTCAGCCAGCGGTTGACCAGGCGTTCCAGATGACTGCCGTTGGCGATCGCCTCGAGATAGATCAACTGGCTGACATGCGGCCGGCGCTGCAACTGGGTGATGATCTGCTGCGCGGCATCGCGGATGTTTTCCGGTGAATTGTCCCCGGTGGAAGTGCGCCGGACGGTGTCGATGATCGGCTGGATGCCGCGCTCCAGCACGGCCTCGTAGAGGGCTTCCTTGTTCTTGTAGTAGTTGTACAGCGTCGCTTCGTTCACCCCGGCGGCGCTGGCGATTTCACGCACCCGCGTGCCGCGCAGGCCGTGGCGGGCGAACAGCGGCTCGGCGGCGTCGAGGATCTGGCTGTCGGTGAATGCGGCACGTTCGGCCAGCGCGGCGGCGCGCAGCGGCGAGATGTGGCGGGGGCGGCGGGTGGCCGTGGTCATGGCGGGAGCGGAGGGGTGGCGAGATGAGAATAAGTGAACGTTTAGGAGATTAAACATCTGTTTATTCTCGTTGTCAATTGGTTTGGCTTTGTTTGGTCTGGCTTCGGCCGAGGTCGGTAAATGGATGTCAGGATGGCAAATTGCGCGGCGTATACTGCTCACCGTCCAGGTTTTCAAAGGTGAGTCTCATGAGCATGCGCGAGCGCAGTGTGCAGTGTTGCAACGCAGGCGGGCTGCATCGCATGGCCTACACGGAATGGGGCGATGCGGCGAATCCCCGGGTGCTGCTCTGCGTGCATGGCCTAACGCGCTGTTCGCGTGATTTCGACGATCTGGCCATGGCCCTGGAAAAGGACTACCGGATCGTTTGTCCGGATGTGGTGGGACGTGGGCGCAGCGACTGGCTGGCCGACAAGAGCCAGTACGGCATCCAGCAGTATCTGGTCGACATGGCGACCCTGGTGGCGCGGCTGGATGTCGAGGAAATCACCTGGCTGGGGACTTCCATGGGCGGCTTGATCGGCATGTACTACGCGGCGCAGCAGGGCACGCCGATCCGCCGACTGATCCTCAATGATGTCGGGCCGGTGCTCACCGCCGCTTCCCTGCAGCGCATCGGCGAATATGTCGGCGATCCGCCGCGCTTCGACAGTCTTGCGGATGCCGAGCAGTTCGTGCGCCTGGTCAGCGCGAGCTTCGGCCCGCACACGGATGCGCAATGGCGGCATCTGACGGCGCATGTGGTGCGCACCGCCGCGGATGGCAAGGTGGAGTTTCGTTACGATCCGGGTATCGCCGAATCGTACAAGGCGGTTGCGGGCAGCGGCGAAGACATCGAACTATGGCCGGTCTATGAGCAGATCCAGTGCCCGACCGTGGTACTGCGCGGCGCCGAATCGGATCTGCTGCGCCCGGATACCTTGCAGCAGATGACGCGGCGCGGGCCGCGCGCGCGGGCGATCGAACTGCCCGGCGTCGGTCATGCGCCGACGTTCATGGCGGCGCACCAGATCGACCTGGTGCGCGAGGCATTGGAGGCATTGGCCTGACGGGCAATCCTCAGCGGCGCCGCGTGCCGATCAGGCTGGCGCTGATCGAGGCCGCCAGGATGACCGTGACCACCAGCAGCGAGGTCGCCGTCGGAATGTGATGCCAGGGCGCGATCAGCATTTTCGCGCCGATGAAGGTCAGCACCAGCGCCAGACCGTATTTCAGCAGGTGGAAGCGGTCGGCCATGTCCATCAGCAGGAAGTAGAGGGCGCGCAGACCCATGATGGCGAAGATGTTGGAGGTGAAGACGATGAAGGGATCGGTGGTGATGGCAAAGATCGCCGGTATCGAATCGACGGCGAACACCACATCCGAGGCTTCGACCAGAATCAGCACCAGGAACAGCGGCGTGAAGTAGCGCACGCCGTCCTTGACGACGGTGAAGCGCTCGCCATGTTTCCCGTGCTCGTCCTCGGCCGAGGTGATGCGCAGATAGCGGCGCGCCAGGCGCAGCACCGGATTCTTTTCCAGGTCGGGCTGCTTTTCCGCCATCACCAGCATGCGCAGGCCGGTGATCACCAGGAAGACGCCAAAGAGATACAGCACCCAGCTGAATTCACGCACCACCCAGGCGCCGGCGAGGATCATCACGGCACGCAGGACGATCGCTCCGAGCACGCCGTACAGCAGCACCCGGCGCTGGTATTCGGGCGCGATCTGGAAGGCGCTGAAGATCATCAGGAAGACGAAGATGTTGTCGACCGACAGCGATTTTTCGATGACGTAGCCGGTGAGAAAATCGAGCGCCTTGTCATGCGCCAGTTGCGCGCCATACAGATTATTGAAATAGAGCCAGAGAAACCCCGCGAAGGTCAGCGCCAGCGCTACCCAGACCAGCGACCAGGTGGCCGCTTCGCGCACGCTGACGCGATGCGCGCGGCGGCCGCCGAAGACGAACAGGTCGAGGGCCAGCATGAGCAGCACGAAAAGGATGAAGCCGCCCCAGAGAGCGGGGCTGGCGTGAGTGTAGAGAGGGCTCATGTTCGAGGGGGCGGAGGCCAGGGAGCTTGGTTAAGGACAGGGATCAGGCGCTGGCGCTGCGCAAGGCGGCGATGCGCGCTTCCAGCGGCGGGTGGCTGGAAAACAGCGCCATCCAGCCGGGACGGCCATTGATGCCGGCGGTGGCGACGTTCTGCGGCAGTTCACCGGGCTGCATGCCGCTCAGGCGCTGCAGGGCGTGGATCATCGGCTGGGGCGTGCCGAGCAGGCGGGCGGCGCCGGCATCGGCGCGGAACTCGCGCTGGCGCGAGAAATACATCACGATGATGCTGGCCAGGATGCCGAAAACGATGTCGCAGACGATGACCGTGGCCATGTAGCCCAGCCCCGGGCCGCTGCTGGATTCGTCGTTCTTGCGCAAGGCGGCGTCGACGAAATAGCCGATGATGCGCGAGAGAAAATAGACGAAGGTATTCACCACGCCCTGGATCAGGGTCAGCGTCACCATGTCGCCGTTGGCGATGTGGGCGACTTCGTGGGCCAGCACCGCCTCGGCTTCCTCGCGCGTCATGCTCTGCAAGAGGCCCGTGGAAACGGCGACCAGCGAGTTGTTCTTCGTCGCGCCGGTGGCGAAGGCGTTCGGCTCACCGTCGTAGATGGCGACTTCCGGCATCCTCAGATCAGCCTTGCTGGCCAGCTTCCGCACCGTATCGACCAGCCAGTATTCGGTGGAGTTGGCCGGCGTCTCGATGACGCGCGCGCCGGTGCTCCACTTGGCGATGAATTTCGACAGCCACAGCGAAATGAACGCGCCGCCGAAGCCCAGGATGGCGGCGAATACCAGCAGGCGGCCCAGATCCAGGCCCTCCTGGGTGAAAAAGCGGTTGGCGCCGGTCAGCGTGGTGACGATGCCCAGCACCAGCATGATCGCCAGATTGGTGGTGACCAGCAGGAAGATGCGTTTCATGGAATGACTCCCCTACGGATGAGACGAAGCGCGCAGCTTAGGACTTCCTGAATGATCGAACAAGTCGAATATAATTTACCAACACTTCGAAAAAATGGATGATTCAGCACGGCTCCCAACCTTGTCCAGACTCAATTACAAGCATCTGCGCTACTTCTGGATGGTCGCTCGCGCCGGCTCGATTGCCCGTGCCGCCGAACAACTGCATCTGACGCCGCAATCCATCAGCACTCAGTTGGGGGCGCTGGAAGCCAGCCTCGGGGTGGCGCTGTTCCAGCGCGCCGGGCGCGGGCTGGAACTGAGCGAGGCCGGCCGGCGCATCCTGCATCATGCCGAGGAAATCTTCACGCTGGGAGATGAACTGCTCGAAGCCGCGCATGACGAGTCGCGCAGCCAGCGCGCGCTGCCGCTGCGCATTGGCATTGCCGATTCGGTGGCCAAGTCGGTGGTGCAGCGGGTCATCGCCCCGGCCCTGCAACTGGCCGAGCCCATGCGCCTGATCTGCCGCGAGGGGCGCCTCGATCTGCTCCTGGCCGAGCTGGCCGTGCATCGCCTCGACATGGTGATCGCCGATCGGCCGATGCCCTCCAATCTCAACGTGCGCGGCTACAGCCACCTGTTGGGCGAGAGCGAACTGGCCATTTTTGCCGCGCCCGCCCTTGCCGCCACTTTGCCGCTGGCGTTTCCGGCACTGCTGGATAACGCGCCCCTGTTGCTGCCCGGCGAGGACGTGGCGATCCGCCACCGTCTCGAACACTGGCTGGCCGCGATGGATCTGCGTCCGCGCATCATCGGCGAGTTCGACGACAATGCCCTGCTGACCGCCTTCGCCCAGGCGGGTGCCGGCCTGTTTTTCGCGCCGGCGGCGATTGCCGACGACCTTTGCCGGCGGCATGAAGTCGTCGAACTGGGGCGCGTCGCGACGATCCGCGAGCAGCTCTACGCCATCACCACGGAACGCCGCCTGACCCACCCGGCCATCGTCGCCATCCGCGACACGGCCCGCGATGAGCTGTTCGGCAAGGCGGGGCAGAAGGGCAGGCAGGCAAGAAAGTGAATGAACTTTTCTCTGTGGCCCCCTCTCCCCAACCCCTCTCCCACGAGGGGAGAGGGGCATTGTCTCCGGAACACTCGGTCGGG
Organism: Sterolibacterium denitrificans; assembly: GCF_900174485.1. Classification (NCBI taxonomy): domain Bacteria; kingdom Pseudomonadati; phylum Pseudomonadota; class Betaproteobacteria; order Nitrosomonadales; family Sterolibacteriaceae; genus Sterolibacterium; species Sterolibacterium denitrificans. Next base: position 1,957,988 of record NZ_LT837803.1, on the reverse strand, counting down.
CGTTGATTGCCAATTTGTACAGTTCCTCCCTCTCCCCTCGCAGGATGCACAGTCTCTCCCTCTCCCCTCGTGGGAGAGGGCCGGGGAGAGGGGGTGCGGCCCTCGGATGTCCTCCCGGCCAGTTCATGCGATTTCCCCGAGCCTGGTCCATAGCTGGCCGTGCTTGATCGCGCGGGCTCATATAATGCAGGGCTCCGCCGCCCGGACATTCCCTTGCCATGACCAATCAGGATCTACTTGCGCGCAGCCTCAAGACCGTCTGGCATCCGTGCACCCAGATGAAAGCGCACGAGACGCTGCCGCTGCTGCCGATTGCGCGCGGCGAAGGCGTCTGGCTTTACGACCACGACGGCCGGCGCTATCTCGATGCGGTGAGTTCCTGGTGGGTGAATCTGTTCGGCCACGCCAATCCGCGCATCAACGCGGCGTTGCGCGACCAGCTCGACAGGCTGGAGCACGTGATGCTGGCCGGCTTTACCCACGAGCCGGTCGTCCAGCTTTCCGAGCGGCTGGCCGCCCTCACGGCGAACGCGCTGGGCCATTGCTTCTATGCTTCGGACGGCGCCTCGGCGGTCGAGATCGCGCTGAAGATGAGCCAGCACTATTGGCTGAACAGCGGCAAGCCGGGCAAGAACCGCCATGTGCATCTGGCCGGCAGCTATCACGGCGAGACGGTGGGCGCCCTGAGCGTCACGGACGTGGCGATTTTCCGCACGGCCTATGCGCCGCTGCTGCGCGACAACCCCGTTTTGCCCAGCCCGGATTGGCGTCTGGCAGCGCCGGAGGAATCCGCCGCGGCCCATGCCCGACGCTGCGCCGCCGAGCTGGATAACTATCTGGCGGAACACCATGACGAAATCGCCGCCCTGATCGTCGAACCCCTGGTGCAGTGCGCCGCCGGCATGGCGATGCACGATCCCGAATACTTGCGTCTGGCTCGCGAGAGCTGCACGCGCCATCGGGTGCATCTGATCTGCGATGAAATCGCCGTCGGCTGCGGCCGCACGGGGACGTTCTTCGCCTCGGAACAGGCAGCCATCTGGCCGGATTTCCTCTGCCTGTCGAAAGGCATTACCGGCGGCTACCTGCCGCTCTCGCTGGTGATGACCACCGATGCGGTGTATCAGGCCTTCTACGCCGATGAAATCGGCCGGGCTTTCCTGCACTCGCATTCCTATACCGGCAATCCGCTGGCCTGCCGGGCGGCGCTGGCAACCCTCGATATTTTCCGCGACGACGACGTGCTTGTCGCCAACCGCCAGCGGGCGGCGCGGCTGACCGAACTGGCGGCTGATCTGCGGACGCATCCCAAGGTGAGCAACTTCCGCCAGCAGGGCATGATCTGGGCCTTCGAGGTGCAGACCGACGATCCGCGCTTCGCCCGTCGCGCCTTTGCCCAGGCGCTGCAGCAGGGGCTGCTGTTGCGCCCGATCGGCAACACGGTCTATTTCATGCCGCCCTATGTCATCGACGAAGACGCCATGCGGTTGCTGGTGAATGGCACGCAGCAGGCGATAGACGCAACATTGGCGGAGCTGCAGGCATGAGCGGCGGTTCCGATTTCAGCGCTGCGCTCGACGACTTGCGCGCCCGCGCCCTGCTGCGCACGCGGCGCATCGTCGAAACCGCCTGCGGGCCGGAAGTGGTGGTCGATGGCCGGCCGCTGCTGGCTTTTTGCAGCAACGACTACCTGGGGCTGGCGGCCGATCCGCAACTCGTCGCCGCCGCGAAGCAGGGCGCGGATATTCATGGCGTCGGATCGGGCGCATCGCATCTGATCAGCGGCCACTATGCCGCCCACCATCGGCTGGAAGAACGTTTGGCGGCGTTCGTCGGCATGGAAGCGGCGTTGTTTTTTTCCACGGGCTACATGGCCAATATCGGTGCGATCACCGCCCTGGTGCAGGGAATGGAAGGAACGGAAGGCACGGCAGCCGTATTTTCCGACGAACTCAACCATGCGTCCTTGATCGACGGCATCCGCTTGTCGGGCGCGGAAAAGCGCATCTACCCGCATCTGGATCTGGCGCGGTTGTCCGAGCTGCTGGCCGCCAGTCCGGCCAGCCGCAAGCTGGTGGTGACCGATGCCGTGTTCAGCATGGATGGCGATCTGGCGCCGCTGCCTGAACTGCTGGCGCTGTGCGAGCGCTTCGATGCTTATTTGCTGGTCGATGACGCCCACGGCTTCGGCGTGCTGGGCGGCGGCGATGACCGGGGGCAGGGCAGCCTGGCCCATTACGGCATCGACCCGGCGCGGCACCCCCGGCTGGTCTATGTCGGCACCCTGGGCAAGGCGGCGGGCGTGGCGGGCGCTTTCGTCGCCGCCAGCGAAGAAATCATCACCTGGCTGCTGCAGCGGGCGCGCACCTATATCTACACCACCGGCACGCCGCCGCTGCTGGCCCATGCGCTGCTGCGAAGCGTCGAGCTGATCGAACAGGGCGCGTCGCGGCGCGCGCATCTGCAGGATTTGATCGACCGCTTGCGCCAGGGTCTGCGTCCCGGTCTGCGCCGCTGGCGGCTGGTCGATTCCACGACGCCCATCCAGCCGCTGATCATCGGTGAAAACGGCGAGGCCATGCGCATCGCCCAGGCGCTGCTCGATGCCGGCCTGTGGGTGCCGGCGATCCGCCCGCCGACCGTGCCGGCCGGCAGCGCGCGCCTGCGCATCACGCTGTCTGCCGCGCACACGGTGGCGCAGGTGCAGACCTTGATCGACGTCCTGCTCGAACTGGAGCGTCAGGCGTGACGCTCCAGTTCGGCTGCTTCGTCAGCGGCACCGACACGGATGTCGGCAAGACCCTGATCGCCGCCGCGCTGCTGCATCTGTGCGCGGCGCGCGGCTGGCGCAGCGTCGGCATGAAGCCGGTGGCGGCCGGCGGCACGCAGGATGAGCATGGACAGTGGCGCAACGACGATGTGGACAACCTGCTGGCCGCCGGCAACATCCAGGCCGCCGTGGCGGACATCAATCCTTACCGCTTCAGGGAAGCCATCGCCCCGCATCTGGCGGCGGCCCACGCGCAGGTGGCGATCCAGCCGCAAGTGCTGCACGCGGCCTATCGGCGCCTGAGCAGCCAGGCGGATGCCGTCATCGTCGAAGGCGCCGGCGGCTTCATGGTGCCATTGACGGCGGACTATGGCCTGGACGACTTCGCCGCCGAATTGCAGTTGCCGGTGGTGCTGGTCGTCGGCATGCGCCTGGGCTGTCTCAATCATGCGCTGCTGACCCAGGCCGCCATCCGCGCGCGCGGTCTGCCGCTGGCCGGCTGGGTCGCCAACCGCGTCGAGCCGCAGATGACTTGCTTCGAGGAGAATCTCGCCACCCTGCAGTCCCGCCTGCAGGCGCCGCTCCTGGGCGTGGTGCCGCATCTGGCGCGGCCCGACGCGCAGACGGCGGCCCGTCACCTGCGATTGCCAGCGCGCTGATGGATGTCTGGCTCGACCCACTGCAGGCCTTCCTGGCCTTGCCGCGTGTCGGACTGAGCAGCCTGTTCGTCATTGCCCTGCTTTCGGCCACGCTGCTGCCGATGGGCTCGGAGGCCGCGCTCCTGGCGCTGCTGAAACTGAATCCGGATTTGTTCTGGCCGGCGATTGCCGTGGCCACCCTGGGCAATACCCTGGGCGGCGCGCTCACCTGGTGGATGGGGGCGGGTGCCCGGCGCACGCTGGAACATCTGCACCAGCCCCGGCCGCAGCAGGCCAGCGAGGCCCGGGCGTTGCGCTGGTTGCGTCGCTTCGGCGCCAGGGCCTGTCTGCTGTCATGGCTGCCGCTGATCGGCGATCCGCTGTGCCTGGTCGCCGGCTGGTTGCGGCTGCCGTTCTGGCCCTGCCTGTACTACATGGCCGTCGGCAAGTCGTTGCGCTATCTCGCGCTGACCTGGGGCATTCTGCAGTTCTGGTAAGGCGGCATTCGGTACGGCGGGGGTCGCGTCAGCCGTTGCGCGCCAGCGCGCGGCGGGAAACAACACCGCGAATTCCGTGCCCTGACCGAGCTGGCTGCTGATCTGCAGCGATGCGCCATGCCGCTGCACGACGTGCTTGACGATGGCCAGCCCCAACCCGGTGCCGCCCGTATCGCGCGAGCGGCTGCGCTCGACGCGGTAGAAACGTTCCGTCAGGCGCGGCAGATGCTCGGCGGCAATACCCACACCCGTATCGCGCACGGCAAAGCGGGCGCTACCGTCCTGCTGGCGCTGCCAGCTCACGCGGATGCTGCCGCCGGCGGGGGTGTAGCGCACCGCGTTGCTCACCAGATTCGACAGGGCGCTTTGCAGCTCCAGCCGGTTGCCCGCCAGCTCGCCGGCTGCTTGCAGGCTGTCCGCATCCGGGAAGTGGAAGCTGTGCGGCGCGGCATCCGCCGGCAGGATCCGGGCAGACAGCGCCCGGGCTTCCTGTTCGCAATGCGCCAGGAGCAGTTGCGCGGGCGTCCACTCTTCCAGGCCGGGCGGCGGACTGCCTTCCAGGCGCGAGAGACTGAGCAGATCCTCCACCAGGTTTTGCATGCGCGCACCCTGCTGCGCCATCAGCGCCAGATAGCGTGCGCGTTCGGTTTCATCCAGCGGCAGGGTCTGCAGGGTTTCGACGAAACCCACCAGCACGGTGAGCGGGGTGCGGATTTCGTGCGAAACGTTGGCGACGAAGTCGCGCCGCATCGCTTCGGCTTGCTCCAGCGCGGTGATGTCGCGCGAGAGCAGCAGATGCCTGCCGTCGCCGTAAGGAAAGATCTGAGCGGCAATGCGCACGGGGCGGGCGTGGCTGTGCCCGCGCCCGGGCAGGATGACGTCGCGCGAGAAATCGCCCGCCGCCCAGTAGGCGGTGAATTCCGGCGCGCGCAGCAGATTGCCGATGGCCTGGGCGGTATCGCGCGCGCGTTCCAGGCCGAAATGCTGCTCGGCCATGAAATTGCACCATTCGATATGGCCCTGGGCATCGAGCAGGATCACGCCATTCGGCGAAGCCTGCAGGGCGGAGAGGGTTTCCTTCAGGCGGGCATCGCTGGCGGCTTCGCGCCGTTCGCCGGCGCGCAGCAGGCGACTCACCCTGGCCGTTACTTCCGCCCACCGTCCCCGGGCGTGCGGCACAGCGGCGGCCTGCGCTTCCTGTCGCAGCCAGCGCAGCACGCGCCTGGCCTGCCAGTCGTCCCACAGCAGAACCGGCCAGGGCAGCAGCAAGGCGATCGCCAGGGCGGGCCAGACGTCGCCGCTCCAGGCCGCCCAGCCGACGGCCAGCGCCTGTCCGATCAGCAGAAGAATGAAGCGGCCAGCCATGGAATCCCGTCCGTGCCGGGTTCAGCCGGCGGGCTTGGCGTTGCGGCTCATGCGGTAGCCGCTGCCGCGCACGGTTTCGATCAGGCCGCCCGCCGTGCCCAGCGCCGTGCGCAGGCGTTTGATATGGACATCGACGGTGCGCTCTTCGATGAAGACATGGTCGCCCCAGACCCTGTCGAGCAACTGGGCGCGGCTGTGCACGCGCTCGCTGTGTTGCATGAGGTAGTGCAGCAGACGGAATTCCGTCGGGCCGAGCTTGATTTCCTCTCCCTCGTAGCTGACGCGGTGCGCTCCCGCGTCCAGCACCAGCGCGCCGATGCTGACGCTGTTGCCCGCCTGCTCGGGCGCGCGGCGGCGCAGCACGGCGCGGATGCGCGCGAGCAGTTCCTGCGGCGAAAAAGGTTTGGTGATGTAGTCGTCCGCGCCCGCGTCCAGGCCTTGCACCTTGTCGGGCTCGTCGCCGCGGGCGGTGAGCATCAGGATGGGCACGGCCTTGCTGCGGCCGTCGGCACGCCAGCGGCGTGCCAGTTGCAGGCCGCTCATGCCCGGCAGCATCCAGTCGAGCAGCACCACGTCGGGCAGCACGGCATCCATGCTGCGCTGCGCCGCCGCGCCGTCTTCCACCCATACCGGCTCGAAGCCGTTGTGGCGCAGATTGACGGCAATCAGCTCGGCAATCGCGGCCTCGTCTTCGACGATCAACACGCGGGGGAGTTTGCGCATGCTTTCGCTCCTCGCTCAGCGCACGACGGATTCGATTTCGGCCAGGGTGGTGTGGCGTACGTCCTTGCCTTCCACCAGGTAGATGATCAGTTCGGCCACGTTTTTCGAGTGGTCGCCGATGCGCTCGATGGCTTTGGCCAGAAACAGCAGATCCAGACTGGCCGAAATGGTGCGTGGGTCTTCCATCATGTAGGTGATGAGCTTGCGCACGAAGCCGTCGAACTCGTGGTCGATGAGATCGTCCTCTTTCAGGATCGCCACCGCCGCCTTGGTGTCGAGGCGGGCGAAGGCGTCCAGCGCCTTGCGCAGCAGGCCCGAGGCCAGTTCCGCCGCCACCCGCAAGTCGCGCGACGGCAGGGAACGCGCCGCGCCGCTGGCGATGATGGAACGCACCATGCGCGCCATGCGCGTGGCTTCGTCGCCCATGCGTTCCAGATTGGCGGTGGCCTTGGAAAAGGCGATCAGCAGCCGCAGGTCGCGCGCCGTGGGTTGGCGGCGGGCAATGATGGTGGACAGCTCGTGGTCGATTTCGATTTCCATGGCATTGACGCGCCGCTCCAGCGCGTGCACCTGCTCCACGGCGGCGGTGCTGAATTGCGAGAGCGCATGGATGGCCTGGCGGATCTGCTCCTCCACCAGCCCGCCCAGTTCCATGACGCGGGCCGAGACCTGGTTGAGTTCGCTGTCGAACTGGGAAGAAAGGTGCTTGTCGCTCATGTCGTGCTCCTGCGATCAGCCGAAACGGCCGGTGATGTAGTCTTCGGTTTCCTTGCGCTGCGGCTTGAAGAACAGTTGTTCCGTGGCGCCGAATTCCATCAGGCTGCCCAGGTACATATAGGCCGTGTAATCGCTGCAGCGCGCCGCCTGCTGCATGTTATGGGTGACGATGACGATGGTGTGATCGGCCTTCAGTTCGGCGATCAGCTCTTCGACCTTGGCCGTGGAAATGGGGTCGAGCGCCGAACAAGGTTCGTCGAGCAGCAGCAATTCGGGATGGATGGCGATGCCGCGCGCGATGCACAGGCGCTGCTGCTGCCCGCCGGAGAGGCTGGCGCCGTTCTGCTGCAGCTTGTCCCTGACTTCGTCCCACAGCGCCGCCTTCCTCAGCGCCCATTCCACGCGATCGTCCATGTCGCTGCCGTTCAGTCGCTCGAACAGCTTCACGCCGAAGGCGATGTTGTCGTAGATCGACATGGGAAAAGGCGTGGGCTTCTGGAACACCATCCCCACCTTGGCGCGGATCAGGGCCACGTCCTGGCGGCTGGAGAGCAGGTCTTCGCCATCGAGCAGGATCTGCCCCTGGGCGCGCTGCTCGGGGTAAAGCTCAAACATGCGGTTGAAGGTGCGCAGCAGGGTGGACTTGCCGCAGCCGGAAGGGCCGATGAAGGCCGTCACCTTGTGCTGCGGAATGTCCAGGTTGATGTCCTTGAGGGCGTGAAACTTGCCGTAGTAGAAATTCAGGTCGCGCACCGCCAGCTTGGGTCGTTCCGCGCCGGGGTGTGCATGCGCATTCGCTGCCGTCATGTTTCGCAGACTCCTCATTTTTGCCGCGCCAGCACGCGCGCCAGGATGTTCAGGGCCAGTACCGCCAGGGTGATCAGGAAAACCGCCGCCCAGGCCAGTTGCTGCCAGTTTTCGTAGGGACTCATGGCGAACTTGAAGATCGTCACCGGCAGGCTGGCCATGGGGCGGCTCAGATCCGCGCTCCAGAACTGGTTGTTGAGCGAAGTGAACAGGAGCGGCGCGGTCTCGCCGGCGATGCGCGCCACGGCCAGCAGCACCCCCGTGATCACGCCGGCCCGCGCCGCCTTGAGGGTGATGCGGCTGATGACTTTCCACTTCGGCGTGCCCAGGGCATAGGCCGCTTCGCGCAGGCTGGCCGGCACCAGCAGCAGCATGTTCTCGGTGGTGCGTATCACCACGGGAATGACGATCAGGGCCAGGGCCAGGATGCCCGCATAGCCCGAGAAACTTTTGAATCGCGCCACCACCACGGCATAGACGAACAGGCCGATGACGATGCTCGGTGCCGAGAGCAGGATGTCATTGACGAAGCGCGTGATGCCCGCCAGACGTCCGCGCGGCGCATATTCGGCCAGATACACCCCGGCCATGATGCCGATGGGCGTGCCCAGCAAGGTGGCCAGCGAGACCATCAGCGCCGAGCCGAACAGGGCGTTGGCCAGACCTCCGGCCTCATTGGGGGGCGGCGTCATTTGCGTGAATAGCGCCAGCCCCAGGCCCAATCCACCCAGCCCAAGGCGCAAGGTCTCCCACAGGATCCACACCAGCCAGAACATCCCGAAGGCCATGGCCAGCAGGGAGAGCGTCAGGGCCAGTGCGTTGATGCGCTTGCGCCTGGCATAGAGCGCCTGGCGCTGGGCCGCGTTTGGTGTTTTCCGCTGCGAAGCCGGAACCATCGCCGCGCTCATGCGCGCTTCCCTTCGTTCTGCTGCAAACGGCCCAGCAGCAGCTTCGAGAGCGCCAGCACCACGAAGGTGATGAAGAACAACACCAGGCCGAGGTAGATCAGGGAAGCCTGGTGCAGGCCCTCGCCCGCTTCGGCAAACTCATTGGCCAGGGCGGAGGTGATGCTGTTGGCCGCCTCGAACAGCGAGAGCGAATCCATCTGGTTCATGTTGCCGATGACGAAAGTGACCGCCATGGTTTCGCCCAGGGCGCGTCCCAGCCCCAGCATCACGCCGCCCAGCACGCCTGTCCTGGTATAGGGCAGCACCACCTTCCACACCACTTCCCAGGTCGTCGCGCCCAGACCGTAGGCCGATTCCTTGAGCAGGGCGGGGGTGAGTTCAAACACATCGCGCATCACCGAGGCGATGAACGGAATGATCATGATGGCCAGGATGATGCCCGCGGCCAGCATGCCGATGCCCACGGGCGGGCCGGAAACCAGGGCCGCCAGATACGGCACGCCGTCGAACGCCGCTTGCAGGGGCTGCTGCACGAAGCGCGCCAGGATGGGGCCGAACACCATCAGTCCCCACATGCCGTAAACGATGGAGGGCACGGCGGCCAGCAGCTCGATTGCCGTGCCCAGGGGGCGCTTGAGCCAGGCGGGCGACAGCTCGGTGAGGAACAGGGCGATGCCGAAGCTCACCGGCACGGCAATCAACAGCGCGATGAACGAGGTTGCCAGCGTGCCGTAGATCATGGCCAGACCGCCATATTCGTTCTGCACCGGATCCCAGGCGCTGCGCACGAAGAAGCTCAGGCCATAGTGGCTGATGGCAGGCCAGGCGCCCACCAGCAGCGAGAGCAGGATGCCCAGCAGCAAGGCCAGGGTCAGCAGGGCCGCCGCATGCGCCAGACCGGCAAACAAGCGATCCCCCAGCGCGCGAGGCAGACGCAGGCGAGGGATATTCCAGGCGGCGGGGCGCGAAAATGGCAACAACGGCACGCGGCGTTCCTTCGATGAAAGCGGGTCCGAAAATCCTGGGGAGGGCGTAGCGTATGCCTTCCTCCCCAGGCGGAGATGGAGAGGGAAAGGATTCGATTATTTCAGCTTGATGCCTTTCCCGGTAGTGTCCCTGATCTCCTGCCAGGACTGGTAAATCGTCTTTTTCACGTTTTCGGGCATGGGGACGTAATCCAGCCTGGCGGCGGTCGCATCGCCGGTGTTGTAGGCCCAGTCGAAAAACTTCAGGCTCGTCGCCGCCTGCTCGGGCTTGTCCTGGGTTTTCTGCAGCAGGATGAATGTCGCGCCCGTCAAAGGCCACGCACTTTTGCCCGGCTGATTGGTCAGGATCTGGTAGAAGCTTTTGGACCAGTCGACCAGGGCGGCGGCCGCCTTGAAGCTCGTATCATCGGGGGCTACGAAGAACCCTTCGGCATTCTGCATTTGCACGAAGTTCAGCCTGTTCTGCTTGACGTAGGCGTATTCGACATAGCCGATCGAGTTCGGCAGGCGCCCGACAAAGGCGGCCACGCCTTCATTGCCCTTGCCGCCCGCGCCCAAGGGCCAATTCACCGCCGTGCCTTCGCCCACCCTGGCCTTCCACTCGACGTTGACCTTGGAAAGGTAGTTGGTGAGGATGAAGCTGGTGCCGGAGCCGTCCGCGCGGCGCACGGGAGCGATGACCGCATCGGGCAGGTTCAGTCCAGGGTTGATGGCCTTGATCGCCGCATCGTTCCAGCGGGTGATCTTGCCCAGATAAATATCGCCCAGCACTTGTCCGGTGAGCTTGAGTTGCCCGGGCTCGATGCCCTTGATATTGACTACGGGCACCACACCACCGATGACGGTGGGGAATTGCACCAGCTTTCTTTGCGCCAGCTCTTCGTCTTTCAGGGGCATGTCGGAAGCGCCGAAGTCCACCGTTCCGGCTTCGACCTGGCGCAGGCCCGCGCTGGAGCCGATCGACTGGTAATTGATTTTCACGCCCGTGGCCTGGTAGTAATCCGCCGCCCACTTGGCGTACAGCGGCGCGGGAAAACTGGCGCCCGCGCCGGTGGCTTCCTGCGCTTGCGCGTTGGCCACGGCAAGCAATGACAGGGCGGCAAGAGTAAAGCGTCGTATCGTCGTGATTTTCATGTCGGTCCTTTCAAACAGGGTTGAGGAATGCTCGTGAAAAATTCTAGAAAGGCTTTGTGACGGTATCGTGACAGTCCGCAAAATTCTTGCCCCGCGCCGAATCCCGGTAAAATTCCCGGCTTTGTTCTTTGCTCCCGCCTTGCCGCCATGACCATCCGTACCCGTTTCGCGCCTAGTCCCACCGGTTTCCTGCACATCGGCGGGGCGCGCACTGCGCTGTTTTCCTGGGCCTATGCGCGCCGTCACGGCGGCCGCTTCATCCTGCGCATCGAGGATACCGACGTGGCGCGCTCCACGCCGGAAGCGGTGCAGGCGATCATCGACGGTATGCAATGGCTGGGTCTGAACCACGACGAGGGGCCGTACTACCAGATGCAGCGCATGCCGCGCTACCGGGAAGTGATCGCGCAGATGCTGGCGGCGGGGACGGCTTACCACTGCTACATGTCGCGCGAGGAACTGGATCAACTGCGCGCCGAGCAGGAGGCGAGGAAGGAAAAACCGCGCTACGACGGGCGCTGGCGGCCCGAGCCGGGCAAGACGCTGCCGGAGCCGCCGGCGGGCGTGAAGCCGGTGGTGCGTTTCCGCAATTCGCAGACGGGCGTGGTGGCCTGGGACGATCAGGTCAAGGGGCGCGTCGAGATCGCCAATGGCGAGCTGGACGATTTCATCATCGCCCGCGACGACGGCACGCCGACCTACAACTTCTGCGTGGTGGTCGATGACTGGGACATGGACATCACTCACGTCATCCGCGGCGACGACCACGTCAACAACACGCCGCGCCAGATCAACGTGCTGCAGGCGCTGGGTGCGACGGTGCCGCAGTACGCCCACCTGTCGATGATCCTCGGCGACGACGGCCAGAAGCTCTCCAAGCGCCATGGCGCGGTGAGCGTGATGCAGTACGACGAGGCCGGCTACCTGCCCGAAGCGGTGCTGAACTACCTGGCGCGTCTGGGCTGGTCGCATGGCGATGACGAAATCTTCGGCATGGAACAGTTCTGCAACTGGTTCGACCTGGATCACATCACCGCATCGGCCGCCCAGTTCAATACCGAGAAGCTCAACTGGCTGAACGCGCATTACCTGAAGGCGGCGGACGATGCGCGCCTGCTGGCCGAAGTGGCGCGGCGCCTGCGGGCGCAGGGTGTGGACGTAGATGCCGCCAGCGTCCCGGATCTCGATCTCAAGCCGGTGATCGCGCTTTACAAGGAGCGCGTCGGCAATCTGAATGAACTGGCGGATGCCGTTCATCCTTTCCTGCTGGCGCCGCGGCCTTCCGCGGAACTCGCGGCCCAGCATCTGACCGAGCCGGCGCGCGCGGCCCTGGGCGCCTTGCGCGGCAAGCTGGCGGCGCTGGACGACTGGCAGGCCGCGGCCTTGAACCAGGCGATCAAGGACACCGCCAAGGAGCAGGGACTGAAAATGCCGCAAGTGGCGATTCCCCTGCGCGTGGTCTTGCTGGGCCAGCCGCAGTCGCCATCCATCGATGCGGTGCTGGCGGCGATGGGCCGGGCGCGCGTGCTGGCGCGGCTGGATCGGCAACTGGCCTGACCTGTCCGGGTACGGGCTACGCCTGTCCGCGCTGCCGGCGCAGCAGAAAGCGCGCCGGATCGACGGCGGCGACGAGATCGGCTTCCAGCGGCAGCGGCTCGCCGCTGATCCGGCAGGCCAGCAGCTCGGCCGTCAGCGCCGACCAGACCAGGCCGCGCGCGCCGAAGCCGAGCAGGGCGTAGAGGCCGGGCTGGCGCGGGATTTTTTCCAGGGTCGTGGCGCTATCAGATTCCGGCATGTTTGCCGCATTGGCCTTGCAGTCCGGCAAGGCGCCGACCATGGGCAGGCGGTCCGGCGTCATGGCGCGCACGGCGGCGCGGCCGCTGGGTGTATTTACGGCATCGGCGGCGAGTTGCCCGAGGCTGCCGGGTAGGCAGAATTCCAGCTTCGCCAGGTTGTCCTGATGGTCCGCCAGACGCAGTTCCGTGCCGCTGTCTTCGAGCAGGAAGCTGGCGCCGAAACTGAATGTGCTGGACTCGTCGTCGCCATGGGCAGCAGCCGGGCCGACATGCCCCAGGCGGCAGATGACGCATGCCGGCAGCTTCCCATCCAGGCTGGCGGCGGGCAGGTGGCTGACCTGGCCGCGCGCCGGACGCAGCGGCAGGGCGGGAACGTGGGGGAAAAGCAGCGGCAGCGCGCCGTTGGCGTTGGCAAGGATCAGCACGTCGGCCTGGGCCAGCCGCCGGCCATCGGCGGCAAATACCTGCCAAAGCCTGCCCTGTCGTTCGATGCGGTCGATTGGCGTGTTGAAATGGCACTGCAATCGTTCACCACAGGCGGCCAGATTGGCGGCGCACAAACTGGGCGTATCCACCCAGCCGCCCTGGGGAAACCACCAGCCGCCGAACGGCAGCGGCCGGCCGGCGCGGGCGCTGGCGGCGCCGGCATCGAGGTGCTGTAAATAATCCGCCGGTGGCTGCTGGCGGGTTACCAGGGTTTCCTGCGTGGCCGCATGCTGCGCATCGCGCGCCAGATGCAGCACTCCGCAGGCGTCCTGCCGCACCGTCAGGCCGCGCGTTTCCAGGTCTTCCAGATGCCGGCGCAAATGCAGGAAACCGGCGCGGGTCAGCCGCGCCAGCAGGTTGTCGTCGGGGCTGGGCAGGGGCCGCAGGATGGCGCTGCGATTGCCCGAAGCGCCGTTGGCGGCGGCAGGCGCGCCGTCGAACAGCTCGATTTGCCAGCCGCGGGCGGCGAGTCGTTCGGCGATGCTGCTGCCGGCCAGTCCCGCGCCGATGATGATGGCGCGGCCGGCGGTTTGCTGAACGGCGGCGTTGCGCGGCGCGCGAAACACGCCGCGCAGCATTTCGCGCTTGCCGCCGAAGCCTGGCGTTTTTTCCAGCAGAAAACCGCTGTCGGCGAGCGCCTTGCGGACCTGGCCGGCGACGCACCAGGTCGCCATGGTCGCGGCCGGCGCCGCCAGGCGGGCGAGGCTGGAATAGATGCGGCCAGACCAGAGTGCAGGGTTCTTTGCCGGACTGAAGCCGTCGAGATAGAAGGCATCGACGCGCGCGCGCAATTTCGGCAGCAGCAATTGGGCATCGCCGAAGAACAGGGTCAGGATCAGCCGCCCGCCGGCCAGTTCCAGCCGGTGCGCGCCGGGCGTGAGCCTGGGCCATTGCGCGCGCAGTTGCGCCGAGAATGCCGCCAGCGCCGGCCAGCGGGCGTGAAGCAGCGCCAGGTCGTCCGCCGTGAATGGATGCTGCTCGAAAGCGATGTAGTGCAGGCGCTGGCAAGGCTGGCCGTCGGCCTGCCAGGCTTGCCATGTCGCGAGAAAATTCAGCCCCAGGCCGAAGCCGGTCTCGGCGATGACGAACTGGCTGCGTCCGCGCCAGCGCGGCGTTTCGCCCAGCAGTCGATTGCCGGCCAGAAACACGTGCCGCGCCTGGCCCAGGCCGCCATCGGCGGAGTGATAGATGTCGTCATACGCCGCCGACCAGGGCGTGCCGTCGGCGGCAAAGGCCAGGCGGGCGGGGATGATGGGGGTGACGGTGGTCATCCGGCGCGATCTTCTGCCGCTTGCTCCTGCGGGGATTTCCTTCGGTTATAAGGGGAGGGGAATCCCTTGGGGAAAGGAGGCGCCCCAGTCTATTCCGGCCGCATGTGCGGAAAGAGGATCACGTCGCGGATGTTGGGGCTGTCGGTGAGCAGCATCACCAGGCGGTCGATGCCGATGCCGCAGCCGCCGGTGGGCGGCAGGCCGTATTCGAGCGCGCGGATGTAGTCGGCATCGAAGTACATCGCTTCCTCGTCGCCGGCGTCCTTGGCCTTGGCCTGTTCGAGAAAGCGCGCGGCCTGGTCTTCGGGGTCGTTCAGCTCGGAGAAGCCGTTGGCGATTTCGCGGCCGACGATGAACAGCTCGAAGCGCTCGGTGATTTCCGGATTGGCGTCGTTGCGCCGCGCCAGGGGCGAGACTTCGGCCGGGTAGTCGATGATGAAGGTGGGATCCCACAGCTCGGCTTCGGCGCACGCCTCGAACAGTTGGAGTTGCAATGAGCCGAGGCCGCCCGGCTTGACCGGCTCGCCGAAGTCCTTGATTTTCTGCTTGAGCCAGTCGGCGTCGGCGAGTTGTTCCGCCGTGAAGCCGGGATGGTATTTGCGGATCGCTTCGACGACGGTCAGGCGGGCGAAGGGCTTGGAGAGGTCCAGCGTGCGCCCCTGGTATTCGAAGACTTCGGTGCCCAGCGCCTCGCGCGCCGAGTGGCGCAGCAGGCCTTCGGTGAAATCCATCAGCATCCGGTAGTCCGCGTAGGCCTCGTAGAACTCCATCATGGTGAATTCCGGGTTGTGGCGCGGCGAGATACCTTCATTGCGGAAGTTGCGGTTGACCTCGAAGACCTTTTCGAAACCGCCGACCACCAGGCGCTTCAGATACAGCTCCGGGGCGATGCGCAGGAACAGCTCCATGTCGAGCGCATTGTGGTGCGTCTTGAAAGGCTTGGCCGAAGCGCCGCCGGGGATGGGGTGCATCATCGGCGTTTCCACTTCGAGAAAGCCATGCTCGATCATGTAATGGCGGATGGCCTGGATCATGCGGCTGCGCGCGACGAAGGTGAAGCGCGTCTGCTCGTTGGTCATCAGGTCGAGATAGCGGGCGCGGTATTTCTGCTCGACGTCGGTGAGGCCGTGGAACTTCTCCGGCAGCGGCCGCAGCGACTTGGTGAGCAGGCGGATTTCGTGCGCCTGGATGGTCAGCTCGTTGGTCTTGGTACGGAACAGCGTGCCGGTCACGCCGATGATGTCGCCGTTGTCCCAGTGCTTGAATTCGGCATGGGCATCCTCGCCGGTCTTGTCGTTGCTGACGAAAACCTGGATGCGTCCGGACAGATCCTGGATGGTGGCGAAACTGGCCTTGCCCATCACCCGCTTCAGCATGATGCGGCCAGCGACCTTGACCTGGATCGGTAGCGCCTCCAACTCCTCGCGGGTTTTCTCGCCATACAGCTCATCGATGCGCACGGCGACGTTCTCGCGGCGGAAATCGTTGGGGAAGGCCCGCCCCGTGGCGCGCCATTCGGCGAGTTTGGCGCGGCGTTCGGCGATGAGGCGGTTTTCGTCCTGAACGGCGGGGGCAGTCGTGCTGGCAACTTGATCGGTCATGGTGAAAAATCGGTGCAGGGCTGGGAAACTGCGCATTTTCGCCTATCAGGCGGATTTTGAACAGAATATAATTAGCGCTTTTGCCTGTTTCGAGCCGCCCGTGAGCCATCTTGCCGACGAAATCCGCCGCCGCCGCACCTTTGCCATCATTGCTCACCCCGACGCAGGCAAGACCACGCTCACCGAAAAACTCCTCTGGTTCGGCGGCGCCATTCTCATGGCCGGCGCCGTGCGCGCGCGCAAGTCGGGCAAACACGCCACTTCGGACTGGATGGAGCTGGAAAAGCAGCGCGGCATCTCGGTGACTTCCTCGGTGATGCAGTTTCCCTACCGCGACTGCATGATCAACCTGCTCGATACGCCGGGCCACGAGGATTTTTCGGAAGATACCTACCGCACGCTGACCGCCGTCGATTCGGCGGTGATGGTGATCGACTCGGTGAAAGGCGTGGAAGCGCAGACCATCAAGCTGCTCAACGTCTGCCGCCTGCGCGATACGCCCATCGTCACCTTCGTGAACAAGCTCGACCGCGATGGCCGGCCGCCGATCGAACTGCTCGATGAAATCGAGTCGGTACTGAACATCGAGTGCGCGCCGATCACCTGGCCGATCGGCATGGGCGAGCTGTTTCGCGGCGTCTACCACCTTTACGACGACACCATCAGCTTCTTCGATCCCAAGGCGGAGAAGGGCACGGCCGAGATCATCCAGGGCCTGGACAACCCGCGCCTGGACGAACTGATTGGTGAACAGGCCGAGGAACTGCGTCTGGAAGTCGAACTGGTGCGCGGCGCATCGCATACTTTCGACCTGGACGCCTATCTGGCCGGCCGCCAGTGCCCGGTGTTCTTCGGCTCGGCGGCCAACAATTTCGGCGTCCAGTCGCTGCTCGATGCCATCGTCGAGCGCGCGCCCGGCCCCAAGCCGCGTCCGGCCGAGAGCCGCGCGGTCGATCCTTTCGAGGAAAAATTCTCCGGCTTCATCTTCAAGATCCAGGCCAACATGGATCCCAAGCACCGCGACCGCATCGCCTTCCTGCGCGTCTGCTCGGGACGCTTCGAGCGCGGCATGAAGATCAGGCAGGTGGCCGGCGGCAAGAGCATCGCGGTGAATAACGCCATCACCTTCATGGCGCGCGACCGCAACACCACCGACGAGGCCTACGCCGGCGACATCATCGGCATTCCCAACCACGGCACGATCCGCCTGGGCGAAACCTTCAGCGAAGGGGAGAACCTGCGGTTTACCGGGATTCCCTCATTCGCCCCGGAAATTTTCCAGCGTGCCATATTGAGAAATCCTTTAAAACTCAAGCAATTGCAGAAAGGTCTTCAACAATTGGCTGAAGAGGGGGCGGCTCAGCTTTTTCGCCCGATTTCTTCCAATGACCTGATCCTGGGCGCGGTCGGCAACCTGCAATTCGACGTCGTCGCCCATCGCCTCGCGCACGAATACGCCGTCGAGGCCATTTTCGAGCCGGTCTCCGTGGCCACCGCCCGCTGGCTGCACGGCAGCGACGAGCAGCTCAAGCTGCTGGCGGATAAGTATCCGCAAAACATCGCCATCGACGGTGCAGGCGACCAGGTCTATCTGGCGCCGAACGCCGTCAACCTGCGGCTGACCCAGGAGCGTTTTCCCGACGTCCGGTTCATGGAGACGCGCGAGGTGCGGTAAGGCACTACCGAGCTACACTACCAGGCTATTTGGATGGCGCGTTATCCTGTAGCCTGCACTCTGTACTCTCCCTGAATAACGGGCCGCCCGGTGAGCCCAGCCATGTCCGATACCAGCAAATCAGAAAGCCAGTGGCCGCAAGCCGCCTATTTCTTCCTGCGGCTGATCGGGCCGCCGCTGCGGCCCGTGTCAGCGGACATCGGAATCGTCGAAACCCAGATCGCGCGCTGGCATGAGAAGGCCGGACGACCGCCGCGCGCGCTGATCCTGGGGGTAACTCCCGAGTATTGCAAGCTCGCCTGGCCGGAAGGTTCGGTCGTTCGCGCCATCGACCGGACGCAGGCGATGATCGATCACGTATGGCCCGGCCCGGCCGAACATGTCACGCAGGGCGACTGGCTCGATCTGCCCGTGGCGGGCGGCAGCCTGGACATCGTATTGTGCGATGGCGGCTTGCATCTTCTTCCTTATCCGCTGGGTCAAGGGACGCTTGCCCGGCGTCTGGCCGCCAGCCTCGCGCCGGACGGCCTGTGCCTGTTCCGCCTGTTCGCTCCCAGCGGCAGCGGCCCCGGCGAGACGCCGGAAAACGTGCTCGATGCGCTCGCCGCAGGCGCGATTCCCGATCTGAACGTCCTCAAGTTGCGCCTGGGCATGGCCCTGCAGGCCAGCGCGGAAGAGGGCGTGAAGCTCGACGATGTCTGGCAGTGTCTCCATCGCGCGCATCCCGACCGGGCAATCCTTGCGCGGCGTCTCGGCTGGAGTGAAGAACATCTCGGCGCGATCGATGCCTATCGCGACACGGCGGCCCGCTACCATTTCGTCACGGAAGCGCAGGCCATCGCCACTTTCGCCGCCGCCGGCCTGGCCTTGCGCGCCCGCCATCAGCCGGATTATCCGCTTGGCGAACGCTGTCCAACCCTGGTGTTCGGCGGCGATCGGTAAGACGACGGAGCGGGGCGAAAAATGGAAGCGGAATGGAAACGACAGGACGCATCCATTGCCCATGGCGGCTACCTGCTGTCGCTGGCTTACCTGACCGTGCCGGACGTCAGCCCGGTCGTCTCGGTCGAGCTGGCTGCCGCGGCAGGTTTCGATTGCGTCGGATTGCGCTTGCTGCCTGCCATTCCCGGCGAGAGCATTTATCCGCTGATTTCTGATCGCCGCCTGCGGAACGAGGTGCGTGCCGCATTGAGCGATACCGGCGTGCGAATCGGCGACCTCGAACTCATCCGTCTGGGAGCGGATTCCAGTCCGGACGATTTCGCAGGATTTTTCGAATGCGCCCAGTCGCTCGACGCGCGCAACGTCACCGTGATCGGCGACGATCCCGACGAAGGGCGCTTGACCGCGAACTTCGCCGCCCTGTGCGAACGCGCCGCGCCTTACGGCTTGAACATGAATCTTGAAGCCATTCCATGGACTGCCCTCGACCGTATCGAGAGCGCGGCCCGCGTGGTGGATAATGCAAGGCAGGCCAATGCGGGCATTCTGCTCGATGCCTTTCATTTCTCGCGCACAGGCGCGGACTTCGAGGTTTTCGGGCAGATCGACCCGATGCGGATGCACGTATTCCAGATTTGCGATGCGCCTCTCCGGTTCGATGCCGAACCCGCCGCAATTCGCCGCGAAGCCAGAACCCGGCGGCTGCTTCCCGGCGACGGCGAGTTGCCGCTGAAAAAGTTGCTTGAGCATATTCCGGCATCTGCCCTGATCAGCGTGGAAGTGCCCAACGATCAGCTGATTTTGCAATTTTCTCCCCTCTCGAGGGCAAAACAGGTAATGAGCGCAACCTCCCGATTCCTGGCTTCCTGTGATGCGCGTGCCAGCGCCGCAAAACATCCGCCCGGACAACCCTGACGATACCCCGGCCAATGAATCCAGATATGTCCGATATATCCGATACGTCCAGTCTGTCCAATCCATCCAATCCGCCAGACACCTCCGGTCCGCCACCCTTGTTCTGGCGCATCAGCGGCAATCCTGCTGCCCTGCCCGGATTCCGGCAGGGTTTGCGCCAACCTGCGCTGGCGGTTGGCGTGCGGCGCGGTGCGGCCGGTTGGCCGGATTCGCTCGATGCCGCATGGCGAATCGCTTTTCCCCATGCCGCCGGCCCAGAGCCGCTTCCTCCCGGCAGCGATCCCGTGCTGATGCGCCTTTTGCAGTGGAACAGGATCATCCAGCGTGCCGCCAGACTGCCCATTTACGAAGACGGCCACATTCTGCGCTGGCGTGACAAGCGCCATGATCCCATGCTGTTGCTGCCTGGCCTGGAGCCGCAAGCGACGCTGCTGGTGGTGCGCTGGCTGGAACGCTGGAGCAATCGCCTGGCCGCGCGAGAGGCGGGCGATGCGGTCGAACGGTTCGATGACGAGTTGCGCACGGAGGCCGAGCACCTGTTGACGCAGCTCAAGCGTCATTTCCCGCAAAACACCAACAGCCTGCATTTCGTCGATGCCGCCCATGCCCTCGATATTCCCTGGCAGCACCTGGGCGGCGGCATCCTGCAGTTCGGCCAGGGACGGCAGGCGCGCCGGATGGACAGCTCATTCACCGATGCGACCGGCAATATCGCCAGCCGCATCGCCCGCCACAAGGCGCTCACCGGCAACCTGCTGCGGCGCGGCGGTCTGCCGGGTTCCGCGCCGCTTTCCGTCACCGACGCCGATGCGGCCGTCGCCACCGCCGAGCGGATCGGCTATCCGGTCGTCATCAAGCCGGCCGATCTGGATGGCGGCGTCGGCGTGGCCGCCGGCCTGGGCAGCGCCGACGAGGTGAGGCAAGCCTTCGAGGCGGCGCGCAAACATACGCAGGAAATTCTGCTGGAAAAGCATTTCCATGGCCGGGACTATCGCCTTTCCGTGCTGAATGGTCGCCTGTTGTGGGCCATCGAGCGCGTGCCGGGCGGCGTGCGCGGAGATGGCGTTCACACCGTGCAGGAACTGGTGGACGAGACCAATCGCGATCCGCGCCGGAGTCCGACTGCCGCCACGCCGCTGTATCCGCTCGAACTCGACGACGAAGCAAAAACCCTGCTCGCTGCCGCCGGCCTCGACATCGACAGTGTTCCGGCAAGCGGCCGGCAAGTTACCTTGCGCCGCACGGCCAACGTAAGCCGGGGCGGCTATCCGGTGGCAGTCAACGACCAGGTGCATGCCGATAACCGAGCCCTGGCCGAACGCGCCACCAGGCTGCTGGGACTCGATCTGGCCGGCATCGACTTGCTGATACCCGACATTGCCACATCCTGGCGCGAAAGCGGCGCATTGATCTGCGAGGTCAACGGCCAGCCGCAATTCAACGTAGTGACGGCGGGGCATCTCTACGCGGAGATTCTCGGGCATCTGCTCCACGGCGACGGGCGCATTCCCAGCATCGCGGTACTGGGGCGTTCGGCTGCCGGCTCGCTCGCCGACGACATCGCGCAGCATCTGGCCGCCGCCGGCTTGCAGGCGGGATTGGCTGGAGTGGCCAATGGGCCAAACGCGCGCATCGGCGCCGAACCGCTGGCCTGCCCGCAAAACCTCCATGCCCAGGGCAATGCGCTGCTGCTCCAGCCCGATACGGACGCGCTGATCCTGCAGATCGCCGACCCCGTGGCATTGGAGCAGGGCTTGCCATGCGATCGCATCGATCATGTGCTGATTGCCGCGGATGCCGACGATGCCTTGCTCAACGCGATCCTGCCCCAATTGCTGCCCGCCTGCCGCCGCAGCGTGATCGTGGCGGCAGCTCACGCCTGCGTGCCACGCGTGCAGGCCACTTGCGCGCGCCATGGCCTGCGTCTGGTCATCGAGCCGGGCGACCAAGGCTTGGCCGTCTGCGCCGTCCACATGCTGCTCGCTCCCGCCGCCGCTAGCCCAGCCCGGGAAGGCCGCGCGCAGGCCGGGGAGTAAAGGGAGTAAATCTTATGGGCCTGATTCCGGAAAGCAACGTGAAGGACGCAGTGAACAAGTACGATCAATATTTGTCGAGTGCCCGGGATTTTCAGGGTGGGCCTCATCAAGTCAAAACAAGATATATCTTGTGCACTTCTCCGCGAGTAGGCTCGACCGTTCTTGGACAAATGCTCACAGATACCGGGTGTGCAGGCGACCCTCTTGAATATTTCAATCCGCGCTATTTTCAGGCGCTGCAAAAGCGGATGAATGGCGGCAATACCTTATCCGGTGTACTGAGCTTCCTGGAGAAACACCGCACCAGCAGCAATGGCCTTTTCGGTGTGCAAATACACTGGTCTCATTTCAATCGATTGTTCCAGGGAAAAGCCGACCTCAGGGACGGATTTTTCGATTGCTACGACAAGATCGTATTCGTGCGCCGAAGAAATCGTATTGAACAAGCGATTTCCCTCTATCGCGCTGCACGCTCGAACTTGTGGAGCTCGCTCGATGAAGGCAGGGAAGGAGCTCGGCATCATGACGAAAACACCTTTGACCCTGTGGATATCATAAGATTTCTGCATAGCGTGAGTCTCCAGGATCAGGGATGGCTGGATTACTTCAAGCGCAGGCAGAAGGAATACTTGACCGTTTATTACGAAGATCTCATGAAGGACTGGGACGGCAAGTCACAAGAGGTGATCGATTATCTGGCGACTCCTTATACACTGCCGATCCCGAAGAAAGCCTTGCGCCAGCAACGTCCCGAGGAAGATGCGCTTGCCAGTGAATTCAGGAATTATCTGGGTTGCCACCTCTCTTCGTGACCTCTCGGGTTTGACGCTGGCTTGCCCGCTGCCAGGAAACTGAAGAAACGAAAGCAGAAAGAAGAAAGAACGATACGTGATCGCCCTGCATCTCCAGTCGATTTTCCATGGCGCCAATCCCTACGCCACCGACCCGGTGGTCGTGGTCGGTCTGGACATCGCCGATGCCCGTCTGGAGGCGGTGCATGCCGCCATGGGCATCCTGCAGGCCGATACCGCCGATTGGTATCGGCCCGGCCCGGGCGAGCAGAGCCAGGCTTCGAGGCAGCGGATCGGCAGCTTTCTGGCGGACTGGTCGCTGCAGGCGCTGACTTTCGTGCGCGGGAATCTGCAGGCCCATGGCTGCATGCACGCTGCCGCCAGCGCGCAGACGCTCGTCTGGCTGGGTTTCCATGATCCGCAGATCAGTCTGAAGATGTTGAGCCTTGCTGCCCGCTGGCTGGCGGCGCTTGCGCGCCAGGACCCGGCGCCGGCGGCTTCCCATGCCGAGGAACTGACGCAGATCTGGCAGATCTGCCGGCAACGGCATCCGGACTACCAGGCGGGCATCGTGATGCAGGCGGCACGCCAGCGCGATATTCCCTGGGCGCCTGCCTGGGGTCTGGAGCGGCACTGGCGCTTCGGGCAGGGCGAGCGCAGCCGGGTGCTGTTCGAATCGGCGTCCTGTGCGGATGGCCATTTCGGTTCGCGCATCGCCAACTCCAAGGCGGGAACCAAGATCGTGCTGCGCGAACTGGGTCTGCCGACGCCGGCCTTCCGGCTGGTGGCGCAGGAATCGGAGCTTGCAGACGCGGTGAAGGCGGTGGGCTATCCCTGTGTGACCAAGCCGCTGGATCGTGGCCGCGGCAAGGGCGTGAGCGCGGGATTGCTCGATTTCGACGCCGTGCGCAGGGGGTTTGCGCTCGCGCGCGCCGAGAGTTCTGCGCCCGTGATGGTGGAGGCGCACGTGGCTGGCGACGATCACCGCTTGATGGTGGTCGATGGACGTCTCGTCGCCGCCATCCGCCGTGTGCCGCCCAGCATCACGGGCGACGGTCGACACACGGTGCGGGAACTGGTGGCGCAAAAGAACGCCGGCTGCGATCCGCGCAGTTTGCTGCGCAGCAATTTTCATTCTCCCGTCGTGCTGGATCCCAGCGCATTGTTGCATCTCGATGGCCAGGGACTGCGCGGCGATGCCGTACTCGAAGCCGGGCGAACGATCGCGGTGCGCAGCAATGCGAACCTATCGACCGGAGGAAGCTGCATCGACGTGACTGCGCAGCTCCATCCCGAGATCCGCGTCATGGCGGAGACGCTTGCGCAGACGTTGGGTATAGGCATGATGGGCGCCGATTATCTGTGCATGCAAATCGATCGCAGCCCGGCTGACGACGGTGGCCAGTTCATCGAGATCAACATGAC
Organism: Sterolibacterium denitrificans; assembly: GCF_900174485.1. Lineage (NCBI taxonomy): Bacteria > Pseudomonadati > Pseudomonadota > Betaproteobacteria > Nitrosomonadales > Sterolibacteriaceae > Sterolibacterium > Sterolibacterium denitrificans. The sequence goes on along the minus strand of NZ_LT837803.1, from coordinate 1,934,505 downwards.
GCCGGGTTTGTCTGCCCTCGTTGCCGCCGGCTGGCCCATCGAGCGGGCGGGAGAGCTGGCGCTGGGCGCGACGCCCGGCCGGATTGCGGCGGAGCTGCTGATCGTGCATGCGGACAGGCTTGAGGCCAGCCTGGCGGCATTGCGTTCCCGCGCCTGGATGTCCGATAGCGGCTGGGCCTCTGCCGCTCATGCGGGCATCGCCAATGTGAATCTGCGCATCGATGCGGCAACGGTGACAACGGCGACAACACCATGGGCCGGCGTCGAGGTGCTGTTCAGCCATCGCAGGCTGTCGCGTGCCTTGATCGTTGCCAGCGATCGCGAGATTCAGCGCCACGGCTTGCCCTTGAGCCGCTGCGAAGCGGTGCATCTCGCCACGGAACTGCCCGAGGCCTGGCTGAAGCTGCTGCAGGCAAGCGGCGGGCGCATGTGCAACCACGCGCCTGATGCCTGGGGCGAAATCATTTCACAGTGGGTGTAGCCCGGAACCCTGAGCCCTGAGCCAGGAGGCGTTGCGAAAAAACGGCGCAGGCAAAGCAGCCAAAAAGATTGACCGATCGCCGTGATGCTCGGGCTGGGGCTGGGCCGAGGCCGGGCATGGAGCCATCGCAGATGCGCATGTCGCGGCAGCCGGAGATGCGGGAAGAAGTGCATGGCGCCGAGCAGCGGGCGGCGAGAAGTATTTACCGTTTAAAACGCAATCCTGTTGAATTTTCATGCATTTTTCGATTCCGTGGCTGCATCGCCGATGCTAGACTTCCTATGCTGCGAAGGTATGCCTGAAGGAATCGCTGCCTCCGTTGCTCACCTCGCCCCCCGGAATGTCAGTCATTCGCCATCATGTTGCTCAAGACGCTGATCTTCTCCGACGACAAGTATCAGGCGCTGCGGATCCGTCGCTTTCTGATGTCGATGGTCGCTTATCTGCTGTCCTATCTGCTGGTCTACATCACCTATGTGGCCGGTTACCTGGACAGGTGGGTGATCGATGTGGGCATGTTGACCGTGGCAGGCGTGTTCGGCTTTTTCTATCTCTGGCTGCGCAGCGGTTTGAACCGGCGCATGGCCGACCCGAGCCTGACATTGATCCAGATGGTCGTCGCGACGCTGGTGATCATGTTTCTGATCTACAACGCCCCACAGGTGAGCGGGCTGTTCCTGATCATCTACCTGGTGGTCTTCATGTTCGGCATCTTCACGCTCAGCACGCGGCAGTTCGTGGCGTTGGCGGTGTTCGTGCTGGCATCCTACGCTTTCGTCATCTACCGGCTGCACATCGATCATCCCGGGCGCATCAGCATCGGCGAAGACGTGCTGCAATGGATCGCCCTGGCCTGCCTGTTGCCGTTCTTCGCCGTGCTGGGCGGCTATATCGGCTCATTGCGCAGCAAGCTGCGCAACAGCTACGACGAGTTGCAGCGCGCCATGGAAGTCATCCGCGACATGGCCATCCACGATGAGCTGACGGGCCTGTACAACCGTCGTCACTTCATGGAGATGCTGTCGGCCGAGAAATCGCGCGCCGACCGCAGCGGCCAGTGTTTCGGTCTGATCATGCTGGATATCGATCACTTCAAGCGCATCAATGACACCCATGGCCATCAGGCGGGCGATGCGGTGATCCACCGCGTCGGCGAAACCATCGGATTGAGCCTGCGGGCCGGCGATTTCAGCGGGCGCTTCGGTGGCGAGGAGTTCATCCTGTGCATCGGCCAAACAGGGGGTGAGAGCGGGATGGAAAACACCCAGCGTTGCGCCGAGCGCCTGCGCGCGAGCATCGAACTGTTGCGGCCGTCGGAGTTGCCCGCCGGTACGCGGATAACCGCTTCGCTGGGCATTACGGAATATCGGCGCAGCGAGGCGCTGACCAGCACCATCGCCCGCGCCGACGAGGCACTCTACCGGGCCAAGGAAAACGGGCGCAATCGCGTCGAGACGGGTTGAGGTGGTTGAGGTGGTTGAGGTTGAGGCCGGAGCAGGTTTTCCGGAAAACCGGCTTCAGTTTTCAGTTCATGCCGCCGATGGCATCCCAACGCTGTTCGGACGCGGCCGGGATGTGGCTCATCGCATGTTCGGTGACTGCCGTGATGGTCAGGCTGGGATTGACGCCCAGATTGGCGCCGAGCATCGAGCCATCGCAGATGTACATGTTGCGATAGCCCCACACGCGATTCTTGCCGTCGCAGACCCCTTCCCGCGGCGTGCCGGCGATTGCCGCGCCACCCATGCAGTGGGCGGTCGCCGGTACGTTGAGGAAGACCTCGGGCACGAAGTTCGCCGGCACGCCGCCCGTCGCCGCGGCCGCCTTCTTGGCGAACGCGTTGGCTTCCGGGATGCAGGCGGGGATGCGTTCGCCCTTGCTGACCATCATCCTGTTGAAGGGCCAGTACCACGGCCGCTTGAACTCCAGGTCGATGTGCCCCTCGAGCGTTTGCATGCAAAGAAAGATCATGGTCTCGCGGGCGTAGCCGACCGGCCAGAGCATGCGCAGGGTGGTGATCGGCTGCGTCAGCATCAGCTTGAACAGCATGCCCAGCCAGGCCAGCGGCCGTAGCAACGGCACGTTCGGCCAGCCGGTGGCCATCAGCGTGCTGAGGATGCCCATGGCATCCGAACCGGCGGGGTAGCGCGTGGTCTCGATGTGGGTGTCCTTGTCGATGTAGATGCCCGAGCCTATCGCCACGCCTTCCGAGAGATCTTCCCTGCTGCCCGGGAAACGCACGCCGATCAACGATTCGGCGTTGGTGCGCACGTTCCTGCCGAGGGCAGCGGAGATGTTCGGCAGCGAGCCGCACTGCTTCAGCTTGAACAGCAGGTGCTGGGTACCCAGCGAGGAGGCCGAGAACACCACGCCGCGACAGGTCACGCGCGACTTGCCGCGCAGCACGCCGAACCTGGACGAAACGGTGGCGATCTCGTAGCCATCGGCGCCGTCGGCCTTGCCAGCAAGTGGCTTGACGTCGACGACGCGGGTTTCTTCATGGACCCGGACACCGAGTTTTTCGGCCAGGTAAAGATAGTTCTTGTCGAGGGTATTCTTGGCGTTATAGCGGCAACCGACCATGCAGGCGCCGCAACCGATGCAGGTCGAGCGCTCCGGCCCCTTGCCGTCGAAATACGGATCGGCGCGCGTCGTGCCGGGCGCATCGCCTTCGCGGCCGAAATAGACGCCGACCTCGGTCGGGTAGAAAGTGTGCTCGACGCCGATGGTTTTGGCCATCTCGCGCAGGCGATGGTCGGCCGGGCCGAACAGCCGGTTGGTGGTCACGCCGAGCATGCGCTGCGCGGTGGCGTAGTGCTGCGGCATCACCTGGGTCCAGTCGTTGAGGCCGGCCCAACTGCCCTGGTTCCAGATGTGCTCGGGCGGCACAAGAAGAACGTTGGCATAGGTGATCGAGCCGCCGCCGACGGCATTGCCGTGCAGGACGATGACATGCTTGAACAGCGAAATGTTGAAGAACCCGCGCAGGCCGATCTGCGGAATCCACAGCCACTTGTTCAGCGACCAGTTGGTCTCGGGCAGGGTCTCGGGCGACCAGCGCTTGCCCATTTCCATCACCGCAACCTTGTAGCCTTTTTCGGCCAGGCGCAGAGCTGAAACGCTGCCGCCAAAACCCGAGCCGATCACGACGTAGTCATAGTCGTATTGCACTGAGCTTTCCTCCCGTCACGCTGTCGTTATTATTTGCCACGGCGGCGAGTATAAATGTTTTATGATGCCGGCCAGGTGCATTTTCTCATTTAAAAACAGGGCACAAGCGATCATTTTGTTTAAAACGCGATGCGCTGGCCGCAGAGGAGAGCTGCTCATGCGGCTCATCTTACGCCTTCTGCGGTGCCCCGATTCCCATACGGCCGATCAACGATGAGTTCCTTTCTCGCTCCCTACAATCGTCTGCGCGGCATTCCCTTCGGGCGCCGGCTGTTCAGTCTCGGCGTCGGCTGGCGCGCTCCCTATTTCGCCTCGATCCGTCCTTACGTGGCGGAATATCGCAGCGGCTATGCCGAGGTGCGCATCGCCGATCGGCGCGCCGTGCGCAACCACATCGGCACGGTGCATGCGATCGCCCTGTGCAACCTCGCCGAGCTTTGCGCCGGCCTGGTCGTCGATTCGCTGATGCCGGCGCAACTGCGCTGGATTCCGCAAGGGATGACGGTCAAGTACCTCAGAAAGGCCAGCGGCACCCTCACCGGCAAGTGTCATCTCGATCCTTCGGCAGTCAGGGAAGGCAGCGTGATTCTGCCGGTGCAGGTCTTCAATGCCGCCGGCGAACTGGTGTTCGAGGCGGCGATCGACTTTTACGTCTCGCAACGGAAATGAGCATGAGTATGAGTGCGGCCTCCGCCTACCCCCATCTGCTGACGCCATTGGACCTCGGTTTCGTCACCTTGAGGAACCGGGTGCTGATGGGTTCGATGCACACGGGTCTCGAAGACGGCCGCGATCTGTCGCGCCTGGCGGCCTATTTTGCCGAACGGGCGCGCGGCGAGGTTGGGCTGATCGTCACCGGCGGCATCGCGCCGAACATTGCCGGCTGGACCAAGCCCTTCGCCGGACGCATGAGCAACAGCGCGGCGGCGCGGCGGCATCGATCGGTGACCGAGGCCGTGCATGCCGAAGGCGGACGCATCGCCATGCAAATCCTCCACAGCGGACGCTATGCCTATCATCCTTTTGCCGTCGCGCCTTCGGCCATCAAATCGCCGATCTCGCCGTTCAAGCCGCAGGCACTGTCGGCGCGCGGCGTCGAGCGCCAGATCCGCGACTTCGTGCGCAGCGCCGTGCTGGCGCGCGAGGCCGGCTACGACGGCGTCGAAATCATGGGGTCGGAAGGCTATCTGATCAACCAGTTCATCGCCCGGCCCACCAATTGCCGCGACGATGCCTGGGGCGGCGATTACACTCAGCGCATGCGCCTGCCGATCGAGATCGTCGAGCGCACGCGCGAAGCCGTCGGCCGCGACTTCATCATCATCTATCGCCTGTCGATGATCGATCTGGTGCCCGATGGCAGCACCTGGGACGAAATCGTCCAGCTCGGCAAGGCCGTCGCCCGGGGCGGCGCGAGCATCGTCAACACCGGCATCGGCTGGCATGAGGCGCGCGTGCCGACGATCGCGACCAGCGTGCCGCGCGCCGCCTTTGCCTGGGTCACGGCGAAGATGAAGCGCGAGTTCAGCGCCGCCGGTATCGATACGCCGCTGGTCGCCACCAATCGCATCAACACGCCGGAGATCGCCGAGGGCATCCTGGCCAGCGGCGAGGCCGACATGATCTCGATGGCGCGGCCGCTGCTGGCCGATGCCGAATTCGTCAAAAAGGCGCGCGAAGGACGCGCCGCCGACATCAACACCTGCATCGCCTGCAATCAGGCCTGCCTCGACCACGTCTTTCTCAATCGCCAGGCCAGTTGCCTGGTCAATCCGCGCGCCTGCCGCGAGACGGAACTGGTCTATCGGCCGACGCTGAGGCGAAAGCGCATCGCCGTCGTCGGCGCGGGGCCGGCCGGTGTTTCGGCGGCGACGGTGGCCGCCGAGCGCGGACACGAGGTGCATCTGTTCGATGCCGCGAACGAGATCGGCGGGCAACTCACCATGGCCAGCCGCATTCCGGGCAAGGAGGAGTTTCGCGAGATGCTGCGCTATTTTCGCCGGCGCCTCGAACAGACGGGTGTGAAGCTGCATCTCGGGCAGCCTGCCACGGCCGACATGCTGCAGGGCTACGACGAAGTGATCGTCGCCACCGGCGTGAGGCCGCGCGATCCAGGCATCGCCGGACAGGAGGAGGGCATGGCGCGCGGACAGGTGTTGAGCTACGTCGACGTCCTGCGCCATGACCGGCCGGTGGGGCAGCGCGTCGCCATCGTCGGCGCAGGCGGCATCGGCTTCGACGTCGCCGAGTTTCTCGTCCAGCAGGGAAGGTCGGCAACGCTGGATCCGGCCGTCTGGCGAGCCGAATGGGGCGTCGTCGATCCCGCGCAGGCGCCCGGCGGCCTGGCGGCGGCCGGACACGCCGGCGCGCCAGCGCGCGCGGTGACGCTGCTGCAGCGCAAGCCCGGCAAGGTCGGTGCCGACCTCGGCAAGACCACCGGCTGGATACATCGCGCGCAGCTCAAGATGAAGGCGGTCGCCATGTGTTCCGGCGTGAGTTACGAACGCATAACGCCGCGCGGACTGCTGATCAGCCGTGGCAAAAAGCACCAGGATGAACGCTGGCTCGACGTCGATAGCATCGTGCTGTGCGCCGGGCAGGAACCGCTGCGCGAGCTGGAAGCGCCGCTGCGCGCGGCGGGTTGCGCGGTGCATGTCATCGGCGGCGCGCTCGACGCAAGCGGACTCGACGCCAAACGCGCCATCGAGCAGGGCTGTCGCCTGGGAGCGCGGCTATGAGCGGCGGGAACGAGCGCATCCGCGTCAGTATCGAGGGCGACATCGCCTGCGTGACGCTGAACCGACCCGATAAGCACAACGGCATGGATTTCGCCATGTTGCGGGCCATGGTCCGGGTGCAGAAGCAACTCAAGCGCCGGCGCGACATTCGCGCGGTGATCCTGGATGGGGCCGGGCCGTCGTTCTGCGCCGGGCTCGACTTCAAGTCGGCGCTGGCGCGGCCGCTCGAAACGCTGCTGATGGGCCTGCAATTGTGGTGGCCGTGGCGCAACCGCTTCCAGCGCTGGAGCATGGGCTGGCGCGATCTCGGCGTGCCGGTGATTGCGCTGGTCCATGGCAACTGCTTCGGGGCGGGGATGCAACTGGCGCTGGGTGCGGATTTCCGCATCAGCGCGCCGGATGCGCGCTATTCGCTGATGGAAGCCAAGTGGGGGCTGATTCCCGACATGGGTGGCACGCCCTTGCTGCGCGACCTGGTGCCGCTCGACGTGGCCAAGGAACTCGTCATGACAGGCCGCGTCATCGCCGCCGCCGAGGCGCACGCGCTCGGTCTGGTGACCCATGTCAGCAACGATCCGCTGGCCCATGCGCGGCAACTGGTCGCCGAGATCGCCATGCGTTCACCGGATGCGGTGGCGGCGGGCAAGTTCCTGCTGCAACGCGCTTATGCCGTGGCCGATGGCGATGCCCTGCGCGCCGAACGACGCTGGCAACGCCGCATCATCGGACGGGCCAATCAGCGTGCGGCCGTCGCGCGCAATAGTGGACCGGGTGCACTGGATGGAAAACCCGTCAGGCCATGGGAAAAGCGCCGGATCGGATAGCGGAATAACGGGATAGCGAATAGAGGATTGCGACGTGCAAAAAACAACCGCCTCTTTTCGCCCGATGGCTGACGAAAGAGGCGGCGGAGAGGGGGCGCGGAAGTCGTTAGAAGTGATAGCCCACCGTTGCCGAAGTCGCCACGGTTGGAATATCGAGATTGGCCTTGCTGGTCAGCACAACATTGCCGGTCTTGTCGCGGACGCGGATGGTGGCGACCGTCTTGATCGGCACATAGGAAACCGATGCGCCCAGGGACCATTTGTCGTCGAGCATGTAGCTCACGCCGGCATTGAACAGGGGGCGGATGCGGCCGGAGGCCTTGGCTTCGGTCGAAACCTGAGCCTTGCCAACGATGGCGTTCAAGGGATCCGCGATGAACCCACCGGCCAGCTTCAGATTGTTGTCGAAATTCGCGCCCAGCTTGACATTGGTGAAGAAGCTGTAGCCCAGGCCCACGCCGACGAAGGGATGCCAGGCGTCGTCTTTTTCACCGAAGTGGTACTGCACCATCACCGAAGGAAACCAGTGCCGGGCCGTCGCCACCGGGTTGTTCGCCGGCTTGCCCATTTCCACAGGGGGAACCACCCCACTGAGCAGCCCGGGCGTGGTCACCGAGCCATGCCCGGTCACATCGAGTACCGGCGGCACGCCGCCCACCGCCGTGATGGCGATGTGATCGGTCATGAAATAGCTCAGCGTCAGGATCGGCTTGAGTGCGTTGCCGACGGTCTGTTCGGTGCCCGGCGAGCTGAAACTGGTCGGCACGAGCCCCAGTTTCGGGCCGAGCGTGTTGGGGTCGAGCTGGTTGTGCTGCGGCGTACTGGAACTGCGCGAGTTGTTGATGCTGACGAAGCCCATGGTCATGACCAGGTCGCCGGGGGCGGCATGGGCCGGACTGGCGGCGCCAAGTCCTGCCCATGTTCCGGCCAGCAACAGCGGGGTAACTGCAATGCGGTAGATCGATTTCTTCATCTGCTCCTCCAGACTATCCGTTGTTTATTTTGCTTTTGTTTGCCAGCTTACTTGAGGAAGCCCTGCTTGAGCGCTTCCTCGACCCAGCGCGCGTACTTGCTGGTTTTGGCGGCTTCGACATATTTCTTGTCTGCGGCGACCTTGATCATTCCCTGCATGCTGCGCAGCGGAATCTTGCGGATGTTCATGTTGGAAATACCGGTCGGCAGGCCCGGGCCGAGGTCCGGATCGATCAGGTAGGTTACGCGCGTATGCTCGCGGTCGATCCACTCCAGGCGGTATTGCGCGTAGAAGGAGGGCATGCGGAAAAGTTTCTTGCCGGAGTCATACTGGATGTCTTCCGTCGAACGCGCCTCGATCAGGTTGAGATTCTTCGCGTAGTCGACGGTCACCGTCGAGCGCAACACCATGTCGCGGTCGCGCAGGATGGGAATATGCTGATGCAGCCAGAAGACGATGGTGTCCTTCTCGTCATCCTCTACCTTCAACACCTTGGTTTCCTTGCAATCGGCCATCCAGCTCGGAAAGCCTGCGATGTCGTGGAGGATGGTGCCGACCACCTCGATGCGGGCGGGGACGTCGCAAACCGCCTTGGCTGCGACGTATTCCTTGCCGGCAACCGCGCTGCTGTAGCTTTTGCATGGCCCTTCGGTGCGCTCCAGTTGCCAATTGTAGGCGTGCGGCTCGCTCGCGCCTGGCGTGGGTTCGTTCTGGGCGAGTGCGCCGGTCGTGGCCGTCAGCAGCGCGGCGGCTGCCATGACGCCCAGCGCCTGTGCCAGGTTTTCCTGATGACTGCCGGCATGGCTGGTTTTTCTGTTCATTGCATGCTCCTCCTTGGTTGTCGTGACGTGAATGGGCAATGTGTGATGCGGTTTGAATCAATCTGAACTACCGGGCTGCATGATGCGCTGACGATTTAATGCGCCTGATGTTCCCGATTTCCCTGCTCGCGCAGTTCACGCCGCAGGATCTTGCCGACGATGGACTTGGGCAGTTCATCGCGGAATTCGACGATGCGCGGAATCTTGTAGCCGGTCAGTCCGGTACGGCAATGGGCGATGATGTCCTCGGCGCTGAGTTCGGGATTGCGGCGCACGACGAAGACCTTGATGCGCTCGCCGGCGATTTCATCCGGCACGCCGATGGCGGCGACTTCAAGCACATCCGGGTGGCTCATGATGACTTCCTCGACCTCGTTCGGAAAGACGTTGAAGCCGGACACCAGGATCATGTCCTTCTTGCGGTCGATCAGGCGGATGTAACCATGCTCATCCATCACCCCGACGTCACCTGTGGCCAGCCAGCCGTGGTTGTCGATGACGCGCGCCGTTTCCTCGGGACGCTGCCAGTAGCCGAGCATGACTTGCGGGCCATGCACGCAGAGCTCGCCGGCCTCGCCGATGGCCGCCCAACTGCCGTCGTCGCGGCGCATGCGGACATAGGTCGAGGGCACGGGCACGCCGATGGAGCCGTTGAATTCGACCGGCTTCGAGATATCGACCGGATTGATGGTGACGATGGGCGAGCACTCGGTCAGGCCATAGCCTTCGACGATGCCCACGCCGGTGACTTTCTGCCATTTCTCGGCAATCGTGCGCGACATCGCCATGCCGCCGGCCATGGCCAGCTTGAGCGGACGGAAGTCGCGGCGGCAGAACTCCTCGTTTTCCAGAAACGCGGCAAACAGCGTGCTGACTGCCGTGATGCCGGTGAATTGCTCCTTGCGCAGGATCAGGGTCATGCGCTTGGTATCGCGCGGGTTGGCGATGAGGATGTTGCGCCCGCCCAGCCCGAGGAAGATCAGGCAATTCACCGTCAGCGAATAGATGTGATACATCGGCAGAGGGGTGAGCACGGTCTCGATTTCATCGGTCAACTGGCCTTCGGCCCAGGCTTTGGCCTGCAGCAGGTTGGCGATGATGTTGCGGTTGGTCAGCATCGCGCCCTTGGCCACGCCGGTGGTGCCGCCGGTGTATTGCAGAAAGGCGATATCTTCCTGGCTGACCGCCACCGGCTGGAAACTGCGCCGTGCGCCCTGGCCGAGCGCTGCGCGCATGCGGGTGAGCATGGCGTGCGGCAGCCTGTGGGGCGGCACCATCTTCTGCACATGGCGCACGACGAAACTGAGCAGCCGGCCCTTGAGATTGAGTTTGCCGCCCAGCAGATCGCCGATTTCCGTCAGGATGATGCGTTTGATGGCGGTGCCGGGCAGCGCCTGCTCCAGCGTATGGGCGAAGTTTTCCAGGATGACGATGGTTTCGGCGCCGCTGTCCTTGAGCTGGTGCGCCAGCTCGCGTGCCGTATACAGCGGATTGACATTGACGACGATGGCTCCGGTCTTCAGCGTGGCGAAGAGGGCGATCGGATACTGGAACAGGTTGGGCAGCATGATCGCCACGCGATCGCCCTTTTTCACGCCGATGCCTTGCAGATAGGCGGCAAAGGCTTCGACTTTTTCAGCGAGTCCGGCATAGCTCAGTTGCGTGCCGATGCTGACCAGGGCAATGCGCTCGCGGTATTTCTCGATGCACTCGTCGAAATACTGGTTGATCGAGTCGTAAGTCCCCAGGTCGATATCGGCAGGCACGCCGGCGACGTAGGAGGACAACCAGATACGTTCGCGTTCCTCGGGCAAGTCGGTAACCGTGCTGCTCATCTATCCTCCCTGTTTTTTTGATCTATGTTGGTGAGCCGGGTTTATGCGGTGTTACTGCGGGTTATTGCTGCATGTGCCGTTTCCCTAGCGTTCGAGGATGGCGACCACGCCCTGGCCGCCGGCGGCGCAGATGGAAATCAGGCCGCGCCCGCTGCCGCGCGCGGCCAGCATCTTGGCCAGCGTGGCCAGGATGCGTCCGCCCGTTGCGGCAAAGGGGTGCCCCGTCGCCAGGGAGCTGCCATTGATGTTGAACTTCGCCATGTCGATGCTCCCCAGCGTTTCCGCGCGCCCAAGCCGCTCGCGGCAGAATGCCGGATCCTGCCAGGCCTTCAGCGTGCACAGCACCTGGGCGGCGAAGGCTTCGTGGATTTCGTAGAAATCGAAGTCCTGCAGTTTCAGGCCGGCGCGATCCAGCATGCGCGGCACGGCGTAGGCGGGCGCCATCAGCAGGCCTTCCTTCTTGTTCGCGAAATCCACGGCGGCGACTTCGGAAAAGCTCAGGTAGGCCAGCACCGGCAGCCCGCGCTCGCGCGCCCAGTCTTCGCTGGCCAGCAATACGCAGGAGGCGCCATCGGTCAGCGTCGTCGAATTGGCCGCGGTCAGCGTGCCGGCGGCGCGGTCGAAGGCGGGTTTCAGCGTGGCGAGTTTTTCTGCCGTGATGTCCGGACGCAGGTTGTTGTCGCGATTCAGGCCGAGAAAGGGCGTCACCAGATCGCTGAAGAAACCGCGCTCGTAGGCGGCCGTCAGCTTGTGGTGGCTTTCGACGGCCATCTGGTCCTGGTCTTCGCGGGCGATCTGCCACTCCTTGGCCATCAGCTCGCAATGCTCGCCCATGGACAGGCCGGTACGCGGCTCGGTATTGCGCGGCAGCAGCAGCTTGAAGAACATGCCGGGACGCAGCTTCGAGGCACCGGCCAGCCGCCGGCCCAGGGTCTTGCTGCGGTTGATTTCGAGCAGGATCTTGCGCATGCGCTCATTGACGCCGATCGGCGCGTCCGAAGTGGTATCGACGCCGCCGGCAATGCCGGCTTCGATCTGCCCCAGGGCGATCTTGTTGGCGACCAGTATCGCCGCTTCGAGGCCCGTGCCGCAGGCCTGCTGCAGATCGTAGGCCGGCGTTTCCGGCGCCAGGGTGGTCGACAACACGGATTCCCGCGTCAGGTTGAAATCGCGCGAATGCTTGATGACGGCGCCGGCCGCCACTTCGCCCAGGCGCAGGCGATGCAGGTTGCAGCGGTCGATCAGTCCTTGCAATGCCGCCGTCAGCATCTGCTGATTGGAGGCTTCGGCGTAGGCGGTATTGGAACGGGCGAAGGGAATGCGGTTGCCGCCGAGGATGGCGACACGACGGATGGAATTACCGGTCATTGCATGACTCCATTGAACGAGTGGTCGAGCGTGCGCCGACGCACATACAGGGTTTTGCTGACTGAGGCGACGATATCGTGCTGCTGGTCGTAAACCTGGACATCGACGACCGGCTCGCTCTTGCCGCCGCCGATGGTTTCCTGCCGGATGCGCTCGAGCAATGGCGCATTGACGTGAAATTCGCACCAGACCCGACCGCGGCCGGGCTTGCGGAAATCGATCGTCGCCGACTTGTCCCAGACGACGTAACCCGGCCCCAGGTTCTGCTTGAGCAGCAAGGCATAGATCGAGTCGGTCATGGCAAACAGCGAGCCGCCGAAATGCGCGCCCCACATGGTGCTGTTGCTGATGCGCTGGCGCATGGCGACACGGGCGTAGCGAAAGTCGCCGGAGAGTTTTTCGAGGCGGATATGCGCCCCGAGCAAGGGTGGAAAAACGGCAAAACCCAGGCGCAGCATCCAGGGCCGCAAGCGGGTGTCGGCGAAGCGCCCTTGCCGCAGCCGGCTCATGAATGCCAGACGCCGCGCAGATGCGGCTTCTCGCCGCGTTCGTCCTTGACCTCGAAGGTCTGGCCGGCGGCTTCGGTATAGGAATCGGCCCACAGCGTCGCCTTGCCCGGCAGAAAAAGGGGCGTCTTGAATTCGATGCTGGCTTCTGCGCTGTCGATGGCGCGTGCCGGCAGCAGGGCGGCCAGCGCTCGCGCCTTGGTCCACATGCCATGCGCGATGGCGCGCTGGAAGCCGAAGGCCATGGCGGCAAAGCGGTTCATATGGATGGGATTCAGGTCGCCCGAGACCGCGCCGTAACGGCGGCCGATATCGGCTTCGACCGTCCATTCCTGCATCGCCTGCGCCGCCTGCACCTCGGCAATCCGGCTTTGATAGGGCAACCCCAGCGGATTGCGGATGCCGGTGCGCAGATAGGTGCTGGTGCTTTCCCAGGCCAGCACGCCGCCGGCATGCATCTGCGTGAGCAGGGTGAAGGCCTGTCCCTTTTCATGCGCCAGCGGAATCCCGCAGCGAACCTCGATGCGCACTCGCTGATCCGGCGAGAGCGGCGCATGCTGGCGCACCGCGTTCGCCAGATGCACCATGCCCAGCATGGCGTAGGGAAACCGGCTGTCCGCCATCAGCATCATGTGCAGCGGAAAGGCCAGCATGTGCGGATAAGTCAACGGCACGCCATGCGCCGCCTGAAAGCCGCACAGCGCCGCATAGCGCGCAACGTGCCCGGCATCCAGGGACAGGTCGGGGCGCACCAGGCTGATTGCCGGCATGGGCGCTACGCGATTTTTCTTGCGTACCGACATCAAGGCGGCCATGTAGAGCCGCAGGGGCGCGGGCGGCGCGTGTATTTGGCGGATTTCCAGCGGTTCCATATCCATGTGGATCAGTGCTTTCGAGTTCCGCGATCAGGCGCCGATCAGACTCTGGCCGCAGACGCGGACGACGTTGCCGCTGATTCCCGTCGAAGCCGGACAGGCGAACCAGGCGATGGTCTCGGCGACGTCTATCGGCTGCCCGCCCTGGTTCATCGAATTCATCAGCCGCGCGGCGGTACGGATGGTGAAGGGAATGGCATCGGTCATCTGGGTTTCGATGAAGCCGGGCGCGACGGCATTGATGGTGATGCCACGCTCGCGCAGCAGCGGCGAGACGCTCATGCTGTTGACCATGCCGATCACCCCGGCCTTGGAGACCGCATAGTTGGTCTGCCCCAGATTGCCGGCAATGCCGCTGATCGAGGAAACGCAGACGATGCGGCCATTGCGCTTGATCGCCTCGGCAGCCAGCAATGCGTCGTTGATCCGCTCCTGGGCGCTGAGATTGACGTTGATCACCAGATCCCACAACTCCTGTTTCATGTTGGCGATGGTCTTGTCGCGGGTGATGCCGGCGTTATGCACGATGATGTCGATCCCGCCCTGCGCCTGCGCGGCCGCGACCATTTTCTGCGGCGCGTCGGCAGCGGTGACGTCCAGGGGCAGGGCGATGCCGTCGAGCTTGCGGGCGACGGCCGCAAGCTCGGCTTCGGCTTGCGGCACATCGACGCAAATCACCTTGGCGCCGTCGCGCGCCAGCACCTCGGCAATCGAGGCGCCGATGCCGCGCGAAACGCCGGTGACCAGCGCGGTCTGGCCAGCCAGCGGCTGCAGCCAGTCGGCAACCGGAAACGGCGTGGCATTGCCGGCAATGCGCACCACCTGCGCCGAAACGTAGGCGGAACGCGGTGAAAGCAGAAAGCGCAAGGTCGATTCGATGTTGCCTTCCGCGCCTTCGGCGACATACACCAACTGGGCGGTACAGCCACGCCGGATTTCCTTGCCCAGCGAGCGCGTCATGCCTTCCAGCGCCCGCTGGGCCGTAATCTGGCGCGGCGTGCTGCAGGATTCCGGCGGGCGGCCGAGAATGATCACCCGTCCGCATCGGTCGAGCGAGCGCACGGTGTCGTGAAAGAAACGATGGAGCGCCACCAACTGACTGCTCTCGTTGATGCGGCTGGCGTCGAAGACCAGCGCCTTGATCCGCTCGCCTTGCTTCCCGCCCCTGGCTGGCGGCACGAAACGACCCGTCATCAAGCCGGCCTGATTGGCCGCGCCGATCCAGTCGGGCGCCTCGCCATGCGCCAGAACATTCGCCTTGATGGCGGCCAGCACGCCGACCACGGCCTCCAGCAAGCGGCCGTTGCCGGCGCTGCCGAGCACGATGCTGCCTTTGATCAGCGGCGCCTTGACGTCCGGGCGGTAGCGTTCGAGCACCGGCGGCCTGGGCAGGCCCACCAGCCCCACCAGCTTGCTGCCCAGGGTTGAATTGGCGAATTGCATGTATTTGTCTGTCATTGCAGGAAGACCCTCTGGGATTGCTTACCCTGGCTATCGATCAGGCAAGGATTCAAACGATTGTTTCAATCTAGCAGCAATTCATGAATCATGCAATATGGAATCGAAACGATGCGGTGAACCGTTTCGGGGGGGGGGAGGGCAGTGGCATCGGCGGCATCGGTGGAGCAGATCCCGATCCCGTAGCCCGTGCCATTCCAGCATGGCCGCCTCAGGGCAAGCGTGATTTCCTGGCTGACAGGAACTATTTCACGAACCGGCCTTCACATCATGGCTGCTTGCAGCTTCTCTCGCTACAATAAAACCAAGTATGGCAACACGGCAACAAAGCGCTGGAGCAGGGAAGACAGCAAGGAAGAGGGTGGCGGCAGCAATCCCATAAACAAATGTCGTTACAGGAGGAGATCACCATGACAGCAGCCAGCAAATCCGGTGTTGCCGAGCGGCGGCGGCACCCCGCGAATCGCGAAACCTTCGATGGCGTCTTTTCCCGCGTCGAGCCTTTCCTCGATCCGGAAACCGGCTGGACTGGCCAGCCGCTCGAACATCTTGCCTACAACGTGCTGCGCGAAAAATATCCGCACATGAGCGAAGACGAGTTGAACAAATACTTCATGGCCGCCAAGCGCGCGTTCAAGGAACGCAACGAAACGGAGTGAAATTCCGCCGTTTCACACCACCCGAAGGCCCGCCACGCATGCGGGCCTTTGTTTTTGAAAAGCCCCGGGCCAGCCTCGCGAATCCCCGAACAAACCTCGAACATTTGTATCGTCCCGGCAGCCGCCAGAAATATCTGTAGCAATAAACTGACAGAAACCTACATAATCCTTACGTCGTATAGCATAATACTAACGCCATAGCCGCCAAACACTCTGGACGAGTGGCGCAGGATGGCGGCATGACTACAAACATGGATAAACCACAAGGGGAACAAGCATGAAGAAAATCTGCCTTGCCAGCAGCCTGTGTGCCGCCTTGGGTCTTACCTTTAGTGGTAACACCCTGGCCGACACCCAGTTCAACCTCAGCGGTTTCGGCACCTTCGGTGTCACGCACAGCAACGAGAGGGAGGCCGATTATCGCAGCCTCGTATTTCAACCCAATGGGCCGGGCAATAGCGGGGCGTGGCGCTCTGGCGTCGACACCAAGGCGGGCGCTCAGCTCTCGGCCAACTTCGGCAACGGTCTGACGGGCATTGCCCAGGTCGTCGTCGATCATCGCGGCGACAACAGCTATTCGCCGCTCGTCGAATGGCTCAATCTCAAGTACAACGTCAACAACAACTTGTACGTCCGCGCCGGCCGCATGCTGCTGCCCACCTTCATGGTTTCGGAAACGCGCAACATCGGCTACGCTCAGACGGCCGTGCGCATGCCCACCGAACTGTATTACCTGAACCCGATTACCCACATGGACGGCATCGACATCGGCGCGAATGTCGATATCGGCGGCGGCAACCTGGCAGTGACGCTGAACGTGGGCAAGAGCAAGGACGTCATGAAGGCCTACAAACTCGAGGGACGCCGCCTGGCCAACTTGGGGGTAACGTACGAAATCGGCGCTTCGCAGTTCCATGCCAACTATCTCAAGAGCAAGCTCAGCATCAAACCCTACGACAACCACGCTCCCGGCACTACCGCCAATCTGAATGCGTATTTCCAGAGTGTCGCCGCGCTGCAGAGCGTTCCGGCCACCGGTTATTCCACGCCCAACATCCTGATCAACGATCTGGACACCAAGCTCTGGTCGCTGGGCTACAGCTATGATGCCAACAACTGGATCGTGCAGACGGAATACGCTCGCCGCAAGGTCGATGGGCAATTGGTGCGCGATCTCGAGGCAGCGTACGTCCTGGCCGGTTATCGGGTCGGCAAGTTCACCCCCTATCTGACCATCAGCCGGCTACGCGACAAGGAGTCTGCCGCGTATCCGCCGGCCGTTCTGCTTGGCGATCCATTTAATCCAAACCCGTTACAGCCGATCTCCATGGCCGCGCTCGTCGTGAATCTTACCGATGCCTCGGCGATCCGCGAAGAACAGAAGGCCTTTGCCGCCGGCGTTCGCTATGATCTGATGCCCAATGTCGCTCTCAAGGCGCAGTTCGAAGTCATCAAGAAACCGGGCAGTATTGCCAGTCCGAATGCGGGCAGCTTCGCCAACGCCTCGCCGCTATTCACTACCAGTGATCGCAGCATCAAGTTGTTCACGGCCACCGTCGACTTCCTGTTTTGATGCCCCGAGGAGAAATGCACATCATGAAGATCCACAAACATGGTTTGATCGCAGCACTGCTGTTTTCCGCAGCATTGCCCGCGTTGGCGCAATCGGTGGCGGTCATCGTCAATCCGGGCAACGCCCATCCCCCCTCGGCTGAACAGATTGCCAGCATCTTCCTGGGCAAGTCCAACGAGCTGGCCGCCATTGACCTGCCGGACGGCAATGCGGTGCGTTCGGCCTTCTACCAGAAGGTGACAGGCAAGGACGGCGCCCAATTGAAGGCCTATTGGGCCAAGCTGGTGTTCACCGGCAAGGCCCAGCCGCTGAAGGAGGGCGCCTCGGACGCCGAAGTGAAGAAATTCGTCGCCGGCAATCCAACGGCGATCGGCTACATTGACAAGGCCGCCGTCGATGGTTCGGTCAAAGTAGTCCTTACTCCTTGAAAACCTGCTGAAAACTTTTTTCTGCATACGCGAGATACCCGGACAAGTCTGGATTCACGACTTGTCCGGGTATGCGTTCCGGAGCCGGAGCCAGAGCGCTTCCTGCAGGGCGCTCGCGCAGAAAAAGTTGTAGACGCTATAACGATAACAACATCAACGTATTTTCTCGTTTCGATAATGCAGACACATAGCACGACGACTGTTTTTTCGGAGGCCCGGTCATGTCGATAGGCAAACGTCTGGCGATCCTCGTTGTTGTCACCCTGATCGCCCTGATTGGCACCGGAGTTTATGGTTTGCTCCAGCTCAGAAGTCTGCAAAGCCATTTTGAGAATGTGACAGAGCGCTCGGTGCCTTCGCTGATTGCCATGAGCAATGTCAGCGACCAGTTCAAGGAGGCGCGCGCCCTGTTGCTGGCCTTGCTGATGGAAGAGGATGACGATCTGCGCAAGGCATTCGCGCAAAAGGTTGCCGAAACCCGTGCAGCATTGAAGCAGGCGACCCAGGACTACGCCCAGGTGCCGGGAGCGAAGGATTCGGCCCAGGCGCTCGATCCCATCGTTGACGGCTACAGCCAAGCGATCGATGCCGTCCTGGAAGTGGCGGACAAACGCGACCTTGCCCAATTGGCGCTGTATACCAAGGTAATTCCAGCCGAGCAGGCGCTCTCCGCATTTCTGGGCGACTCACAGAAAAAGCTGCTGGATAACCAGCATACGCTGCAGAAACAGGTGACCACCGCCAACACGCGCTCCTTTTCGATCTATGTCGTCGTCACCCTCGTAACCTCCATCATCGTTGCCATTCTCGGCTTCATGCTGCATCGCTCGGTCACGGGCTCACTCACCGAAATGACGGCTACGATGAGAAACGTGGCCAGCAACCTCGATTTTCGCCAGCGCCTCACCGTGAAGTCCAGGGATGAAGTCGGCGCCACGGCAACGGCCTTCAACAGTCTGCTGGACACCGTGCAGGCCAGCCTGCGCGAGATCGCCCAGTCAATGGATACCTTGAGTTCGGCTACCAGCCGCCTCAACAATTCCACGCAGGAAATACGCAACATTTCCGAGCAGACCAGCGATTCCTCTTCTTCCGTATCCGCCACCGTTCAGCAGGTTACGGTGAGCATCGACCATATTGCGACACAAACCGAGCAGGCGGAAAAGCTGTCGCGGGAGTCAGGCCATCAGGCGACGGCCGGCGGAGAAGTGATTTGCAGCACCATCGAACAAATCCGCTCCATCGCCGATACCGTGGACTCGGCGGCCGTCAGCATCAGCGATCTGCGCAACCAGATCGCCAGCATTTCCACGGTGCTCAATGTCATCCGCGACGTGGCCGAGCAGACCAATCTGCTTGCGCTCAATGCGGCCATCGAAGCGGCACGCGCCGGCGAGCACGGCCGGGGGTTTGCGGTCGTGGCCGATGAAGTCCGCAAACTGGCCGAGCGCACCTCGTCGTCTACCCGTGAAATCGCCAGCCTGATCCAGTCCATACAGGAAAGCGCCACCAACGCCGTCACGACCATGCAGATCGTCGTCGAGCGGGTCGGCGAGGGCGTCAACAACGCCAGCACGGCAAACGATGCGCTCGACAGCATACGGCAAGGCTCGGACAAGGTTCTGCTGACGGTTTCCGAAATTGCCACTTCCATTCGTCAGCAAAGTTCGGCTTCGGCGCACATTGCCGATCAGTTCCAGCGTATCGCCAACATTTCCGAAGAAGCGCGCCGGACCGTTGCCGACACTACGCAAAGTACGCAGGAACTCGAACAACTGGCCATCCGCCTGAACGACGCCGTCAAGCGCTACCGGATCTGAATGCCCGCAGTTATGCGCGCTGCCTGATTCACAGTCACAGCACGGCGGGCTCACGACACGGTATACGACGCGCATTCAGGCTCAGACAGGCTCCGATTGGATTCAATATTCCCAAGTTCCTTCACTTCAGTATTTTTATTAACATAATCCATATTATGCGCAATAGACCGTAACCGCTATTTGCGGTCCCACCACTCGCGGCCTGTGCGTTCTCGGGCATAACGAAAGAACTCAACCCCAGCGTGCAGGCCATGAGCAGCACTAGCACTGCACGCGACAGAAAACCCGACCAGAACGCCCTTTTCTTCGGGTTCTTCTCCGTTTCCTCGTGCACCTCGGCCAGCACCTGCGCCGGGTCGAGGTTCAGCGTGATGGCGATCTTTATACACGCGTAAGGCGACATGATCACGTCGCCTTTTCTCCATCTGCTGACTTCCTGCTTTTTGAAGTCCAGCCGCTGCGCCAACGCGTAATCCGATGTAATCCCCAGTCTTTCCTTGGCGGCATCCAGATAGTCCGTGGTTTTCATGGCGGCATTCCTCGCGGTTTGAGGTTTGCAGGGTAGTCCTATTTTGTTGACTTGACAACGTCACAGACATGTGACTATATTCCGGACGTCACATGTTTGTGACTATCTCAAACAAGGAGCACGTCATGAAAGTAAAAGTGATTGGTGTAAAGCGTCTGTCAGGTGTGGGTAAGGAAAGCGGAAAGCCTTTTGATTTTGCTCAGATTTCTGTTTTGAGGCCGGTAGAGCCGGCTACTTCTGAGAAGTTCAGTCTTGAAGGCTACGGTTTCGAGGTTGCCGATCTCGATCTGGCGACGGATGCCGTCGCCAAATTCCGCGACGTGCGCTTCCCGGCCGAGCTCGATCTACAGGTCGATAACGTTCCTGGTCGGAAGGGTCTGCGCTCGGTGGTGACGGGTTTTTCTGCCCAGGTGGTTTCGGCGGGGGTGGCCGGCAAGGCCGCAGCATGATTTTTTTCGTCTGCCGCGATGTCGCGGCGGACGAAAAAAAACAGTTGCAGTTACTAGTACCACTGCAACTAAGTCCCACAACTGAGACTTTTTAGACCATTTTGACCGGAAATGAATCTATATGTCCCCAATCTGTGACTGGCTGACTGGCGTTCATCGATACCGGATTCCGGTGCGTTCGACCGAAGGCGGACGCATCATGAAAATCGACCGGGACGGCTGCATCGAATGGGAGCGCCGCGACTGGGAGCAAATCCGCTGCCCGTCGTCGGATACGTCGTTACGCATCCGCTGCGACGGTGAAAAGCTCCAGTTCTCCGGTAACGTGGGCCGGTTCCAGCAAACCGACAACGTCAAGGGCATCGGCGTTGTCCAGTGCGTCGAACGCTTCGGCGGCATCCTGCGCGATCTGGGCTTCGATGTACGCATGTTTGGCTCGGTGCTCTCTCAAGGCACTGTAGCCGAGTCCGGAACGACTATTTCCCGGGTTGATTTGGCCGGCAACTTCAAGGTTAGCGATTACAAGGCATGGAGCACGATCTTGCTGCAACGCCCGATTTTCCGGCGTCAGCCGCGCCTGGGTAAGTACGGCCCGACGTGGGGCTATGAGTCTCGCCGTGCGAATTGGTGGAAAGCCAAGGTGTATGACAAGCAAGCGGAGCAGGACGGCAAGCGCGGCCCGTATGACGGCGCAACGCTGGCCCGCTTTGAAATCCAGTTGGGAAGTGAATACCTCAAGCGTGAGGGTTTGAATTATCTGAATGTGTGGAACCAGAAAAGTGAGGGTGAAGACATGGCGCAAGTGATCTATGGACGGTTTTTGAATGAAATTCAGCGCGAACAGGTTGGTGTGGAAGACTGGAGCGAAATTCCGTTCCGGCTGCGCACCTACGCGATTTTATGGCGCGATGGGCAACTGCCTCAGATGTCACGATCAACATTTTTCCGTGTCCGTTCCCGGCTCAAGGATTACGGCATCGATATCAGCGTGCCGTGCAACGTCTTGAGCTTGAGTAAGCGCGTCCGGTCGATTGATCTGGTTCAGGTCGATGCATTGCGGCAAGTCGCTTAAAGGGGGGAATCCGTATGAGCCACGGCCGTCCAGCTTTCAAAACCTACTTCCTCGCCCGCCAGGCCGATCTGTTCCCCGATCTGGCCTATCAGGCATACCTTGAAAACCGCTACCCCTACCTCCGCGCCATGCGCGAAGCCCTGAATTTGGACGTTTCGTCCAAAACCCCGCCGGGGGTATTCCCGGCAAATTGTAAGGAGTTCAAAAAATGAAGCTGATCCAAAAAACCGCTGGTGGTCTGACCCTCTCCGGTCTGGCTGTTTCTGCTCAAGCCGCTGTGCCGGAAAGTGTGACCAATGCGCTGACCGCTGCCAGTACCGATGGCGCTACGGTTGCCGGTCTGGTGATCGCTGCGATCGTCGCGATCTTCGCTTTCGCCCTCATGCGCAAAGCCCTGAATTAATGGGCGCGCTGCACTCCGGCCATTGCTACGCATCAGCCGAAGCTGCAGCGTCGGCGCTTTGGTCGTCGGTGTCCCCGGTCGTCGTACCGGGTTCATCGACGATTCTGCAACCCAATCCGCCGCCGATTATTCACGCCGTCCGTTACAGCAGTGGTTGGAAGATTTCTAAGTATGAAGGCGACACGCTCAAGAGTACGCATTCTGTCCCGTCGGTTTCTTTTGCGGCGTGTGATCCGGCTGATTCTGCTCTTGACGGTATCGCGCTGGCGTGGCTGGTAGTCGGTGTTTGGGCCGTCGCTTGGGGCTTTCATATTCTCCGTCGTTCTCTTGGTTGGGGGTGGTAAATGTTGATGCTCGATCCGTATTTCGTCGCCGGGTTTATTGCCATCGTCGGCGCTGCCTGGATTTCGTTTCGATGAAATCAGTATTGACAATCCTGACCTTGTTGCTTGCATTTCCGGCAGCTTCGTACGCTTCTGCGCTGGCCTTGGTTCCCCAAGCGCTCCCCGAGAACATAAAGGTTCGCGCGCCTCTCTCGGCGGCTCCTCAGTTTGCACCAGTTGGCAAGGTTCTCATCGGAAACGGCGCTGTTCCCGGCTCTGCGTTCGCTGCGAATCAAAGCCTGGCCAGCATCGGGAATTCGTCTTTTCCCGTTTCGATTGCTCGAAATGCATCCCCTTCTGCCCTTTCCAAACTGGGTCGGAATCTCTTGCGTCTTTCAGGCTGGGGGGCTCTCGCCATGCTTGGGCTCGATTTGCTGGAAGGTCTTTTTCAGGGTGATGACGATCAGATTTTGATCGATGAGCCTAAGACTTTGGGCAATTTGCCTCTTTATCAAGATCTCTTGGGTAGTGGTCTTCCATCTAGTGTGCGTATGCAACAATGCGGCTGGGATCAAAATTATGCCGCTACGGTTACTTGCGCTACTACTTATTTGGCGACGACTGCAAATACAGTCATTGCCAAGCGCCAGCGCAGTTCTGTTACTTCTGGTATCACTTTCTACTCTTATGATCTTTTTTACTGTAACCCGGGCTATTACTTTAACCCGTCTGTGTATACATGCGTTTGGGGCACTCTTGAAACCAAACGCCCTGCCACGGATGATGAAATCGAAACCCTTATCGCCCAGCATCTGATTGATGAAAATCGCGGCGGTGATTTCCTCGAAAAAGCCATTGAGCATAACCCTAATTTCTGGCCTGAGCTCGGGCCGGTAACTGTAAGCGGACCGGTTTCCGTACCCGGCGAAAACACAGTAACGACAGCCATAGGCCCGGAAGGAACGACGGTCACAGAAACGCAAACCGATTACGATTTGGGTTATGTGGGTGACACGATAACTGTCCAGCAGCGCCTGAAAACCACGATCACCGCGCCGAATGGCGTGGTGACCGAATCCACTGCAGTTTCGTCTGGCTCTGCTGAAGCCACTGCCCCTGCTGCTCCCGAAAAATCCACGTTCTGTGAAGATTTCCCCGACGCATCTGCCTGCGCGGCGTTGGGCGCGCCCGAACAGCCTACCGCGCTGCCGGAAGAGGATCGGGCCGTTTCGATTGCGCCGGAAATGACGGCCGCCGGTGCTTGCCCTGCTCCCCTGCAGTTCAGCATCCTCGGTAAGCCCTTCCAGCTGGCTTTTGACGGTGCCTGTGCCTTTGCGGATGGAATCCGCCCGATCGTTCTTGCGTCTGCCTGGATCGGTGCCCTGCTCTTTCTGTTCAACATTGGAAGGTCTTCATCATGAACTGGGCTGAGTGGCTGACCTATGGCATCAGCGGATGGGTTCTCAAGGGCGCTATGGCACTCGGTTTCGGCGTCGTGACATATACCGGTTGGGACTTCGTGAAGGATCAATTGGAGACGGCTGTAAGCAGTTCTCTAGGCTCGATGAATGCCACGGTTTATCAATTGATGGCGCTGGCCGGATTCGTCGATGCAATCGGCGTCTGGCTTGCCGCTTTCACGGCTGCCGTCACGCTGCTTTCATTCAAGAAACTGGCATTCATGGGATCAGGTTCCTGACATGCTGACCCTGATTACCGGCACGCCTGGCGCTGGGAAAACGGCCTATGCCGTTTATGAGCTCTCGGAGCTCATCAAATGTGCACCGCGTCCTGTGATCGTGATGGGCATTCCCGACCTCAAGATTTCTCACGAGGTCGCCCCCCAGGTCGAACACTGGACGCGTGCTGTTCCCTCGCCGGAAGATGAATCTGTGATTGAGCACGAATTCACCTTTCCCGAAGGTTCCCTCGTCGTCATTGATGAGGCTCAAAAGGTTTTCCGGCCCAGGGCGACGAGCTCGAAAGTCCCGCCTCACGTTGCCGCCTTTGAAAAGCATCGGCATTTGGGTCTGGACTTCTGGCTGATCACACAGCATCCGAATTTGCTTGATCCCAACGTGCGCCGGCTCGTCGGCAAGCATGTTCACCTGCGTGGCCATTGGGCCGGCCGTGAGCTGCTGGAGTGGCCAGAAGTCGCCGATCCGGAAAGCCGCTCTGATCGCCGCGTGGCGATCAAGGAGCGTTACACGCTCCCCAAAAAAGCCTTTGGACTCTACAAATCGGCGTCCCTGCACATCAAGCAAAAACGCCGGATTCCCAAAGTCCTTTATGTCTTCCTGATTTTGCTTCTCGTCATTGGCTTCCTTGGTTTCAAAGCCTTTGATCGCGTCGCCTCTGCGATCAAGGGCGAGGACGCCAACGCTTTTCATCCGCCGGCGGAAACCGCTGCCGCCCTGCCTTCGTCTTCCCGATCCGCATCCGGCCAGATTTCCGAAATCTCGTATCAAGATTTTTTACCACGATTTAAAGGTCGGCCAGAATCTGCGCCGATCTACGATCCTGTCCGCAAAGTGATCAACGTCCCGCACGTCGCCGGCTGTGCGGCCATGCAAGATCGCTGCACTTGCTACACCGACCAAGCTACTGATTCTGGCTTGACGGATGCAGAATGCCGCGCCTGGCTGACGCGCCCGCCGTTCCAGCCCTATCGAGCGATCTACCCAGTCGATCAGCGATCACCGAAAGCTGATCAAGGCTCGGTCTGAAACCTCTTGTCCCTGCAGACAATATCCAAGTTTCAGCGCGTGACATCGAGCAGACCGCCGCCAGCCCGGGAGGGTGGCGGGGTTTCGGGCTGTGATACCAGCGAGTGGGAGCTTGCGACCCGAGCCGTGAGGACAGATCGGCGGCACGGTCGGAACTGGCACAGGTCGTTTTACACGGCCGCCGGGCCGTGGCGTTCTGTCAAGCTTTATGCGGTCGCTGGGCTGTGGCGCTCGCCGATTTCATTACATGAAAATATTCTTCTCACATAACGGGCTATTATGCGCAATCTATGATGCGTTACATATGCCCCCTACACGTCGGTAGCGAAACCCATAATTAACCAACTTGCCAAAATAAGCCAACTGAAATAGAGTGCGCCCGTGGAAAAGCGAACCCCGCACTTCTTGGTAGAGGCTGGCAAGGTGCGCACCACACATGCGGCACGTACTGGTGCAAATGAATTGGGGCTTGCCTTCTCCGATATGCTGGATGTAGTGATGGCACTGATGCCAGCGGACTTCTACAAGAGCATGACCACCCATGCCGATCACACGGTATGGCAGGACGTATACCGCCCCAGCACGCAAGCGGGCGACGTGTACCTGAAGCTGACGGTCATCGATGACGTACTGATCGTGTCTTTCAAGGAGCTATGACCATGAAATGTCCTGTTTGCGGCGCGGCGAAACTGATCCATGACACCCGCGACCTGTCCTACACCTACAAGGGTGAAACTACCGTCATTGCAGCGGTGACGGGCGACTTCTGTCCGGCCTGCGCCGAGTCGATACTGGATGTAGCGGAATCGAAGCGCGTCATGCGCGAGATGCGCGTTTTCTCCAGGCAGGTGAATGCGGTCATCGTTGATCCGGGTTTCATCACGAGCGTGCGCAAGAAGCTCAATCTTGACCAGCGCGAGGCTGCCGAAATCTTCGGCGGCGGTATCAACGCTTTTTCGCGCTACGAGAACGGCAAGACCAAACCGCCGCTGGCTTTGGTCAAGCTATTCAAGCTGCTGGATCGTCACCCTGACCTGCTCAACGAGGTCAGAACCGCCTGACTTCTCGAAATCCGGTCTCAGCGCCCGGCAGCCGAAGCCGGCACCAGCAGCGCATCGATCGCCGCCAGGTCCTTCTCCCCTGCGCCGCCGCTGACGGACTGCAATTGCAGGCGGCTGACCAGGTAGGTGTAGCGTTCCCGTTGCAGATCGCGGCGGGCGGCAAAGTACTGTTGCTGGGCGTTCAGCACGTCGGTATTGGTGCGGAAGCCCGCCTGCTGGCCGACTTCCATGCCTTGCCGGGTGATTTCCGCCGACTTGACCGCCTGCTCATATGCCGCCACCTGGGCCACGCCATTGACCACGCCCAGATAAGCCTGGCTGGCCTTGATGCGACTGTCTTCGCGGGCGGCATCGACTTCATGCAGCGCCTGGGCGCGGCGGGCGGTTGCCTGGCGACCAAGCGCCGAAGTGCGCCCGCCCTCGTAGATCGGGATGTTCATCTGCACGCCCCAGCGCAGGGTGGCATCGTCGACGGTGTAATAGTTGGGCTCATCCGCCTTTTGCAGCGCGGCGACGAAATTGACGGTCGGCCAATGCCCGGCGCGGGCGCGTTCTTCCTGGCGCGAGTGCACATCCAGCGCCATGCGCGCACGCAGCACGGCAGGGCTTTGTTTGCCCGCCGCATCCAGCCACTGCTCCGGCTGCTGCGGTTCGGGCAGCGTCAGTTGCGGCTCGGCGGCTAAGGGACGCAAGACCGGCACCTGCCCGACCATTTTCCCCAGCTCCAGGCGACGCACTTCGATGGAGCTGCGTGCCGCCGCCTGCTGCGCCTGGGCCAGCGCCACCCGGGCTTTCGATTCCTCGATGTCGGTAACCGAACCGGCGCCCGCCTGCACCAGCCGTTCAGCCGCGCGCAGTTGCTCGGTGGCCGCCGCATGCTGCGAGTCCGCCAGTTGCAGGAGGTCCTCGGCGTAAAGGTAGTTGAAATACGCCTGCGTCAAACGCAGCAGCAGATCCTGCCGTGCCTCCTCGAAAACGGCCTGCGCCAGGGCAGCCTTGGCCTTGCCTTCCTCGTAGGTGGCGAAGCGTTCCATTTCAAATAGCGGCTGCGAAATCTGCAGCCCGCCGGATTTGTTCGTGTAGTCGTGTTTGGTGCGGGGCGCCGTGGTGGTGCGCAGCTCATAATCGAAACGCATCATGCCGAAATTTGCCGAAATCTGCGGCAGCAAAGCGGCGCGGCCGATGGTCTTTTCTTCCTTGCCGACATCCAGCGCGGCCCGAGCCGCCAGAAAACCCGGATCGCGTTGCTGCGCGATACCGTAAAGGTTGACCAGTCCCGCATCCGCCCGGGCGAGATTGCTCGCGCCCAGGGCAAGACAGCTCAGAACAAGCAGGGAAATCCTCATGATCAGCGCTCCGTCATGGCGAAGCGCAGGCGCTTCAGCAAAGGTTGAAACAGGTAGGCCAGCGTGCTGTGCTGACTCATCTTGATCACCACGTCCGCCGGCATGCCCGGCTGTATCTTCTCCGAGCCGAGCCTGGCCAGTTCGGCTGGATCGACCGCCACCCGCGCCACGTAATAGGGCGTCTCGGTGCGCGGATCGGTCATCCGGTCGGCCGAAACATAGGTCAGCTTGCCGGGTACGGTTGGCACCAGGGTGCGATCCAGCGCGGAAAAATGGATGTCCGCCTCCAGCCCGCTGCGCACGTTGTCGATCAGATGCGGCGGAATATGTACTTCGACCACCAGCCCTTCATCCTCGGGCACGATGTCCATCAGCTTCTGCCCCGGCTGCACCACTCCGCCCACGGTATGCACCGTCAGATCCACCACAATGCCGGCAGTGGGCGCCTTCAGCACCACGCGGTCAAGGTCATCGCTGGCCGCCACCATGCGCTCGCGCAGGTCGGCTGCCTTGGCCTGGATGTCGGTCAACTGGCTTTCCACGTCTTTCTTGAAAGCCTCCTTGCTCTGCAGGATTTTCAGCCGGGTTTCGGCAATCTGCCGCTGGGCGCGCGCCTTGTTGGCCGCATCATCACCGCGCCCGCCTTCGAGATAGGCAACCGCCCGCTCCAGCTCGAACATCCGGTTGCGCGGCACGAAGCCCTGCTCGAACAACGGACGCAGGGAGGCCAGCTCCCGGTTGTAGAGTTCGAGCTGGCGGTCCTTGGAAGCCAGTTGCGACTCCAGACCGGCAATCTGTGCATCCAGTCCGGCGATGACTTCCTGGCCGATTCTTTCCTCGCCATACAGGCTGGCCCGCCGGGCGTTGAACAGCTCTTTCTGCGACTGGATGGCCTCCTGCACGGCAGGTTGATCGTGGCGTTCATCCAGAAACCCGGGAAACCGTATGGATGAGCGTCCGTCACGCTCGGCCAGCAGACGCGCCTCGATGGCCGCCACCGTCACCAACTGGCTTTCGACGATATTCATCTGCGCCGAAAACTGCGTCGGACTCAAGCGCAGCAGCGGCTGATCCCTGGCCACGCGCTCGCCCTCCTTCACCAGGATTTCATCGACGATGCCGCCGCGCAGATGCTGGATGGTCTTGCGATTGCCCTCCACCTTCACGAAACCCGGCGCCGGCACGCCCTGGCTGAGCGGCACGAACAGCGCCCAGAGCAGGAACAGCCCTAGGCCGATCAACAACACCCGCTTGCCCCAGCGGGCCGGCTGCTGCTGATCCGTCGGCGCAATGACGATGGGCGCGTTCAGCAGCCGTTCAACCTCCGTATCCGGCGCATCGCGGCGCAACAGGCGCAGCCATTCCCCCAGTTTCATGCTTCTCTCCCCTCCCCTTCCGCTGCTTCATCGTCCGCTTGCTGCGCGGTGTCTGCCTCGTTCTCCTTGCCGATTTCGGCCGGCAGGCTGCGTATGCCCGGCACCGCGCCCTGCTGCATGGCGGCAATCACGTCATCGCGCGGGCCATAGGCCGCCAGCATGCCATCGCGCATCAACAGTATCCGGTCCATCACCGCCAGTGCCGAGGCGCGATGCGAAATCACCACCACAGTGCCCCCCCGTGCCTGCACCGCGCGGATTGCATCGGCCAGCGCCTGCTCGCCAGCCTCATCGAGATTGGAATTCGGCTCGTCCAGCACCAGCAGCGCCGGATCGCCATACAGCGCGCGCGCCAGCGCCACGCGCTGCCGCTGCCCGGCCGAGAGCTGGCCGCCATCCACACCGACGGGCGTATCGTAACCCTTGGGCAGCCGCAGGATCAGCTCATGCACGCCGGCCAGTTTCGCCGCCGCGACAATCGGCTCGCTGGTCAAACCGCCAAAGCGGGCGATGTTCTCCGCCACCGTGCCTTCCAGCAGTTCGGCGCCCTGCGGCAGGTAACCCAGCGCCCGGCCCAGATCGCGCTTGTCCCAGTCGGCCACGTCCGCGCCGTCCAGCCGCACATGGCCCTGGCGTGGCCGCCAGACGCCGATCAAGGCCTTGGCCAGGGTGGTTTTGCCGGCACCGCTCGGCCCGATGACGCCGACCACGCTGCCGCGAGGAATCTGGAAAGCCAGCCCCTTGAGCACCGGCACATCGCCGCCCGGCGGCACCAGCACCACGTTTTCCACCGTCACATGGCCGGAAGGCGCCGGCAGGGGCAGGCGCTCGCGCTCGGCGGGATACCTGGCCAGCAATTCCGCCAGACGAAAGTAGGCCGTGCGCGTGGCCAGCCAGTTCTTCCACACGGCAATGGTCTGATCCACCGGCGAGAGCGCACGGCCCATCAGGATCGAGCCGGCAATCACCGCGCCGCTCGACACCGTGTTGTCCAGCGCCAGCCAGGCGCCGACGCCGAGGATCAGCGATTGCGCGGTCATGCGGATGAAGCGGCTGCTGGCGGCGATCGTGCCGCCCCGCTCGCTGGCCAGGGTCTGCAGCGCCAGCACCTTCTGCTGCTGCTCCGCCCAGCGCGCGCGCACCTGATCCGTCATGCCCAGCGCGGCGATCATCTCGGCATTGCGCAGATTGTTGTTGGCGAACTGCGTGGCGATCAGGGCATGGGCATTCGCCTCCAGCAGCGGCTTGCGCGTGGCCATTTCGTTCATCCAGGCCAGCGCGGCCAGCACCAGCGTGGCGCACAGCGCGAAGAGTCCGATCCACGGATGCAGCAAGGCGCAGGCGAGCAGATAGATCGGCGTCCATGGCAGATCGAAAAACGCGAACACCCCCGGCCCGGCAAGAAACTGCCGCAAGGTCGTCAAATCGTTCAGAGCCTGCGCCGGGGTGCCGCCGGCACGCTGCAGATTGCGTTGGAAGGCCGCCGTGAACACCCGCGCCGACAGCCGCGTATCCAGCGCCGTGCCCATCCGCACCAGCAGGCGCGAACGCACCCACTCCAACCCGCCGACCAGCATGAACAGGCCGACCACCAGCAAGGTCAACACCAGCAAGGTCATGCCATTGCGGCTGACCAGCACGCGATCGTAAATCTGCAGCATGTAGATCGCCGGCGTGAGCATCAGCAGATTGACGACGAAGCTGAAGCCACCCACCCGCAGCAAGGTCTGCCTGAAACCCAGCAGCGCCTCGTCAATTTCCAGTTGTGAATCAAGCAGTTTTTTCATCTGTCTGGCGATATTTTTCAGCAGGGGATTCTAATGCCGGGGCTTCCCCGAACCACAATAAAAACCCCGTCGACCGGAAAGGTGACGGGGTTGAGAGCAATCAGACCGCATGGAACGCCGTAGCAGGAACAACACCGGCTTCCTGAGCGAGGAAGCCGGTGGGGATTTCCAGCACGAGGATCAAGCAGGTATGCCGAGGAAGTTGTCTGTTGTCAGATCCTCGACCTTGACTCCCGTCAGAAGGATCGTTTCCAGGGAATCCAACATGATCATCGTATCGTCATTTACCTGAGCGGCATGCGAAGTGATCCAGGCAGCGTCGATCGATGTACCGATGACCTTGATCACATCGCCACCATTCCCCGCAGTAAAGTCGGTAATAACATCAGCGCCTTCGCCATCAGCAGCATTGGTGTATTGGAAGGTATCGCGTCCAGCACCGCCGGTGAGGATGTCGATGCCCTTGCCGCCGATGATGAGATCATTGCCATCGCCACCGGTAATGAAGTCGTTGCCATCGCCTCCAACGAGTTTGTTATTGCCTCCCAGGCCGACCAAAGTATCGCCATTGTTGCCGGCAATCAGCAAATCATCGCCTGTCCCGCCTGTCAGCACGGTCTGGGCGCCATTGTTGGTCGTCAGCACCGAGCCATCGGCAAAATTTATATTGACGGCACCGTTTAATACGCTACCGATCAGCTTGCCCTGATAGTCGGTCAATTCGACCGAGCGATCGCCGAAGCTGACGGTGACGTTCCCCGTGCCCCCGGCAATGGCACCGCCGCTGACCGTCACCTGCGATGCGGACACGCCCTGGATCAGCAGGGAGTCTCCCTTGGCCGGCTCGAAAACGACCGCGTCGGCCTCGGTATCGATGCCCATGTTGGTGTCGATCACCCCGGTGGTTGCGCCGCTGCTCAGGTCGTAGGAATACACCTTGGGCTGATTGAAGGCGCCGGTCAGATTCATGTCGGCCTTTGCGTCCGTCGTTGCCGCGTTGCCCGCTGCGTCGACGGCAAAGCCGGCGGCAATGTCGATCTTGTCCGCCAGCTTCGTGCCATTCGTGCCGAAGTTGGCCAGGCCCTCGATTGCGCTGGCCTTGTCTTCGGTGAGGACGATCCGCAAGGTGGTGCCGTTGTCAACATAAACGGATGCAATGTCAGCCACCGTGAAAGTCACGTTGGCCCCATTGGCGCCATCGACATCCCAGATCAGCTTGCTCCAGTCGAGCTGTGCCTTGATGTCGGTACTTGCAGTCTGGCCTGGGGTGGTCAACAGGGAGTTCATGTTGCTGCCATTCAAGGTCAGGGTATTGCTTGCCCGGTCATAGCTGGCACTGGGAAGAATACTGAAGTTGGTCGTCGGCGCGGTGGTATCCAGGATGTAGCTCTGGCTGGCCGCCGTACCTGCGTTGCCTGCCGCATCGCGGACTTCGAATTTGATGCTGCTGCTGCCGGCAAGCGTTGCGCCGTCCCAGGTCACCGAGGTGCCGGAGACCTTGCCGGTGATGTTGACCCAGGTCGTGCCGTTGTTCACCGAGCCGTATAGCTCTTCGCCCGCAATCAATCCTGCGCTCAGGGTAGCCGTGATGGTCTGGGCTGCCGTCTTGGTGATGAAGTCGCTGTCGGAAGCGCCCGTATCAGCGGAAATATCGATGCCGCTGATGGTGGTCGCCGGCGCCGTGTGATCCAGCGTGTAGGCCTGGCTGGCGGTCGGGCCGGCATTGCCGGCCTTGTCGCGCACTTGCAGTTGGATACTGCTGCTGCCTTCTTCCAGCGTCGCGCCAGTCCAGTTGATTGCAGTTGGATTCAAGATTTGAATCTTGTTGGTGATGTTGGTCCAGGTCTCACCGCCATCCACCGAACCATACAACTCTTCGCCTACAGCCAATCCTGTGCTCAGGGTGGCCGTGATGGCCTGGGCTTCCGTCCTGGTAATGAAGTCGCTGGCAGACTCGCCCGTGTCAGCGGAAATATCAATACCGCTGATGGTGGTCGTCGGCGCCGTGGTATCCAGCGTGAAGCTGATCGACTGGGCGGCACTTTGCTTCTCACCGTTGTCGTAGCGCACTTGAACCACATACGCGCCATCGGCCGTGCCGTTCGTTACAGGCGGCGTGTAGGTCTCGCTCCAGGTGCTCCAGGCACCGCCATCCTTTTGCACTCTGTACTGGACATCGGCATCCGTATTGTTGTTGGTCGGCGCCGTGATGGCGCCATCATTGGTGATGTTGTCCGTATTGCTGCTGCCGCTGTCCGTCGTCAGGAGGGCATTCGGCACGGCAAGATCGGGATCCGAGGTGATGATGACCGTATCGATGTCTTTGGTCTGCAAGATATCGTTGGTGGTGATGGTCAGCGTGGCCTCGCCGGAGAAGCCGGCGCCGCCGGTATACACCAGGCCGTCGAGCGCCTTGTTGATGACTTCGATGGTGCCCTGAATCTTGACGCTGGCGCTGTTGTTGCCTGTAACCCAGGCGCCTGAATTGGGGGCAACCTTGAGCGTGCCCTCGGTAACCTCGACCACGGTCGTCAAGAGATCGCCGTCGACATCATTGACCGCGAGATTGCCGTTGAAGGTCACGGTGTTGTTCGCCCCGCTCACGCCAAGCTCGTAATCCGGAACGATGTTGACCGGCGCATCGTTGACCGCAAAAACGTTGAGCGTGATGGCGTTGCTGGTCGTCAATGGATCCGGAGTCGTGTCGTCCGTGGTCACGATGGTCAGCGTGTCGCTGCCGTGGTAGTCAGAATCCGGCGTGTAGGTCAGGCCATTCAGGGCTGCGTTGATCTGACTGGCGTTGCCCACGATGGTGACCGATTTCGAGCCATCGTCCGTAATGCTCGCGCCAGAGCCGCTACTCACCGTCAGGACGCCATGTTCGACGGAAATCACCGTGGCAAGCGAATCGCTGTCGGGATCGACGACGACAATCGCCTTGTTTGTATCGAAGACCAGGGCGGTATCTTCCGTGGTTGTAGCCTGGGCAACCTTGAGTGAGTGGGCCGGCGCAACCGCCGAACCATCGGTCGGTGTCGCGCTGATGGTAACGACCGTTATATCCTTTGCCTGCAGCCAGTCGTTGGTGGTGATGGTCAGGGTATCGGTGCTGGTGAAGCCGGCGCCGCCGGTATACACCAGGCCGTCGAGCGCCTTGTTGATGGCTTCGATCGTGCCCTGAATCTTGACGCTGGCGCTGTTGTTGCCCGTGACGATCGCCCCCGAGTTGGCTGCGACCTTGAGCGTGCCGTTGGTGACTTCGAGCAGGGTCGTCAGATTGGGACTGTCGGGATCATCGACCGAGATCAGATTGTCGTCGCTGAAGGTGACGGTCTTCTGGGCGGTATCGCTGATCACCACGGTTTCGGGCGCGGTATTCACCGGCGGCGCGTTCGTCGGGTCACCGCCGCTGGTGCCCGCCGCGATGGTGATGCTGTCGATGTCCTTGTTCTGCGTGATGTCGTTGGTGGTGATGGTCAGCGTGGTGCCAGTAAAACCCGCGCCGCCTTCGAACTTCAGGCCATCGAGCGCCTTGTTGATGGCTTCGACCGTGCCCTGAATCTTGACGCTGGCGCTGTTGTTGCCCGTGACCAGCGCCCCCGAGTTGGCCGCCACCGTGAGCTTGCCGCTACCTACCGTGACCACCGTGGTGAGGAATTCGTCGTCCGCATCCGCCACCGAGATCAGACTGCTGCCGCTGAAGGTGACGGCATTCTTCGCCCCCGTCGTCTCGACGCTCGTCGCGCCCAGGGTATTCACCGGCGGCGCGTTCGTCGGGTCGCCGCCGCTGGTGCCCGCCGCGATGGTGATGCTGTCGATGTCCTTGTTCTGCGTGATGTCGTTGGTGGTGACCGTCAGCGTGGTGCCGGTGAAGCCCGCGCCGCCCTCGAACTTCAGACCATCGAGCGCCTTGTTGATGGCTTCGACCGTGCCCTGAATCTTGACGCTGGCGCTGTTGTTGCCCGTGACCAGCGCCCCCGAGTTGGCCGCCACCGTGAGCTTGCCGCTGCCCACCGTGACCACCGTGGTGAGGAATTCGTCGTCCGCATCCGCCACCGAGATCAGACTGCTGCCGCTGAAGGTGACGGCATTCTTCGCCCCCGTCGTCTCGACGCTCGTCGCGCCCAGGGTATTCACCGGCGGCGCGTTCGTCGGGTCGCCGCCGCTGGTGCCCGCCGCGATGGTGATGCTGTCGATGTCCTTGTTCTGCGTGATGTCGTTGGTGGTGACCGTCAGCGTGGTGCCGGTGAAGCCCGCGCCGCCCTCGAACTTCAGACCATCGAGCGCCTTGTTGATGGCTTCGACCGTGCCCTGAATCTTGACGCTGGCGCTGTTGTTGCCCGTGACCAGCGCCCCCGAGTTGGCCGCCACCGTGAGCTTGCCGCTGCCCACCGTGACCACCGTGGTGAGGAATTCGTCGTCCGCATCCGCCACCGAGATCAGACTGCTGCCGCTGAAGGTGACGGCATTCTTCGCCCCCGTCGTCTCGACGCTCGTCGCGCCCAGGGTGTTCACCGGCGGCGCGTTCGTCGGGTCGCCGCCGCTGGTGCCCGCCGCGATGGTGATGCTGTCGATGTCCTTGTTCTGCGTGATGTCGTTGGTGGTGACCGTCAGCGTGGTGCCGGTGAAGCCCGCGCCGCCCTCGAACTTCAGACCATCGAGCGCCTTGTTGATGGCTTCGACCGTGCCCTGAATCTTGACGCTGGCGCTGTTGTTGCCCGTGACCAGCGCCCCCGAGTTGGCCGCCACCGTGAGCTTGCCGCTGCCCACCGTGACCACCGTGGTGAGGAATTCGTCGTCCGCATCCGCCACCGAGATCAGACTGCTGCCGCTGAAGGTGACGGCATTCTTCGCCCCCGTCGTCTCGACGCTCGTCGCGCCCAGGGTGTTCACCGGCGGCGCGTTCGTCGGGTCGCCGCCGCTGGTGCCCGCCGCGATGGTGATGCTGTCGATGTCCTTGTTCTGCGTGATGTCGTTGGTGGTGACCGTCAGCGTGGTGCCGGTGAAGCCCGCGCCGCCCTCGAACTTCAGACCATCGAGCGCCTTGTTGATGGCTTCGACCGTGCCCTGAATCTTGACGCTGGCGCTGTTGTTGCCCGTGACCAGCGCCCCCGAGTTGGCCGCCACCGTGAGCTTGCCGCTGCCCACCGTGACCACCGTGGTGAGGAATTCGTCGTCCGCATCCGCCACCGAGATCAGACTGCTGCCGCTGAAGGTGACGGCATTCTTCGCCCCCGTCGTCTCGACGCTCGTCGCGCCCAGGGTGTTCACCGGCGGCGCGTTCGTCGGGTCGCCGCCGCTGGTGCCCGCCGCGATGGTGATGCTGTCGATGTCCTTGTTCTGCGTGATGTCGTTGGTGGTGACCGTCAGCGTGGTGCCGGTGAAGCCCGCGCCGCCCTCGAACTTCAGACCATCGAGCGCCTTGTTGATGGCTTCGACCGTGCCCTGAATCTTGACGCTGGCGCTGTTGTTGCCCGTGACCAGCGCCCCCGAGTTGGCCGCCACCGTGAGCTTGCCGCTGCCCACCGTGACCACCGTGGTGAGGAATTCGTCGTCCGCATCCGCCACCGAGATCAGACTGCTGCCGCTGAAGGTGACGGCGTTCTTCGCCCCCGCCGTCTCGACGCTGGTCGCCCCCAGGGTGTTCACCGGCGGCGCGTTCGTCGGGTCGCCGCCGCTGGTGCCCGCCGCGATGGTGATGCTGTCGATGTCCTTGTTCTGCGTGATGTCGTTGGTGGTGACCGTCAGTGTGGTGCCGGTGAAGCCCGCGCCACCCTCGAACTTCAGGCCATCGAGCGCCTTGTTGATGGCTTCGATCGTGCCCTGAATCTTGACGCTGGCGCTGTTGTTGCCCGTGACGATCGCCCCCGAGTTGGCCGCCACCGTGAGCTTGCCGCTGCCCACCGTGACCACCGTGGTGAGGAATTCGTCGTCCGCATCCGCCACCGAGATCAGACTGCTGCCGCTGAAGGTGACGGCGTTCTTCGCCCCCGCCGTCTCGACGCTGGTCGCCCCCAGGGTATTCACCGGCGGCGCGTTCTCCGGATCGTTGCCGCCCCCGCCTTCACCTGGCGTGACGTTGATGCTGACGCTGGCGCTTCCAGCGGAGATCACGTCGTTTGCGTCATATACGCTATCGACATTGTCGACGCCCTGAACCTTGAAGGCATCGCTTCCGTCCATGCCTTTCCAATAGAGTTTGGCATCGGAAGCGGTTTTCTTGACATTGTTGATGTACAGGCCGTCGATGCGCAATTCGACGCCGCGACCCGTATTGAAATCGTTTGTCGTAAGCTCGACCCAGACAGGCGAGGCCGCCGTACCCGTGTTGTAGAACAGCTTACCAGTCGTGCCTGCGGAAATCTTGAAGCAATCCACATCTGCCGATTCGTCGGCCTGGACTTTCAGGATGGCGTAGGAAACACCGAAATGAACATTTTCTTCAGCGCCGCTCAGGGGGGTTACCGTGGTCAGTGTTGCCATGTGCTCGGCCTCCAATTGAATCGGGAAGGTGAATCGAGGAAAGGTATGCCAAAAGTAAGCCCGGGTACGCTCGCGCATGCCCGATGAAAATTTACCCGGCTATGTCGGGCAATTCTCCCGAACTGTCCCCCCATTGTCAAAAACTTGTTTTGAGCCATTTTGCAATCTTGATAAATTCGCTTGACCAGACTGCTTCGGCACTGGAGAATACCGCCGGCACAATTCTCATTCCTGATCGAGGAGAACACTCATAATGGCGAATCAAATAAGCTTCAAACCCAGACTTGTTATTGCGCTGATCGCTTTATCCGGCGCTGCCAATGGCGCACTTGCCCAGACGGTGACCGCCGATGAGGTCATCGTTCAGCAGGGCAGTGGCAGTGACGTGACGCTCATCGATCCCAACGCCATCACGATCGTCGATGACACCAACGGCACGACCACCAGCATCGACCAGAGCGGTTACAGCGTGCAGGGAACGAGCGGTTCCGCCTCCGTGGGTTCGAACGGCAACATCACGGCTTCGGGCAACGTTTCCAGCGCCACGCTGAACGTCGGCCCTGCGACGCCAGCGCTTGGCAGTACCGTCCTGCAGGTTGGCACGACCGCCGGGAAGACCACGCTGGGCGTGCAGAACGTCGCTGGCACGGTCAATGGCGTCACGTCCACTGCAAGCAATACCACGCTCCGCGGCGGTTCATTCGGTCAGACGACATTGAAGCTGGACGATACGGGGGTTTCCTTTGCCGCATTCGGCGTTGCCCCGGTGCGCGTACATGGCGTCGCCGACGGCGTGGCGCCGACCGATGCGGTCAACAAGCGCCAACTGGATGCGTTGAGCGACCAGGTCGGCCAGTTCGATGGCCGGATCGGCAATCTGGAGAGTCGTGTGGACAAGATGGACAAGCGCATGTCGGCGGGAATCGCCTCGACCATGGCGGCGGTGAATATTCCGCAGGTCGATTCGGACAAGACATTTGCGCTGGGCGTGGGTCTGGGCAGCTACAACAGCGAATCGGCGCTGGCGGTGGGCGCGTCCTACCGTCTGGCGCCCGATGCCGTGCTGAAGGCCAGCGTGGCATCCGGTTCGGGCAGCGGCAGCAAGGCATCCTTTGGCGTGGGCGCGGCGATGTCCTGGTAAGCCGGTCGGTTATTTCACCATTCCAGTATGAAAAACGGCGCTGCGGCGCCGTTTTTGTTTTTGCGACGTCTATTCGAGGCGGCTCAAAACAGCTTGCTGCGCAGAAAACCGGTTTCCTGCGCCACGATCTCGTCATGCCACGACCCGGCATAGACGTCGAAATGATCGCCGGCAAAGGGCAGCAAAGTGACGTTCCCGATACGCTGGCTGGCGATTTCGACGTTCACCGCCGGAATCGCGGCATCCTCCAGGGCGTAGGCGATCATTACCGGCATTTGCAGGCGCGCCAGGACGTCGATGGGGTTGTAGTTGCCGGCGCTGAAAATCGAACGGGCCGGCACGGCGTTGCGCCATGACGACCCTGCGGGCACCAGACTCAGGTAGTGCGCCTTCCAGCCCGGCTTGTTGAGCAGGCCCGGCTCGCCCGGTTCGGCCACCACGGGCAGCGTGTGCACGGGCCAGCCCAGGGTGCTGCCGAGTTTGTCGTACAGAGCATGGCCCAGCGTGCGCAGTAGCTGCCGTTTGGGCACCATCTTCAGCGCTTCGCGACTGTTCAGATGCGGCACCTGGGCGATCACGGCGCGCAACCGAGGCTCTTCCGCCGC
The DNA here is from genome assembly GCF_900174485.1 of Sterolibacterium denitrificans. NCBI lineage: Bacteria > Pseudomonadati > Pseudomonadota > Betaproteobacteria > Nitrosomonadales > Sterolibacteriaceae > Sterolibacterium > Sterolibacterium denitrificans. Next base: position 1,895,674 of record NZ_LT837803.1, on the reverse strand, counting down.
CAGACTCAGCGCATGGCCGCCGCCCAGCGAACTGCCCCACAGGGCGATGCGGGCCGGGTTGATTTCCGTGCGGGTGCGCAGAAACGCCAGGGCTGCACGCCAGTCGTCGAGCTGTTTGGCGAAGCTGATCAATTGACGCGGCTCGCCGCTGGATGCGCCGAAATGGCGGTAGTCGAAATTGAGGGTGGCGATGCCGGCCGCCGTGAAGGCGCGGATGAAATCGGCGGTGCCGAAATGCCATTCCGTCGCCAGGCCGTTGCCCATCAGCACCACGGGCGGCTGGGGCAGATGCAGGGGCAGATGCAGCCGGGCGGCGCAGCGCTCCTTGCCGCTGGCGAAGCTCAGGTCGATGCGATGGAAATGTTGGAAATGCCGTTCGGACATGAAGTGCTCCAGCCGGAAGTGTCAGTCGGCCAGCCGGCCATTGACCAGTCGCAATATGCGGTCGCAGCGCCGCGCCAGGGCTTCGTCGTGGGTGACCAGCAGCAGCGTGGTGCCCTGCTCCGCGTTCATGGCGAACATCAGTTCGATGACGGCCGCGCCGGTATCGGCATCGAGGTTGCCGGTGGGTTCGTCGGCCAGCAGAAGTTGCGGCCCGGGGGCAAAGGCACGGGCCAGGGCGACGCGTTGCTGTTCGCCGCCTGACAGATGCTTGGGGTAGTGCGTGCTGCGCTCGACCAGGCCGACGCGGGCCAGCATTTCGCGGGCAATCCGTTGCGCGTGAGACAGATTGCGCCCGGCCAATTCCAGCGGCAGCATGACGTTTTCCAGCGCGGTCATGGTCGGCATCAGCTGGAAGGACTGGAAGACGAAGCCGAGCAGGCGGCCGCGCAGGGCAGCCAGGGCATCTTCGTCGAGGTCGGCCAGGTTCTGCCCGGCCAGGCGCACGCTGCCCGCCGTCGGCCGATCGAGTCCGGCAAGCAGGCCCAGCAGCGTCGACTTGCCCGAGCCGCTGCTGCCGACGATGGCCACCGCCTCGCCTGCCGCCACCTGAAGGTCGATCTGGTGCAGAATCGTCAGCCGGCCGCTGCCGCTGCTGACCTGCTTGCCCAGGCCGATGGTTTCGATCAGCGGCGTGGTGTTTGTCGTCATTGTTGACGTGTCTTCGCTCGGTGTTTTGGAGTCTGCGTTCATGTTGCGTATCTTGCGTTCGATCTTCTGGTTGATGTTTTTATTCGCGGCCAATTCAGCGCCGGCCCTCGCCACGGAAACAATATTGGTCATGGGCGACAGCCTGTCGGCAGGCTATGGCATCGCCAAGGAACAAAGCTGGCCGGCGCTGTTGTCCGTGCGTCTGCATGCGGAAAAGTTCGATTATGGCATGGTGAATCTGAGCATCAGCGGCGAAACCAGCGCCGGTGGCCGGGCACGCTTGCCGGCGGCGCTGAAGACCCATCGTCCAGCCGTCGTCATCCTCGCCCTGGGCGCCAATGACGGCTTGCGCGGTCTGCCGCTTGCCCAGATGCGCGAGAACCTGGCCAGCATGATCCGACAGAGCCAGTCCCACAAAGCCCGCGTGCTGCTGGTGGGCATGCGCCTGCCACCGAATTACGGCGCCGAATACGAAGCTCAATTCGCCGCCGTATATGCGGAATTGGCCAGGCAGTACAAGGTTGCGCTGCTGCCCTTTCTGTTCGAGGGCTTTGCCGAGCAGCGCGCGGCCTTCCAGGCCGATGGCCTGCATCCGACGGCCGCAACGCAACCCCTGATGCTGGAGAATGTCTGGCCGGTGCTCAAGCCCCTGCTCAAGCGGCCAGGACGCTGATGCCCGGTGCGCTGCCACACTCTTCCGCAGCCTGCATCTGCAATTCGCCGATCACCGTCGGGTTGAAGCCCGTCTGACGGAAAATTTCCAGCACGGCTGCTTCACAAAATACCCGGCAATTTCCAGAATGGCCCGGAGGCCATGAACTCCGCCTAGAATCGGCGATTCGATCCATTCGATCCGATCCGATTGCGGCAACAGTCATGCTCATGAAAAAACCTCCACTCCTGCGCCTGCTTGCGGGCATCCTGCTGCTTGGCATCGTTCTGGCCTGGTTTTATTGGCAGCATCGGCAAGACGACGGCCAGCCCGAGGCTTTCGCGAGCGGCAACGGGCGCCTCGAAGCGCGGCAGATCGACATTGCCAGCAAGTTCGCCGGGCGTCTCGAGGCGGTTCATGTCGAGGAAGGCGACCGGGTCAGCGCCGGGCAGGTACTGGCCGAACTCGACGTGGCGGCGCTGCAGGCCGCCTTGCATGAAGCCCGGGCGCAACTGCGGCGGGCCGAGCAGGCGCGCGGAACGGCCGAGGCCATGCTCGCCCAGCGACATCAGGCGGAGCAGACGGCGCAAGCCTATGTCGAGCAGCGCGAAAGCGAAGTGGAGTTTGCCGGGAAGCAGTTGCAGCGTACCCAGGAGCTGCTCGACAAGGGCTTCAACACCCGGCAGCAGCTCGATCTGGATCAGACCCGCAAGCAGGGTTCGCTGGCACTGCTGGGCGCGGCGCAGTCGCAGGTGGCCGAAAGCCAGGCCGGCGTGGCGGCTGCCCGCTCGCAGGTGACCGAAGCGCAGGCGGCAATCGAAGTGGCGCGAGCGGCGATCCAGCGCCTGCAGACGGAACTCGACGATACCGTGCTCAAGGCGCCGCGCGATGCGCGGGTGCAATACCGTCTGGCCGAGCCCGGCGAAATCCTGCCGGCAGGCGGCAAGGTGTTGACGCTGCTCGATCTGGCCTACGTCACCATGAACATCTACCTGCCGGAAAACATCGCCGGGCAGATTGCCATCGGCAGCGAAGCGCGGCTGGTGCTGGATGCCGCGCCCGACTACGTGCTACCAGCGCGCGTCGCCCACGTGGCGGCCAAGGCGCAGTTCACGCCGAAAAGCGTGGAAACCGCCAGCGAGCGGCAGAAACTGGTATTGCAGGTCAAGCTGCAGCTTGATCCGCAATTGCTCAAGACCTATGAGGCACAGGTCAAGAGCGGCTTGCCGGGCCAGGCCACGGTGCGCCTGGATCCAACCGTGCCATGGCCTGCCGGTCTGGCGGTGAAACTGCCACCCGTACAGGCCGCGCCGCAGGAGGCAGCGGAAAATACGGCGGCGGGCGAATGATGTGGCGATGAGCCAGCCGCAGGATGTTGCCGCCGCTGCCGCCGTCGCCATACGCCTGACGGATGTCAGCCATGTCTATGGCCGGGTGCGGGCGGTCGATGGCGTCACGCTGGACATTCCGGCCGGCCGCACGACCGGCTTCATCGGTCCGGACGGCGTAGGCAAATCCACCCTCCTCGCCCTGATTGCCGGTTCGACCCAGGTGCAAGGCGGACGTGGTCGCGTCGTGGTGCTGGGCAACGACATGGCGCGCCGGCGGCATCGCGCGGCGGCCTGTCCGGAAATTGCCTACATGCCGCAAGGGCTGGGGCGCAATCTGTACCCCACCTTGTCGGTGTTCGAGAATGCCGATTTCTTTGGCCGCCTGTTCGGTTTGCCGGCGACCGAGCGCAAGGCCCGCATCGACGCCCTGCTGGCCGCCACCGGCATGAGCGAGTTTGCCGACCGTCCGGCGGGCAAGCTGTCCGGCGGCATGAAGCAGAAACTCGGGCTGTGCTGCGCCCTGCTCCACGACCCCGAGTTGCTGATACTCGACGAGCCGACCACCGGCGTCGATCCGCTGTCGAGACGCCAGTTCTGGGCGCTGATCGACAGCCTGCGCGTCGCGCGTCCCGGCATGACGGTGCTCGTCGCCACGGCCTACATGGAGGAAGCCGAACGCTTCGACTGGCTGGTGGCCATGCATGCCGGCCAGGTGCTGGCCACCGGCACGGCGGACGAACTGAAGGCGCGCAGCGATGTGGCGGCGGATACGCTGGAAGCCGCCTTCATCGCCCTGCTGCCGGCCGAGGCGCGCGACGGCCACGTCGCCCTGCAGGTGCCGCCGCACGACGTCAGCCAGCATGAAGTCGCCATCGAGGCGCGCGGCTTGACGCGGCGCTTCGGCGATTTCACGGCGGTCGACAATGTCAGCTTCCGCATCCACGCCGGCGAAATCTTCGGCTTTCTGGGCTCCAACGGCTGCGGCAAGACCACCACCATGAAAATGCTGACCGGCCTGCTGCCGGCCGATGCCGGCGAAGCGGCGCTGTTCGGCCATCCGGTGAATGCCCGCGACATCGCCACCCGGCAGCGCGTGGGCTACATGTCGCAGAGTTTTTCGCTGTACACCGAACTCACCGTCCGGCAGAACCTCGATCTGCATGCGCGCCTGTTCCATCTGCCGGAAGCGCACATTCCTGTCCGCGTCGAGGAAATGCTGACGCGCTTCGGCCTCGTTCCCTATGTGGATGAACGCCCCGACGCCCTGCCGTTGGGCATACGCCAGCGCCTGTCCCTGGCCGTGGCGGTGATTCATGCACCCGAGCTGCTGATCCTCGACGAGCCGACTTCCGGCGTCGATCCGGTGGCGCGCGACAGCTTCTGGCAGTTGCTGATCGATTTGTCGCGCCGCGACAAGGTGACCATTTTCATCTCCACCCATTTCATGAACGAGGCGCAGCGCTGCGACCGCATGTCGCTGATGCACGCCGGCCGCGTGCTGACCCAGGGCACACCGGAGGAAATCCGCCTGGCGCGCGGCGCGGCAACGCTGGAGGAGGCTTTCATCGGCCATCTCGAAGACGCGGCCGGCAAGGCGGAACAGGCAGCACAGCCAGACGCGGATCATGGTCTGCAAACCGCTTTCACCGCGAAGGCTGACACGGTGGCGCAAACGAGCGCATCGACGACGACGGCAGCAGCGCCGAAGAAGAAGTCCGCGCCGCCCCGCTTCAGCCTGCGCCGCCTGCGCGCCTATGCCAACCGCGAAGCCAAGGAAATCCTGCGCGATCCGATCCGCCTGGCCTTTGCCCTGCTGGGGCCGATGATCCTGATGCTGGTGTTCGGCTACGGCATTTCCTTCGACGTGGAAAAGTTGAGTTACGCCGTGCTCGATCACGATCGCAGCCAGGACAGCCGCGGCTATCTGGAACATTTGTCCAGCTCGCGCTATTTCCGCGAAAGCCCGCCGCTGGCCGATCATGCCGAACTCGAGCAGCGCCTGAGCAGCGGCAAGCTCAAGGTGGCCATTGAAATCCCGCCGCGTTTCGGCGCCGACCTGGCCGCCCAGCGCGAGCCGGAGATCGGCGTCTGGCTCGATGGCGCCATGCCTTCGCGGGCGGAAACCGCGCTGGGTTATCTCGAAGGCGTGCATCAGCGTTTTCTCGATGATTATTTCATCCGCCATCCGCAGCTCAAACCGCCTGACCTGCCGGTGAAAATCGAAACGCGCTTCCGCTACAACCCCGATCTGCGCAGCGTATATGCGATCGTGCCGAGCGTGCTGATGCTGCTGCTGGTGTTCATTCCCTCGATGATGACGGCCGTCGGCGTGGTGCGCGAGCGCGAGCTGGGTTCGATCATCAATCTGTACGTGACGCCGGTCAGCGGCGCCGAATTCCTGCTCGGCAAGCAACTGCCCTATGTGGCGATCGCATGCGTGAATTTCCTCTGTCTGCTGGCCATGGCGCAATGGCTGTTTGTCGTGCCGGTCAAGGGCAGCCTGGCGGCGCTGATGATCGGCGCCGTGCTGTATGCCTTCGCCACCACCGGCATCGGGCTGGTGATTTCTTCCTTCATGCGCACCCAGGTCGCCGCGCTGTTCGCCACCGCCATCCTGACCACGGCGCCGGCCATCCAGTTTTCCGGCATGTTCACACCGGTTTCCTCGCTGTCCGGCGATGCGCGCAAGATCGGCCTGCTGTTTCCCAGCAGCTATTTCCAGAACATCAGCATCGGCAGCATGACCAAGGCGCTGGGCATGGCCGAGCTGCTGCCCAGCCTCGTCATCCTGGCGCTGGCCGCCGTCGTCCTGCTGGCGCTGGCCCGCAGCCTGCTGCGCACCCAGGCCCGCTGAGAAGGAGGATACGCATGCTGCGCTCGCTGAAGAACATCCTCCGCCTGGGCATCAAGGAACTGTTCAGCCTGAAAACCGATCTGGCGATGATCTTTCTGATCATCTTCGGCTTCACCTATGCCGTCTATCAGCCGACCAAGAACGCCGCCTTCGGCGTGATCAATGCCTCGATCGCCGTCGTCGATGAGGACGGCTCGGCGCTCTCGCGGCAGATCATCGATACCCTCGGGCCGCCCTATTTCCAGCCGCCCGCGCCCCTGTCGCTGGAGCAGATCGACCAGGCCATGGATGAGGGGCGCCATACCTTCATCATCGACATCCCGCCGAACTTCGAGGCCGACGTCAAGGCCGGCCGCGAACCGACCGTGCAGATTCTGGCCGACGCCACGGCAGTGACCCAGGCCGGCGCCGGGGTCGGCTATCTGCAGAGCATCGTCACTCGCGCGGTGATCGACCACAGCTGGGGGCGCGATGTGAACATCGAGCTGCCGGTCAAGCTGGTGACGCGCGCCAAGTTCAATGCCAACATGGAATCCGCCTGGCTGATGGCGGTCAACCAACTGATCAACAACATCACCCTGCTGGCGATCTTCCTCACCGGCGCGGCGCTGATCCGCGAGCGCGAGCACGGCACCATCGAGCACCTGCTGGCGATGCCGCTCAAGCCGTTCGAGATCATGCTGGCCAAGGTCTGGGCCAGCGGCCTGATCATCGTCATCGCCGCCACCCTCTCGCTGCAGTTCGTCGCCAAGGGCTGGCTGGCCCTGCCGGTGGCCGGCTCGACGCCGCTGTTCGTCGGCGGCATCGTCGTCTATCTGTTCTCGACCACGGCGCTGGGCATCTTCCTCGCCACCATCGCGCGCACCATGCCGCAGTTCGCCCTGCTCGCCGTGCCCGTGTATATCGCCATGAACCTGCTTTCCGGCGGCATCACCCCGCTCGACGAAATGCCGCCGGCCATGCACGCGGCGATGCTGATTTCACCTTCGACGCACTTCACCAGCTTTTCCCAGTCGGTGCTCTACCGCAGCGCCGGACTGGACGTGGTCTGGCCGGACCTGGCGTATTGCGCCGCCATCGGCACCCTCTACTTCGGCGGCGCGCTGCTGCGCTTCAGGAAGGCGCTGGCGGGATAGCCGCAATTCAGCGGCGCATCGGGCATGGATGCGCCAGACTCACTCCGGCAAACGCAACTCTCCCAGGCGCACCGCGCAGATACGCTGCACCACGGATGGGCGCGGTTGAGTGACCTCGCCCTGCTCGAAGGCGATGATGTCGAGATGGCCGCGCACGATGAAGCGCAGTTCGTCCTTGCGCAGCAGGAAGGCCGGATTCGACGGCTTGCCGAAGCGCTCGTTGCCGGCCGCGTAGGTTTCGTAGATCAGGATGCCGCCCTTGTCGAGCGTGGCCAGCAGGCTGGGCAGCAGCGGCCGCCACAGGTAATTGGTCACCACGATCCCGGCAAAATTCGCGCCGATGTACGGCCACGGCCCGCCTTCGAGGTCGGCGCAGCGCGTCTCGATGCCGGGTATCCCGGCCAGGCTTTCCAGTGCCTGCGCATTGCGGTCGACGGCTTCGACGGCATGGCCGAGTCCGGCAAGATGACGGGCGTGGCGTCCATTGCCGCAGGCCAGATCCAGTACGCGGCCACCTGCCGGGATCAAGGACGCAAAACGGCAGACCCAGGCCGAAGGCGTGGCGGTAACGATGTTCGAGGTCGGTTCCATGATGGCCGTTAGTCTAGTGTTGCACGCTGATTGATACGTAAAAAAACACATTTGTCGTCCCCGCGAAAGCGGGGACCCAGGGAGGTACTGGATTCCCGCCTGCGCGGGAATGACGGCTGCTGGCGATTCTCGCTTCCGCTTGGTCACCTGGATTCCTACCTGCGCAGGAATGACGGGCTCGAGATTATTCTGCCAAGAATGTAGTACTGCATCAGGATAGCGCGAAAGCATGCCTGCCGTGTCGTTTGCACCGCCCGCTGCCAGGACTTTCGATTCGGCGGGTGCTATGCTGAAGTCCTTCGTTTCTTCCTTTCCCCCTTCCCTTTCCTGAATACTTGCGAGGTGCAGACATGACGGCCGTTCGCATCGAAACCGACAGTTTTGGCCCGATCGAGGTTGCCGCGGAGCGTCTGTGGGGAGCGCAGACCCAGCGCAGTCTCGAACATTTCCGCATTTCCAGCGAGTTGATGCCGGTGCCGCTGATACAGGCTCTGGTCCTGCTGAAATCCTCGGCAGCCGGGGCCAACGCCGCCCTCGGGCTGCTCGACGAGCGCAAGGCGCGGGCCATCCGGCAAGCCGCCGATGAAATCACCGCCGGCCGGCACGCGGCGGAATTTCCCCTTTCGGTCTGGCAGACGGGCTCCGGCACCCAGTCCAACATGAACGTCAATGAGGTGATTGCCAACCGGGCTTCCGAATTGCTGGGTGGGGAACGCGGCTCGGGACGACTGGTGCATCCCAATGACGACGTGAACAAAGGCCAGTCGTCGAACGACGTGTTTCCGAGCGCGATGCACATTGCCGGTGCCCTTGCCATTCACCACGACGTGCTGCCCGCCTTGCGGCAACTGAGTGCGAGTCTGGCGGAGAAGGCGGCCGCTTTTGCGGAGGTCATCAAGATTGGCCGTACCCATCTGCAGGACGCCACGCCGCTGACGCTGGGCCAGGAGTTTTCGGGCTACGTCGCGCAACTGGAAATCGCGCAGGCCGCGCTGCAAGCCAGTTTGCCGGGACTCCATCGACTGGCGATCGGCGGCACGGCGGTGGGTACCGGCCTGAACACCCATGCGGAATTCGGCGCGCGCGTGGCGGCGGCCGTGGCGCAGGCCACCGGGCTGCCGTTCACCGTGGCGGACAACCGCTTCGCCGCGCTGGCCGGCCATGAGGCGATGACGATGGCGCATGGCGCGCTCAAAACGCTGGCGGTCGCGCTGATGAAAATCGCCAACGACATCCGCTGGCTGGCTTCCGGGCCGCGTTCCGGGCTGGGCGAACTCTCCTTGCCGGAAAACGAGCCGGGCAGTTCGATCATGCCGGGCAAGGTGAATCCGACCCAGGCCGAGGCGCTGACCATGCTCTGCGTCCAGGTGCTGGGCAACGACGTGGCGATCGGCATCGGCGCGGCCAGCGGCAATTTCGAGCTGAACGTCTACAAGCCGCTGCTGATCCACAACTTCCTGCAAAGCACGCGCCTGCTGGCCGACGGCTGCCGCAGCTTCGAGGCGCACTGCGTACGAGGCATCGAGGTCAATCGCGCGCGCGTCCGCGAGCTGCTGGAGCGCTCCTTGATGCTGGTCACCGCGCTGGTGCCGCATGTCGGCTACGACCGCGCCGCCGCCATCGCCAAGCAGGCCCATGCCGACGGCAGCACCTTGCGCGAGGCGGCGCTGGCCCTGGGCGAGCTCACTGGCGAAGAATTCGATGTCTGGGTTCGCCCGGAACAGATGCTGGGGCCGACGGGAGAAAACCAGCAGACAGGCAAGTAATACTGCGCAAGCGGAGCAGGACGGATAGAATCCGCAGCCATGCTGCCTTATGCCCTTGCCCGTCCCCTGCTCTTCGCCCTCGATGCCGAGACTGCCCACGAACTGACCATCGCCGGCTTGCATCGCTTCGGCTGCCTGCTGCCCGAACCGCCGACAATCACGCAGGCCACCACCGTGCGGGTGATGGGACTAGATTTTCCCAATCGCGTGGGCCTGGCTGCCGGTCTCGACAAGAATGGCGAGGCCATCGACGGGCTGGCCAAACTGGGCTTCGGCTTTCTCGAAATCGGCACCGTGACGCCGCGCCCGCAGCCGGGCAATCCCAAACCGCGCCTGTTCCGTCTGCCCGAGCAGCGCGCCATCATCAACCGCATGGGCTTCAACAACCACGGCGTCGATGCGCTGCTGGCCAACGTGCGAGCTGCCAGGTACACCGGCATCCTCGGCATCAACATCGGCAAGAATGCCGATACGCCGATCGAACGGGCTGCTGATGATTACCTCGCCTGTCTCGACAAGGTGTATGCGCTGGCGAGCTATGTCACGGTGAATATTTCCTCGCCGAACACCAAGAACCTGCGCCAGTTGCAGGGTGAAAACGAACTCGATGCGCTGCTCGCCGCGCTGAAGTCGCGCCAGACGCAACTGGCCGACAAGCATGGCCGCTACGTGCCCGTGGCGCTGAAGATCGCGCCGGATCTCGATGCGGCGCAGATCGGGCACATCGCCGCCGCGCTGCGCCGCCACCGCATCGACGCGGTGATCGCCACCAACACCACGCTGGGCCGCGAAGGCGTCGAAACCTCGCGGCACGCGCAGGAAACGGGCGGCCTTTCCGGCGCGCCGCTGTTCGAGAAATCGACCGCCGTCGTCGCCGCGCTGGCCAGCGCGCTGGCTGGCGAGCTGCCGATCATCGCGGCCGGCGGCATCCTCGACGGCACCCAGGCGCGCGCCAAGCTCGCTGCCGGCGCCCGGCTGGTGCAGATCTACAGTGGCCTGATCTACCGCGGCCCGGAACTGGTGCGCGAGTGCGTTGCCATGACCGGGGAAACCGCCATTCCCTGAATTCATCAACCTTTCCTTGCCCTTCACCTTTCAATCCACCTCCAGGAACCCACCATGCGCACCCCGTCCCGTCTGCTTTTGAGCCTGCTTGCCGCCACGTTTGTCCTGACTGCCTGCAACGACCAGAAATCCTCCACGCCGGCAAAGCAGGAAGCGGCGCAAAGCGAAACTTCCCCGAAACTCAAGGAAGGCGTGGCTGCCATGGTGAATGGCGAGCCCATCCTGGAAAGCCGGGTTGCGCTGCTGCTCGAACATTTCGGCAGCCAGAATCCCGAGCAGGCCGGGAATCCGGAAACCCGGAAGATGGTGATCGAGCAGCTCACCATGCAGACGCTGATCGCCCAGGAAGCGCTGAAAAAAGGTCTCGACAAGAAGCCGGAGATCGCCGACCAGCTCGAACTCACGCGGCAGACCACGCTGTCGAATGCCTTCGTGCAGGATTTGATCGCCAGCCATCCCATCACGGACGAAGCCCTCGCCGCCGAATACGACAGACTCAAGAGCCAGTTTGCCGGCAATGAATACAAGGCGCGCCACATTCTGGTGGACAGCGAAGAACGGGCGCGGGAAATCATTGCCAAGTTGAAGAAGAATCCGCAGAGCTTCGCCGCGCTGGCCAAGGCGAATTCCAAGGATCCCGGCTCGAAGGAACACGGCGGCGATCTGGGCTGGTTCGATCCGCGCGCCATGGTGCCCGAGTTCGGCGCCGCCCTGGACAAGCTGGAAAAAGGCCAGATCACCCAGGAGCCGGTCAAGACCCAGTTCGGCTACCACATCATCGCGCTGGACGATGCGCGGCAGAAGGACGTCGCGCCGCTCGACCAGATCAAGCCGATGCTCAAGCAGCAGATGCAGCAACAGGCCATGCGCAAGCAACTGGACGAACTCAAGGCAAAGGCGAAGATCGTGATTGCCGAACCGCCTGCGCCTGCGGCACCCGCTGCCGCGACTGAGCCGCAGGAAGGGACTGCGGAAAACACCGACGCCGCGAAGGAAAGCGCAGCGGCCGGCGGCAAGAAATAACCGGCGGCCGCCCGATGCCGCTCTACGCCCTCGGCGACCGCGTTCCGCGCTGCGCGCCGGATAGCTGGATCGCCGACACGGCCAGCGTCATCGGCTCGGTGGTGCTGGAATCCTGCGCCAGCGTCTTCTTCGGCGCCGTGGTGCGCGGCGATACCGATCTGATCACCATCGGCGAGCGCAGCAACATCCAGGACAACGCCGTATTGCATACCGACGCCGGCATCCGGCTGACCCTGGGCAAGCGCATCATCGTCGGCCATCAGGCCATGCTGCACGGCTGCACGGTGGGCGACGGTTCGCTGATCGGCATCGGCGCGATCATCCTCAACGGCGCGAAAATCGGCGCCCACAGCATCGTCGCGGCGGGTGCGATGATCCCGGAAGGCAAGGAATATCCCGATTACTCGCTGATCCTCGGCTCCCCGGGCAAGGTCGTGCGCAGCCTCAGCGCGGCCGAGGCGGAGGAATTGATGCGCGGCGCGGACAGCTACGTGGCGCGCTGGCAGTCCTATCTCAGGGATCTGCGGCCGTTGTCGGCGCCGCATGGGCCATGATCTTCACAGCCTTGTCCAGTGTTACTGCATTCCCGGTGCCTGATTCGCCGCTCAGGGCTGCTTCTGCGGCACCTGGACGAAGATTTCGCCCTGTTTGATCAGGCCCAGTTCGAAACGCGCGTGCTCCTCGATGGCGTCGGAACCGCTCTTCAGATCGCGCACTTCGGCATCCAGCCCGGCGTTGCGCTCTTCCAGCTTCTGATTGACCTCGCGCTGCGCCTGGAGCTGGCGATCGACTTCCCAGACGCGTAGCCAGCCGCCCTTGCCCAGCCACAGCGGATACTGCAGCAGGATGATCAGGGCGACCAGCACCAGCGTCGGCCAGCGCATGTGGGTGGCGAGTGCGGCTTACTTGCGCAGATTGTAGAAAGCATCGCGCCCCGGATAGTGGGCGATGTCGCCGAGGTCTTCCTCGATGCGCAGCAACTGGTTGTACTTGGCGATGCGATCCGAGCGTGACAGCGAGCCGGTCTTGATCTGCATGGCGTTGAGACCGACGGCGATGTCGGCGATGGTCGAATCCTCGGTTTCGCCCGAGCGATGCGAAATCACCGCCGTATAACCGGCGCGCTTGGCCATCTCGACGGCGGCGAAAGTCTCCGACAGCGTGCCGATCTGGTTGATCTTGATGAGGATGGAATTGGCGATGCCTTTTGCAATGCCTTCCTTGAGAATCCTGGTGTTGGTGACGAACAGATCGTCGCCGACCAGTTGCACGCTCTTGCCGAGCTTTTCGGTCAGCGTCTGCCAGCCGTCCCAGTCGCCTTCCGCCATGCCGTCCTCGATGCTGATGATCGGATACTTGCCGGCCAGCGCGGTGAGGTAGTCGGCGAAACCGGCCGAGGTCAGCTCCAGCTTTTCCGAGGCCAGATGGTACTTGCCGTTTTTAAAGAACTCGGAGCTGGCGCAGTCCAGACCCAGCACCACGTCCTGGCCCGGCGTGTAGCCGGCGGATTCGATGGCCTTCAGGATCAGCTCGATAGCTTCGTCGTTGCCCGAGACGTTCGGCGCGAAGCCGCCCTCGTCGCCCACCGTGGTCGGGTAGCCCTTCTTGTCGACCAGCTTCTTCAGATGATGGAAGACCTCCGTGCCACAGCGCAGCGCCTCGCGGAAACTCGCGGCGCCGACCGGCAGGATCATGAATTCCTGAATGTCGAGATTGTTGTTGGCATGCGCGCCACCGTTGATGACGTTCATCATCGGCACCGGCATGGACATCGGCCCCGAGCCGCCGAAGTAGCGGTAGAGCGGCAGGCCGGCTTCCTCGGCGGCGGCCTTGGCGACGGCCATCGACACGGCTAGCATGGCGTTGGCGCCCAGGCGCGATTTGTTCTCGGTGTCGTCGAGGTCGATCAGCACCCTGTCGATGAAGGCCTGCTCTTCGGCATCCAGCCCGATGATGGCTTCGGAAATCTCGGTGTTCACGTTCTCGACGGCCTGCAACACGCCCTTGCCCAGATAGCGGCCCTTGTCGCCGTCGCGCAGCTCGATGGCCTCGCGCGAGCCGGTGGACGCACCCGACGGCACGGCGGCGCGGCCCATCACGCCCGATTCGAGCAGGACGTCGGCTTCGACGGTGGGATTGCCGCGCGAATCGAGAATCTCGCGGGCGACGACGTCAACTATGGCGCTCATGCTGGCTTTCCTTATTGAAGTAGGGTGTTTTGAATGGCTCGGATGATCACATGGCCGCCAGGCCGTTGCGCTTGACCAGCGCATCGAGCTCGCGCAGGCCGGCGAGCAGTTCCTTCATGCGGTCGAGCGGCCAGGCGTTGGGGCCATCGGAAAACGCCCGCGCCGGATCGGGATGGGTTTCCATGAACAGGCCGGCCACGCCCACCGCCACCGCGGCGCGCGCCAGCACCGGCACGAACTCTCGCTGACCGCCCGAGGAGGTGCCCTGCCCGCCCGGCAACTGCACCGAATGCGTGGCATCGAAGACCACCGGGCAGCCGGTCTGGCGCATGATGGACAGCGCGCGCATGTCGGAAACCAGATTGTTGTAGCCGAAACTCACGCCCCGCTCGCAGACCATGATGTTGTCGGCGCCGCCATTCGCCACCTTGGCCTTGGCGACGACCTGCTGCATGTCGCCCGGCGCGAGGAACTGGCCTTTCTTGATATTCACCGGCTTGCCGCAACGCGCCACGGCTTCGATGAAATCGGTCTGCCGGCAGAGAAAGGCCGGCGTCTGCAGCACATCGACGACGGCGGCCACCGGGACGATCTGCGCTTCGGTATGCACGTCGGTCAGCACCGGCACGCCGAGCTGCCGGCGCACCTCGGCGAGGATCGCCAGCCCTTCTTCCATGCCGGGGCCGCGCGGCGACTGGCCCGAGCTGCGGTTGGCCTTGTCGAACGACGATTTGTAGATGAAGGGAATCGCCAACTCGGCGCAGATTTCCTTCAGCGCGCCGGCGGTATCGAAGGCCATCTGGCGCGACTCGATCACGCAGGGGCCGGCTATCAGGAACAGGGGACGATCCTGGCCGACTTCAAAACCGCAGAGATTCATGATTCCGCCTGCCTCGGTCGATCAGTGGGTGGCGCTGCGCCGCGCGGCCAGCGCCGCCTTGACGAAGGAGCTGAACAGCGGATGGCCGTTGCGCGGATTCGAGGTGAATTCCGGATGGAACTGGCAGGCCACGAACCACGGATGCGCATGCGCGCCGGTACGCGGCAGCTCGATCATCTCGCACAGCGCCTTGCCTTCCGTCGAAGTGCCGGAAATCGTCAGGCCGGCCTGTTCCAGACGCGGCAGATAGGCGTTATTCACTTCATAGCGATGGCGATGGCGCTCGACGATCCGCTCGGCGCCATAGATCTCGCGCGCCAGGCTGCCTTCGGCCAGCGTGCAGGTCTGCCCGCCCAGGCGCATGGTGCCGCCCAGATCGGAATCGGCGCTGCGCTGCTCGATGCGCCCTTCGCGATCCAGCCATTCGGTGATCAGGGCGACCACCGGATGGGGCGTGGCCAGATCGAATTCGGTACTGTGCGCCCCCGCCAGGCCGGCGACGTTGCGGGCGAATTCGATCACCGCCAACTGCATGCCGAGGCAGATGCCCAGGTAGGGCAACTTGTTTTCGCGCGCATGGCGGATTGCCAGCAGCTTGCCCTCGGTGCCGCGCCGGCCAAAGCCGCCCGGCACCAGGATGGCGTCCATGGCAACCAGCGCGTCCGTGCCATTGCGTTCGAGATCCTCGGCATCGATGTAATGGATATTGACCTTGGAAAGCGTGTGAATGCCGGCATGCACCAGGGCTTCGATCAGCGACTTGTAGGACTCGGTCAGGTCGATGTACTTGCCGACGAAGGCGATATTCACCTCGTGCTGCGGATGCTGCAGGGCATCGACCAGCTTCTTCCACACCGACAGATCGGCCGCCTTGGCCAGGATGCCGAGCTTGTGGCAGACGATTTCGTCGAGCATCTGGTCGTGCAGCATGCCCGGAATCTGGTAGATGCTGTCGGCGTCGATGGCGGAAATCACCGCTTCGGGCTGGACGTTGGTGAACAGCGAAATCTTGCGCCGCTCGTCTTCCGGCACCGGACGGTCGGCACGGCACAGCAGGATGTCCGGCTGAATACCGATCTCGCGCAGTTCCTTGACCGAATGCTGGGTCGGCTTGGTCTTCAGCTCGCCGGCCGTGCCTATCCACGGCAGCAGCGTCAGGTGCAGGAAGCAGGTGTTGTTGCGGCCCTCCTCGATGCCCATCTGGCGTATCGCTTCGAGGAACGGCAGGGATTCGATGTCGCCCACGGTGCCGCCGATCTCGACGATGGCCACCTCGGCGCCCTCGGCGCCGCGCTTGACGAAGGTCTTGATTTCATCGGTGATGTGCGGAATCACCTGCACCGTCTTGCCCAGGTATTCGCCGCGCCGCTCCTTCTTGATCACCGACTCGTAGATCTGGCCGGTGGTGAAGTTGTTGCGCTTGCCCATCCTGGCACTGGTGAAGCGCTCGTAATGGCCCAGATCGAGATCGGTCTCGGCGCCGTCCTCGGTGACGAAGACTTCGCCGTGCTGAAACGGCGACATCGTGCCGGGATCGACGTTGATGTAGGGATCGAGTTTCAGGTGGGTGACGCGTATGCCGCGCGATTCGAGAATCGCACCCAGTGACGCGGCGGCGATGCCTTTGCCCAGGGAGGACACGACACCACCGGTAACGAAGACATATTTGACCATGGAAACGCCACTAGCGGGAAAGCGAAATCATAGCCGAAATCGGCCGGTCGCTCAATCTTGCAGGGCTTGCCGCAGGCCGCCTGCGCCCGGATTCGCGTTCAAACCCAGGCCCGGACTTCATTTGGCAAAGTCGTACACCAGATTGACGGCCGTAAAGGTATCCGTGTTCTTCTTGCCGGGAAGCACGTCGCTGTTGTACTGCACGGTATGCGAAAGCTTCATCGCCAGCGTATCGGTCATATTCACCCGCAACCCGGCCTGGAGTTCGGCTTCGGTGTTTTCCTTGCCGGAAAGCACGCTCAGGGACTGCTCGAACTGCGTCGTTGCGGAGAACCGGTAGGAAAAATCCTCCTTGAGCAGACCGATCGCATTGTCCTCGGCAGGCAAATTCTTCATTTTCGAGCGGCGGTAACCGGGACCCGCCTCGACACTCAGCTCGCCTTCCTCGGCTTTCCAGAAGGTGTAGCCCAGGCCGCCCGCCAGACTGGCCTGATAGTCGTAGCCGGAAAAAGTATCGCGCATGACCCTGCCGTTGCCGAAAGCATAGGTACGATCATTGATGCTGTAACGGCTGTTCATCTCGGCCGCACTGCGATTGACCGTGCTCTTGCCATTTTCGCGTGACTGCACGGTACTGGCTCTGAACGTGTGCTTCCACTCGTCCAGTTGATAGCTCAGCTTGAGCTGGCCATTCATGCTGCGCGCCGACGTATTGCCCGTCGCCGAAGACAAACCGAACTCGGCGGAACCCTTCCATGGCGAAACCGGCGCACCAGCCTGTCCACCGACGGCCTCAACGCCTGCAGCGGAAGCGAACGATGCGCCCAAGCCAAGCAACAGGGAAAACAGCAAAGTGCGGGAAGAAAATGGTGCGGAAATGGAAGCAAACATGGAGATGACCTTTGTGGCTATGAGAATGAAACCGGTTTTTGGTGTTTTACAAACCACTGCTTTATAACGCTTGCCGGTATCAAACACAGAGGCAGACGGCTTCGAAACTTCCGGAAATGGGCAGGTACAGCTACGTCATGGCGATGCAATCAAGCTGCATGAAGTCGCTGGCGCTCAGTTTTCCCCATCCTGAATCGCCTCGGGAAAAATCAGCCTGAATCTATCGGCTTCTTCCTCGAAAGCATTGCACGCCTTGAGATCGGCTCCCACGACGTGTCGTGCCCTGGTGTAGTCGAAAGCCGCAGTCCAGGCCTGGATGCGCATCATGGCGCGCAGATACGGCACGGAGTCTCGGCTATTGCTGAGACTTTTCAGCGGCAACAGATAATCCTCGCGATACACGGTCGGCACGATGATGCGCGACAGCCCGGCGGCCGACAACTCGGCATTCATCGCCAGGCGGGCCGTGCGCCCGTTGCCGTCGATAAAAGGGTGAACTTCGGCGACGACGAACATCGTCATCAAGGCACGCGCGAAGGGATCGTCGAGCGCCCGGACTCTCTCGTAGCCTTCGCGCAGCGTGCCCGGCACGAGTTCCGGCAGCACGAACAGCGTGCTGCCCACCTGATTGGCGGTGTCTTTCCATTCGCCTGGATGTTTTTCCGGTCGGGACTGCATCACCAAAGCGTTGACCGATTTCAGCCACGCGAGAAACGATTCCGCATCCCGCGCAGGCGCATTCCGCCAGGGCGCGCGCGACGCGGCATCGAAGGTGCCTTTGATGTCGTGGGAGTCTTCGGCCCGGTTGGGAATCACCTTGCCTTCGAAGATGATCTGCTCGGCCTCCGCCACCAGGAAGGTCGTGCCTTCGATGTAATTGGAGAAGTAGGCTTCGTAGAACGCGAATGTTTCGAGAGCTTGTCCGGTTGCGGCGCGATCGGCGATCCGGGGCATGGCGTTGCTTTTGAGGTAGGCAAACAGCGCGTCGAACAACTCGATCCGCTCGGGATCGTATGGCTTGCCCGCTGCGCGCGCCAGCGCTTGATGGCTGCGAAGACGACGCGCCTCATGCGTGCCCAGCAGTGCGCCCATGGTTTTGTCCAGACGGCCAAATGCCTTCTGCAGATCGAGTCGCTCCGCCAACTGGCGACAGTTGTCACGCAGCTCATTGAGGCGTAGCTCACCGCGCAGTAGAAGCACGCGATCGAGGTAGCACTCCACTTCCTCGCGCGACAGGACTCGTTCAGCGACTCCCTTGCCGGCCGCCATGTTTTCCAGGAGCCAGCGGACTTCGCTGGCCATGAACAAACTCTTGTAAGGCGCATCCTGTACCGGCCCCTCGGCCACTGCGCCTTTGCCGGGTATCACGCGGATATTGAGCCCCGGCATCTCGATCGTTCGCGGCGTCCTGCCACGGGTGATGTAAAGCCGACCATCGACAGGCCGGCCCTCCCTGGCCGAGCGAAAACTCACCACCCCGCCGGGCAATAGATGGCCTGCTATCTCGCCCCAGTTGCGAAGAACGACGCTTTCCAGGGGAAGATCGAGGACGCTGGTATAGACCCCGCTGTAAATCCTGCGCAGCACGCCGTCACCCACCATGCGCTGAACGCGTTTGGTATGGGCCGCATCGCCAGCGGAAAAGACGATCTCGGGGAGAATGTCGTTTTTTTGAGGAATAGCCATGGATAGACACTCAAATTCGTCCTAATCATAGGCTATTTAATAAGAAAGTGTCCAATAAATACGCTTTCTTCCAGCAAACGGAGATACGGTGTTTCCTCGAGAACGGAATCGAGAGAACGGAATCATGCGAGTGGTCGTCAAGGAACTGACGCAAGCCATCATCGATGATGGCCGCCGAGAATAAGACGCCAACCAAAATCTGCGCCGGTGATCTGTCAGGAATCCTGATCGTCGAAGCCCAATCCGCGTTGCCCATCCGTGCGCAAGGCGCATACGTCGAATCCGTCGGCGAGTTTGATTGCCTTGGTTTGCAACATGCCGGCATCACGCAGGCGTTCGCAGTATTTGAATAGTGTCGAGGCGTCCTCGGTCAGGATGAACGGAATGGACTCGCGCGCCGCTTGCCCCAGCAGCTTCACGTCATCCCGCACCACGGAGCGGCTGTCGTCTTCGTCACGCTTGCCCAGTGCATTCCATAGGCGTGCTGATTCGTTTGCGTGCGGAATGTTGAAGGGAATGCAGCGAAAGTTCTTCAAGGGAAGGTCGGTGATGGACTGCTTGATGGCAAACTCGGCGGCGACGATAGCCGAGAAAACCATGGGCACCTGCTGTTCCAGCATCAGCCGGTAATACTTGGCGGCAGTGTCGTGGTGGGGGCGGTTCCGATCGACGAGCGTAATCAGATAGCTGGTATCGAGCAACACCGATGCCGTCATGCCCGGCCTCCGCGTAAGCCTTCCAGCCATTCGGCGGCATCGGGAACATCCGACCATGCAGCCGTGCCACGCCGCACCATCTGTTGAAACTCGGCCTCGTCGTAGGCCGGCTGGTGAGCCTCGAACGCCAGCAACACAGGATTGCGCAGAGCGCCAGTCAACAGATTTTCCTCGGCGCTAATGTGCAAGAGTGCCGAACGGTAGAGACGGTTCTGCTCTTCCTGCGCCAACAGCTTTTGCGTGGTTGAAACCTTCAAGACAGTGCCATCGCTCATTTCCAGATGGACGTTCGGCTTGGTCTTGCCGCCCAAATCCATCACCTTGCCATGAACATATTTTTCGACTGTCACCCAGACTTCCTCGACCCGGCGGAAATCCGTCGAGACATCAACCGACAGGCTGATACGCGCTGCCGTCATGTCGGCAACCCGGTATTTGCGGTGAGGATTTTGACGTGCGCTCGTCTGCCAGCGTTCCACCACGGCGGCACGCTTGGGGTCGATCAGATTCAGGGAGCCAAGGGACTGCAGGCGTTCAAGGTCGGCCCACAGGGTCGTAGCCGCCATCAGGCCCGATGCCACCAGCGCCAGCGATCCCTCGTCCACCGAGACCAGCACCTCCGCAGGATCGACATCCCTAGTCGAGCCGCGCAGGAACTCGCTAACATCCTTCTGGAAGTCACCCAGCAGGCTCAATGGAACGTGCCTCGGCCCGACCTCGGCATCGTTGATGCGGTCGCTGACGGCAAAGCGCAGTTCGTTAAGTGGGTTCATAGACGAGATTGTAGGTCGAAGACGACCAGCCGTCAGCATAGATGATGTCTTCCGTTTAATCTGAATCGGCAAGGATGGAACTATGCTTACTTGCCGCCCAACCTCGTCATCCACTCCATCGCGGTCGGTGGCAAACCTTCATCCTTCACGATGCCGTCTCCTGTCGGCCTGAACAGTGCAGCGAGAATGGTTCCGATGCTGTCATCCTTTGGCAGGTCTCCGTTGCGGAGCAATGCAAGATAGGTTTTTGCCATTGTGCAACGCTCTGCCGCATCGTTCTCCAAGTGCAGGTTGCTAAGGAAGATTCGCACCAACAGGCGGATGAACCAGAAGCCCAGTGTCGCCATTAGCAAAAAAGCGCCCAGTTGCCACGTAGCCGCTGATTGCAATGCTCCTTGAACCAAGACAGGCGTTGTTGCGGGCTGTGTTGCTGCTTGCACGTTTGTGGATGCCTTTACTTCGAGCGCCATATTCAAGCCGGTTTTAAGTTCTGCGTGAAGAAACCAACCGACCAGAAGCATACAGATAAGCAATGCGACAAAGGAAACAATGGCTAGCCATTTGTGTCTCGTCCGCTTGCTCTCCCAATACGCAACGGGAGCAGCAAGCGCCATATGTTGATCGTAGGTCGATTTCAGTTGGTCGAGCTCTTTTTGAACTACCGACAATTTCTCTTGCCATTGTGTGTCGCGCTGCGTCTGCGCGGCATCGAATGTGGTTTGCTGCCCGTCCTTCTGCTCCGTCAGTTCGCTGTGTAGTTGATCGAATCGTTCAATCTGCGTGTGTTCGGATTCCTGAAACTGCGTCAAGGTGCTCTGCATATCGCCGGCAAGACGTTTCAGAGCGGCATTCTCCGTCTTCATCCGATCCTTAATGCCGCGCTCATATAGTTCCCACGTGAGCAATGCATTGATGGACTGACGGATCGGGGCGCCGTTGTTGAAATCCTGCGCCATCCAATTAGCAACAATCAGCGCCGCCTCTAACGGCTGGCCTGAATCGCGTAGCCTCTCGATAAAAAGCCGCCGTGGAGTATCGGGTAATAGCCAAGGGTTGGTGCGAATGAAGGTTTCCAGCGACGAGCGGGCCGAGGATAGTTGCGACTGCGCTTGCTGTTCCTGGTTTTGACGCTTGTAGTTGCTGGCGTGGTTCAGCGCTTGTATTGGAGCGTTGAAGCCATTCGCGATGGCCTGCCACGCATTGTTTGTTGGGTTATGCTGCTGGTTTCTTACCCACATCCAATCGTTTTGGAGTTTGCTTACCCACTGTGTGATCTCCTCGTGGCTCGACCAATTGAAACGACCACCGTGTTCGCCGAAATCAGCAGTGAAATATGGCTGTGCAGTGGATTCACCCATGACGCCCCCTATTCGTGAAAATATTTGACAGCAGCGCGTTGAAGGTCTCTTGTGCCTTGGTAGTGGCGGAAGATTGCTGGGACTGGATGGAGCGGCCAGCAGCGAATCGTTCAACGAACTCCCACTGCGCATCCATTGCCGGCAGCACTACTGGCAGGGCGCGAAGTTGAGTCATATTGATGCTTGCCAGATTGGTAGTCCGCTTCGCACAGCGCAAGAAGTATTCGCGCACTCGACTCGATTGAAGGTAGATCACGAAGAACTGCGGCAGCATCACTGAACGATTGCAGCGAACCCGGAAGACGTGATTCTGATGAACGCAGTTGGCGATGTTGTGCTCCCATAGAGCGCCACGACCGAGTTTGTCGAAGTCGCCACCTTCTGTCAGCACCACATCGCCATTTTGCAGGGCCAGTTGCTCAACATCCCTTGGCAACACCTCGATGGTCTTCACCTCGGTGAGGTCGATGTGGCCAGCCTGTACATTGGCAACCCGCAGATATGGAACTTCGACGGTCTGCTTGTCGCCGAACTTGCGGCCCTTGGTGACCCCCGAGACCACATCGGCAATATCGCCCAAATTGTGCTCTGGCCATCCCTTCGGATTCGTCGCCGGATCGCCGAACATATCGAGGAACAGCGCCGGGATCAGTTCCGCTGCTTTCTTCTCCGCCTCACGTCGTAGACGGACGACGCCCTCGGCACGCGCGAGCAGATCGACGATGCGGCGTTGCTCGGGGAGTGGCGGCAGTGGCATTTCGATACCCTGAACCTGCTTTGCAGACAGGTGCTTAACGGTAACGAACGATGTGCTATTTTCGATCTCCTTCAACTTTTGCTGGATACCGTAAAAGATGTATTCCGGTTCGACGCCTTCACGAAAATTGTGTAGGCGACAGACTCGCTGATTGAGCAGACTAACGCCCCCCTGCCAGCGGTAGCAGCGAAAGTTGCCATCCATTCCGATCAAGTAGTCGCCGTTATGGACGACGAAATCGGGCTTGTATTCACCCGAGTAGTTGATTTCCGTATGCGAATTCGCCAAGTCGCGGATACGGATAAGCGGCATCCCCTCGGCTGTCGTGAAGTGCTCCGTCTTGAAGGCAAAGCCTGCTTGCACTTCAAGATAGTTGCCAAGCCGAATCAGGGGCATATCAGTTGGCATCACTATTCCCAAGCGCCGCCTTCAACGCCTCGACCTCCTCGACGATCTCCGCCTCGATGGCTGCCAGTTCGTCGAGGATCACGCGCGGATCGCGGTGCTCGACGGCGGTCTGGCTCATTGGCCGGTAGCGGCTGGCCGAGAGGTTGAAGTCGTTGGCGCGGATTGTCGTTGCGTCGGCGAACCACCATTGTTGCGGCCATTCCTCCCTCACCCCCGTCCCCTCTCCCGCAAGCGGGCGAGGGGAGAAATGCGCCTGCCACGCGGGCAGCAATTCGGCCCGCCGATGAAAGGCTGCCACGGCGGCGGGCAGATCGTCCGTCTCGATGGGCGTATCGTGGTTGGCATCCAGCTTGTAGCCGTCGTTGTCGATGTGCAGGAACAGCACGTTCTCGGTGGCGCCGCCTTTCTTGAAGAACAGCACCGAGGTCTTGACGCCGGAATACGGTTGGAACACGCCGCCGGGCAGGCTGAGCACCGCCTCGACGCGATTGTTCTCGATTAGTTGCCGGCGCAGTTCCTTGTGCGCCGTGGTCGAGCCGAACAGCACGCCCTCGGGTACGACAACACCGCAGCGGCCACCGGGGCGCAGGCTGTCGAGCATGTATTTGAGGAACAGCAGTTCGGTGGCGGTGCTGGTGCCGACCTTGACCTCCTCGACAATGCGATCCTTATCCACCCGCCCGGAGAACGGCGGATTGGCCAGCACCACCTGATAGCCTTCCTGCGGCAGGCCCAGTTCGGCCTTGCGTTCGTTGTCGAGCGTTGTCGTCAGCACATTGCGCAGCAGCACGCGGACATTCGGCAGGCCGCGCAGGGTGAGGTTCATGGTCGCCAGCCGCACCATCTTGGGATCGACATCGTTGCCGAAGAAGGTGGCCGTTTGCAGCGCCGAGATGTGGGCCACCGAGAGTTGGTCGCCCAGGCCGCGCTTCTGCTTCTTGCCGTCGATTTCCGCCTCGACGATGGCGGATGGCGAGGAGTTGGCAAGTCGGATGTGGTTGTAGGCTGCGACCAGAAAGCCGGCGGTGCCGGCGGCAGGGTCGTAGATGGTTTCGCCGATCTTCGGATCGACGATCTCGACGATGGTGCGGATGATGTGACGCGGGGTGCGGAACTGGCCGAGTTCGCCGGCCTGCTTGATCTGGCGCAGGATGTGCTCGAACAGATCGCCCTTGGTGTCGGCGTCGGCCTGATCGAGACGCAGGCCATCGACGAGGCTGATGACCTGGGTCAGCACGGTCGGTTCGTCGATGGACAGACGCGCACCACTCATGAAGTTGTGCGCGGCCGACTCGCCGAGTTCGGCGAAGAAGGCAAAGACCTCATCACGGACGAAACGCACCAGCGCCTCGCCGTTCATGGCTCTGGCCCACACCGACCAGCGGAAGTATTCACGGGGAATTGTTGAAAACGACTCACCACCAGCCAAGAGACCTTCGGCAGCAGGCCGGTAGCGATGGTTTTCCGGGATGAAGTTCGCGTTCAGCGGATTCTTGATCTTCCACTCGCCTGCAAACAGGCTCTCGTAGGGCTGCTTCAGCACCTTGGCCCGCATCCGGTTTTCGGCGTCGATACCTTCGATGAGGTAGAAGAAGAACAGGAAAGCCAGTTGCTCGGCGTTGGCGACGGGATCGGGATAACCGCCGCCGTAGAGGTAGTCGCGAATCTGGTCAATCGACCGCCGCATCTCGGGGGTCAGGGGCATGGGCTGGTTTCCTGAGGTTAGTGTGGCGGATACGGTGAATCGGGCTGATCGTTCGCCGTTCCGCCAGCGCCGACTTTATCGCCAAACACTGCGGCATTGAGGCCAGCGAGCAGATCGTTGAGCGCGTCGTCGCCGCCAAAGACGCGGATCGCTTGCGGCAGGCCGCCCATCAGCGTAAAGGGATGGAAGGCCAGATGGCCGGCGGTGAATTCTTCCCAACTGCCGGCGTTGGCCTTGATCTGGCTGCCGACGGTACGCAGCCAGCGTTCCTGTTCGTGCGTCAGCCCTTCCTGGCCGAGCAGCCACGCCTCGAATTTGGCGCCGAGCGCGGCGGCCTGCTGCTCGTGGGCTTCGGGGAAGATCATATTGCCGTCTTCATCGACGGTGATCCATTCGCGCGTGGTCGGGTCGATATGGTCGTCAATATCGAGCGAGAGCAACCGGCGTGGTTCGTATTGCTTTTTCTTTTGCTTGGCGATCACCACGCCGCCATCGCCATAGTCGTCACTGTCGCCGTGGTAGTCGCACACGCCAACAAAGTCGAACATCGTGAAAATGGGTTTCTCGCGGGTCTTGCGGGTGCCCCGGCCACGCATCTGCTGATAGAGGATCACGGAACGGGTGAAGCGCGCGAAGACGAGGTTGCAGACCTCGGGACAGTCGAAGCCAGTGTCGAGCATATTGACCGAGACGAGTATCTGCGGGAATGGCTCCTTCTTGAAGCGCCGTATCTTGGTCATGCCATCGAGCGTGTCATCCGGGCCTTGGCCCGATACCACATAGTCGGCATAGCGGATGTCGGGTGATGGCTTCTGGTCGGCAAACTCGGCATCGAAGAGTTGAGCCAGCGTTTCGGCGTGGCGCTTGCTGACGGCGAAGACGATGGTCTTGCCGATGAGAGGCTTGCGCAGGATGCCTTTGTTGTCGGTGAAACCCTGTTCGAGCACCTGCCGGAACTCGCGGACGATGGCGCGGTTGCGCTCAGGGATGGTGAAGCGGCGTTCAAGGGCAGATGGGTCAATAATGACTGGGTCGGCATCCTTGAACAGTTGCTCGAACTCGGCGCGGGTCTCCGCGTTCATCGCTGTCCAGTCCAGTTCCGCACGTTTGACCTCGAAGCCGCCTTCGGCGGCAGTCTTGACGGTTTTGGCCTGGTATATCTGATACGGTGCCAACCAGCCGTCGCGGATGGCGTCCTTCAGTTTGTAGGTGTAGGTCGGCCGTTCAACCTCGAAGAAACGCAGGGTGTCACGAATAAAGGCTCGATCTTCGTCGTCGCCACCATCCATTGGGTTGCCTGTCTCGCCCGCCACGCAGGGAGTGGCGGTGAGGCCGATCTGCACGCCGTCGAAGTGTTTGAGGACGCCGCTCCACTGGCCATAGATGCTGCGATGGCATTCGTCGGAGATGACCAGATCGAAGTAGCCGGGCGAGTAATCGGCATACAGATTGACCATCGACTGCAAAGTGGTGATGGTGATGCGCTTCTCGTCCTGAAAGCGGCGACCGGCCCGCAGCACATAGCAGGGGTAGTCGGTCAGATGCTCGGCGAAGGCGTCTTCGGTCTGTTTGGCAAGTGGAATGCGATCCACGAGGAACAGAACACGGGTGATGAGGTTGGCTTCGAACAGGCGCTTGATGAGGGCGGCAGCGGTGCGGGTCTTGCCCGTGCCGGTGGCCATTTCAATAAGCAATTTGCGGCGGCCCTGCTGAATCTCCTGACAGACAGCCTGTATGCAGTCCTGCTGGTAGTCGCGGCCAGCGATGCGGGCATCAATAGCGACATCGAGCGGGTTGCGCCGCACTTGCCGGGTGGCAAAGCGGCGTTCGAGGTCGTCCTGCTTGAAGAAAGTCTTGACCGGACGCGGGAATGCCTCGGTCTCCCATTCCCAGAATCGCGTTTCGGCGCCGTTGGCGAGGAAGACATACGGCACGCCCAGCAACTTGGCGTAGTGCTTGCCCTGCTCTGGCGCGTCACCGGGATTCACTGAAAAACGCTTGGCCTCGATGACCGCCATCGCCCGGCCTGTCCGGTCGCGCAACACATAGTCGGCGCGCGTGCCGTCGTCGAGGACAACCTCGTAGCGGACACTGTTGGGGTCCTGGATACTCCAGCCCAGCGCGGCGAGTTGTGCGTCGATGATGACGCGGGAGAAGGCTTCGTTTTTGTTCATGACTTGCTGATCTGAGCTTCCCTTTATTTTTGTCTTTTGATTCAAAAGTATTATGCCGTCAATTGTTGCTGACGCTGAGGATTGCTCTGGGACTGATCCAGTTCTCCAAGAATTTCATGGATGAGGCATCCCGCAGGGATTTCTTTCATTCATAACCGGGCGCGATCAGTCAAACAACATCGGTAATTGGCGTCAGTAATTGCGCGATCGCGCCGACCGCCTGCCCTACCCCCTGCTCCGACCCCAACCGTTGCGCCATGCGCCGGCAGTTTTCCTTGTAGATGGGATCGTTCATGGCGAGCCGGATGCGTTCGGCCAGTGGGTCGGCCTGCAGCTCGCGGCGCGGCAAGGGGGCCGGGCCGAGTTCGAGTTGGGCCAGACGATTGCCCCAGTAGGGTTGGTCGAGCATGTGCCAGACGATGACCGATGGCGTGCCGGCCCGCAGCGCGGCGGCGGTGGTGCCGGCGCCGCCGTGGTGCACCACGCAGGCGACGCGGGGGAACAGGTAGCTGTGCGGCGCGTGGTCGATGCAGAGGATGTTCCCGCTTGTCGCGGCAAGTTCGCCACCCAGGCCAGCCCAGCCGCCCTGCAGGATGGCGCGGCAATCGAGTCGGCGGACGGTCTGCAGAACGATCGCGTTCAGTTCCTCCACGCGGCCGGCCATGCTGCCGAAGCAGAAGACGACGGGAGGTTCGGGCGCGGCGAGAAATTGCGCCAGTTCGGCCGGGGGCTGCCAGTCGCGTTCTGCGGGCGGCTGCCAGAAGCCGGTGATGCGGTGATTCGGCTGCGAGTTGCAGGCGGCGATTTCATCATTGGTCAACAAGGCCGGGCTGACGGCGAGCAGGCCCGCCGCGCGGCGCTGGGCGTATTCGGCCACCGAAACGATGGGCGGCAGGCCGTGGCGGGCGCGGAATTCGTGAAAGCCCTCGCCCCAGAGGCCGTCGGCCAGTTCGCGGCCCAGATTGCGTGTCCTGCCCTGTGCTGCGATATCTGGCCGCTGAGGGGCGATTGCCATGATGCCCTGCGGATTCAGATTCACCGTCAGGCAGGGCTTGCCCAGGGTTTCCGCCGCGGCCATGCCGGCCAGTTGCAGCCAGTGCGCCACCACCAGGTTGGCAGCCGGCATGAGCGCGAGCGCGTCCCGGTATTGCGCGTCGAGGTCGGGCAGCAGCATTTCCTGCAGCAAATGGTGCAGTTGCTTGCGCGGATTGGCTTCGTCGATCAGCGTCGTCATCAGCCGCTGATACTCGGCGGGCGTGGTCTGGCTGCCCAGCGGATGGAAAGCGATGCCGTGCCGACGAACCAGTTCGGCGTGATGCGGCTGGGCGCCGAGCGCGACCTCGTGTCCGGCTTCCCGCAGTGCTTGCGCCAGGGCGACGAAGGGCAGCACGTCGCCGTGCGAACCCCAGCTCAGGAGCAGCATGGCCGCCATCGCCGCTTCAGCCGCCCTCGCCCAGGCGACGGCCGATCAGGCGCTGCATATCGGCGATGCTGTTGATTTCCAGCATTTCCTCGGTCGTCAGCGTCAGGCCGAGTTCGTCCTCGATCGCATACATCAGGTTGATCAGCGCCATCGAATCGAGGCCGACTTCCTGAAAAGTCCGCTCTGCCGGCAGCGCGGCCAGATTCACTTCCAGCCCGGCACTTTTGCCCAGGCGTGTCAGCATGTCGTTGTCGAGTTTCATGGTTGCTCCTCAAATTCGGCGGCGAAGTCGTTGATCAGCGTGCCCAGTATGCCGCCCAAGGTTTGCACGTGCGGCCGCTGGATCAGGTTCAGGTGATTTCCCGGCACGTCGATGACCTTCAGGCCGCCCAGCGCCACCTGCCGCCAGGCGGCGACGTCGATGAGATAGCTGTTTTCGGTGTGGTCGGTGGCGAGGAACAGCGTCACCGGCGTGTGGATGGGCGGCGCGAGGTAGGCATCCGAGACGTGGATGTTGGTGGCGATGCGGTTGAGGAACATCTCCGCATCGCGCGTCCTGAAGCCGCGTGGCAGGATGTCCATGTCGTAGGCGATTTCCAGCACGCGGGCGAAGCGTTTCTTGCCGGCGGTCAGCAGGTATTCCATCATCTGCCGCGGTTCGAGATCGGCCAGCGCCTCGCGCCGGATGCCCAGGCGGAAGGTTTCCGAAAGCAGCATCAATGAATCGAGCATCGAGGTGTTCTTGTTCACGATGTCCGAATCGAGGATCGCCAGCACGCCCACTCGTTCGCCGGCGGCTTCCAGTTGGCGGGCCAGTTCGTAGGCCACCTTGCCGCCCATGGAATGGCCGCCGATCAGATACGGCCCGCGCGGCTGGACGCGGCGGATGTCACGCAGGTAGTCGGCGCACATTTCCTCCAGCGTGTGATGCTGGCTCTCGCCCAGCAGACGCCCGGCCGACTGCACGCCGTAGAAGGGGCGCGCCGGCCCCAGCGCCTCGCTGAGCGCGCGGAAACTCAGCACATCGCCGCCGGCCTGGTGGGCGCAGAAGAAGGGAATGCGTCCCGGCTCGCCGGCCTGTATCCGCACCAGCGAGCACTCTGCTTCCTCGTCCTCCGCCGCGCTGCGCTCCAGCGCCTGCGCCATGGCGGCGATGCTCTGCTGACGGAAGATGGATTCCAGCGGCAGATCGCGCCCCAGCTCGTCGGAAATGCGCGTCATCAGGCGGTAAGCGCTGAAGGAGTCGCCACCCAGATCGAAAAAGTTGTCGGCCAGGCCGATGCGCTGCACGCCCAGCACTTCCGACCAGATTTCGGCCAGGCGCACTTCCATGGGCGTTTCCGGCATCACGTAGGGCACGTCCAGTTGCGGACGCGCGGCCAGGTCGGCCTGTAGGCGGCTGCGGTCGATCTTGCCATTCGCGGTGAGCGGCATTTCGGCCAGCTGATGGAAGCCGTGCGGAATCATGTAGTCCGGCAGGCTCGTCCCCAGATGGCTGCGCAACTGGCCGGCGGTGAGCGTTTCGCTGGCGACGAACCAGGCGACCAGGCGATCGCCGAGGGTACGCATGTCCTTGACCGCCAGCACGATGCAACTGCCGATGGCCGGATGCGCGGACAGGCGCGCCTCGATTTCACCCAGCTCGATGCGATAGCCGTGGATCTTGACCTGATGGTCGAGGCGGCCGAGATATTCGATCTCGCCCCGGGCGTTCCAGCGCGCCAGATCGCCCGAGCGGTAGAGGCGCTCCCCGGCCCGATAGGGGTGGGCAATGAAACGCTGCGCCGTCAGTTCGGGACGATTCAGGTAGCCACGCGCCAGCCCCGCGCCGCCGACATACAGCTCGCCGGCCACGCCGACGGGCTGCGGCTGCAGGTGGGCATCGAGGATGTAGGCGGAAAGATCGTCCAGTGGCCGACCGACGTTGCTGCTCGCCCCCAGAGCCTCCACTTCGCTTTGCCGGACTTCGCGCCAGGTGACATGCACCGTGGTTTCGGTGATGCCGTACATGTTGATCAGATGCGCCTGCGGATTCAGCCGATGACGGAACCAGGGGCGCAGGCTGGCGTAGTCCAGGACTTCGCCGCCGAAGACGACGTGGGTCAGCGATTTGGCCCAGGCATGTTTTTCCCGTCGACGCGGCGCCTTGCCGGCATCGGCTTCGACATTGGCATCGCCATCATCGGCCTCGACTTGCGCCAGTTCCAGCAGGCGCAGGAAAGCCGAAGGCGTCTGGCTCAACAGGGTGACTTTTTCCTCGGCCAGCAGTTCGGCGAAGTCCGACGGTGAGCGGCTGACCTCCTGCGGCACGATCACCAGCCGGCCGCCGTGCAGCAGCGCGCCGAAGATTTCCCAGACGGAGAAATCGAAGGCGTAGGAATGGAACAGCGTCCACACCTGGTCGGCATCGAAACGGAAACGGCTGACCGCCGTGCCGGTGCCGTCGGTGTTGCCGGCATTCGCGCAGGCGTCGAACAGGCGCAGCACGTTGGCGTGCGTCAGCTCGCAGCCCTTGGGCTGGCCGGTCGAGCCGGAGGTATAGATGACGTAGGCGCGATCCGTGGACGCGACATCGACGCGCGGCGCGCTTTGCGGCTGGTCGGCAAGTCTGGCCGCCGCCCGATCGAGGCTGAGTATTGGCGCCGCTGCCAGACTTTCGAGGCGCTCGCCGTGCCTGCCATGGCTGAGGATGAGCGAGGCGCCGCTGTCCCGCAGCAGATAACGCAGGCGCTCGTCCGGCTGCCCCGGTTCGATCGGCACATAGCAGGCGCCGGCCTTGAGCACGGCGAGTATGGCCGTGATCATTTCAAAGCCGCGCTCGAAGCAGAGCGCCACGGCCTGCCCCGACCGCACGCCCTGCGCGACCAGTTCATGGGCCAGACGATTGGCGCGCGCCTCCAGTTCGGCATAACTCAGGCGCTGGCCGGCCAGGCTCAGGGCGCAGGCTTGCGGCTGCCGGCTGGCAATTTCGCTGAAACGGGCCGCCAGGTGATCGGAAATGGCATGGGAATACTGCTTCGGCAAACCGGCAAACTGCGGGCCGAGCAGCATGTCGCGCTCCGTTTCGTCGATCAGGCGCAGTTCGGACAGGCGCCGCGCGGGATGGGCCAGGGCATCCGCCAGCAGATTCAGGTAATAACCGGCAAAGCGGGCGATGGTGGCCGCATCGAACAGATCGCTGCTGTACTCAAAGGAGAGCACGGCATCGGCCTGACTGCCCAAGCTACTTTCTCCGCTTTCGTCCGGAAAGCTGATGGTGGCGGAAAGATCGAACTTGGCGCGCGGCAGCGCGATCGCCAGCGGACGGATGCTCAGGTTTTCCAGCACCGGCAGCGGCTGACGGCTGGCGGTCTCGACGGTGAAGCTGGTGTCGAACACCGCCTGGCGCGCCAGATCGCGGCGCGAGTGGAGCTGGTCGACCAGCAGGTCGAAGGGATAGTCCTGGTTGGCGTAAGCGGTGAGCGCATCGGCCCGCACGCGCTGGAAGTGCTGTTCGACGCTGGGATCGTCGGCAAGATCGCAGCGCAGCACCAGGGTATTCACGAAAAAGCCGATCAGCGATTGCGTTTGCGGATGCTCGCGCCCGGCCAGCGGCGTGCCGATGAGAATGTCGGTCTGCCCCGTCAGGCGGTAGAGCAGCACCTGGTAGATCGCCAGCAGCAGCATGTAGGGCGTGAGCCCCTGTTGCCGGCAGCGCTGGCGAATCTGCTCGACCAGCGCGGCGGGCAGAGTCTGGCGGTGCTGCCCGCCCTGGAAGCTTTGCACCGCTGGTCGCGGCCGGTCGGTGGGCAGTTGCAGCATCGGCAATTCGCCGGTCAGACGAGCCAGCCAGTAGCGCCGCTGATGATCCAGTCCGCCGCCGTCGATCAGCCGGCGCTGCCAGACGGCGTAGTCGAAGAAGCTGACCGGAAGATCGGGCAAGGTGGATTCCCCGGCTGCCGGCTGCTGGTAAAGATGCAGCAGTTCATGCAAGGCCAGTTGCAGCGACCAGCCATCGGCGACGATGTGATGGACGACCACCGCCAGCACATGCTCCTGTGCCGCCAGTCGATGGACGCAGGCGCGCAGCAGCGGGCCGGTCTCCAGATTGAACGGCTCCAGCGCGAAGGCGGTCAGCCGCGCTGCGAGCTGTTCCGCGCTGAAATCGGCGGCTGGAAACACCGGCAAGTCGATGGCGACCGGCTCGCCGGGCCACTGCATCGGCTCGCCGGCGACCGGGATCAAGGTGGCGGACAGCGGACGGTGACGCGCCACCAACGCGTTCAGCGCCGCCTGCAGACGCGCCGGCTCGAACGGCCCGCTCAGGCGCAGCGCCGCCGGGATGTGATAGGCCGTGGCCGCCGCGCCGATCTGGCTGAGAAACCACAGGCGGCGTTGGGCGTAGGACAGCGGCAGGTAGTCGGGCAGCGGCTGGAGACGAGGGATGAACTGCTGCCCTGCTTCGCCGCGTTCGGCCGGCTGTTCAATCAGGGCCTCGGCCAGTTCGGCCAGTGTCGGTGCTTCAAAAATCAGGCGCACGGGAATGCCGCGGCCGAGCGTCTGGCTCAGGCGGGCGGCCAGTTGCATGGCGGTCAGCGAATGCCCGCCGAGATCGAAGTAGTTATCATGGCGGCCGATGCGTGCCGGCGGCGCGATGCCGAGGAGCTCCTGCCAGATGGCGGCGATGCTTGCTTCAATCTCGCCCTGCGGCGCGTCGTATGCCCGTGCCGGCTCGATGCCTTGTGCCGGCAGCGCCTGGCGATCCAGCTTGCCGTTGGCCGTCAGCGGCAAGCGTTCGAGCACGACGAAGGCCGCGGGCAGCATGTAATCGGGCAGAACGGCCTTGAGCCGCTCGCGCACCACGGCAGGATCGATCTGATTGCCCGCCTTGGCGGTCAGGTAAGCCACCAGCCGCTTGTCGCTCGTCCCGCCCGGATGATCGTCGCGCGCGATGACCACGGCTTCCGCGATTTCGTCCAGGCCAGCCAATTGCGCCTCGATTTCCCCCAGTTCGATGCGGAAACCACGGATCTTGACCTGATGGTCGTTGCGCCCCAGGTATTCGAGCGTGCCGTCCGCTTTCCAGCGGGCCAGATCGCCCGAACGGTAGAGGCGCTCCCCGGCGCCGGCATGATGCGGATCGGCAATGAAACGCTCCGCCGTCAGTTCGGGACGGTTCAGATAACCGCGCGCCAGCCCCGCGCCGCCGACGTGAATTTCGCCGGCCACGCCGATTGGCACCGGCTGCAGCCGCTCGTCGAGCAAGTAGATCCGCAGGTCGGGCAGCGGCCGGCCGATGTTGCTGCCCTGCCCGTCTTCGATGTCGGCCCGGCCGAGTTCGCGCCAGGTGACGTGCACCGTGGTTTCGGTGATGCCGTACATGTTGATGAGCCGTGGCTGTTCGACACCGTTGCGCGCGATCCAGGGACGCAGCAGGTGCATTTCCAGCGCTTCACCGCCAAAGATGACGCAGCGCAGCGCGTGGGCTTCCTCCACCTCGGCCTGCGCGGCGATCAACTGGCGAAAGGCGCTCGGCGTCTGGTTGAGGATGCTCACGCCTTCCGCGCAGAGCATACGGTAAAAAGCCTGCGGATCGCGCGCGACGGCTTGCGGGACGATGACCAGCCGACCACCATGCAGCAGTGCGCCGAAGATTTCCCAGACGGAGAAGTCGAAGGCGATGCTGTGGAACAGCGTCCAGACGTCATGCTCGTCGAAATGGAAGTCCTTGATGGCATCCGCGCTGGCGTCGAACAGCCGCGTGACCTGGCGATGTTCGATCATCACGCCCTTGGGTCGGCCAGTCGAGCCGGAGGTGTAGATGATGTAGGCGAGATTGTCCAGGCTGGTCTCGCAGTCGGGATCGCGTTCGGATGCAACGGCGATAACCGGCCAGTCGGCGTCCAGCGCAATGAGTTGGGCCGCGCCGGCCGGCAGACGCTCGCGCAGCGCCTGCTGGCTGAGGATGATGCCGGGTTGGGCGTCGTTCAACGTATAGGCGATGCGATCCGGCGGATAGCCCGGGTCGATCGGCAGGTAGGCGCCGCCGGCCTTGAGGATGCCCAGCAGGCCGACGATCATTTCCACACCGCGCTCGCAGCACAGCGCAACCAGCTTGTCGGGGCCGACGCCAAGACCGATCAGGTGATGCGCCAACTGGTTGGCCCGCGCGTTGAGTTCGCCATAGCTCAGACTGGCGCCGTCGCAACTGACGGCAACGGCAGCCGGACAGCGCCGCGCCTGAAATTCAAAACGTTCGGCCAAAGTCCGATGCTGCGGACAAACCTTGCGTTTCGCATTAAAACCTTCGAGGAGCTGCAAACGCTCGGCGGCGGGCAGAATGTCGAGTTCGAGGATGGGCGTCTGCGGCGCCTGTTCCAGCGCATCGACCAGCGCCTGCAGCGCGGTCTGCAGGTAGGCATTGACGCGGCCCGGCTGCACACGCCGGTCGATCTGCGCGACGAGCGCGAAGCCCTCGCCCAGATCGTCGACGCTGACGGTGAACGGATAGTTGGTGCGCTCCTGGCTGGCGAGGATTTCGAGGCCGCCCGCGCCCGGCTGCCCTGCCGGCAAGCCGTGGCGATAGTTGAGCATGGCGCTGAACAGCGGCGTGGCTGCCGGCAGGCCGCTGACGCGCTGGGCCAGCGCCAGCGGGACCTGTTCGTGCCTGAGCAATTCGATGAGTTCGCGGTGCGTATGCTCGACCGTCTGGCGCACGCTCCGGCCTGGCAGATCGAGGCGCAGCGGCAGCGTGTTGATGAACATGCCGAGCACCTGATCGGCGCCGAGAGTGTTCTGCAGGCGACCCGACAGCACGCTGCCGAAAACCACGCTGCCGTCGCCATGACGCGGCCCGCTGGCACGCGCCAGCAGCAGGCCAAAGGCCACATGGAACAGCGTCGCCGCGCCGACGCGCAATTCGCGCGCGGCCTGGCGCAGGCGCAGCGCCAGTTGCGGGTCGAGCGCCAGACGCGCTTCCTCGATGCGGCTGCCGTCGCCATGCACGTCGAGCAGGCCGAACGGCGCCGTCGGTTCGTCGATATCGGCCAGCCGGCTGCGGAAGAACGCCTCGGCGGCCTGCCCTTGCGCTTCGCGGGCCAGCGCCTGGGCGACGAAGCCGCGGTAAGGCACCGGCTCGGGCAGTCGCGCGGCCTGACCAGCCAGGATAGTCAGCACTTCGCGCAGCACGATTTCCAGCGAGTAGTGGTCGCTGATGATGTGGTGGAAGCGCAGGAGCAGGTAGCGGCGCGCGCCGTGCGGATCGGCCGCGCACTGCAGATGCAGCAGCGGGGCATGGCGCAGGTCGAGACGATTGTGCCGCGATGCCATGCGCGCCTGCATCTGCGTCAGGGCATCCTGCGCCGGGTCGAGCGCGATTTCCTCGACCGGCAGCTCGACGCGGCGATACACGACCTGCACCGGCCTGGCGAGACCGTCCCAGAGGATGGCGCTGCGCAGGATGTCGTGGCGGCTCACCACCTGCCGCAACGCGTCGATGAAGGCATCGAGCCGCTGCTCGTCGTCCGCGGCCAGCAGCAGCGGCAGAACGTAGGCGTCACTGTCGTCCGCCGCCTCCGCGCCGAGTCGATGGTGGAACAGGATGCCTTCCTGCAAGGGCGCGAGCGGATAGATGTCCTGCACGTTGGCCGCGCCGCCGGGCACCGTCGCGACGATGCGCTCGATCTGCGCCGGGCTGAGTTCGACCAGCGGCAGCATGGCCGGCGTGATCAGGGCGCAGCCGGGTGGAATCAGGTTGGCAGGCGCCGCCTGCACGGGCGCCGGCCCGCCGTGGCCGGCACCGACGATCCAGGCGGCGAGTGCCGCCACGCTGGGATGCTCGAAAACGGCGCGCACGTCGGCAGCGAGTCCGGCTTGCCGCAGGCGTTCGAGCATCTGGATGATCAGCAGCGAATGCCCGCCGAGGTCGAAGTAATTGTCATGTCGGCCGATGCGTGCCGGCGGCGCGATGCCGAGGAGTTCCTGCCAGATACGCGCCAGCGTCTCCTCCACCTCACCTTGCGGCGCCACATATTCGCGTGTTTGAGCACCGCCCTGCGCCGGTACCGGCAACGCCTTGCGATCCAGCTTGCCGTTCGGGCTCAAAGGAAATACATCCCGCACGACGAAGACGCTCGGCACC
The DNA here is from genome assembly GCF_900174485.1 of Sterolibacterium denitrificans. Lineage (NCBI taxonomy): Bacteria > Pseudomonadati > Pseudomonadota > Betaproteobacteria > Nitrosomonadales > Sterolibacteriaceae > Sterolibacterium > Sterolibacterium denitrificans. The sequence goes on along the minus strand of NZ_LT837803.1, from coordinate 1,859,411 downwards.
ATGTAGTCGGGCAGCGTGGTTTTCAGTTGCGCTTTCATGGCGTCGATATCCAGCGCCTCGCCTTCCCTGAGCGTCACATAGGCCACCAGACGCTTGTCGCCCGCCGCGCCCGGGATGTCCTCGCGCGCCAGCACCGCCACTTCCTTTACATTGGGATGACGCGCGATCTGCGCCTCGATTTCGCCCAGCTCGATGCGGAAGCCTCTGAGCTTGACCTGCTGGTCGTTGCGCCCCAGGTACTCGATGGCGCCGTCGGCACGCCAGCGGCCGAGGTCGCCCGTTTTGTAGAGGCGTGCCTCGGCATCGTTGCTGAACGGATCCTTGATGAAGCGCTCGGCCGTCAGCTCGGGGCGGTTCAGGTAGCCACGCGCTACGCCGATGCCGCCGATGTGGATTTCGCCGGCCACGCCGACCGGCACCGGCTGGCCCAGCGCATCGAGGATGTACATCCGGACGTTGGCGATCGGGAAGCCGATCGGCACACGGCTTTGCCTTTCGTCGAGGCGACATTCCCAGTAAGTGACGTCGATGGCTGCTTCGGTCGGGCCGTACAGGTTGTGCAGCGCGGCTTGCGGCAAGGCGGCGAGACAGCGATTCTGCAAGGCCAGCGACAGCTCTTCGCCGCTGCAGACGATGTGGCGCAGCTTGCAGGCGGAAGCGGCCACGCCCGGCTGGTCGAGGAAATCGAGAAACGCCTGCAGCATCGACGGCACGAAATGCAGCGTGGTGATGCCCTCGTCCTCGATCAGTTGCCTGAGGTAGGCCGGATCCTGATGCCCCTGCGGCTTGGCGACGACCAGTTGCGCGCCGGCCATCAGCGGCCAGAAGAATTCCCACACCGAGACGTCGAAGCTGAACGGCGTCTTTTGCAGCACGCGATCCCGCGCCGTCAGGCGATAGGCGTCCTGCATCCAGCGCAGGCGGTTCACCACCGCGCGGTGTTCGTTCATCGCGCCTTTCGGCCGGCCGGTCGAGCCCGAGGTGTAGATGACGTAGGCGAGATTGCGCGCGCCGAGGCCAAGGCTGACCGGATCCGGGTTGCCATCCGGCTGCTGCGCGATTCGCGCCCAGTCGCTGTCGAGGGCGATGACCTGGGCCTTGCCCGCCGGCAGGCTGCCCTTGAGGCTGTGCTGGGTCAGCATCACGCCGGGCGCGGCGTCCTCCAGCATGTCGGCGATGCGCTCGGCCGGGTAGCTGGGATCGACCGGCACATAAGCGCCGCCGGCCTTGAGGATGCCGAGCAGGCCAACGACCATTTCCAGGCTGCGCTCGAGGCTGATCGCCACCAGGCTGTCCGACTGGATACCGAGGTCGATCAGGTGGTGGGCCAGTTGGTTGGCGCGGCGGTTGAGTTCGGCATAGGTCAGCGTCTGCTCTCCGTAGCGCACGGCGATGGCCTCCGGCTGCCGCGCCACCTGCGCTTCGATGTGCTGGTGGAGGGTCTGATCCTGCGCGTAGTCGACCTGCGTGGCGTTGAAGTCGGCGAGAAGCTTCATCCGCTCGGCGCTATCCAGCAGCGGCAGCGTGGCCACCGACTGACTGGCGGCGCTGGCCGCGCTCATCGCCGCCAGCAGGATCTGGTAACAGGCTAGCCAGCGCGCCATCGTCGGCGCATCGAACAAATCGCTGACGTATTGCAGTTCGCCCTGGATGGATTCGCCGCCTTCGTGCAGCATCAGCGACAGATCGAACTGCGCCGTGCTGCCCGGAATTTCCAGCGCGCTCAGTTGCAGGCCGGGCAGCGCCAGGCTTTCCTGCGGCACGTTCTGCAAACTCAGCAATACCTGAAAAACCGGACTGTGGCTCATGCTGCGCGCGGGCTTGAGCGCTTCGACGACCTGCTCGAAAGGCGCGTCCTGATGCGCGTAGGCCGCCAGCGTGCGGCGCTTGATTTCGGCGAGCAGCGCCTGCAGCGATTGCTCGGGATCGATCTGCACGCGCAGCGCCAGGGTGTTCACGAAGCAGCCGATCAGCGGCTCGAATTCCTTGCGCGGCCGGTTGGCGACCGGCGTACCGATGACGATGTCGCGCTGGCCGCTGAGGCGAGAGAGCAACAGCGCCCAGCCGGCGTACAGCAGCATGAACGACGTAACGCCGTTACGCCGCGCCAGCGCGCGCAGGTCGGCGGTAAGCTGTGGCGTCAAGCGGAAGCGGATGCTCGCGCCGGCATGGCTTTGCAGCGGCGGCCGCGCGCGATCCGTGGGCAGTTCGAGCAGCGCCGGCGCGCCGGCGAGTTCCCGTTGCCAGTGATCGAGCTGTTTTTGCAGCCGTTCGCCGGCCTGCTCGTCGCGCTGCCACAGCGCGTAGTCGGCATATTGCAGCGGCAACGGCGGCAGCATGGTCGGCGGGTTCGGCTCGCCCCGGCTGTAGGCCGCGTAGAGCGCGGCGAACTCCCGGATCAGCACGCCGATCGACCAGCCATCGGCGATGATGTGGTGCATGACGATGCACAGCACGTGCGTTTCCCCGGCGCCCGCATCTTCATTCTCTTGTTCATCGCAGCGCAGCAGCAGGCCGCGAATCAGCGGGCCGCGCGCCAGATCGAAGGGCTGGTCGATTTCCCGGCGCAGACAGCGCTGGATTTCCGCCTCGCGCGCGCTGCCGTCGAGCGGCTTGAGCAACGGCCCGATGTCGTCGCGGCGCAGGGCGAAACGTGCCAGACCGCCCTCGCCCGGCGCGGCGATGCTTTGCCAGACGCCGGCCTCGGCCCCGAAGTTTTCGCCGCGCGGGCGTATCGTCGTGCGCAGGATTTCGTGGCGGGCGACGATGGCATCGAACGCGGCCTGCAGCGCCGCAGGGTCGAGACGACCGCGCAGCCTGAACGCGCCGGGGATGTGATAGGCGCTGCCGATGCCGTCCATCTGCGCGATGAACCACAGGCGCTGCTGCGCCCAGGAAAGCGGCACGGGCCGGCGGCGCTCGCCGGGCGGGGTCGGAACAGCGACAGGAACAGCGCCGGCCTGGGCGCGCGGCTGCGCCGTCTTCTTCAACTTGCGCAGCAAGGCTTCCCGCTTCAGGGCGGCCAGCCGATCGTCCGCGTTCTCAGTCATCTTCTTCGGCGAGCAGTTTGCGCAGTTCGTCCTCGGACAACTGGTCGAGCTCGGCCATCGCGCTCTCGACGTCGGCGGCCTCGAACTGCGCCAGTTGCAGCGGGACGATCATTTCCGCCAGTCCGGCCACCGTCGTCGCCTGGAACAGGTTCACCAGCGGCAGCTCGATACCGAACGCTTCGTTGATGCGCAGCAGGATCTGCGTCGCCTTCAGCGAATGTCCACCGAGATCGAAGAAGTCGTCGTGGCGGCCGATGTGCACCGCCGGCCCGGGTTGCAGCACCTCCTGCCAGATACGCGCCAGCGTCTCCTCCACCTCACCTTGCGGCGCCACATATTCGCGTGCCGGCGCGCCACCCTGCGCCGGTACCGGCAACGCCTTGCGATCCAGCTTGCCGTTCGGACTCAAGGGGAATGCATCCCGCACGACGAAGACGCTCGGCACCATGTAGTCGGGCAGCGTGGTTTTCAACTGCGCTTTCATGGCGTCGATATCCAGCGCCTCGCCTTCCCTGAGCGTCACATAGGCCACCAGACGCTTGTCGCCCGCCGCGCCCGGGATGTCCTCGCGCGCCAGCACCGCCACTTCCTTTACATTGGGATGACGCGCGATCTGCGCCTCGATTTCGCCCAGCTCGATGCGGAAGCCTCTGAGCTTGACCTGCTGGTCGTTGCGCCCCAGGTACTCGATGGCGCCGTCGGCACGCCAGCGGCCGAGGTCGCCCGTTTTGTAGAGGCGTGCCTCGGCATCGTTGCTGAACGGATCCTTGATGAAGCGCTCGGCCGTCAGCTCGGGGCGGTTCAGGTAGCCACGCGCTACGCCGATGCCGCCGATGTGGATTTCGCCGGCCACGCCGACCGGCACCGGCTGGCCCAGCGCATCGAGGATGTACATCCGGACGTTGGCGATCGGGAAGCCGATCGGCACACGGCTTTGCCTTTCGTCGAGGCGACATTCCCAGTAAGTGACGTCGATGGCTGCTTCGGTCGGGCCGTACAGGTTGTGCAGCGCGGCTTGCGGCAAGGCGGCGAGACAGCGATTCTGCAAGGCCAGCGACAGCTCTTCGCCGCTGCAGACGATGTGGCGCAGCTTGCAGGCGGCAGCAGCCACGCCCGGCTGGTCGAGGAAATCGAGAAACGCCTGCAGCATCGACGGCACGAAATGCAGCGTGGTGATACCCTCGTCCTCGATCAGTTGTCTGAGGTAGGCCGGATCCTGATGACCCTGTGGCCGGGCGACGACCAGTTGCGCGCCGGCCATCAGCGGCCAGAAGAATTCCCACACCGAGACGTCGAAGCTGAACGGCGTCTTTTGCAGCACGCGATCCCGCGCCGTCAGACGATAGGCGTCCTGCATCCAGCGCAGGCGGTTCACCACCGCGCGGTGTTCGTTCATCGCGCCCTTCGGTCGGCCGGTCGAGCCGGAGGTGTAGATGACGTAGGCGAGATTGCGCGCGCCGAGGCCGAGGCTGACCGGATCCGGGTTGCCATCCGGCTGCTGCGCGATTCGCGCCCAGTCGCTGTCGAGGGCGATGACATGGGCCTTGCCAGCCGGCAGGCTGTCCTTGAGGGTGTGCTGAGTCAGCATCACGCCGGGCGCGGCGTCCTCCAGCATGTCGGCGATGCGCTCGGCCGGGTAGCTGGGATCGACCGGCACGTAGGCGCCGCCAGCCTTGAGGATGCCCAGCAGGCCAACGACCATTTCCAGGCTGCGCTCGAGGCTGATCGCCACCAGGCCGTCCGGCTGGATGCCGAGGCCGATCAGGTGATGCGCCAATTGATTGGCGCGGCGGTTGAGTTCGGCATAACTCAGCGTCTGCTCGCCGTAGCGCACCGCGATCGCCTCCGGCTGCCGCGCCGCCTGCGCTTCGATGTGCTGGTGGAGGGTCTGATCCTGCGCGTAGTCGACCTGCGTGGCGTTGAAGTCGGCGAGAAGCTTCCGCTGTTCGGCGGCATCCAGCAGCGGCAATTCCGCGATGGGCCGCGCCGCGCCGCCCTCCGCCACCATCGCGCCGAGCACGTTGCGGAAATAATCGAGCCAGCATTCCATGGTCGCGGCGTCGAACAACTCGCTGGCGTATTGCAGATTGCCCTGGATGGATTCGCCACCTTCATGCAGCATCAGCGACAGATCGAACTGCGCGGCATCGGATGGCAGCTCCAGCGGCGTCAGCTTCAGGCCCGGCAGCGCCAGCTCGCCGCGCGGCGCGTTCTGCAGCGCGAACAGCGTCTGGAAGATCGGGCTGTGACTCAGGCTGCGCGGCGGCTTGAGCGCCTCGACAACCTGCTCGAAAGGCGCGTCCTGGTGCGCGTAGGCCACCAGCGTCAGTTCCTTCACCTGGGCGAGCAGTTCGCCCAGCGTCTGCTCGCCCGGCAGACGCACGCGCAGCGCCAGGGTATTCACGAAGAAGCCGATCAGCCCTTCGAGCTCGGCGCGGCCACGGTTGGCCACCGGCACGCCGACGACGACGTCCGCCTGGCCGGCGAGCCGGCCGAGCACGACGGCCCAGGCGGCGTACAGGGTCATGAACAGGGTGAGATCGTGGGCGCGCGCCAGCGCCTTGAGGCGCGTGGTCAAGTCGCCGCCGAGAGTGAACGGCAGGCTGGCGCCGACATGGCTTTGCAGCGGCGGCCGCGCGCGATCCGTGGGCAGTTCCAGCAGCGCCGGCGCGCCAGCCAGTTGCCGCTGCCAGTAGCCGAGCTGCGCCTGCATGGCAGGGCTGTCCGCGGCCAGCCAGCGCCGCTGCCAGACGGCATGGTCGGCGTATTGCAGCGGCAAGGGCGGCAGCGGCGCCGAAGCGGGTTCCAGCCCCTGGCGGCAAGTGTCGTAGAAGGCGGCGAACTCGCGGATCAATATGCCGATCGACCAGCCATCCGCGACGATGTGGTGCATGACGACGCAGAGGATATGCGCATCGTCCGCCAGACGCAGCAGCAGGCCGCGCACCAGCGGGCCGTGGCCGAGGTCGAAGGACGCGGCCGTTTCGGCGGCGATTCGCTCGCGCGCCGCCGCTTCGCGTTCGTTGGCCGGCAAATTGCCGAGATCGACGCTGCGCAGCGTGAAATGCGCCGCCGCATCGACGACTTGCATGGCCTCGCCCGCCACGCTGACGAAGCGGCTGCGCAGCACCTCGTGGCGCGCGACGATGGCATCCAGCGCCGCCTGCAGCGCCGCGCGGTCGAGCGCGCCGTCGAGACGCAACGCGCCGGCGAGGTGATAGGCGCGGCTGGCGGCCGTACCTGCGCCTTCGAGCTGATCGATGAACCACAGGCGCTGCTGCGACCAGGACAATGGCAGCGGCTGCGCCGGGTCGCGCTCGACGGCCTGCAGCGGCCCGGCGCTTGCGGCGTCCGGCGCGGCAACCTGCAGCACGCGTGCCAGCGCATGCAGTTGCGGCTGCTCGAAAAGCTCGCGCAGCGCCAGTTCGCGCCCCAAACGCTGGCGAACGCGCGAGCAGCATTGCACCGCCAGCAGCGAATGGCCGCCCAGCGCGAAGAAGTCATCGCGCCGGTCGACGCGTTCGGGCTGCAATAGCTCCTGCCAGATGGCGGCCAGGGCGACTTCGATTTCGCCCCGCGGCGCTTCGTATTCGCCTTCATCCACATCCGCCGCACCGCATGCCGGCGCCGGCAGCGCCTGGCGGTCGAGCTTGCCGTTGGGCGTCAGCGGCAGGCGTTCGAGCACGACGAAGGCCGCGGGCAGCATGAAGTCCGGCAGCAGCGCGCGCAACTGCTCGCGCAGCGCGCCGCCGTCGAGGCGCTGCCCGGGCTGCGCCGTCAGGTAGGCGACCAACCGTCTGCCACCCTCACGAAGGATCGCCACCGCCTCCTTCACGCCGGCCAGGCGCAGGAGCTGGCTTTCGATTTCACCCAGTTCGATGCGGAAGCCGCGCAGCTTCACCTGCTGGTCGTTGCGGCCGAGATATTCGAGTTCGCCCCTGGCATTCCAGCGGCCCAGATCGCCGGTCTTGTACATCCGTGCTGCGCCTGCGCCACCGGCAAAGGGATCGACGACGAAGCGCTCGGCCGTCAGCTCGGGCCGGTTCAGGTAGCCGCGCGCCACGCCCACGCCACCGATGTGGATCTCGCCGGCCACGCCGATCGGCACCGGCTGGCCGCGCGCGTCGAGCAGGTAGATGCGCGTATTCGCCAGCGGCCGGCCGACCGGCGGATCGCCAGCGTCGGCTGCATCGCAGCGCTGCATGCTGACGCAGACGGTGGCTTCGGTCGGGCCATAGGCGTTGTACATCAGGCGACCCGGCGCCCAGCGTTCGACCAGACCGCGCGTGCAGACCTCGCCACCAGCCAGCAGCACCCGGAGCCCATCCAGATGGGCGCGGGATTGAGACGATGCGGCAGCCGCCGTGTCCAATGCCGCCAGAGCAGCCGGCGTCAGCAGCGCGTGCGTGATGCGCTGCGAGTTCAGGTAGTCGAGCAGCGGCTCGCCCGGCATCAGGCGCTCGCGGCGGGCCAGGTGCAGCGATGCGCCGCTGGCCCAGGCCATGGCGAATTCCCAGGTACAGGCATCGAAGCTGGCCGAGGCGAATTGCAGCACGCGGCTGTCCGGCCCCAGCGCCAGCATGTCGACGTGGGCGGCGGCGAGGCTGACCAGGCCGCGATGCGCAAGCATCACGCCCTTGGGCTGGCCGGTCGAACCCGAGGTGTAGATGACGTAGGCCAGATGCCCGGGCGTCAGGCCCAGCGCGGCGGGCTGGAGGTTATCAGGCTCATGCCGTGCGATGCGCGGCCAGTCGCCGTCGAGCGCAAGCAGTTCGCCACGGGCGCCGGCCGCCTGCAATAGCGGCCGGAGCGCGGCCTGCGTCAGGATCACGCGCGGCGCGGCGTCGGCCAGCATGCCGGCGATGCGCGCCGCCGGGTAGGACGGATCGACCGGCACATAGGCGCCGCCGGCCTTGAAGATGCCGAGCAGCGCGACCGCCAGTTCCAGACTGCGCTCGATGCACACGGCGACGAGGACATCCGGCCCGACGCCCAGCGTGCGCAGATGATGCGCCAGTCGATTGGCGCGCGCGTTGAGTTCGGCATGGCTCAGTTGCTCGCCCTCGAAATCGACGGCGAGCGCCTCCGGCGTCCGTTGCGCGTGCGCCTCGAACAACTGGTGAAAGCACAGTGCCTGCGGAAAGCCGGTGGCCGTGGCGTTGCAGCCCTCGACGATGGCCTCGCGCTGCCGCGCGTCGAGCAGCGGCAGATGGCCGATCGGCAGCGTCACATTTTCTTCCGCAGCCATGGCGTCGAGCAGCGTGCGCAGATGGCCGATCCAGCGCTCGATGGTGGCGCGCTCGAAGAGATCCGTGGCGTATTCGAGCTCGCCGACGATGTCGTCGCCGGCTTCCTGCAGGATCAGCGTCAAATCGAAATGCGCCGCCGTCTGCGCGATGGGCTGCCGGCGCAGTTCGAGGCCGGGCAGTTCGAAGTCGCTGGACGGCGTGTTCTGCAGGGCGAACATCACCTGGAACAGCGGGCTGTGGCTCAGGCTGCGCGGCGGCTGCACGGCTTCGACGATTTGCTCGAAAGGCAGATCCTGATGCGCGTAGGCGTCCAGAACGCGCGCCTTGACCATGGCCAGCAGATCGCCGAGCGTGGCGTTCCAGGCCAGCGGCAGCCGCAAGGGCAGCGTATTCACGAAGAAGCCGATCAGCCCTTCGGTTTCGGCGTGCCGGCGATTGGCCAACGGCACGCCGATGACGACTTCATCCTGGCCGGCCAGACGCGCCAGCAGCAGTGCCCAGCCGGCATACAGCGCCATGAACGGAGTGAGCGCATGGCGTCGGGCCAGCGCCCGCAGGCCGGCGGTTGATTCGCGGCCCAGGCTGAACGGCAGGCTCGCCCCGGCATGGCTTTGCCGCGCCGGCCGCGCATGATCCGTCGGCAGTTCGAGCAGCAGCGGCGCGCCGTCCAGTTGCGCCCGCCAGTAATCGAGCTGCTGCCGCAAGCGCTCGCCGGACAGCCAGCGACGTTGCCAGACGGCGTAATCGGCATATTGAATAGGCAGTTCGGGCAGCATGTCCTGCCGGCAGATGTCGGCATCGGTGCCGGCGCCGTACAGCGCGGCGAATTCCCGCGTCAGGATGCTCATCGACCAGCCATCGGCGATGATGTGGTGCATGCAGATGCCCAGGATGTGCTCGTCCTCCGCCAGCTTGAGCAGCACGCCGCGCGCCAGCGGCGCCTGGGCCGGATCGAAGGGCGTACCGGCCATCTGCGCCAGGCGGCACTCGGCTTCATCCGCGCGCTGCGCCGCCGGCAGGGCCGACAGGTCGGCGCTGTCGAGCGGAAAGCCGGGCCAGTCTGCCGCCGCGACGATCATTTGCGTCGCCACGCCATCCACGGCGAGGAAAGCCGTGCGCAGGGATTCATGGCGCTGGCCGATGCCGTCCAGCGCGGCCTGCAGCGCCTGCCGGTCGAGCCGGCCGGCCAGATGCAGCGCGCCACGGATGTGATAGGCGCTGTTGCCCTGCGCTCCCTGCCCGTCGCGCTCGAACTGGTCGATGAACCACAGCCGCTGCTGCGACCACGACAGCGGCAGCAGCTGGCTGCGGTCGGCGGTCGCCAGCGGCAGATCGTCGCTGTCCGCCGCGCCCGCCAGGCGGCGGGCAAAAGCCTGCAATTCGGGCGCTTCAAAAATCGCGCGCACTGGCAGCTCCCGGCCCAGCAGTTGCCGGATGCGCGCGACCACCTGCGCGGCCAGCAGCGAATGGCCGCCCAGATCAAAGAAATTGTCGTCGCGGGCCACCTGCGGGACGTGCAGTATGTCCTGCCAGATGCCGGCGACGAAGGCTTCCATCTCGCCTTGCGGGGCAGCGCGTTCCTGCGTCCGCAACGGCTGGTTGTCTCGCGTCGGCGCCGGCAGCGCCCGGCGGTCGAGCTTGCCGTTCGGCGTCAGCGGCAGCCGCGCCAGCCTGACGATGGCGCCGGGCAGCATGTGATCGGGCAGCCTCGTCCTGAGTTCATCGCGCAGCGATTCGACGTCGAGCGCGGCCTGCTCCTCGCAGGCCAGATAGGCGACCAGTTGCCGGTCGGCGGGCGAGGTTTCGCGAACGACGACCGCCGCCTCGCGGATCATCGGATGGCGCAGCAGTTGCGCTTCGATCTCGCCGAGTTCGACGCGGAAGCCGCGGATCTTCACCTGCTGGTCGTTGCGGCCGAGGTATTCGAGCAGGCCGTCGGCCGTCCAGCGGCCCAGATCGCCGCTCCGATACATCCGCGCGCCCGGCGCATCGTGGTAGGGATCGTCGAGGAAACGCTCGGTGGTCAGCTCGGGGCGCTGGTGATAGCCCAGGCCGACGCCGATGCCGCCGATCCAGATTTCGCCGCTCACGCCGATGGGCACGGGCTGCCGCCGCGCGTCGAGCACATACAGGCGCACGTTGTCGATCGGCCGGCCGATGGGCAGGGTATCGGCCTCCATATCCGCAGCGGCATCGGGCTGCCAGCGGTAATGGCTGGCCACGGAGGTGCATTCGGTCGGCCCATAGGCGTTGTGAATCCGTGGCGCCGCCTCCGCCAGGCCGGCCAGCCAGGGACGCAGCTCCTGCAGGCGGATGGATTCGCCGCCGAAGATCACCTGGCGCAGGCTGGCCAGGCGGGTCTTGCCCGGCACTTGCAGCAGCGGATGGAAAGCGCTCGGCGCGCAATTCACCGAGGTGATGCCGTGACGCTCGATGAATTCGACGAAATGCTGCGGCTCGTAGCCCTCGCGCGGCAGATGGAGCTGGCCGCCGGCCATCAGGGCGGCGTAGATGTTTTTCTGCGTCAGGTCGAAGCTGAAGGAGCTGATCAACAGAATGCGGTCGGCGGCGGTGAAGGCGAATTCGCGCAGATACCAGCGCATCAGGTTGCCGAAGCCGCGCCGGCTGACCTTTGCCCCCTTGGGCTGCCCGGTGCTGCCCGAGGTGTAGATGAGATAGAAAAGATCGTCGGGCCGGGAGGTGGGCGTGAACGTGGACGTGGCCGGCTGGCGCGCGATCTCCGCCTGATCCTGGTCGCGGTCGAGGCAGAGCACGCGCAGGTTCGCCTGCGTTTCCGCGGGCAGGCGCGGCAGCAGCCCGGTCTGGGTCAGCAGCACGACCGGCGCGGCATCGGCCAGCATGAAGGCCAGTCGCTCCGCCGGATAGGCCGGATCCAGCGGCAGGTAAGCGCCGCCGGCCTTGAGGGTGGCCAGCAGGCCCACCACCATGTCCAGGCCGCGCTCGCAGCAGATGCCCACCAGCCGGTTCGGCCCCACGCCCAGATCGCGCAGCAGATGCGCCAGGCGCGTGGCGCGTTCATCGAGCTCGGCATAGCTCAGTTGCCGCCCTTCATGCACCACGGCGATGGCCTGCGGCGTTTTTTGCGCCTGCGCGGCTATCGTTTGCTGGATGTCGTTGCCGTCCTCGCGCAGGGGTGGAACATCGACGGCCGTCGCGTTGAACTCGTCCAGCAGCCGTTGCCGCTCCGCGATGGGCAGAATCGACAGCGCCAGCAATGGCCGCTCCGGCGCCTCCGCCAATCCCCGCAGCAGCGCCTGCAAGGCGGTCTGCAGATAGCCGAGGATGCGCGCCGCGCCGATCCGCGGTTCGACGTGCGCGGTCAGCGCGAAGCCCTTGCCCGGATCGGCCAGGTCATCCACCGACAGCGTCAGCGGATAGTTGGTGCGCTCATGGCTGGCGATCAGCTCGATGCCGCTGTCCACCGGCGGCTCGCCCAGGGCGCCGTGACGGAAATTGAGCACGGCGCTGAACAGCGGCGTCGAGGCAGGCAGGCCGCTGGTGCGCTGCGCCAGGGCCAGCGGCGTCTGCTCGTACCTGAGCAGTTCGACGAGTTCGCGCTGCATCCCTTCGAGCGCTGCCGCCACGCCGGCCCCGGCCAGCCGGCAGCGCAGCGGCAGCGTGTTGATGAACATGCCCAGCATGCGGTCCGCGCCGGCCATGCCCTGCAGCCGGCCAGAGAGCACGCTGCCGAACACCACGTCGTCGCGCCCGCTGCAGTGCGCCAGCAGCAGCGCCCAGGCGGTATGGAACAGCGCCGCCACGCCGACCCGATGCCGGCGCGCGGCCTGGCGCAGCGCCTCGGCCAGAGCCGGGTCGAGCTCGATGCGCCGCGCCTCCAGTTGGCTGCCGTCGCCATGCACGTCGAGCAGGCCGAACGGCGCGGTCGGTTCGTCGACCTCGGCCAGCCGCGCGCGAAAGAATGCTTCCGCCGCATCCTGATCGCGCTGCGCCAGCGCCTGGGCGACGAAATCGCGATAGGCCAGCGGTGTCGGCAGTTGCGCCGCAGCTTCATCCCCGCCGGCCTGCAGCAGGGCGAAGACTTCCGCCACCAGGATTTCCATCGACACGTGGTCGCTGACGATGTGATGCAGCAGCAGCACCAGATGGCAGGCTTGCCCCTCCTGCGCAAGATGAACCCGCAGCAGCGGCGCCTGTTGCAGATCCATGCGCAGACGGCGCGGAGCTATGCGCTCGTCGAGTTGCGCCAGCACGTCGCGCCGCGCATCGAGCGTGAAGCGTTCCACGGGCAGCTCGACGTGGCGATGCACCACCTGCACCGGCCGCTCCAGATCGCGCCAGACGATGCTGCTGCGCAGGACGTCGTGACGGTTCACCACCCGCTGCAGCGCGTCGAGAAAAGCCTCGCATTGCGCCGGCGTGGCGATCCTGAGCAGGGTCGGCAGGATGTAGGTATCGCCCTGCGTCATCATCTGGTGATGGAAGAGGATGCCTTCCTGCAGCGGCGCGAGCGGGTAGATGTCCTGCACGTTGGCCGCGCCGCCCGGCACCGTGCGCAGCACGCGGTCGATCTCCTCCTGGCTCAGGCGCACCAGCGGCAGCATCTCCGGCGTGATCGCCTTGCACTGCGGCGGAATCAGGTTGGGCGGCACGCTCGCGGAGAGAGAGGAGCGGGACGACCCCGCCTGGCCGGCGGCAATGGCGGCGGCCAGCGCAGCCGGCGTCGGCCAGGCAAAAATGCTGCGCGCCTCGACCGTCAGGCCGGCCTGGCGCAGGCGTTCGAGCAGTTGCACGATCAGCAGCGAATGGCCGCCCAGGTCGAAGAAACTGTCGTGGCGGCCGATGTCGTTGTCGAGCTGCAGCACCGCCTGCCAGATCGCCGCCAGTTGCCGCTCGGTTGCATTCCGCGGTTCTTCATCTTCCGGACCACCGCCCGCCCGTCCCTCGAACGCGGGCGCCGGCAGCGCCTTCACGTCCAGCTTGCCGTTGGCGGTCAGCGGCAGGCGTTCGAGCACGACCCAGGCGCTGGGCAGCATGTAGTCGGGCAGCACGCCGCGCAGGCGTTGCCTGAGCGCTTCGACATCCGCATCGCCCGCCCGGCAGCCCAGGTAGGCCACCAGGGATTTGCTGCCGGGCCGATCCTCGCGGGCGATCACCACCACCTCATCGGGGCTGGGAGTGGCCCCGGATGCGGCATGGAGGATGCGTTTGATCTGCGCCTCGATCTCGCCCAACTCGATGCGATAGCCGCGTATCTTCACCTGCTGGTCGTTGCGGCCGAGGTATTCGAGCGTGCCATCCTCCCGCCAGCGCGCCAGATCACCGGATTTGTAGAGGCGCGCGCCGGCCTCGCCGGCGAACGGATGGAGGATGAAACGCTCGGCGGTCAGCTCGGCGCGGTTCAGGTACCCGCGCGCCAGACCGGCGCCGCCGACGTGGATTTCGCCCGGCACGCCGACCGGCACCGGCTGCAGATCCGGATCGAGCAGGCAGACCTGCAGATCGGGCAGCGCCACGCCGATCGGACTGCCCTGTCCGGCTTTGTCGCCGTCCTCCTCATTTATGTCGGCGCGCGTCAGCGGCAGGCAGGTGACATGCACCGTGGTCTCGGTGATGCCGTACATGTTGATGAGCCGGGTGCGCTCGGGATCATTGCGGGCGATCCAGGGCCGCAGGCTGGACGGATCCAGGGCTTCGCCGCCGAAAATGACGCAGCGCAGCGCGTGCTCGCGATGCGCTTCCGAGCACTGGCCCTGCGCGGCAATCAACTGACGGAAGGCACCGGGCGTCTGGTTGAGCACGCTCACCCGCTCATCGCACAGCAGGCGGTAAAAGGCGACCGGATCGCGAGTGGTTTCCTGCGGGACGATCAGCAAACGGCCACCATGGCTCAGGGCGCCCCAGATTTCCCAGACCGAGAAATCGAAGGCGATGGAGTGGAACAGCGTCCACACGTCGCGATTGTCGAAATGGAAACAGTCGGCGGTGGCATCGAACAGCCGCGTGACGTTGCGATGCTCGATCATCACGCCCTTGGGCTGGCCGGTGCTGCCCGAGGTGTAGATGACGTAGGCCAGGCTGCCCGGCGCGATGCCGATCCGCCGCGGATCGGGATTGCGCGCGGGTTGCTGCCGGATGGTCGGCCAGTCCGCATCCAGCGCGACGATCCGCCCGCTGCCCGCCGGCAGGCGTTCGCGCAGGGCGTGCTGGCTGAGGATCAGCGCGGGCGCGGCATCGTTGAGCACATGCGCGATGCGCTCGGCCGGATGGCCCGGATCGACCGGCAGATAGGCGCCGCCGGCCTTGAGGATACCCAGCAAGCCGACGATCATTTCCAGACTGCGGTCGACGCAGAGGGCCACCAGGCACTCCGACCCGATGCCTTGCGCGATCAGGTGATGGGCGAGCTGGTTGGCGCGCCGGTTGAGTTCGCCGTAAGTCAGGTGCTGGCCCTCGCAACTGACGGCGACGGCCTCGGGCTGGCGCTCGGCGTGTTCCTCGAACGCGCTGTGAATGAGGCGGTTCTGCGCAAAGCCGCTGCCGATGCGACCAAAGCCATCGAGAAGCCGCCCTCGCTCCGCGGCGGGCAGGATGCCGAGTTCGGCAACGGGCCGCTCCGGCGTCTGCTCCAGCGCCTCGACCAGCGATTCCAGCGCGGTCTGCAGATAGGCATTGATGCGCGCCGGCTGTACGCAGCGGTCGGTCTGGGCGGTGAGCACGAAGCCATCGCGCTCGCCCAGGTCATCGACATTCACTGTGAACGGATAATTGGTGCGCTCCTGGCTGGCAAGGATTTCAATGCCGCTGCCGCCGAACAGCCGCGTGCCGGCGCCGGATTCGCTGTGCCGGTAGTTGAGCATGGCGCTGAACAGCGGCGTCGCGGCCGGCAGGCCGCTGGCACGCTGCGCCAGGGCCAGCGGCGTCTGTTCGTACTGGAGGAGTTCGACGAGTTCGCGCTGCGTGTGTTCGACCGCCTGCCGGGCGCTCAAGCCCTGAAGCTGCAGGCGCAGCGGCAGGGTATTGATGAACATGCCCAGCGCCTGGCCGGCGCCCTGGGTATTCTGCAGCCGGCCGGAGAGCACGCTGCCGAACACCACGTCGCCACAGTCGCAGCCATGGCGAGACCCGCTGGTGCGCGCCAGCAGCAGGCCGAAGGCGGCATGAAACAGGCTGGCCGCGCCGAGCCTGAGACGGCGCGCGGCCTGACGCAGGCGCTGCGCCAGTTGCGGATCGAGCGTCTGGCGCGCTTCCTCGATGCGACTGCCGTCGCCATGCACGTCGAGCAGGCCGAACGGCGCGGTCGGCTCGTCGACGTCGGCCAGCCGGCTGCGGAAGTATGCCTCGGCGGCCCGGCCCTGCCCCTGCGCTTCGAGTGCCAGCGCCTGGGCGACGAAGTTGCGATAAGGCAGCGGCTCGGGCAGTTGCGCGGCCTGGCCGGCCAAGCTGGCCAGCACTTCATGCAACACGATTTCCAGCGAAACGTGATCGCTGATGATGTGGTGCAGTTGCAGCAGCAGGTAATGCCGGCCGCTTTGGCCGTCGCGCGCCGTCTGGACGTGCAGCAGCGGCGCGCGGCGCAAATCCATGCGCTGACGTTGCGGCGCCATGCGCGCCTGCATCTGCGCCAGCGCATCCCGCGCTGGATCGAGCGCGATCTCCTCGACCGGCAACGCCACCCGGCGATGCACCACCTGCACGGCCTGGGCGAGACCTTCCCACAGGATGGCCGTGCGCAGGACGTCGTGGCGCTGGATGATGGCGGCCAGCGCGGCGAGGAAGGCATCGCGCTGCGCGGCGCCGTCGGCGGCCAGCAGCACCGGCAGGATGTAGGCATCGCCGGCCTTGCCTTCCCCGGCCAGCAGGTGGTGGAAGAGGATGCCTTCCTGCAGCGGCGCGAGCGGATAGATGTCCTGCACGTTGGCCGCGCCGCCCGGTACCGTGGCGACGAGCTGGTCGATCCGTTCCTGGCTCAGTTCGACCAGCGGCAGCATCTCCGGCGTGATCGCGGCGCAGTCGGGAGGAATCCGGTTGGCCGGCACGCTGAATTGTGACTGCGACTGTGACAACGCATTTTCCCCGCCCGCGCCGCCGGCCAGCGCGGCGGCCAGACCGGCCGGCGTCGGATGCTGGAACAGCGTGCGCACATGGGCCGGGAAACCGGCCTGGCGCAAGCCTTCGAGCACGCGCACGATCAGCAGCGAATGGCCGCCGAGGTCGAAGAAGTTGTCGTGGCGGCCAACGCGGGCCGGCGGCTCGATGCCGAGAATCTCCTGCCAGATCGCGGCGATGCGCGTTTCCAGCTCGCCCTGCGGCGCGGCGTATTCCCGCGCCGGGTCGATGCGCTGTGCCGGCGCCGGCAGCGCCTGGCGGTCGAGCTTGCCGCTGGCGGTCAGCGGAAAATCGTCGAGCAGCACGAAAGCGCCCGGCAGCATGTATTCGGGCAGCAGGCCGCGCAGATGCCGTTTCAGTTCGGCGATATCCAGCGCGCCCTGACTCCGGGCCGTCAGATAGGCCACCAGGCGTTTCTCGCCCGATTCACCCGCACCCGGCCCATCCTCGCGCAACAGAACGGCGGCGTCGCGCACCTGCGGATGCTCGCCGAGCCGGGCCTCGATTTCGCCCAGTTCGATGCGATAGCCGCGCAGCTTGATCTGCTGGTCGTTGCGCGCGAGGTATTCGATGCTGCCGTCGGCCCGCCAGCGGCCCAGGTCGCCGGTCTTGTAGAGACGTGTGCTGGCTTTGGCGCCGAACGGCGCGGCAATGAAACGCTCGGCCGTCAATTCGGGCCGGTTCAGATAGCCGCGTGCCACGCCCACGCCGCCGACGTGGATTTCGCCGGCCACGCCGATCGGCACCGGCTGCAGCCGCTCGTCGAGGATATGGATCTGCGTGTTGGCGATCGGCTTGCCGATGGGAACGGACGGCAGACCGTCGCCCCCCTCCGCCTCCGCCGCGCAGCGATGGATGCTGGCGCAGACCGTGGTTTCGGTCGGGCCGTAGGCGTTGTAGAAATCGACGCGCCGCGCCCAGCGCCGCGCCAGCGCCAGCGGGCAGACTTCGCCGGCCACCACCAGGGTCCGCAGGCTGGGCAGCGCCGCCGCATCCGCTTCCGTCCAGGCGCCGACCGCCACCGGCGGCAGCGTGGCATGGCTGATCGCCCGGCGGCGGATGAACTCACCCAGCGGCGCGCCGGGCAGCAACTGCTCGCGCGGCGCGAGGTGCAGACTGGCGCCGTTGCCCAGCGCCATGGCGAATTCCCAGGTGCAGGCGTCGAAACCGAAGGAAGCGAACTGCAGCACCCGGCTCGCCTGACCAATCCCGAAAAACCGCCCCTGCCAGCTCGCCAGATTGCACAGGCCGCGATGCGGCAGCAGCACGCCCTTGGGCCGACCGGTCGAGCCCGAAGTGTAGATGACATAGGCCAGATGATCCGGCCCCGGCGCAACCGCTTCAGCCGGCAAGCGGCTCGTCGCCTGCGCGGCGATGCGCGGCCAGTCCGTGTCGATCTCGACGACCGCGAGCGGATGCGGCGGCAACGCGGCGCGCAGTTGACGCTGCGTGATCAGCAGGCAGGGCTGCGCATCGTCGAGCATCCAGGCGATGCGCTCGGCCGGGTAATCCGCATCGACCGGCAGATAGGCCGCGCCCGCCTTGAGCACGCCGAGCAGGGCGACGGCCATTTCCAGGCCGCGTTCGAGGCAGATCGCCACGATGCCGTCCGGCCCCAGCGTCGGGCTGCTTGCCCGCAAATGCCGCGCCAACTGGTTGGCGCGCGCATCCAGCTCGGCGTAGCTGAGGCTGGTCTCGCCAAAGCTGACGGCCGGCGCCTGCGGCTGCCGCGCGGCCCAGGCTTCGAAAAGCTGGGCAAAGTTCTGGTCGGCAGGATAGTCCGCCTGGGTCGCGTTCCACGCCTCGAACATCAGCCGGCGCTCGTCCTCGCTCAACAGCGCATGCTCGGCCAGACGCGCCTGCGGCCGAGCGACGATTTCCTCCAGCAGCCGGACGAAATGCGCCACCATGCGCTGCATGCTCGCCGCGTCGAACAGATCGCTGTCGTATTCGAAGAAGGCCGTCATGCCGTCCGCCGGATCGCTCTCCTGCCGCATGCTCAGGCTCAGATCGAACTGGGCGACGCCGGGATCGACCTCGATGGGCTCGAACGCCAGATCCAGCGCGGCGAGCGCTTGCGGCGGCAGCGTCTGCAGCACGAACAGCACCTGGAAGACCGGGCTGTGGCCCAGATTGCGTTCGGGCTGCAGCGCCTCGACCAGTTGCTCGAAGGGCAGATCCTGATGGGCGAACGCACCCAGCGCCGTCTCGCGCACCTGAGCCAGCAGCTCGACGAAAGTCTGCTCGGGCGCCAGGTCGTTGCGCATGACCAGGATATTGACGAAGAAACCGATCAGTCCCTCGATCTCGCTGCGATTGCGGTTGGCCACCGGCGTGCCGACGCAGATGTCGCGCTGCCCGCTGTAACGGGCGAGCAGGCTCTGGAAAGCGGCCAGCAAGACCATGAACAGCGTGGCGCCGCTGCGATTGGCCAGTTCCTGCAGGGAGGCGGCGAGATGGCGATCCAGCCTGAACGGCAGGCGCGCGCCGCGATGGGCCTGCAGCGGCGGGCGCGGGCGATCGGTCGGCAAGGCCAGCAGGGCGGGCGCGCCGCGCAGCCGCGCCAGCCAGTAATCCAGTTGACTGTCGAGCAAACTCCCTGCCAGTTGCCGGCGCTGCCAGTCGGCGTAATCCTTGTACTGCACCGGCAACGCGGGTAGCGACATTGGCTGCCCGGCACCGCAGGCGGCATACAGCGCGGCGACTTCCTGCACCAGCACGCGCAGCGACCAGCCGTCGGAAATGATGTGGTGCATGTTGAGCAGCAGCACGTGCTCGCGCTCACCCAGGCGCAGCAACGTGGCGCGCAGCAGCGGCCCGCTGGCCAGATCGAAAGGCTGCCGCGCATCGGCGCGGGCCAGCGCCTGCACTTCGGCTTCGCGCCGCCCGACCGCCAGACGGCTCAGATCACGCAGCGGCAAGCGCAGCGGCAGCGCCTCGGCGATGATCTGACGCGGCTCGCCGGCAACGGCGATGAAAGTGGTGCGCAGGGTTTCATGCCGCCGGACGATTTCGTTGAAGACCCGCTCCAGCCGCGCCGGATCGAGCGGCCCGCGCAGACGCACCACGCTGGGCACGTTGTAGAGGGCAAGCGCCTCGCCCGGCTCACCCGCCTCACCTGCCGTCGCCGTGCTTCCTGCCAACTCCTGCAGTTGTTCGAGAAACCACAGCCGCTGCTGGGCATGCGACAGCGCGTAATGTTTGGCCACTGGCAGTGCCGGCATGACGGCTGCGACGGCATGGGCGGCCAGCTCCACAGAGAGAAACGCCGCCAGCCGCTCGACCGTATCCTGCTCGAACAGCAGGGTGGGCGAGAGGGCGAAGCCCAGGCTGTCCTGCAGCAGGTTGCTCGCCTTCAGCGCCAGCATGGAATCCATGCCCAGCACGGCGAACGACTGCCGGCCATCGCCGGCCGGCACGCCGATCGCCTGCAGGGTGTTTTCGATTAGCGCGGTCAGTTCGCTCAGATCGCTCGGGGCCATCCCGCCGCGCCGCGGACTCGGCGCACCGGCAGACAGATGCGCAGCCGGCAATGCCATCCCCGCGTCCGCGGCCTTGCCAGCCAAGGCTGACTGGCCGGCGGCTGGCGGCGCCGATTGACGTGGCGGCAACCAGTAATGGCCGCGCGTGAAAGGATAGCCGGGCAGCGCCACGATCCGCGCCCCGCTATCCCGGTACAGCGCCTGCCAGTCGATGCTTTCGCCCGCCAGCCAGCGCGCGGCCAACGCATCCGGCACGTTCGGCGCGGCCAGTGATTCAACGCCATCTGCCTGCGTCAGTTTTTCGACCGCCTCGTCCAGCGTGCCGACCCGGTAGCAAACGCGCTGCGCGAACTCGGCGCGGCCGGCGGCCCGGCTGTAGCAGACGTCGAGCAGCCGCAATTCGGGATGCCGGCGCAGATGCGCCGCCAGTTCCGCGCGCATGCGCGCCAGTTCCGCCGCGTTGCGCGCCGACAGCGTCAACAGCCAGGGGCCGCCTTGCGCCGGCGCAGATGCAGATGCAGATGCAGATGCCGATGCCGATGCCAACGCCGGCAGATCGTGCAACACCAGATGCGCATTGGTGCCGCCGAAGCCGAACGAGCTTACCGCCGCATAGCGCGGCGTGCTGCCGCGCGGCCAGGGCTGGGGCGCGGTCAGCGGATGGAACGGCGTCCGCTCGAAACGCACGCGCGGGTGCGGCGTGCGCAGATGCAGCGACGGCGGCAGCATTTCATGGCGCAGCGCCAGCAGCACCTTGATCAGCCCGGCGATCCCCGCCGCCGCCAGCAGGTGACCGATATTGGTCTTCACGCTGCCGATCGCGCAACTGCCGCGCCCGGCCTCGGCGAAGACCCGCGCCAGGGCGCGCACCTCGATCGGGTCGCCGATCGGCGTGCCGGTGCCGTGCGCCTCGACGTAGCCGACCTGCGCCGGCGCCACGCCGGCCCGCTGGTAGGCGCGGCGCAGCACGGCCTCCTGGCCTTCCGGCGTCGGCGCCATGATGCCGATCGAACGGCCATCGTTATTCACCGCCACGGCATCGATCACCGCCTCGATGCGGTCGCCGTCGGCCAGCGCGCGCGCCAGCGGCTTGAGCACCACCAGCCCCAGCCCTTCGCCCGGCACCATGCCGTTGGCCTCGGCATCGAAGGCGCGGCAGACGCCATCCGCCGACAGCGCGCCGGCCTGGGCCAGCAGTTCATGGGCGCTGGCGGTCGGCAGCAGATTCACGCCGCCGGCCAGCGCCAGATCGCAATTGCCCAGCAGCAGATCGTTGCAGGCCTGCTGCAGCGCCACCAGCGACGAGGAACAGGCGGTGTCGATGGCCAGCGCCGGCCCCTTGAGATTCAGGCTGTGGGCGATGCGCGCGGCGATGAGATTGAGCAGGTTGGCCGGCATCAGTAGCGGATGGCGCAATTGCGCCGCGTCTGCACCCTCGCCCTGGCTGGCGCGGCGCAACTGAATTTCTTCCAGATAGCTGTTGCTGCTGACGCCCAGATACACGCCCACCGCGCGTTGCGCGTCGAGGCGCTGGCCGGCATAACCGGCGTCCTCCAGCGCGCTATAGGCGACTTCCAGCATCAGCCGCTGCTGCGGGTCCATGATGCAGGCTTCTTCCGCCGCGATGCCGAAGAAATCGGCGGCGAAAGCGTCGATCTGCGGCAGCGCGCCCATCGCATAGTCACCCTGCGCGCTCTGCCAGCGCCCGACCGGCACCGGGGCGACGGCACAGCGGCCATCGCGCAGGGTCGCCCAGAATTCCTCCAGATCGGCGCCGCCGGGAAAACGCCCCGCGAGGCCGATGATCGCAATCCGCGTCTGACTGGCAGCGGGCGCGGGCACAGTGGCTGGAGCTGGGACTGGCGCCGGCAGCGGCGCCGCCGGATCAGCTTGCCGGGCCAGATAGGCCAGCACATCGCGGATCGTCCGGCATTCGATCAGCAGGGGATAACCCAGCACGCGCCCGCAGTGTTCCTCCACCCGCGCGAGCATTTCCACGGCCTTGACCGAGGTGCCGCCCAGCGCGGTGAATGGCGTGTCGAGGCCGATCTCGTCGGCCGCGCAGCCCAGCACTCCGGCCCAGATCCGGCGCAGCGCCTCGGCGGTTGCCTCGGCAGCGGCGGCGTCATTGTTTTCGACACCGCCATCCTGCCTGCCTGCCGGCCGCCCGGCAGGCAGGCACTGGTCGTCATACACACCCGCCGCCCAGTCGCGCGCCAGTCGGTAGCGCTGCAGCTTGCCGCTGGAAGTGCGAGGCAGGCGCGGCAAAGCCAGCACGCAATCGACCGGATGGCCGAGATAATCCTCGGCCGCCTGGCGGATTTCCTCTGCCCAGGACTGAAAATCCGCCTTGCGCCGGGTAGCGATGAAAATCGCGATGCGCTCGCGCCCGCCCTGCTGCGACGCTGCCTCCGTGGCCGCGCAGACGGCAACCGCGCCTTCCTTGAGAGCGAAGCGCTCGCCCAGCATGCGCTCGACGTCGGCGGCCATGACGTTGCGGCCGTTGAGGAAAATGACATCCTTGAGACGGCCCGCGATGGTCAGTCGTCCTGCCTTGAGAAACCCCAGATCGCCGGTGCGCAGCCAGCCGTCGGCAGTAAACAACGCCTCGTTAACTCCGACCTCGCCTTCGTAACCCGCCGTCACACTAGCGCCGCGGATCTGCACCTCGCCGAGCCGCCCGGCGGACAGTATCCCGCCCCGCTTGCCGGCAATGCGCAATTCCACGGCAGGCAGCGGATAGCCGACATCGACATATTCAATCGCCCCGGCCGGCGGCGCTTCATCCGTCGCCACACCCACCGCCCGGCCTTCGCCGGTGAGCAGCTCGCGGTCGAGGCGATGCACCCGCGGCTCGCTGCCAACCGGGCTGAAAGTCACCGCCACGCAGGCCTCGGCCAGGCCATACACCGGGAACATCGCCGCGCGGCGGAAGCCAGCCGGCGCCAGCAGCGCGCAGAAGCGCCGCATCACATCCGCCGAAATCGGCTCGGCGCCATTGCACAGCAGGCGCACGCAGGACAGATCGAGACCGGCCAGATCCGCCCGGCTCACCCGGTCGAGCACGTGCTGCAGGCCGAAATTCGGCGAACTGACGACTTCGGCGTGGTGCCTGGCAATCTGGCGCAGCCAGAACAGCGGTTCGGCGATGAACTCGGCGGCATCGAGCTTGACCTGGCCCATGCCGCGATACAGCGGCACGAGATGGAAGGCGATCAGCCCCATGTCGTGATAATAGGGCATCCAGCTCAGCGTAGACTCTTCTTGAACAGCTTTAACTATATCCGCTATATCTTTGACGTTGCAGAATAAATTTCCATGTGTCAGACGCACGCCCTTGGGCTGACCGGTGGAGCCCGAGGAGAACTGGAGGTAAGCGAGATCGTCCTCCCGCGCCTCATGGATGCGCGCCGCCGCCGCATCCAGATTGCCGGCCGCCGGGTCATCGACCAACCAGCGGCAGCCTGCCACCAGCGGCCGCGCTTCGCCTGTCCGATAGACGACTTCCTGATCGGCATCGACCAGCAGCAGCGGAGCGTCGAGCACGCGCAGGACGCCGGCCAGCTTGCGCGCCGCATCGGAATCGCGCCGCCACGATGCCACTTTGGGCAGCAGTACCGGCACCATGCCGCCCAGCACGCAGGCCCAGAACAGTTCGATCTGCCGCTGCGCCGACTGGCACTGGACGACCACCCGCTGCCCCGGCCGCGCGTCCGCCGCCTGCAGCCAGGCCAGCGCCCGCCGCGCCCGCGCGTACAGCTCGGCATAGCCGTAGCCCTGATCCCGACCGTCACGCTGCGCGAACACGATCCGCCGCGCCGGCGTATGCGTTGCTGCGTTGATGAGGATGTCGGTCAGCGTCTTCAAGGCAAACTTGGACTGCTCATGAACAACTTCAATATAAGCGAATATCTAATTGTTTATTATTATTTTTTATTTACTTTAAAACAGGCTGAAGTAAGTGCCTGTCGATAAAATTGCCGCCGCAAACTCCTGATCCGGGAGTCATGTAACGATGCAATGACATGGTGCGCAGGACGGGACTCGAACCCGTACGGCCGAAGCCGGCAGATTTTAAGTCTGCTATGTCTACCAGTTCCATCACCCGCGCGGGGCTTGAAGCAAACCGCCTATGATAACGGCAACCCCTTGAAAGGGCAAGAAAATCCATTTCGGATCCGGCGTATCACTCCCGACGCCCGGCTCCCGCCTCAGTGCAGCAGCCGCAAAGGCTTGCCGGACCAGCGTTTCAGCAGCAATGAATTGCTCACCACCGACACCGAACTGAGCGCCATCGCCGCGCCGGCGATCACCGGGTTGAGCATGCCGAAAGCCGCCAGCGGAATGCCGAACACGTTGTAGATGAAAGCGAAGAACAGGTTCTGGCGGATCTTGGCCAGCGTCGCCCGCGACAACTCGATGGCCGCCGCGACATAGTTGAGGTCGTCGTGCATCAGCGTGATGCCGGCGGTCTTCATCGCCACGTCGGTGCCGCCACCCATGGCGAAGCCGACATCCGCCGCCGCCAGCGCCGGCGCATCGTTGATACCGTCGCCGACCATGCCGACCCGCCCATCCCTGCGCCTGGCCGCCGCCTCGCCGCGCATGCCGGCCACGGCTTGCGCCTTGCCTTCGGGCAGCACTTCGGCCAGCACCCGGTCGATGCCGGCTTCGCGCGCAATCGCTTCGGCGGTGCGTTTGTTGTCGCCACTGAGCATGACCACTTCGACACCCAGCGTCTTCAGGCGCGCCACGGCCGAAGGCGTGCCCGGCCGCAGCGGATCGGCCACGGCGATGACGCCCAGCACCCGTCCCTCGCAGGCCACGGCGACGATGCTGCGCGCCGCCTGCTGCAGCAAGGCCAGCGCGGCATCCTCCAGATCCAGCTTCGCGCCCTCCTCCGCCAGAAAAGCCGGCGAACCCAGGCTGCAGGACTGGCCATCGACCTTGCCGCGCAAGCCCTTGCCGGCAATCGCCAGCAGATCCTGCAATTCTCCCGTTGCCACGCCATCCGCCGCTGCCCGGTCGAGAATGGCCAGGGCCAGCGGATGCGTCGCCCCCCGTTCCAGCGTGGCGGCGACCCGCAACAATTCTCCGCTGCTCACGCCCGCCGCCGGCAGCAGATCGGTGACCACCGGCCTGCCCTGCGTCAGCGTGCCGGTCTTGTCGCTGGCCAGGATGCTGATCTTCTCGGTCAGTTCGAGCGCTTCGGCATCGCGGATCAGAATCCCCAGGCGCGCGCCCTGGCCGGTGCCGACCATGATCGCCGTCGGCGTCGCCAGACCCAGCGCGCACGGGCAGGCAATCACCAGCACGGCCACGGCGCTGATCATGCCCTGGGTGAAATCGCCGGCCAGCCACCACCAGCCGGCCAGGGTCAGCAGCGCGACCAGCGCCACCGCCGGCACGAAAACCGCCGCCACGCGGTCGGCCAGCCGCTGCACCGGCGCCTTCGAGCCTTGCGCCGCCTCGACCATGCGGATGATGCCGGCCAGCAGGGTCTGGCTGCCGACGCCGCTGGCCCGGCAGCGCAGCAGGGCCTCGCCATTCACCGTCGCGGCATAGATCCTGTCACCCGGCTGCTTGAGCACCGGCAGGCTCTCGCCGGTCAGCATGGATTCATTCAAGGTCGAGGCGCCTTCGATCACCTGGCCATCGACCGGCACGCCCTCGCCCGGCCTGACCACGAAGACATCGCCGGGGATCAGGCTGGCCACGGGCACCTCGACCAGCGCCCCGCCGCGCTCGATGCGGGCCGTCCTGGGCTGCAGGCCGATCAGCGCCTCCAATGCCGCCGAAGCGCCGGCCTTGGCGCGCGCTTCGAGGATCTTGCCGAGCAGCACCAGGGTGATGACCATCGCCGAAGCCTCGAAATAGACGTGCTGCTCGTGCAGGCCAAACAGCGTCACCACCGCGCTGTGCAGATAGGCCATGCTGGTGCCCAGGGCCACCAGCACGTCCATGTTGCCGCTGCCGCCGCGCAGGGCATGCCAGGCGCCGACGTAAAAACGCCGGCCGATCCAGAACTGCACCGGCGTGGCCAGCAGCCATTGCAGCCAGCGCGGCAGCAGATCGTGCGTCGTCGCCGCCGGATCGAACATCGCCACCATCTGCAGGGACAGCGGCAGGGTCAGCGCAACGGCGATCCAGAAACGGCGCAATTCGGCCCGGTACTGTTCATGGCGGCGGCTCTGTTCCTCGGCATGGGTATCGCTGGTGGACAGTCGCGCCTTGAAGCCCATGCCATCCACCTTGTCGATGAACTGCGCGGCAGCGTAACTTGCGGCATCGAAACGGATGTGCGCCTTTTCGCTGGCGAAATTCACCACCGCCTCGACCCCGGGCATTTCGTTCAGGCCCTTTTCGATACGCGCCGCGCAATTCGCGCAATTCATGCCCTGCAGGGAAAGTTCGAGCGTCTGCGGCGCTGCCGCCGCGGCAGGGTTTGCGGACACCGGCATGGCAACACATCCCTGAAAATTAGAGAAGGCTGATTATAGTCCGCCAGGACAACCGCGCTCCTCAGCCCAGACAGCCATGCAATAATGCTCCCCCCATCCAGACCCATGCCATGGCCATGGCCTCACCTACTCCGACACCCGGTTTGCGCAATGCCGCCTTCGCCATTGCCCTGCTCGCGCCACTGCTCGCCATCCAGTTGCACCTGACGGCCGCGCTGCTGTCGGGGCTGCTGATCTACGTGCTGGTCCATGGCATCGCGCCCCTGCTCGAACAGCGCCTGTCCAGCCATGGCGCGCGGCTGGTCGCCGTCGCCGTACTGAGCATGCTGATCATCACCGCCATCACACTGCTGAGTTTCGGCATCGCCGCCTTTCTGCACAGCAATGTCGGCAGCCTGCCCGCCCTGATGCAGAAAATGGCGGAAATTCTCGAATCCTCGCGCGCCTGGCTGCCACGCTGGATCGCCCAATATCTGCCCACCGACTCCAGTGAAATGCAGGCCCAGGTCGCCGACTGGCTGCGCGCCCATGCCGGCGGGCTGCAGAAAATCGGCGGCGAATCCCTGCGCGGACTGGCGCATGCCCTGATCGGCATGGTCGTCGGCGCCCTGCTCGCCCTGCGCGAAGTCAATGGCGACGAAAGCGGCGGCCCGCTGGCGCAACTGCTGAAAGCGCACGCCAAGCGCTTTGCCACCGCCTTCCGCCAGGTCGTCTTTGCCCAGGTGCGCATCGCCGCCATCAATGCGATCTTCACCGGCCTCTATCTGCTGGTTGCCCTGCGCCTCTTCGACATCCACCTGCCGCTGGCCAAGACGCTGGTGGTCCTCACCTTCATCGCCGGTCTGATTCCGATCGCCGGCAACCTGATTTCCAACACCGTGATCACCATCATCAGCCTGTCCCACTCGCTGTTGCTGGCGGTCGTTTCCCTGGCTTTCCTGGTCATCCTGCACAAACTCGAATACTTCCTCAACGCCCGCATCATCGGCTCGCACATCAAGGCCCGCGCCTGGGAACTGCTCATGGCGATGCTGGCCATGGAAGCCCTGTTCGGCCTGGCCGGACTGCTCATGGCCCCCATCTACTACGCCTTCCTCAAGGCCGAACTCGGCGAGCGCGGCCTGGTCTGAAGCCGCCCCCACGGAGAAACATCAATGGCAACTTCCCCCGACAACACCAGCATGGCGGTGTTCTGCGATTTCGAGAACGTCGCCCTCGGCGTGCGCGACGCCAAATACGAAAAATTCGACATCAAGCCGGTGCTCGAACACCTGCTGGTCAAGGGCAGCATCGTCGTCAAAAAAGCCTACTGCGACTGGGATCGCTACAAAGGCTTCAAGGCCACCATGCACGAAGCCAACTTCGAACTGATCGAAATTCCCCACGTGCGCCAGTCGGGCAAGAACTCCGCCGACATCCGCCTGGTCGTCGACGCCCTCGACCTGTGCTACACCAAGTCGCACGTCAATACCTTCGTCATCATCAGCGGCGACTCCGACTTCTCGCCGCTGGTCTCCAAGCTGCGCGAAAACGCCAAGCAGGTGATCGGCGTGGGCGTCAAGCAATCGACCTCCGACCTGCTCATCGCCAACTGCGACGAATTCATCTTCTACGACGACCTGGTGCGCGAAAAACGCGCCGCCACCCGCCGCGAGCGCGGCCCCAGCGAAACGCAAGCCGGCCAGCGCCGCGCCCCGGAAGAAGAACAGCGCCGCAAGGAAGAACTCGACAAGCGCCGCAGCCAGGCCATCGACATCGCCCTCGAAACCCTCGAAGCCCTGATCGCCGAACGCGGCGACAGCGGCAAGATCTGGGCATCGGTGCTCAAACAGGCGATCAAGCGCCGCAAGCCCGACTTCAACGAGAGCCACTACGGCTTCCGCACCTTCGGCAACCTCATCGAAGAAGCCCAGTCGCGCGGCCTGCTCGAATCCGGCCGCGACGAAAAATCCGGCGCCTACGTCTATCGCGCCAGCAGTGAACCGCCGGCGAGCAGCGCCACAGCCACCACCGAAACGGTAGAGGAGACTGGCGCCGGCGCCGCCATCAACCGCGCAACCGTCATCCAGACACCGGCCGCTGAAGAAGCAACGGCCGCGCCCGCAGAGCCGGAGCCAGCCAAACCCCGGCGCAGGAACGGCAATACGCGCAAGCCGGCACGCCAGACCACCAAGTCGGCAAGCCAGCAAGCCGGAACGCAGAATGAGGCAAAACCGCCCGATTCCGCAGCGACAGCGCCGGAAACCGCCACCCGCGCGGAAAAGCCGCCCGCCTCACGCCCACGCCGTCCACGCAAAACTGCCGACAAGAACGAAGCGTGACGGCGTAGCCGCAGCGCCGGCAAAACGGTCGCAAGGCAGGGGGTTCAGCCTTGCAGCCCCCGCTGCCTTCTCGCCTCGAACAAACAGATGCCGCTGGCCACCGACACGTTGAGGCTTTCGACGCTGCCGAGCATGGGGATGCGCGCCAGTTGGTCGCAGGTTTCGCGGGTCAGGCGGCGTAGGCCCGCGCCTTCGGCGCCGAGTACCCAGGCAAGCGGGCCGCGCTGGTCGATGACGTAGAGGTCGGTGTCGGCCTCGCCAGCGGCGCCGACGGTAAGGATGTCGCGCTCCTGCAATTCGCGCAGGGTGCGGGCGAGATTGGTGACGGTGATGTAGGGCACGGTTTCGGCCGCGCCGCTGGCGACCTTGACGGCCGTGGCGTTGAGGCCGCAGGCGCGGTCCTTGGGGGCGATCAGGGCGTGGACGCCGGCGGCGTCGGCCACGCGCAGGCAGGCGCCGAGGTTGTGCGGGTCCTGCACGCCGTCGAGCACCAGCAGCAGCGGTGGCTCGCTCAACGTGTCGAGCACGTCGTCGAGCTTGAGCACGCGCTGCGCGCCCGTCACCAGCGCGACCACACCCTGGTGCCGCGCGTTGCCGCCGGCCATGCCGTCGAGGCGCGCGGGGTCGGTCTGGATCAGGCGAACCTTGTGGGTTTCGGCGAGCTTGACGAGATCGCGCGCGCGGGCGTCCTGGCGCTGGCGGTCGAGGAAGATTTCGGCAACGTCGTCGGCGCTGTGGCGCAGTTTGGCGATGACGGCATGGAAGCCGTAAATGAAGCGGCGTTCAGCCACGGGCGTTTCCTTTCTTGACGCGGGTGCCGCGAGACGGCGTGGACGCCTTGGCCGGCTTGGCCGATTTGCCCGCCTTGGCGGATTTTGCGGTTTTGGCGGGTTTTGCCTTGCCGACAGTGGTGGTCTTGGCAGACTTGGCAGATTTTCGACTGCCGCCTGAAGGCGCGCGGCTGGGCCTGATCGCGGCATCGGGGGCGACTTGTTTGGCCTCCGGCATCGGGGTGATGCGCTGCGGCTTGGCGCCAGTTTTGCCGCTGCGCTTGCTCTGGGCGTTCTGGACGTTCTGAGCACTCTGTGCCGGCTGGCTTGCCGGCTTGCTGCCTGTGCCTGCGGCAAGGCGGAAGTCGATCTTGTTGGTTTCCAGATCGGCGCGCACGACCTGGACGCGCACGCGGTCGGCGAGGCGGTAGCGGCGGCCGGTGCGCTCGCCGACCATGACGTGGCCGGCTTCGTCGTAATGAAAATAATCCGCGCCGAGGTCGGAAACGTGGAGCAGACCTTCGATGTGGATGTCGTCGAGGGCGACGAAAAGACCGAAGGGGACGACGGCGGAAATACTGCCGTCGAATTCTTCGCCGATGCGATCCTGCATGTAGTAGCACTTCAGCCAGGCTTCGACGTCGCGCGTGGCTTCGTCGGCGCGGCGCTCGGTCATCGAGCAGTGCAGGCCCACCTTTTCCCAGGCGTCGATGGTGCCGGCGCCGGGGGCGCTTTCAGCATGCGGCTGGTATTTGCGTCCATGCAGCACGGCCTTGATGGCGCGATGAATCAGCAGGTCGGGGTAGCGGCGGATCGGCGAGGTGAAATGCGTATAGGCGTCGTAGGCCAGACCGAAATGGCCGAGGTTGCCGGGGCTGTATTGAGCCTGGCGCAGCGAGCGCAGCATGACGGTTTGCAGCAGCGCCTTGTCCGGCCTGCCGGCGAGCTGGCCGAGCAATTGCGCATAGTCCTTGGCGCCGGGCGATTCACCGCCGCCGAGCTGCAGGCCGAAACCGGCGAGGAATTCGCGCAGGCGCTGCAGGCGATCGGCGGTCGGCCCTTCATGCACGCGGAACAAGGCCGGATGCTTGTGCTTTTCGAGAAAGGCCGAAGCGCAGACGTTGGCGGCAAGCATGCATTCTTCGATCAGGCGATGGGCTTCATTGCGCTCGCGGCCGACGATGCGGGCGATCTTGCCGTTGTCGTCGAAGATCATTTCGGTTTCCAGCGTCTCGAAGTCGATGGCGCCGCGCTTGCTGCGCGCCTTGGCGAGCGCGCGATAGAGCGCATCGAGGTTTTCCAGTTGCGGCAGCAGCGCGGCGAGCTTGCCGCGCGCGGCGGCGTCCTTGTCGTAAAGCGCGGCGGCGACCTCGGTATAAGTCAGGCGCGCGTGGGAGTGCATGACCGCCGGGTAGAAGCGGTAGCTGTCGATGTGTCCGCTGCTGGTGATCTGCATGTCGCAGACCATGCACAGGCGCTCGACCTGCGGGTTCAGCGAGCACAGGCCGTTGGAAAGTTTTTCCGGCAGCATGGGAATCACCCGGCGCGGGAAGTACACCGAGTTGCCGCGTTCGCGCGCGTCGAGATCGAGCGGATCTTCCGCCTGTACGTAATGGGAGACATCGGCGATGGCGACGAGCAGGCGGAAGAGGCCGGCGCGATTGCCGTTGCCGGGCAGGCGTTCGCAATAGACGGCATCGTCGAAGTCGCGCGCGGTTTCGCCGTCGATGGTGACCAGCGGCAAGCGAGTAATGTCCTCGCGGCCCTGCCAGTCGGCCTTGCGCACCTTTTGCGGCAGCTTTCCGGCCGTGGCCAGCGCTGCGTCGGAGAACTCGAAAGGCAGCACGTGCTTGCGCAGGGCGATTTCGATTTCCATGCCGGGATCGGCGTAGTTGCCGATGATTTCGACGATGCGGCCGATCGGCTGAGCGTGGGCGCTCGGCGGCTGGATGATTTCGACCATCACCACCTGGCCGGCGCGCGCGGCGGGCAGCTTGCCGCCCTTCTCTGCCGGCGCGAGCAGGATGTCCTGGCTGATGCGGCGGTTTTCGGCGACGACGAACCAGACGCCATGTTCGTTGAAGACGCGGCCGATCACGCGCTTGCTGCCGCGCTCGGTGACTCTGACGATCTTGCCTTCGGGACGCCCGCGCCGATCGACGCCGACCAGGCGCACCATGGCGCTGTCGCCGTGGAGGACGGCTTCCATTTCACGCGGACTGAGGAAGATGTCGGCGGGATGCTCGGCCTTGTCGTCCGGAATGAGGAAGCCGTAGCCGTCGGGATGGCCTTCGATGCGGCCGTGGATCAGCGCGGCCTTGGCCGGCAGCAGCCAGGCGCCGGCGCGGTTCTGCACCACCTGTCCGGCGCGCGCCATGGCGTCGAGACGGCGGCGAAAGATTTCGAGCTCGTCGCTGCGCACGTCGAGCGCGGCGCAGATGCGCGCAAATTCGAGCGGCACGCCGCTCTTTTCGAGCGTGTCGAGGATGTATTCACGGCTCGGCAGGGGATGCTCGTACTTGGCGATCTCACGCGAAAAGTGCGGATCGGCGCGGCGGATGCGACTCAGGCGGCCGCCCGCCGACTTGCCTGTGACAGGGGTGGTACGAGCGAGATGGTCAACACGCTCAACATTACGCACGGCAGCCTTCGGCTTGCTGATTTTTTTTGACAACTCCGGAATTCCTTATATAATCTGCGGCTCTTGATTTTCGCACTGCCCAGGTGGCGAAATTGGTAGACGCGCTAGGTTCAGGTCCTAGTGGTGGCAACACTGTGGAGGTTCGAGTCCTCTCCTGGGCACCAAGGAATTATAAGGGGAACGCACCGCATTCCCTTTGAAAAAGGCCAGATTGTTTTCCGCAATCTGGCTTTTTCGTTTCTGAAACCCGCCTCATCCGCCCGTCATCCACGCTATCGTCCAGATGAACTATATTTGGGCAGGCTGGGTCTGATAGAGTTCCGTATGCCCTTTGCCTTATCTAAAACCATGAGCCGAATTGAAATCGAACGTCGGGAAATACGCGGTTTCAGCGGGAGTGTTGCCGCCGAGGCTGCACGCAACCTCGAACTGCTCGGAGCCATCGAAAGCACCCTGGCATGGCTGACCCGTCTGACATCCACTCTCAAGGTGGATATTGCCTTTGGAACCCAATTGGCCGAAGACATCGGCAACCTGACGGAAGTCGTCGATCCCGACAACAGCCTCGAAGCGGCCATGCTCGAAGCCCAGCAATCCGTCGAATCACTGTATGACCTGCTGATCGCAAAGCGTGAAGCCGGACGCCGCGACCGGCAACTGACCGAAGACGATGGCATCGAAGCCGCCTACACCGAGGCCATTGCCGCTGCCGCCGACCTTCACAATCTGCTCAACAGCCTGCGCTGGCAGATCGGCGAGCACGACATCGACGCGACACCGCACGAAGTGCGCGAGGAAAACCTGTACTCGGATCCCGATGCCCTGCTCGATTCGCTTCTGTCCTTGCGCAAATGATCGTTACCCGCGTGGATCGAACGCGCACGTCGTTCGTGCGTTCCTTCCAGGCGCTACCGGATGAGATTGCCAGGCTTGCCGCAAAAGCCATCGCAGCCTTGCTGCAAGACCCTCTGCCCAAACGGCTTCGCTTCCATAAGCTGGAAGGCTACCGTAATCCGAAAATCTATACGATCGACATCACACAGAACCACAGCCATAAAATCAGCCTGGAACTGATCGGCACTGTTGCCGTGCTGCGCAAAGCGGCCACGCACAAGGAAATCGACCGCGCACCCTGAGCCAGACGCCGCCTGGCACCACGAGGTTCACCATCAGCCAGTCGCCGGTGGTTCTCCAATAATCGACATGAAATGCATACCCCAAGCGTCTGCATGGGTGAACTTATGCGTCATGAGAAAATGAAAGTCATCTTTAATTGTTGCCAACCAAATTAAAGAATGTTTTAATTTGATGACCTCTACTAAAGGTTGCTTTCAATGACACGCCGTACCGGAACCTACTCGATTTCCACGACGCTGGGCGAATCGGTGCGCGCATTCGTACCTCATACCTTGCCGCCGTCTGACCCAGCCTTGTCACCCGAGGTGTTCACAAACCTCAATCAACTGGCCGAACTGGCGCTTGCGCGTCTGGCGGGTGTGTCGGGGCTGGTGCCGTCGATGGATTGGTTGCTGTACAGCGCCCTCCGCAAGGAAGCCCTGCTCACATCCCAGATCGAAGGCACGCAAGCCACACTGATCGATCTGTTCGATGAGGAAGCAGGCTTCAAAGTCAGCAATGCCGATGATGTGGAGGAGATCAGCAACTATCTCCGCGCCTTTCGCTGGACTCGGGAGCAGTTGCGCGACCCCAAAGGGTTGCCCATCAGCGTGCGGCTATTGTGCGAGGCGCACCGACGTCTGCTCGACGGGGCGCGCGGTGCAGGCAAGCAACCGGGCGAGTTGCGCCGGTCGCAAAACTGGATCGGTGGCACGCGACCCGGTAACGCGGTTTTCGTGCCACCACCGCCGGCGCAGGTTCCCGTGCTGCTGGCCGATATGGAGCGGTTCATTCACGATACGGCGGAGGATTTGCCACGGCTGGTCAAGGTGGCGCTCATCCACGCGCAGTTTGAGACCATCCACCCCTTTCTCGACGGCAACGGACGCATCGGCCGACTGCTGATCGCAGCCCTGCTCGAGCATTGGAAATTGCTGCCCGCGCCGTTGATGTACCTCAGCGGCTACCTCAAGCGACACCAAGCAGCGTATTACCGTTGCCTGTCGGCCATCCGCACGGAGGGTGACTGGGAGTCCTGGGTAAGCTTCTTTCTGGAAGGCGTGACGACCGCCGCTGGCGAGGCAGAAAAGAACATCATTGAAATTGCCAGTCTCGTCGCCACAGACCGCAGACGCCTGCTGCAATCGGCCAAGGCAAGTCCGATGAGCTATCGGCTCTTCGAACTGCTACCGATGATGCCGCGCTTCACCATCGAGCGCGTGCGCCAGCAACTCGATACCAGCTTCCCCACCGCAACGGCGGCCATCAAGGTGCTGGAAGATTTGGGCATCGTGACAGAGATGACCGGGCAAAAAAAGAACCGGAGTTACAGTTATCAAACGTATATCGAACTGTTGACTCGGTAGTCGCCGAATGCCCGCAAGGCCAAGGCGCCTCCCGACGTCGGACGATCTGCACCGCTGAATGGTTCTTGACCCATTCGCGCATGGCCTCACTTACGCTTGACGCGATGCCAATCCGTCTTTCCGTCTTTGAGTGCGGATTCATACAGCCTCCTTTTGGTTCTGGAGGACCGCCGCATCCTCCTCAGTGCAGATGGCCGCCGTAGGCGTCGTGGGCGTGGCGGTGTTCGATTTCGTCGTTGGTTGCCGGGCGCACGGCAACCACGCTGCAGGCGAAGATCAGCGCCTTGCCGGCGAGCGGATGATTGCCGTCGACGACGACGGTGTCGCCTTCGATGTCGGTGACGATGACCATGCTGCCATCCTCGCGTTCGAGCTGCATGCCGACCTGGATTTCGGACGGGAACATGTTGCGCGGTTCGATGTTGACCATATCCGCGTCGTATTCACCGAAGGCTTCCTCGGGTTGCAGCTTGACCTGCAGCTTGTCGCCGATGACCTTGCCTTCGAGGCCTTCCTCGATGTCGCGGAAGATGTCATCGTAGCCGCCATGCAGGTAGACGAGCTGGTCCGAACCATCATCGACCAGATTGCCCTCGCTGTCATGAACCTGGTAATCGAGCGTTACGACGGTATTTTTTGCAATTTGCATGGTTTCTCCAGTTGTTTGACGAGTTGCAGGACTTCGACGGCATGGCCATGCGGCTTGACGTCATAAAAGGCGTGACGCAGGATGCCCCGGCTATCGATGATGAAAGTCGAACTGGTGACGCACAGTTTCCTGGTGCCATCGTTTTCCTTCATCTGGCAGACGCCGTACTGACGGCAGACCTTGCCGTCGTCATCCGCCAGCAGCCGTACCGACAGGCCGTGCTTGTCACGAAATTCGGCATGACGCAGACAGTCATCCCGGCTGATCCCGATGATCACGCAATCCAGCCGCGTGAATTCATCTTCATGATCGCTGAAATCGATGGCCTCGCGCGTGCAGGAGGGCGCATCGTCACGCGGATAGAAAAACAGCACCGCATGTTTTTTGCCGCGCAATGAATCCATGGAAAAAAGCTCCATGTCAGCATCGGGCAGAGTGAATGCCGGCGCCGGTTGGCCGATTTTCAGCACGCTTAGTCTCCCCGGTCAGCAAACGATGCGGCGATTCTACCCGACTTGCCAAGCGACAAGGCAGCGCACCCGCCGCGCTCAATGAAGGGCTTGCGCCACAGGCGCTGCGGGCGTGGCCTCGGTATCCTGGATCCGGTGAGTGCTGGCGAGGTAGTCGTGGGTGCGCATTTCGATCAGCCGGCTGACGGTGCGCTGGAACTCGCTGGCCTGGGTACCGGTGGTGTACAGCGCTTCGGCCGGGCAGGCGGCGCTGATGATCAGCTTGACGCGATGATCGTAGAGCACATCGACCAGCCAGGTGAAGCGGCGGGCTTCGCTGGCCTGGTCGCGGCTCATGCAGGGAACGCCGGAAAGAAACAGGGTGTGGAAACGTTGCGCGAGGTCGAGATAGTCGTTCTGCGAACGGAAGCCGCCGCAGAGCGTGGCGAAGTCGAACCAGATCACGCCGGGGGCGCGGCGCACCGGCTGCACTTCCCGGTCGAGCAGTTTGATCGGTCGTCCATGCCCTTCCCCACCGGCCAACTGGCGGAAGGTTGCCAGCATCTTTTCTTCGGTGGCGGGCCCTGCCGGCACCAGAAAGGTTTCGGCCTGTTCCAGCGCACGCAGACGGTAGTCGATGCCGGCGTCGACTTCGATCACGTCCAGTCGTTCCTCGAGCAGGGCGATGGCCGGCAGGAACAGATGACGCTGCAGGCCGTTCGGATAAAGACCGTCTGGCGGGTAGTTGGAGGTGATGCAGAAAATCACGCCGGCATCGAAGAGTGCCTGCATCAGGCGGCCGAGGATCATCGCATCGGCGATGTCGGAGACGTGGAATTCGTCGAAGCAGAGCAGCCGGGTTTCCCTGGCCACCTGTTCGGCCACGAGCGCCAGCGGATCGGCTTCGTTACGATATTCGCGCAGACGCTGGTGGATTTCGGCCATGAAGGCGTGGAAATGCACGCGCCGCTTGCGCCGGTAAGGCACGGCGGCATAGAAGCAGTCCATGAGAAAGCTTTTGCCGCGCCCGACGCCGCCCCAGAACCAGACCCCACGCGGCAGGCGCGGGTGCAGCAACAGCTTGCGCAAGGCATTGCGGCGCGTGGCCTTGAAGGCGATCAGGCTGTCGTAGAACGCCTGCAGACGCAGGGCGGCGGCCTGCTGGGCCGGATCGGCGACGCTGCCGCGCGCCTTGAGCGCGGCTTCGAACGCGTCGATCATGCCGTTCTTGGGAACGCCCAGTATCTTGTATGGCAAGACGGCTTCCTTGCTGTGCGATTCTGCGATGCGCCGAGGCGAAGGCGGGCTTGGCCGTTCAGAAATGCAGAGGACGCTTGTCGACCGCCAGCGCCGCTTCGTGCATGACTTCGGAGAGCGTTGGGTGCGCGTGACAGATGCGCGCGATGTCTTCCGCAGAGGCGCCGAATTCCATTGCCGCCACGGCTTCGGCGATCAGCTCCGAAGCATTGTTGCCGATGACATGCACGCCGAGAATGCGGTCCGTCCGGGCATCGGCCAACATCTTGATGAAGCCGGTGGTATCGCCCTGCCCCAGCGCGCGGCCGTTGGCGGCGAAGGGAATCTGGCCGGCGCGATAGGCGATGCCCTCGCTTTGCAACTGCGCTTCGGTCTTGCCGACCCAGGCGATTTCCGGATG
Source organism: Sterolibacterium denitrificans (assembly GCF_900174485.1). Lineage (NCBI taxonomy): Bacteria > Pseudomonadati > Pseudomonadota > Betaproteobacteria > Nitrosomonadales > Sterolibacteriaceae > Sterolibacterium > Sterolibacterium denitrificans. Next base: position 1,822,111 of record NZ_LT837803.1, on the reverse strand, counting down.
GGTGTAGATGACCCAGGGGATGGTGCCGTAGTCGATGTGGCCTGCCTGGCCGGCGATCAGCTCGGCCACCATGACGCCTTCGTCCATGCCCTTGTGGGCCAGCATCGGGCCGGGAACGACGTCGCCCACCGCCCAGACGTTTTCCAGGTTGGTGCGGCAGTGCGCATCGATCTTGATGCGGCCGCGCTCGTCGAGTTCCAGTCCGATATGCTCGCAACCGAGGCCGTCGGTATTCGGCACGCGGCCGACCGAGACGATCAGCCGGTCGCATTCGAGCGTTTGCGGGCCGGCGTCGTTTTCATATTCGATCGCGACGCCCTGCTCGCCCGCCGTCACCTTGCCGATCTTCACGCCGAGGTGAATGTTGAGTCCCTGCTTGCGGGTGAATACCTTCCAGGCCTCCTTGCTCACGGCCTGATCGGCGGCGGCAAGAAAATCGGGCATGGCTTCGAGGATGTCGACTTCGGCACCCAGGCGCTTCCAGACGCTGCCGAGTTCCAGACCGATGACGCCGGCGCCGATCACGCCGAGGCGCTTGGGCACGGCATCGAAGGACAGCGCGCCGGCGTTGTCGCAAACCAGCCGGTTGTCGACCGGAATGCCTTCGAGATGGCGCGGCCTGGAGCCGGTGGCGACGATGACGTGCGTGGCGAGCACGGTTTGCGTCTCTTCCTTGCCGGCAACCTGTATCTGCCAGAGATCGCCTTCACGGCCGGCAAAGCTGCCCCGTCCGGCCAGCAGCGTCACCTTGTTCTTCTTGAACAGGCCGCGGATACCGCTGGTGAGCTGGGTGACGATGTTTTCCTTGCGACGCACCATGGTCGTCACATCCATGCTGACGTTTTCCATGCCGATTCCGTGCATGATGAAAGCATGGTTGGCCTGGTCGTACAGTTCCGAAGACTGCAGCAACGCCTTCGACGGAATGCAGCCGACGTTCAGGCAAGTACCGCCCAGGCGCACTTCGCCTTTCGGGTCGGCATAACTTTCCGACTCGATGCAGGCCACCTTGAAACCGAGCTGGGCAGCGCGGATGGCGGCAACATAACCGCCGGGGCCGGCGCCGATGACGACGATATCGAATTGATTGGACATGATGGACTCGCGGAAAATGGATATGGGAATGATCGAAACTCCTGAGTCCGTCATTCCTTCGGTCTCTCCTTACAGATCGAGCAGCAAACGCGCCGGATCTTCCAGGGCATCCTTCATCGCCACCAGGCCGAGCACGGCTTCGCGGCCGTCGATGATGCGGTGGTCGTAGGACAGCGCCAGGTAGTTCATCGGCCGGATGACGATCTGGCCGTTCTCGACCACGGCGCGATCCTTGGTGGCATGGATGCCGAGGATGGCCGACTGCGGCGGATTGATGATGGGCGTGGACAGCATCGAGCCGAAGATGCCGCCGTTGGAAATCGAGAAAGTGCCGCCGGTGAGCTCTTCCAGCGTCAGCTTGCCATCCTTGGCCTTGGCGCCGTATTCGGCAATCTTCTTTTCGATTTCGGCCAGCGAGAGTTGATCGGCATCGCGCAGGATGGGCACGACCAGACCGCGCGGGCTGCCGACGGCGATGCCGATGTCGAAGTAGCCGTGATAGACGATGTCGTTACCATCGACCGAGGCATTCAGCACCGGATAGCGCTTGAGGGCGGCGACGGCGGCCTTGACGAAGAAGGACATGAAGCCGAGCTTGACGCCGTGCTCCTTCTCGAATTTGTCCTTGTACTTGTTGCGCAGCTCCATCACCGGCGCCATGTTGACCTCGTTGAAGGTGGTCAGGATGGCGGCCGTCTGCTGCGATTGCACCAGACGCTCGGCGATGCGCGCGCGCAGCCGCGACATCGGCACGCGCTGCTCGGGACGCTCGCCGAGCACGGCTTCCAGTTGCACGGCAACTGGCTGCGGCAAGGCGGCCTTCACCGGCGCGGCAGCCGGCGCCGGCGCTGTAACTACGGCGGCAGGCGCGGAGGATGCGCCGGCGGTACCCAGCACGTCGGCCTTGGTGATGCGCCCGCCGCGCCCCGTGCCTTGCAGGCTGGCCGCATCGACGCCCTGCTCGGCCATCAACTTGCGCGCCGCCGGCATGACGGCCGGCGCTGCGGCAGGCGCACTGGCCGGAGCGGGTGCGGATGTGGCAGTCGCTCCCGCCGCCGTGGCGGCGCCTTCGGTATCGATCAGGGCGACGACTTCACCACTGACCACGGTCGCGCCATCCGCCTTGAGGAGCTTGCTGATGACGCCGGCCTGCGGCGCGGGCAGTTCGAGCACGACCTTGTCCGTCTCGATATCGACGAGATTCTCGTCACGGGAAACCGCCTCGCCGGCCTTCTTGTGCCAACTGACCAGCGTGGCCTCGGCAACGGACTCGGACAACTGCGGAACTTTGACTTCGATAAGCATGACGACTCCTGGGATTTACTCTGCGGAGCCCTTGAGCTTGGCGCTGCTGCCCAGGGCGGTCTCGATGACGGTGCGCTGCTGCGCGTTGTGCTTGGACTGGTAGCCCACCGCCGGCGAAGCCGCCGCCGGACGCGCCACCACGTGCAGCGCCTGGCCGTCGCGCAGGCCGGCGGTGAAATGATGGCGGGAGGAATACCATGCGCCCTGGTTGAGCGGCTCTTCCTGGCACCAGACGACTTCCCTGGCATTCGGATACTTCTTCAGCTCGGCGGCGTAGCTCTTGGTCGGGAAGGGGTAAAGCTGCTCGACGCGCAGGATGGCGGTATCCGTCTGCTTCTTTTCACGGCGCGCGGCGGCGAGGTCGTAATAGATCTTGCCGGAGCAGAGTACGACGCGCTTGACCTTCTTCGCATCGAGTTCCTCGGTCTCGCCGATCAGCGGCTTGAAGCCGCCCGCAGCGAGCTCCTCGAGCGAAGATACCGCGTCCTTGTGGCGCAGCAGCGACTTCGGCGTCATGACGATCAACGGCTTGCGCAACTTGCGCAGCATCTGGCGGCGCAGCAGGTGGAAAATCTGCGCCGGCGTCGACGGCACGCAGACCTGGATGTTCTGTTCGGCGCACAACTGCATGTAGCGCTCCAGGCGCGCCGAGGAGTGCTCCGGCCCCTGTCCTTCGTAACCGTGCGGCAGCAGCATCACCAGCCCGCACAGGCGCCCCCACTTGGCTTCGCCCGAGGTGATGAACTGGTCGATCACCACCTGGGCGCCATTGGCGAAATCGCCGAACTGCGCTTCCCAGACCACCAGTTCGTTCGGCTCCGTCGTCGCGTAGCCATATTCGAAGGCCAGCACGGCCTCTTCCGAGAGCACCGAGTCGATGACGATGAACGGCGACTGCTTTTCGTCGATGTGCTGGAGGGGAACGTAGTTGCCGGCATCCCAGCGCTCGCGGTTCTGGTCGTGCAGCACGGCATGACGGTGAAAGAAGGTGCCGCGCCCGCAGTCCTCGCCCGAAACGCGCACGCCGTAGCCCTCGACCACCAGCGTGGCGTAGGCGAGGGTTTCGCCCATGCCCCAGTCGATGGGATGCTTGCCCTGCCCCATGGCCTTGCGGTCTTCGATGATTTTCTTGACGCGCGGATGCAGCGTGAATTCATCGGGCACATCGGTCAGACGCCCGGCCAGACGCTTGAGATCGGCCAGCGGCACCTTGGTGTTGCAGGTATCGGTGTATTCCTTGTTGAGGAAGGGCGCCCAGTCCACCGCATGCTTGCGGTGATAGTCGGAGAGCACGGGACTTTCGATGACGCGGCCTTCGTCCAGGGCGGCGCGGAAATCCTTGATCATCCGCTCGGGGTCGTCCGCGCCGATCACGCCCTGGCTGATCAGGCGCTCGGCATAGACCTTGCGCGTGCCGGGGTGCGCCGCCACCTTCTTGTACATCAGCGGCTGGGTGACCATCGGCTCGTCCTGCTCGTTGTGGCCGAGCTTGCGGAAGCAGATCAGGTCGATGACCACGTCCTTCCTGAACTCCCTGCGGAAGTCGAGGGCAATCCGCGTCACCAGGGCGACGGCTTCGGGATCGTCGCCATTGACGTGGAACACCGGCGCTTCGATCATCTTGAAAATGTCGGTGCAATACAGCGAGGAACGGTAGTCGCGCGGATCGGAAGTGGTGAAGCCGATCTGGTTGTTGATGACGATGTGCACCGTGCCACCCGTGCCATAGCCGCGCGTCTGCGAGTAGTTGAGCATTTCCTGGTTGACGCCCTGCCCGGCCACGGCGGCATCGCCATGCAGCAGCACCCCCATCACCTTCTCGCCAGCGCTGTCCTTGCGCCAGCGCTGGCGGGCATAGACCGAGCCGGTGACCACCGGATTGACGATTTCCAGGTGCGACGGGTTGAAAGCCAGCGACAAATGCACCGGGCCGCCCGGCGTGGCGACATCCGAGGAAAAGCCGTTGTGGTATTTGACGTCGCCGGCCGAAAGCTCGTCGGCATGCTTGCCTTCGAATTCGGAGAAGAGCATTTGCGGCGTCTTGCCGAGAATATTGACGAGGACGTTGAGGCGGCCGCGGTGGGCCATGCCGATGACGATTTCCTCGGTGCCATGAGTACCGGCATGGCGCACCACTTCATCCATGGCAACGATGGCCGACTCGCCGCCTTCCAGTGAGAAGCGCTTCTGACCGACGTAGCGGGTATGCAGGTAGCGTTCCAGGGTTTCGGCGGCGGTGAGGCGATCGAGCAGGCGCGTCTTCTGTTCGACGCTGAAATCCGGCGTCGAGCGGATGCTCTCGAGACGCGACTGTATCCAGCGCTTCTGCGAGATGTCGCTCATGTACATGTATTCGGCGCCGATCGAACCGCAATACGTCTGGCGCAGGCTTTCGAGTATCTCGCGCAGCGTGGCTTCCTCGCCGCCGAAGGCAAAGGAACCGGTGTTGAAGGAGACGCCGAGATCGGCTTCGGTGAAGCCATAGAACGCCGGATCGAGTTCGGCAATGGTCGGCCGTTCGGCACGCTTGAGCGGATCGAGCTGCGCCCAGCGATTGCCGAGAAAACGGTAGGCGTTGATCAGTTGCAGCACCTTGACCTGGCGGGTGTCAGCAACGGGCGCGACGGCAGCCGGCCGCAGCGTGCCCAGCTTGGCGCGCTGGGCAAAGGAGGCAACGATGGGCGCGTGGGCCACGTCGAGCGGCGCACCGGGCAGGTCCTGCAACTTGTCGAAGTAATCGCGCCAGGCATCGGTCACCGATGCCGGGTTTTCCAGATAGCTTTCATAGAGCTCTTCGATGAAGGGCGCATTGGCACCGAAGAGATATGAATTGCCGAGCATTTGCTTCATCATGGGGTGCAGACTCCTGCCAGGGGCAAAACACTAACGCTGGAGAGCGGGAATACGAAATCTGGGAACGTTGGAAACCGGGAACGTGAGAATCAGCGCTGCCCGATCGGTTTCACGTCGCGCCGCGCGGCCCCGACATACAGTTGGCGCGGACGGCCGATTTTCTGTTCCGGATCGGCGATCATCTCGTTCCACTGCGAAATCCAGCCGACGGTGCGCGCCATGGCGAAGATGCCAGTGAACAACGGGGTCGGAATGCCCAGCGCGCGCTGCACGATGCCGGAGTAGAAATCGACGTTGGGATAGAGCTTCTTCTCGACGAAGTAGTCGTCCTCGAGAGCGATCTTCTCCAGCTCGATGGCCAGCTTGAACAGGCGGTCGTCGTGCAGGCCCAGTTCATTGAGCACTTCATGACAGGTCTCGCGCATCAGCTTGGCACGCGGGTCGAAGTTCTTGTACACGCGATGGCCGAAGCCCATCAGCTTGAAGCTGTCGTTCTTGTCCTTGGCGCGCTTGATGTATTCGCCGACGCGCGAAACGTCGCCGATTTCCTCGAGCATCTGCAGACAGGCCTCATTCGCCCCGCCATGCGCCGGGCCCCACAGGCAGGCGATGCCCGCAGAAATGCAGGCGAACGGATTGGCACCGGAAGAGCCGGCCAGGCGCACCGTCGACGTCGAGGCATTCTGCTCATGATCGGCATGCAGGATCAGGATGCGGTCGAGCGCCCTGGTCAGCACCGGATTCGGCTTGTAGGTCTCGCAGGGCACGGCGAACATCATGTGCATGAAGTTGGCCGCGTAGTCAAGATCGTTGCGCGGATACATGAAAGGCTGGCCGGCGCCGTATTTGTAGGCCATGGCGACGATGGTCGGCAGCTTGGCGATCAGGCGATTGGCCGAAATGTCGCGATGCTCCTGGTCGCTGATGTCCATGGCATCGTGGTAGAAGGCCGACAGCGCGCCGACCACGCCCACCATCACCGCCATCGGGTGGGCATCGCGGCGGAAACCCTGGTAGAAACGGGTCAGCTGCTCGTGCACCATGGTGTGATTCTTGATGATGTTGGCGAAGTTTTCCTTCTCCGCGGCGTTGGGCAGTTCTCCCTTCAGCAGCAACTGGGCGACTTCGAGAAAGTCGCAGTGCTCGGCCAACTGTTCGATGGGATAGCCGCGATACAGCAGCTCGCCCTTGTCACCGTCGATGTAGGTGATCGAAGACTTGCAGGCAGCGGTCGACAAGAAGCCTGGGTCGAAGGTGAAGCTGCCGGTCTGGCCGTAGAGCGTGCGAATGTCGATGACATCCGGGCCGATGCTGCCGGAATGTACGGGGAGATCGATGGTCTTGCCGTCAATCGCGAGTGTGGCGGTAGATTTATTGGTCATGGTAAATCCCCAGTGAAGTCAAAAGTTGGAGTGCTGCGGTGTGCTGCACGGAACGGTCAAACCTTGGCCAGTGTTGCCACCAGCGCCTGCCAGCGGGGATCCGCGACTGCCTGGCGACCACACAGCATATCCCATAGATCGTGGTCTTCCAGTTGCAGCAGTTCCCCGAGTATCTGCGCCTGTTCGTCATCGAGCGGCTTGCCATCCTGCTCCTGGCGCTGCCAGAAACGTTCCAGGACCAGATCGAGTTCGAGCAGGGCGCGCCGCGAATGCCACCTGAGCCGTCCAGGTGAGAGGACAGGCGGATTCATGTTCATCAGACGGCGCGACGCACCATCACATCCTTGATCTTGCCGATCGCTTCCGCCGGGTTGAGGCCCTTGGGACAGACATCGGTGCAGTTCATGATGGTATGGCAGCGGAACAGGCGATACGGATCGTTGAGGTCATCCAGCCGCTCGTTGGTGGCCTGGTCGCGCGAATCGACGATGAAGCGATAGGCGTTGAGCAGGCCGGCCGGACCGACGTACTTGTCCGGATTCCACCAGAACGACGGACAACTGGTCGAACAGCAGGCGCAGAGAATGCACTCGTAGAGGCCGTTCAGCTTCTCGCGCTCTTCCGGCGATTGCAGGCGCTCGCGCTCGGGCGGCGGATCGTTGTTGATCAGGTAGGGCTTGATCGAGTGGTATTGCTTGAAGAACTGCGTCATGTCGACGATCAGGTCGCGCACCACCGGCAGGCCCGGCAGCGGACGCAGGACGATGGGCTGCTTGAGCGAGTCGATGTCGGTCAGGCAGGCCAGGCCGTTGCGGCCATTGATGTTCATCGCGTCCGAGCCGCAAATCCCTTCGCGGCAGGAGCGGCGGAAGGACAGCGAATCATCGTAGTACTTCAGCTTGACGATGGCATCGAGCAGCTTGCGGTCGGTGGCTTCCAGCTCGACCGTGATGTCCTGCATGTAAGGCTTGGCGTCCTTGTCCGGGTTGTAGCGGTAAATCTGGAACTTGACGCTGCGCTTGTGGTGTTCGGTAGTCATGATTGCTTCCTTGTCTTCGGGGCCGTCATCAATAGGCGCGCTTCTTGAGTTCGATGGTATCGACCGTCAGCGGCTTCATCTGCACCGGCTTGTAGGCCAGGCGGTTGCCTTCGCTGTACCACAGCGTGTGCTTGAGCCAGTTCTGGTCGTCGCGGCCATTCGGATGCGCAGGCGTATCCGGCGCATCGTCGCGCACGTGGGCGCCACGCGATTCCTTGCGCGCCTCGGCGGAAACCATCGTCGCCTTGGCCACTTCGATCAGGTTGTCGAGCTCCAGCGCTTCGAGGCGCGCGGTGTTCCAGACTTGCGACTTGTCCTTGATCTCGGTCTGCCGCACCTGCTTCTCGACGTCGAGGATCATGTCCACGCCTTCCTTCAGCAGGTCGTCGAAGCGGAATACGCCGCAGTGCTTCTGCATGACGCGCTGCATGTCCAGACGCACTTCATGCACGTTGCTGCCGCTCTTCTGGTTGTTGAGGCGATCGACGCGGGCAAGGCTGCGCTCGATGGCTTCCTGGGGAATCGGCTTGTGATTCCTGACGCCCTTCTGCAGATCCGCAACCGCCGTCTCGCCGGCCGACTTGCCGAACACCAGCAGATCGAGCAGCGAGTTGGTGCCCAGGCGGTTGGCGCCATGCACCGAAGCGCAGGCGCATTCGCCGGCGGCGTAAAAGCCTTGAACGACGCTGTTCAGGTCATCGCCCTTCGGCACCACCACCTGGCCGAAATGATTGGTCGGAATGCCGCCCATCTGGTAGTGGCAGGTCGGCACCACCGGCAGCGGCGCCTTGATGCAATCGACGCCGGCAAACTGGATGCCGATCTCGCGGATGCCCGGCAGCCGCTTCATGATGGTGGCCGGTTCGAGGTGGGTGATGTCGAGCAGCACATAATCCTTGTTCGGCCCGCAACCGCGTCCTTCGTTGATTTCCGTGACCATGGCGCGCGAAACCACGTCGCGCGAAGCCAGATCCTTGGCATTCGGCGCGTAACGCTCCATGAAACGCTCGCCCGAGCTGTTGCGCAGGATGCCGCCTTCGCCGCGCACGCCTTCGGTGATCAGCACGCCCGCGCCGGCCACGCCGGTCGGGTGGAACTGCCAGAACTCCAGGTCTTCCAGCGGAATGCCGGCACGCGCGGCCATGCCCAGGCCGTCGCCAGTATTGATGAAGGCATTCGTCGAGGAATGGAAAATCCGCCCCGAGCCGCCGGTGGCGAAAATCGTCGCCCGCGAATGGAACATGACGATTTCGCCGGTTTCCATGTCCATGGCGGTCACGCCCAGCACGTCGCCCTCATCGTCGCGGATCAGGTCGAGCGCCATCCATTCGACGAAGAACTGGGTATTGACCTTGACGTTGCGCTGGTACATCGCATGCAGCATCGCATGGCCGGTGCGGTCGGCCGCCGCGCAGGAGCGGCGTACCGGCTTATCGCCGAAGTTCGACATGTGGCCGCCGAACGGACGCTGATAGATGCGGCCGTTGTCGAGGCGGTCGAAGGGCATGCCGTAGTGCTCCAGTTCGACCACGACTTCATTGGCCTTGCGGCACATGAACTCGATGGCGTCCTGGTCGCCGAGCCAGTCGGAGCCCTTGACGGTGTCGTACATGTGCCAGTGCCAGTGATCTTCCTCGGAGTTGCCGAGCGAAGCGGCCACGCCGCCCTGGGCGGCCACGGTATGCGAACGGGTCGGAAAAACCTTGGTCAGTACGGCCGTTTTCAGGCCGGCTTCCGACAACTGGATCGCCGCGCGCAGGCCGGCGCCACCGGCGCCGACGATCACGGCATCGAATTTACGAACGGGAATATTCACTTGTCACAGCCTCCAGAGTATCTGCGTGGCCCAGCCAGCACAGGCGATCAGCGTGAGCGCGGTCACGGAATGCAGCGCGATGCGCAAGCCCACGGGTTTGATGTAGTCCATCCAGATATTCCGCACGCCGACCCAGGCGTGGTAGGCCACGCTGAGGATGAAGACCACGCTCAGCACGCGCATGAACGCGCCGGACATCAAGGCATGCCAGCTTTCGCGGCTCAGTTCCGGCCCGAGTAGCAGACACAGCGCCAGAACGACCACATAGACCATCATGGCGATGGCGGTGATGCGCTGCAGGAACCAATCGCCGAAGCCGTAGCCGGCGCCCACCACATTGCGTGTCATTACCATAGCGTCACCCCCAGAATTGCCGTAATCACCAGGCCGGCCACCAGCACGAGCTTGGCGCTGGCACGCGCGGTATCCCTTGCCACGCCCTTGTGTATGTCGATCAGAAGCAGGCGGATGCCCATGCAGACGTGATGGACGAAACCATAGGTCAACGCCAGGAAAATCAGCTTGACCACCGGATGGCGGGTGATGGCCAGAAAAGTCTCGAACTCCTCGGGCGTGCCCAGCGACAGTTGCAGCAGGTAGATCAGGCACGGGAGCAACAGGAAAATTGCACCGCCGCTGATTCGATGCAGGATCGACATCTTGGCCGCCAGAGGCAACTGGATCTTGGTCAAATCCAGAAACTTCGGGCGCTGCTTGGTTAACTCAGACATAGGTTTTTCACTCCCATACGGTTGCTTGTGATTGCTCATGATTATTCATGGTGCTCATGGCTGCCTTGGACTCGAACCTGCGCGCAGGAAAGAAGCCAGGAACCTCGAACCGGCCCTGACCGTTGCCAGACGCGGAACTCGGAATTCTAGCGTATGCGCCCAGCCCATGCGCGCAATGAACGGATAACGGGGGCAACCAGCGCATCAACTCAGCTCGTTCGAGTAATAGTGCGTCGCCGTCGAATACAGGCTTTGACGCCATTCGACGGGACGATCGCCATAGGTATGGCTGACCCGCTCGACCGACAACAGCGGCGTGCCCTGCGCAACTTCGAGCAGCTTGGCATTGACCGGGTCGGCAGCCACGGCGCGGATGCGCTCCTCGGCACGCAGCATGCGCACGCCGAAGCGGGTCTCCAGCAGGCTGTAGAAAGAACCCTGTCCCTGGTAGGCCTGCAGCATTTCCAGATCGAGTCCGCCGAACAATTCACCCGGCAGGTAGATTTCCTCGATCACGACCGGCTTGCCGGAAAATTTCAGCAAACGCCGCACGATGATGATCGGCGCGCCGAAGGCGATCCCCAAAGTGCGCGCCGCCTCGTGACCCGCCTTGGCTCGCCAGCATTCGAGCGGCACGCTCTGGAGGGTTTCGGTGGCGCCGGTTTCGGCAACCAGCCGCAGAAAACGAAAGGCCTCGCGCGGACCGGCGTCCGTATGCGAAGCCACGTAAGTTCCCTTGCCCTGGCGGCGCACCAGCAGGCTCTCCGCCGCCATCTCGTCGATGGCCTTGCGCACCGTGCCCTGGCTGACATTGAAGCGCAACGCCAGTTCGGTCTCGCTTGGAATCAGCTCGCCGGGACGCCACTCGCCCGCCTCGAGACCTTGCAGTATCAAGGTCTTGATCTGGCGGTAGAGCGGACTGAAGGTAGGCGCGGATACGCTGTCCTGTGACATGGAGCGGAATTTCACCATAAAAACCTGCCATCGTCCATATTCATTTATGTCTTATATAAGACATAAAATATCGTTTGACACATAATGCTGGCCTGCAATAAGATTCGTGGTGCAAAAAATACCCTTTTTTACCCTTTCCATCCTTTCCGCAGCCTTATCCAGGGAAGCAGCTCAAGCCCGGAAAAGCCGGTGTATAGTCAGCGGTTTTTGGCTTCCCAGGCTTCCATCATTCTTTACACCAAGGAGTTCTCAGCATGACCAAAGCCCCCGTTCGCGTTACCGTCACCGGCGCTGCCGGTCAAATCGGTTACAGCCTGCTGTTCCGCATCGCCAGCGGCGAAATGCTCGGCAAGGATCAACCGGTCATCCTGCAGTTGCTCGAAATCACCCCTTCCCTGCCGGCGCTCAAGGGCGTGGTCATGGAGCTCGAAGACTGCGCCTTCCCGCTCTTGGCCGGCGTGGTGCAGACCGATGATCCCAACATCGCCTTCAAGGACACCAACTACGCGCTGCTGGTCGGTGCCCGCCCGCGCAGCAAGGGCATGGAGCGCAAGGACCTGCTGGAAGCCAACGGCGCGATCTTCACCGTCCAGGGTCGCGCCCTGAACGACGTCGCCGCGCGCGACGTCAAGGTGCTGGTGGTCGGCAACCCGGCCAACACCAATGCGCTGATCGCCATGAACTCCGCGCCCGATCTGCCGCGCCAGAACTTCACCGCCATGCTGCGCCTGGACCACAACCGCGCGCTGTCGCAACTGGCCACGCGCACCGGCAAGGCCGTCACCGAGATCGAGAAGATGATCGTCTGGGGCAACCACTCGCCGACGATGTATCCGGACATCCGCTTCTGCAGCGTCGCCGGCCAGAATGCCGTCGGCCTGGTGAATGACGAAGCCTGGTACCGCGACACCTACATCCCCACCGTCGGCAAGCGCGGCGCGGCGATCATCGAGGCGCGCGGCCTGTCTTCCGCTGCTTCCGCCGCCAACGCCGCGATCGACCACATGCGCGACTGGGCGCTGGGCACCAACGGCAAGTGGGTCACCATGGGCGTCTGCTCCGACGGTTCCTACGGCATTCCCGAAGGCATCATCTACGGCATGCCGGTGACTTGCGCGGGCGGCAAGTGGGAACTGGTCAAGGGCCTCGAAATCGATGCCTTCTCGCGCGAAAAGATGGACGCCACGCTGCAGGAACTCACCGAAGAGCGCGACGGCGTGAAGCACCTGCTCGGCAAGTAAGCCGCGGAAAAGCAAGGCGCTGGCCGGTGCATCTCCCCACGGGATACCCCAGCCAGCCTCCTTGCCGAGAGCATCGTCATTCCCGCGCAGGCGGGAATCCATGCCTTCGACGATTGGAACAGCGCTGGATTCCCGCTTGCGCGGGAATGACGAAAGTGAACCGTTTCAACAATCGCCAACAACAGGCATGGCTTGATCATTCCCTCATGAACACTCGCCTCCATCCCGCCGACGTGCTGTACTCGGGTAGCGACCCGGCGCGGCCTTTTCCCGCCCTGAACGCCTGCGAACACTACGCCGGCAGCGAAAAACTGATCGACAAGGCGCTGGCCCTGCAAACCGAACTCGGGCCGATCTTCGACATCACCTGCGATTGCGAGGACGGCGCGCCGGCCGGCCGCGAAGGCGAGCACGCCGCCATGGTGGCCGCGCGCATCATGAGCGAGGCCAACCGCTACGGCCGGGTCGGCGCGCGCATCCATGACGTCACCCATCCGCACTGGCGAGACGACCTGGAAATCATCGTCGGTACCGCCGGCGAACGCATCGCCTACATCGTACTGCCCAAGGTGCGCGGCATCGACGATGTGCTGGCCCAATACGCCATCGTCACCGCCGTGCAGCGCAAACGCGGCCATACGCAGCGGATCCCGCTGCACGTGCTGATCGAAACCCCCGGCGCGCTGCGCGAAGCCTGGCAGATCGCCGCCCTGCCCTTCGTCGATTCGCTCGACTTCGGCCTGATGGATTTCGTCTCCGCCCACCACGGCGCGATTCCCGCCAGCGCCATGCGCACGCCGGGGCAGTTCCAGCACCCGCTGGTGGTACGCGCCAAATGCGAAATCGCCGCCGCCGCGCTCGGCAACGGCATCATGCCGGCGCACAACGTCAGCGTCGAAATCCGCGATCCCGCCGTGGTACGCGAGGATGCCCGCCGCGCGCGCGAGGAATTCGGCTATCTGCGCATGTGGAGCATCCATCCCAACCAGATCCAGCCCATCGTCGACGCCATGCGCCCCGACTTCGCCGAAGTCAGCGAAGCCGCCGAAATCCTGGCCGCCGCGCAGGATGCCGACTGGGGACCGATCCAGCACGCCGGCAAGCTGCACGACCGCGCCTCGTTCCGCTATTACTGGGAATTGCTCAGTCGCGCGCTGGCCACCGGCATGTCCTTGCCAGCCGATGCGCAACAGCGTTTCTTTTAATCCCAAGCACCCCAAACGTCCCTGCAGACAAAGGAAGTCACCATGCTCACAGCCTACCGCCAACACGTCGCCGAACGCGCCGCCCTGGGTATCCCGCCGCTGCCCCTTTCCGCCCAGCAAACCGCCGATCTCATCGAACTGCTGAAGAATCCGCCCAAGGGCGAAGAAGACAGCCTGCTCGACCTGATCACCCATCGCGTGCCGGCCGGTGTCGATGCTGCCGCCAAGGTCAAGGCTTCCTACCTCGCCGCGCTGGCCTTCGGCACGGAAAAATGCCCGCTTATCAGCCCTGCAAAAGCCACCGAACTATTCGGCACCATGCTCGGCGGCTATAACGTCAGGCCGCTCATCGACCTGCTCGACGATACCGTCTTGGGCAGCGTCGCCGCCCAGGGATTGGCCACCACCCTGCTGGTCTTCGATGCCTTCCACGACATCAAGGAAAAAGCCGATGCCGGCAGCGCCAATGCCAAGCGCGTCCTGCAATCCTGGGCCGATGCCGAGTGGTTCACCTCGCGCCCGGAAGTGCCGCAGAGCATGACGCTGACCGTCTTCAAGGTCAGCGGCGAAACCAATACCGATGACCTCTCCCCCGCGCCCGATGCCTGGAGCCGTCCGGACATCCCGCTGCACGCGCTGGCCATGCTGAAAAATCCGCGCCCCGGCATCGAAGCCGACGAGCCGGGCAAGATCGGCCCGATCAAACAGCTCGACGGCCTGAAGGCCAAGGGCAATCTGATCGCCTACGTCGGCGACGTGGTTGGCACCGGCTCCTCGCGCAAGTCCGCCACCAACTCGGTGCTGTGGTTCACCGGCGAGGACATCCCCTATGTGCCGAACAAGCGCTTCGGCGGCGTCTGCCTGGGCAGCAAGATCGCCCCGATCTTCTACAACACCATGGAAGATGCCGGCGCCCTGCCGATCGAGCTGAATGTCTCGCAGATGGACATGGGCGATGTCATCGAACTGCGCCCCTACGAAGGCAAGGCGCTGAAGAACGGCGCCGTCATCGCCGAATTCAAGGTCAAGTCGGACGTCATCTTCGACGAAGTCCGCGCCGGCGGCCGCATTCCGCTGATCATCGGCCGCGGCCTGACGGGCAAGGCGCGCGAAGCACTGGGTCTGCCGCCCTCCACCCTGTTCCGTCTACCGCAGAGCCCGGCGGACTCCGGCAAGGGCTACACCCTGGCGCAGAAAATGGTTGGCCGCGCCTGCGGCCTGCCCGAGGCGAATGGCCGGCAGCAAGGCATCCGCCCGGGCACCTACTGCGAACCCAGGATGACGACCGTGGGCTCACAGGACACCACCGGCCCGATGACCCGCGACGAACTCAAGGATCTCGCCTGCCTCGGCTTCTCCGCCGACATGGTGATGCAGTCCTTCTGCCACACCGCGGCCTACCCGAAGCCCGTCGACGTCAAGATGCACCATGAGCTGCCGCAATTCATCAGCACGCGCGGCGGCGTGGCCCTGCGTCCGGGCGATGGCGTCATCCACTCCTGGCTCAACCGCCTGCTGCTGCCGGATACCGTCGGCACCGGCGGCGACTCGCATACGCGTTTCCCCATCGGCATCTCCTTCCCGGCTGGTTCCGGCCTCGTCGCCTTCGCCGCCGCCACCGGCGTGATGCCGCTGGACATGCCCGAATCCGTGCTGGTGCGCTTCAAGGGCGAACTGCAGCCCGGCGTCACCCTGCGCGACCTGGTCAATGCCATCCCGCTCTACGCCATCCGCCAGGGCATGCTGACCGTGGAAAAACAGGGCAAGAAGAACATCTTCTCCGGCCGCATCCTGGAAATCGAAGGCCTGCCCAAGCTCAAGGTGGAACAGGCTTTCGAGCTCTCCGACGCCTCGGCCGAGCGCTCCGCCGCCGGTTGCACCGTGCATCTGGACAAGGAACCGATCATCGAGTACATGACCTCCAACATCACCCTGATGAAGTGGATGATCGCCAACGGCTACCAGGACCAGCGCTCGCTGGAGCGCCGCATCAAGGCCATGGAAGCCTGGATCGCCAAGCCCGAACTGCTGAAGGCCGACGCCGACGCCGAGTACGCGGCGGTCATCGAGATCGACCTCGCGGACGTCAAGGAACCGATCGTCGCCTGTCCGAACGACCCGGACGACGTCAAGCCGCTCTCCGAAGTCGCCGGCGACAAGATCGACGAAGTCTTCATCGGCAGCTGCATGACCAACATCGGCCACTTCCGCGCCGCCAGCAAGCTGCTCGAAGGCAAGACCGACCTGCCCACGCGCCTGTGGATCGCGCCGCCAACCAAGATGGACGCGCAGGTGCTCACCGAAGAAGGCCACTACGGCGTGCTCGGCCGCACCGGCGCGCGCATGGAAATGCCCGGCTGCTCGCTGTGCATGGGCAACCAGGCGCAAATCCGCAAGGGCAGCACGGCGATGTCGACCTCGACGCGCAACTTCCCGAACCGCCTGGGCATCGACACCCGCGTCTACCTCGGCTCCGCCGAACTCGCCGCCGTCTGCGCCATGCTCGGCAAGATTCCGACGCGCGAGGAATACCTGGCGAACATCGGCGTCATCAACCAGCATGCGGATGACATCTATCGTTATATGAACTTCGACCAGATCGAAGACTTCCGCGACGTGGCCGACACCATCCAGGTCTGAAGACCGGGGGCCGAGCACGAAGCTGCTTGTTGCTACTGTTTGTTGCCAGCCTCATCAAAAAGCCCAACCGTTTATTCGGTTGGGCTTTTTCAATATTTGCCGACTTGGAAACGTAGAAGGCTGCTTACTACCTGATTTGACTTTGTGCGTACAAATGGCGCACAATCAAGCCAAGTTGCCATCAGGAGTCCATCATGACCAGCCTTGCCAAAGATGTCCGGCTACACATCCGCTGCGACCAGGAGATTCGCCGCTTGCTCGACAAAGCGGCGGCGTATGCCCATATGAGCGTATCCGAATTCGTGCTCAGAAATGCCGTGGAGCAGGCTCAGTCGGTCGTACAGGCGCACGAAGCCATTACCCTGTCTCACGACGACTTCGCCGCATTCCTGCACGCGCTGGATGCACCGGCCCAAGCCAACCCGGCATTGCAGCGCGCGTTCGCCCGCCACGCCAAGTACGCGCAATAAATGGCCTACTCCATTCGTGCGTTTGACGGTAACGCGCAGACGGCGGATTTCGATTGTGGAGAACAAGCGCTCAATGAATACCTGAAACGCTATGCAAGCCAAGACATCAAGCGTGGCGTAGCGCGGGCTTTTGTAGCCAGTCCGGCCAAACAACCCCAGGTGGTGATCGGTTTCTACACGCTCAGTGCCGCCAGCATCGCAGCAGAAACATTGCCCGAGAAATGGCGCAAAAAACTGCCGCGCTATCCGGTACCAGTGGCACTGCTTGGCCGCTTGGCAGTGCAGCGGCAGTTCCATGGCCAGGGAATCGGCTCAATTCTGCTGGCGGATGCCTGCAAGCGCGTTGTTGCCGCCAGTAAAACGCTGGCGGTAGCCGCCATCGTAGCGGACGCCAAGTCTCTCCAAGCGGCTGCGTTCTACCAACACTTGGGCTTCATCGAACTTCCCGGCCAGCCTGGTCGTTGGATGCTGCCGCGGTCACACTTTGCGAGCTTGCTTTGAATCGTAGCCAACGCCTGCCACACCGCGAAGCGACATCGGCTTGAATGAATCGTCAAGCACCCGACCTTGCATAGATGATCATTTGGGTACACCGAAACAACGCAATCGTCTTTCCCGACTCCCTGTGAGTAACCGTGGCATCCCAAACCTGGGTTGTCTTGCCGAGATGCACCGCCGTAGCAGTACATTCGACCGTTCCTTCCCTGGCTGTGCCCAGATGGTTGGACTTGAGCTCGATCGTGGTGAACCCCGTTGCACCCGCTGGGAGGTTGGCGATACAGCCATAACCCGCTGATGTATCGGCAAGCGTAACGACACTCCCCGCATGCAGGAACCCGTTTGGCGCCATGAGGTGCGGCTTCACGAGCAGTTCAGCCCTGACTTCCGACAGGCCAACATGTGTGATGACGATACCCAGGTAACCAGGCAAGTTCTCGGTTCCATACTTGTTAAGGTGGTCTGGAGTGAACATGGTTTTCCTTCTTGGGAAGCTAGCATTCAAGGTGATCTGCCTCGGCAGCTTTATGCTTGAAGCAGCTCGACCGCAGGGTTGGGCGTCACTGCGACGACAACCCTCCGATGAGGTCGCCGTAGGCCCAGACCAGGGTTCCAATTAAGGCCATGTAGACGCCAATGTGAGATGCTGTGGCATCGAGCTTCGATTGCCGTTCGGCTTCAATTTCTTTCGGGGTAGGTTCAATGTACCCACCGTCGATAACGCTCAATGACCGGAACCATTCTGAAAAACCCAGGCGGATCAAAGGCCGAACACTGAGAATGACGCCAGCCATTGTAACGATAGCCCCTGACCGCCCAAACCAGTGCCACTTGGAAGTAACGAAGCTCGCCCAAAATGAGAGCGCCACAGCCAACGCGGCTACAGCAACGAGAAGAAAAATGTTAGATAGGTACTTAACCACGGTTGATTGATAGTGACGCCCAACACCTGAGTTAAGCCGCGCCTCAAAGCGGCGGTGATGGCTAAAAGAAATTGTTAGGGAGGCAATCTACCTACGTCCGCGATATGGTTCACACCCAACTCCATCATTGTCACGATCAAGGTGTGGGCCATAACCGGGGTCGCCGCTCCGAACAGGTGCAGCACCGGCAGCACGCGCCTCTGTGCAATTGGCAAAACGCCTGATCTGCGTGTGGGACTGGAAGTTAACAGATGACTCTCCGGAGCATGGAAGTTACGTTGAGGGGCGGGAGAGCCGCGATGGCAATGGTAGTCACCGGTCTTACGGTTGGTATGACAGCCACTCTTATCTAGGCCGCCACTATGCGCCGTCGCATGAAAAGGCAATACAAGAAGCGGAATCAAAATAATGAAAACCGGTCGCATATAGCCCCCCCCCTGCGCCCTAATAAATGAAATGGACTTACCCATCCCAAGTTGGCCGTGCAAATTGAGCACAGTAACGGTACCGAAGTACCAAAATGGGGTTTCTAACAATGCCTGGTCTAAAGGAGCAGCGTTTAACTTTTTTACGATACTGCCGAAATGCGGTTCATTGTGATACCTAATGACTAAGCACATCTGAACCTGATACACCTTGACACAGCCTGCAACACTGCAAAGTCAGTTTTGACTAAAGTATTACAACATACGAATCGAAGCGAAGTATACGCAATGGGTACGCTATTTCATCCCACTTCATGACAAATGTCACTACTGGATGAGCTTTTATGCCAGGAGAAAATAAAATAACAATCTCTGATGGCAAACCATACCACCTGTGGAATCGACGAACGAATCAACGAACACCGGATCACCGCGGCCCTGCGAACCTGGTGATAACGGGGTGAACCAGCGCTTCGCTGATTTACCTACTTCTCTCCCGCCTTCATCGCCCGCACCACGTCGGCCCAGTGGCTGGGGTCGGGGCTGCGGTTGTGGGTGAGGCTGACGCTGTCGGCGATGCCTTCCAGGCGGGTTTTGAGTTTGCTGGGGATTTCGTGGCGTTCGCCGACCACGGCGATTTCGTTGAGTATGTCGTCGCCGATCAGCGCGGTCATGTCGTCCCAGCGTCCGGCCTTGGAAAGCCGGTTGAGCTCGTTATGCAGCGTCTCCCAGCCATGGGCGGCCAGGGTCGGCAGGTAGGCTGGGGTTGAGCCGTAGAAAGCCAGTTGCTTGCGCGCGGCCAGTTTCGATGCGGCGAGCGCTTCCTCGGTATCGGCGGTGACTACCAAAGTGGCGCACATCACTTCGATGTCCGTGCGCCGGCGTCCCGATTTCGCCAGGCCGTCCTGCAGGGCCGGCAGGGTGTTCTGCAGCAGCGAGCGGCGGGTGTTGAAGGGATGGGCGATGAAGCCATCGGAGACTTCACCGGCCACCGCCGTCATCTTCGGCCCGAAGCCGCCGGTGAATATCGGCGGCGGGCCATAGGGATTCGGGCCGGGGTTGAAAGCCGGAATCATCAGGGTGTGCCGGTAGAAGCGGCCTTCGAAATCGAGCGGCGCCCTGCCCTCCCAGCAATCCCAGATGGCCTTGATCGCCAGCACGATCTCGCGCATGCGCTCGGCCGGATGCGACCAGACGCTGCTGAAGCGTTTCTCGATATGCGGCCTGACCTGCGAGCCCAGACCCAGCACGAAGCGCCCGGCGCTGATCGACTGCATGTCGTAGCCGAGGTTGGCAAGATTCATCGGATTGCGCGCGAAGGCGATGGCGATCGCCGTGCCCAGACGCAGCGTGGTGGTGTGCTCGGCGGCCACCGCCAGCGCAAGGAAGGGGTCGTGCTTGGCCTCGAAGGAGAAACCGCCGTCGTACCCGATGTCTTCCAGTTCCTTGTAGATCCTGCGCGCGGCACGCGGATCTTCGAGTGGCGCGGTAGTGTATATCTTCATGATGAGGACGCGAGCTGCCCGGTTTCAGTCAGTGACCATGATGGTCATGATGGCCGTGATCGCCATGATCATCATGACCAAGGTTGGCGACGAGTTCGGCAGTGATCTGCTCGAAACCCAGCACCTTGCCGCCCTGCTCGCCGGCGAATTTCTCTGCCGCCTCGCGGCCATTGAACGCCGGCAGATCGGCATTGTTCATCGGCCCCCGCGCCGAGGAGCCGGCAACGAAATATGCGCGCTTCGCATCGACCCAGCCGCCTTTGAGGTAGTCGCTCAGATAAATCACGGCGATATCTTCACGCACGTGCTTGCGATCATATTTCGCCATGTCGTGCAGAAAGCGGAACAGGTCGAGCGGCGAATCGGTGGCGCGCATGGTGCCGTCCTTGAAGATCACCTGCGTCATCCACTTGGGATAGCGGGCGGGATACATGCCACAGACCGGGCAACGCATTTCCTTGCCGACCGCCTGGGCGGCGACTTCCTCGGCCGCGGCGGCAGGCGTAAGCGCCGGCAAGGCAAGGGCCAGGCTGATGGCCACCAGCCCGTGTAAAGCGCAACGGCGCAGGGATTGCATCGGCTTGTTCATGGGCAAGGACACTCCATTCGGCAGTAAGCGGCGTTTTCAGGATTGCAGCAGAGGATCGACCAGCAGCGCATCGATGACTTTGCCGAGATTCTCCCAGGGGCTGGCGCCCGGCCGGGTCAGTGGATCGGGACGCACCTGCTCGTCGACATCGTGGAAATGGTTCGGGCAAGTCGCCAGTTCGGGATGCAGGGGCGCGGTGTCGATGCGCAGCCGGGCATCGCCCCACAGCCAGTTGATGGTGTATTCCTCGGCCGAGGCGAAACGCGCCTCCAGCGCCAGGCCCGTGTCGAAGTTCATCAGCAAGGCATCCTGGTGCAGCGCCACGCCTTCCGGCAGTCGCGCCGCATAGGCTTGTTCGAGCCGTTCCTTGAGTTCCAGATGCAGGCTCATAGACGTTTCACCCTGGGCAGGAAATCCCTCATTTCGGCGCGCACGGTTTCGCGCATCTCATCGAGGATGGTCAGTGACAGATAGTGTTCGTAGGCCGGATGTTCGGCCACGCTCCCCGCCTTGATCTTCGCCAGCAGTTCGGCGGCCGTGGCAACGGCGTATTGCTGCCGCAAGCCATCGATGCTGACGCGGAATTCGTGAATGAGGCGTGCCAGCTCCTCCATCCGGGTTGCGTCTTCGGCATCAAAGTCGTGGAAGAAATCGGCCATGGCTCACATCGTCTGGTCATGCAGGGCGCCACCATCGAGGGCGACCATCTCGGGCGTGATGTCGGCGAAGCGATACAGCTTGCCGCCGTGCTTTGCCATGAAGTCCTGGGCATCGGCCTGGCTGGCGAAGGAAGCCAGGGTCTTGCCCATCGAGCCGCGCTGCTGGCTGTCGGCGACGAAGAAGGCGCTGCGCGCATCGATCCAGTGGCCTTGCGGCGCACTCCAGTCGGCCTTGCCCATGTCCTGCACGTACAGCGCACGGATGCGCTTCTGCTGCTCGGGACGCAGGTAGATGGAAAACATTTCCACGGTATCGCAGAAGAAGTCCGCCGGCCCCTGGGAATAATGGATCTGCGCCTTGGGGCCGGGGAAGTCGGCCAGCAGCATGCCATCCAGCGTGCAGGAAGTACCGGCATCGATTTCCAGCGGCAGGGGCACGCCCTCTTCGACGGCGCCGCAACCGGCCAGGACGGTCAGCAGCAAGGCGAGCAGGGTCAGGCGGCGCAAGGGTGGCCGGACGGTCATCAGGTTCATTTGAATCTCCAGGCAGCAAAGGACAATGGGGCGACGATCCACAGCAGCATCATGCCGCCGAGTAGCCAGGGGTTGGACAGATGGGCCGGCATCACGGTTGCCAGCCCGTACAGCGTGCGCACCTCGTCCAGGGTGAAGACGTTGAGGATGCGAAAGACGTCCGCCGGATTGAGCAGCAGCAGGTAGGGAAATAAATTGCTCGCCAGGCTGCCCATGTCGCCGCCGGTTGCCACCAGCAGACCCAGCAGGATCAGATCGAAGACCAGGACGAAGAAGAACCACAGGGCGATCGCCATGCCGCTGGCGCTGGTGCGATCGGCCGCCAGCACCGAAACCGTCACCGCCAGGCTGAGGAAGGACATGCCGAGCAGGATGGAGCTGAGGATGAAGCCGAAGTAGTGGTACAGGGCATTCAGCGACATGCTGGTCGCAAGCACCACGCCCGCCACGCCGAAGCCGGCCAGCGTGGAAAACGACAGCGCGGCGGACAGGCCGAGAAACTTGCCCAGCAGCAATTCAAAGCGGGTGAGCGGCATCGACAGCAGCAGATCGAGCGAGCCCCGCTCGCGCTCGCCGACGATGGCATCGAAGCCCAGGATCAGCGCAATCAGCGGCACCAGATAAATGACCAGGCTGACCAGGCTGGCAATGGTGACTTCCACGCCGCGAAAGCCGACGCTGCCCTGCTGGGCCGCGCCGAAATAGGCGATCACCAGCGCCAGGACGGTAAACACCACGGCCACCGCCAGCACCCAGCGGTTGCGCACCCGATCCCAGAACTCCTTGCCGGCAATGACCGCGACCTGTCCGAACTCCATGGATTTACTCATCGCTCACCCTTACCCTTACTCTTTATCCCGCATAACCGAGAAACAGATCTTCCAGCGAAGGCTCGCGGATTTCCAGATCCAGCACCTTGCCCTGCAACTGGCCCAAGGCGGCGACGACCGCCATCTTGTGCTGGCGCGGGCAGTCGAAACTGAGGTATTCGTCCTGCGCCCGCAGGCGGCTCACTCCCAGCGGTTTCAGCAGCGCATCCAGTTCCGCCGAGGCTTGCGCGGGATCTGCCAGACGCAGCCGGAAATCCAGCGCCAGGCCATTCTGCTCGCGCAATTCGTGCAGCGTCCCGAGCGCCTGCAGCTTGCCCAGCTTCATGATCGCCAGCCGATCGACGCGCTCCTGGATTTCGGCCAGGATGTGCGACGTGATGACGATGGTCACACCCACCTTGCGCTTCAGTTCTTCGAGGATGCGATAGAACTCGCGGATGCCCTCGGGATCGAGACCGTTCGTCGGCTCGTCGAGAAACAGCAAGGCGGGCTGGCCGAGCAAAGCCTGGGCAAAGCCGAGGCGTTGCCGCATGCCCTTGGAATAGCCGCGGACGCGCCGTTGCGCGGCGTGGGCCAGACCGACTTTCTCCAGCAGCGGCTGGGCCGCGCTGCGCGCCACGCCTTTCAGGTCGGCAAAAAAATGCAGCGTCTCCAGCCCGGTCAGGTTGTCGTAGAAGACGACGTTCTCCGGCAGGTAGCCGATCTGCCGCCGCACTTCACGAAAAGCGCGGCCGGCAACGGCGGTGCCGTTGATGCGGATCTCGCCGCTGGTCGCCGGCAACAGCCCCAGCAGCATCTTGAACATGGTGCTCTTGCCGGCGCCGTTGTGGCCGATCAGGCCGAAAATCTCGCCTTTGGCGATGTCCAGATCGATGCCATCAACGGCATGCACTTCGCCAAAATGCTTTTTGACTGCGCGCACACTAATCAAAGTATTTGCCAAGCCATTCTCTCCAGTTGTCATGCAGAGGCCGCATGTGCGGTTTCGGGTCCACCACGCTGGGCGCGCGCAGCAGCGGAAACTGACGGGCAATCAGACGCAGGCTCTGCAGGGACGGGCTGCTGAGCAGCAGCTTCATCATCGGATAACGCCAGGACAGGCGGTCAACCATGTCGTTGGCTTCGTAGGGAATGTCGCCGATGCCGTCGCCATCGCGGTCCCAGCCCAGATAGTTGCTCCAGTAATTCCCCTGCTTCTCGCCCCAGGGCGTATCGCGGTTCGAGACGTAGCGGATCTGCACGCGGTTGGCGATGAAATCGTTTTCCTCGACGCTGTTATCCACCGAACCGGCCCACAGGTGCACGCCGACGTGGTTGTCGATCACCAGGTTGTGGCGCACCCTATTGAACTGCGAGTTGTAGATGAAGAAACCGCGCTGGTTGCCGGCCACCACATTGTCTTCGACGACGGAATTCTGCAAGGTGCGCAACATGATGCCGTGATCCGAATTCGCCCAGGCGTGGTTGTTGCGCACCGTCTGGTGACGCGCTTCCATCAGCGCCAGGCCGCCCCGGTTGTGATGGCTGTCGTTGTTTTCCCAGACGTTGAAATAGGAATTCATGTAATGCGTGCCGTAGCGCGCATGATGCAGGTGATTGCCGCGAAACACCGCATGGTGCGAGACATCCACGTACAGCGCGTCGCGGGTATAGCTGATCCGGTTGTCGATGATCCGCGCCCCGGTGGTGTTGTAGAGCTGGATGCCGTTGCCGCGCAGGATGGAAGCGTAATCGCGCTTGCCGGTGATGTTGTTGCCGCGCACCTCGACATCGTTGGCCTTTTCGATCCACATCCCGAACAGGTTGTAGGCCAGCACGCAGTTGAGCACCTTGGCGCGATGCGCGCCCGGCTGGATGTAGATGCCGGCGTTCTGTTTGATGCGGTCATCGCCGGAATCGGTGACGATCAAGCCGTCGAGCGTGACGTCCGGCGCAGTGATGCGGATGGTATCGCCCTCGAGGCCGCCGGCGATCGTCGGCCGCTGGATGCCGCGCAGCGTGAGCGGCTTGTCGATGAGGAGATTTTCCGCGTAATGCCCGCGGTCGATGAGCAAGGTATCCCCCGCCGCCGCTTGCGCAATGGCGGCGGCGATGGACTGGCCGGGCGCCACCGTCCACTCCCTGGCCAGCCCCGGCGGGCTGACGGCCAGCAGCATCCATCCGCCAGCCAGTGCCAGAAGGGCGCGAGACTGCCGACGGAAAACGCGCAGCATCAATAGAAGCCCTGCAATTCCGGCATGTTGCGGAGGATTTCCAGCACGCCCACCCATTTCATCAGCAGGAACAGCGCCACGCCGATGAGCAGGTTCTTCATCCCGACATAGGCCATCATGTCCGGCCAGCTCGCTTCGCGCAGCTTGCGGCCCCACCACGGCCCCTCCTTGACGTAAGGCTTGCAGTTCATGCGCTCGATGATTTCATAGACGCTCCAGGCCAGCCACCAGCCGAGGATGATGCCCGGCCCCAGCTTGCCCGCCGCGCCCAGCAGCCACAGCCAGGTCATCAGCACGGTGATACCGGCGATCAGCGCCTTGAAGAAGACATTGCGCGTGCGCACCTTGCCGCTCCAGGGAAACAGATGATCGGTGATCTCGCAATACAGGCGGGCGCCCAGACTCATCGGCTGTTCCTCGATGATGCCGCGCTCCAGCGGCGGCTGGCCCGCCTGCCCGGCGGTTTTCACCACATGGATGGGAATGTAGTAACCATCGGCGCCGATGGGTGTCAGCGGCTGGCCGGCCTTGCCGCGCGCCTTGCGTTCCTTGGCCAGCGGCGGGCAGGCGTGGTCGTCGTAATACATCACCATGCAGTCCAGACACAGCATGCACTCGCGCTGATCGATATTGCCAGCCGTGTCATGGATCGCCAGGGAATCGCAGCCTACCGCGCAGGCTTTGCAGGGGCCGCATTCATCCTTGCGCTTCAGGCCCCACCAGCGGAAAGTGGACGGAATCGCCAGGCTGGCGCCGAGCGGACACAGATACTTGCAGAAGAAACGCTCGACGAACATCGCCAGGATGAAGAGCACGCTGAAGTAAAGCACGAACGGCCAGGAGCGGTTCCACACGCCGACGAGGAAAGTGGTCTTGAACGGCTCGACTTCGGCGAGCTTCTCCGCCAGCCCCATCGAATAGAAGGAGACGAACAGCAGCCCGAGGAAAATGCCGTATTTCAGCCACTTCAGCTTGTCATGCACGGCCTGCGGCAACTTGAACTGAAAACGCTTGAGGCCCACCGCGCTGGCCACCTTGTAGAGAATTTCGCTCAACGCGCCATAGGGACACAGCCAGCCGCAGAACATGCCCCGGCCCCAGAAGAAGGTGGTGACGATGATGAAAATCCAGAACAGGAAAATGAAGGGATCCGAGAGGAACAAGCCCCACTGCCACTGGAAAAGAATGGAATGGAACCAGGTCAGCACCTGGGTGATCGAGGGCTGGGCCATCAGGTAAAAACCGGAAAAACCGATACTGCTCACCCACAGGGCGTAACGCGGGACCGACACCCAGAGCTTGTTCTTGCGGTTGGAGCGGCGCACCAGCTTGTCGCGCAAGGCATACACGATGCCCGCGCTCAACAGCAAGGCGATGAAGAAGGCAATTTCCACCTGCCTGGCCTTCCATACCTTGAGCCAGGTCGGATCGGGGCGCTTGAATTCGGGCCGGCCGCCTTCCAGATAGCGGGCGTTGGTCCAGTATTCATGCTCGAAGGTGGCAAAAGTCCGCTCGCCGGTATCCGGATCCATCTTGTTGCCCATGAACACCAGGTTCCATGGATACGCCGCCGAGAAGCTCGGACTGCGCATGATGAAGATGCCCGACTCGTGATACGCGGGCGCGCCGGCGGCCTGGATGCCGTAAAGATTGAGATAGTCCAGATCGCGGAAGGTCATGCTGTCGCCATCCTGGTTGATCTGGATGCGGTCGTAGATGCCGCCGCGCACGAAGCCCGAGCCCTTGAACGATTCCTTGCCATTGGCGATGATGAAGATGGCATGCTCGCCGGGCTTCAGGCGCGACATCAGACTGTTGTAAGCCGCATCGCCAAGGATGGAACGGCCGACCGAAGGAATGTCGAGATAGCCGAAATACATGTCGATGTAAGGCGCGGCGGCCGGCGGCAGGCCGACATCGGCAGTTTTCACGGTCAGGCGCTGGATGCTGCCTTCCTTGAGCAGTTGCGCCCAATCGAGTTTTTCATCCAGATCCAGCAGCTTGGCCTGGGGACGAATCTTGGGCTGGATGATGCCCACCTGCCTGGCGATTTCCTGCCCTGAACGCATCATCAACTGGTTCTGGGCAATCACCGTCACCGTCGCCCCGCTGATGGCGTCGACGCTGATCGCATCCGGATCGGAGTGCGAGCGGCCGATTTCCACCTTGTCGCCGACGAACTTGCCCAGGTACTGTTCCGTAAAGGCAATCAGCCTGGACTCGGGAATGCCCAGCAGCAGGATGGGTTCGGAATGACGCAGGATCCTGGAACCCGTGAATTTTCCGCTGCTGTCCATGCCGATCAGGGTAATCACGGGTTTGCCGGAGTAGGCCGGAATATCGACGATGTCGGTGGAGAGAAAGACATAGCCGAGCAATTGCTGCTTGCCATTCACGGTCTTGTACGCTTCGACATAGGCCGGCCGCCCCTGGCGCCGGGAGAAACTGTCGGCTCCCGGGATGACCTCCCGACAGGGTGCGTAGGCGCACAGGTCCGGATCGCTGTTGAGCTGCGGCGGCAGCGGCGCCTCGTAGGCATCGGCATGGGCCGACGACGGTGACAGCGGCAGCACAAACAGCATGAAGGCCGCCAGAACGGTAGCCAGCAGGGAGGTCGAGGGCTTCATGGTGAGCATTTCCACATTTCCAGCAAAAAACACAGTACGGCACTGCCATTGCGCATCGGCAAATATTAACGCCTGCTTATATGCCGAACCTTGCGCCAAATCAATTCGCGACAACCCGGAATTCTACAGCGCATCGGCCAGTGAAATCCTGTTTTCGGCCGCGCAACGGACGGGCATATGACAAAGGGGGCTTGCGCCCCCTTTTGTCTTTTTCGCTCTTTCGCCTGCGGCGATGGACGCTCATCCATCTTGCCGGCAGGCGGGACTTTCCACTTACTTCCTGACGATCATCCGGCCGCGCATCTCGAGGTGCAATGCGTGGCAGAAATGGGTGCAGTAGTACCAATAGACACCCGGCTTGTCCGCCTTGAAGGTGACCGAGCGAGTTTCGCCCGGGTTGACGATGAAGTTGATGTCATGCCTGGGCAGCGCAAAGCCGTGAGTCAGGTCTTCCACCTTGTCGAAGTTGGTGAGGAAGACGGTGACTTCATCACCCAGTTTGACTTCGAATTCACGCAGGCTGAACATCGGCGCCTGGGAACCGATATGCACGGTCACCTTGTTGCCGTTGCGTTCAACGCGCGACTCGCTGGCATCCTTGATGCCGGCCGGGAAGTCATCCGGGTTGTAGACTTGCTGAGCCTTGATGATGTCGCGGCGCATGATGATGAAGTCATGCGGCTCGGGCCACACCGGATGGTCGGCAACCAGGCGCATCTTTTCGCCGCTGATGTCGACCAGTTGCTCGCACTCGGGATGCAGCGGGCCGACCGGCAGGAAGCGCTCCTTGGAGAACTTGTTGCCCACACCCAGCCACTTGCCGTCGGCTTCCATGGTTTCCGACATCGAAGCATTGGTATGCCCCGGCTGGTAGGTCACATCCAGACGATCGACGACGTACTTGACGCTGGTATCGCCCTTGTAATACTTGATGGCGGCATCGACGTTCCACTTCACCATCTGGCTGTCGAGGAAGAGGGTGGTATAGGCATTGCCGCGGCCATCGAAAGCCGTATGCAGGGGGCCCAGACCGATTTCGACTTCGGCCACCACGCAATCCTTGGTCGAAGCGACATCGCCATTGAAAAAGCCGAGAACCTTTTCGAGTTCGATGACGGTCGCCGTCGGCGAGAGCTTGCCGGCGCTGATGAAATACTTGCCATCCGGGCTGGCATTCACCCCGTGCGGATTCTTCGGTACCGGCACATAGCAGGTCAGCGCCGTCTTGGGGTCGGGATTGCCGGCCTGGGTACCATCGACTACCGGCACCTTGGAGTCGCCGTAGGTGGTGAACTTGCCGTCCTTCACGGCCTGTTCGATGCGGGCGATGTTGAAGAACACGCAGGCGTCGTTCTCAGCCGACATCATGTCCTCGAAATGCACGCCGTTTTCAGTGTTGTACTGGTTGCAGGCAGCCAGCTTGCCGTCGAAGGACGAGGCGCACAGGTCCATGTTGCCATCGACGCGCACTTGCCAACGCACTTCCATGGTTTCGGCATCGACGCAGGTAAACAGCGCGCCGTACTTTTCCGGATTGTCGAGGTCGCGGCCGTCATTGGGCAGCGGAATGTGGAATTCGGCGCCGCAGAAAACGCGCGTGGTGTAGTTGATGTTGGGATCGACCGGGTCGCGCTTGTCCGGGAAAATGCCATGAAACCCCTGGACGTTGGGCAGTTCTGTGATCTTGTCGCACTCGAAGGTATCCAGGCGGACGCGCGCCAGACGGCTGTGGATCTTGTCATTCACCCAGGCATACTTGCCGTCGTAGGTGCCATTCTTGTAGGAAGCATGGACGTGATGCGTATCGCCGGTGCGGTATTTGAGATCGCCATTCGGCTTGGTGCCAAGAATTTTCTTCGATTCGTTGGTAATCCCCCAGCCGGTCAGCAGATCCGGATTGAACACCGGGATGCGCTTCAACTCACGGCCGGTCGGTATGCCATAGACGCGCATTTCGCCGGAATGGCCGCCCGACCAAAGGCCGTAATAATCGTCGAGTTCGCCGGGAGCACGCTCGACGCGCATGTCGCCCGCAGCGCCTGCGGCGGCAGCGCCGGGAGCGGAAGCAGCGCCGGTCGCCGGTGTCGTTTCCTGTTTGCAGGATGCCAGACCGACCGACAGCGTGGCACCAGCAAGACCGGTCAGAGCGGCAGTGTTGAGAAACTTGCGGCGACCCGGATCCTGCGGCACAGCCGCTTCGGCCTGCTCTTTTCCATTGACGGTGGTGTCGATGTTGTTATTGCTGGTCATTAAGATCTCCTTGCTTGAATGTAATTTTCCTCGTTCAAACCTGACATGCCGTCCCGACCAACCAAAGAGCTCATCGGACACGGATCGGACACAAATACGCCCTGCGACAAATCGCCGCATATTATGCTCAAACACTCATTAAAAAGGTTGACTAAAATCAAGGGCGACGAAATTTACAGGGCGCGACTCTGTAGGAATATCCTTGCCGACCGGCCGGCTGTTTGTGCGCCTGTCGCCATGGATATTGAACAAAACAAGCTACAAGCTTACGGGTAGGTAGGTGCTTCGATGAAAATTCGAGAAATCCTGAATGGCATGCCACTGTTCTCCGGACTCAGTGCGGAGCAACTGGAAATGCTGGCGCATGCCTCGCACAAGATGCGCTTCGGCAAGGCACAAACCCTATTGCGCGCCGGCCACGTTCCCGACGCGCTGTATCACGTACTGGCCGGACACCTCAAGCGCACGGTAACCTCCGGCAGCGGCGAGAAGGTGCTCGATCTCGTATTTCCCGGACAAAGCTTCGGCGAAGCGGAGTTGCTTGCGGAGCGTCCCAGCGTTTCCGATGCCGTTGCCATCGAACCCGGCCTGCTGCTCTGTATCGACGCGCGCGCACTGCGTGAAGTCGTCAGGACGAGCCAGCCGCTCGCCTTGCGCCTGCTGGCGAATCTGGCGCAGCGCCAGATCGACACGGAAACCGACGTCCTCGCCAGCCGCTCCCTGAACGGCTGTCAGCGCAGCCTCGATTACCTGATACTCCAGGCAGGCGGCCTGAGCGGGGCGCGCGGCGAGACGCGGCTGGTGCTGCCCACCAGCAAGCAGCTCATTGCCGCGCGTCTGGGTCTGACGCCGGAAACTTTCTCGCGCAGCCTGCGCGAGTTGTTCGATGCCGGCCTGATCGTCGTCGATGGCCGCCATATCCTGCTGCAGAATGAACGGATCATCCGCAACCTCCTCGGCCACGCCGGCGGCCATGCGCAGGACTGGAGCCACGACTGCAACCGTCCCCACGCCCTGCGCAATGTCGTGCTGCCGGGTGATGCCCGCCTGCCGCATCGCGTTTCGCAAGGCACGACCAACAAGGCCGCCCGCTTGCGCATGCTTTCGCAGCGCATGGCGAAATCCTGGTTGATGCTGGGACGCAACGTCCTGCCGCAGCGGGCGCGCAGCATGCTGAACCAATCGGTCGATGAATTCGAACAGCAACTCGGCGAACTGGCCGGGCTGTCCGTCAGCAAGGAAGTACGCGCCGCCCACGGCACGGTGCTGGCGCTCTGGCAATCCTACAAGGTTTTGCTCGACAGCCCGCCAACGCCGCAGAATGCCCGGAAACTCTTCAGCCTGAATGAAAAAGTGCTGTCGGCCGCGCATCACCTGATGCTGGCTTTCGAAGACAGCACGAACGCCCACGACGACCGGCTGCTCGCGCTCGCCAGCCGCGGACGCCTGCTGTCGCAGCGCATGGCGAAGTTCTACATGTTCCTCGAATGGAAGCCGTACGGCATCAGCAGCAGCAAATGCCAGGACGAATTGCGCCACGCCATGCAGGAATTCGAAACCGGCCTGGCCCTGCTGATCGAGGAAGTGCGCGATCATCCGCAGATTCGCAGCCAGATCGATCATGCGATGCGGCAGTGGCACTTCATGCGCTCCGCATTGTCCGACGCGGAACACGACGCCCCGGATCATCTCACGGCGACGGTGTGCACCTTCAGCGAACGCCTGCTGAAGAAAATGGATACCGCAATCGCGCTGTACGAGAAAAAACAGGCTGCCTGAACACGGGGCGACTCAGCCCCGTATGCCGTCCTTGAGCGTGCCGCCCCAACTCCGGCAATGGCCTAACGCCAGACCGCCTTGCATTTGTCGATTTCCTCGTCGGACATGACGGGCCTGATGACGCATTGCCGCTCCAGGGCCTCGCGCTGGCGCGCCTTCTCGCTCACTTCGAACGCCCGCACCCGCTTGCGCGCGGCAAGTTCTTCAGAGACAAGTTTGGCGGCCACCTCGGCCGCCGCCCGACGTCTGGCCTCGGCCTGCTGCGCCTCCTCCTCGGCCATTTCGGGCTCCGATGCGACGGCTGCCGATACCGCAGAGGCAGACTCCTCAGTCTGGCCAGTTTCGGCCACGTCCTGGGCGAATGCCGGAGTTGCCGAAGCTACCGCCAGCAGCAATGACATGCCAAACACCAATCTCGATCCGGAAGCGATGATTTTCACGATCATTTTCCTTTCATTCCATGGCATCTACGCATCGTTATCGTTATCGTCACCGCGCCAATCATAGTGCGGCGGACTGGCCGTGTCGATCATCGGCACGGCGATCTCAAACCGGCAACTTCTTGCCGGGCAACTGCGTCCCCTTGCGCGCGCGCTGGCCCAGGTATTTGGCGAATTCCTCGCCGCGCAAGGTCAGCGGTGCGATCTTGTTGCGCTCACGGCAATTCAAGGTCAGGCTCAGCCCGTCGCAGTAGCCGCAGGCGGCCAGCGTGCTGCCTTTCTCCAGGCTTTGCAGGATGATGCCCCTTCCCTTGGCAAGCGTCTTGATTTCCGCCGCATCGAACACCAGCAAACGGCCGCTGCTGCTGGCAGACCAGACATGCGTGGCATGGCTCGCGGGTACCGGCACCGGCGGCAGCGGCGTTTCACCCGCATCGAGGCTCATGAAGGCCTTGCCCGCCTTGACGCGGCTGACGAGATCGCCAACGCTGGCGACGAAGCCGTAGCCAGCGCTGTTGGCAAAGAGGAAACGCGCTTCGGGCGAGGCCGAAATGGCCTGGGCGCGCTGGCCGCCATCCTGCAGATCGATCAGGGTGGCCAGCGGCACGCCATCTCCCTTGCCGCCGGGAATCGCCGACACGGGAATGCTGTAGGCCCGGCCATTGGTATCGATGATGACCAGCGGCCAGGTGGTACGCGTCTCGAAAACCGCAAAGCCCTCGTCGCCCGTCTTGTAGCCGATGCTCTCGGCAGCAATCCCGTGGCCCTGGCGCGAGCGCAGCCAGCCGGCCCTGGACAGGATCACCGTTACCGGCTCGTCGGGCACGCTGGTCTTCGGGTCGCCGCGACTGCTGCTCGTCGAGGCATCTTCCTCGATCAGCGTGCGCCGCGCATCGCCGTGGGTTTTCGCATCCGCCTCGATTTCCTTGATGATGGCGCGGGTCATGGCGCTGCGGTTGTCGAGCAGGTTTTGCAGGGTGCTGCGCTCCAGATACAGCTCACCGAGTTCCTTCTCGATCTTGATGCCCTCGAGACGGGCAAGCTGGCGCAGGCGAATTTCGAGGATGTCTTCGGCCTGAATCTCGCTGAGGCTGAATTTCGCCATCAAATCCTGCTTCGGCGCGTCGGACTCGCGGATCACGCGGATCACCTCCTCGATGCGCAGGAAGGCGATCATCCGCCCCTGCAGGATGTGGATGCGACGATCCACCTCGTCGAGGCGGAAGCGCGTGCGGCGCTCGACGGTGGCGTAACGGAAATCCACCCATTCGGCGAGAATCTGGCGCAGATTCTTCTGCTGCGGATTGCCGTCACGGCCGATCATCGTCAGGTTGATGGAAGCCGAGGTCTCCAGCGAAGTATTGGCAAGCAGCACCGCCATGAAATCGGCGACCTGGATGCGCGAGGAGCGCGGTTCGAGGATCAGGCGCACGGCCTCGGCATCGCTCGACTCGTCGCGCGCCACGTCGAGCACCGCCAGCACGGCGGCCTTGAGGTTTTTCTGCTCCTGGGTGATCTCCTTCCTGCCGGCCCTGGGCTGCGGATTGGAGAGCGACTCGATTTCCGCCATCACCTGCGCCACCGAAACGCCATGCGGCAGCTCGTTGACGATGACGCGCCACTGGCCGCGCGCCATCTCCTCGACGCGCCAGCGGGCGCGCAGGCGCAGGCTGCCGCGCCCGCTTTCGTAGGCATCCTGGATCACGGATGCGGCCGAGATGATCTGGCCGCCGCCGGGGAAATCCGGCCCCCGGACATGGGCCAGCAGATCGGCCACCGACGACTGCGGATTGCGAATCAGATGGATGGCCGCCTGGGCGACTTCGTTGAGGTTGTGCGGTGGAATCTCCGTCGCCATGCCGACGGCGATCCCCGAAGCGCCATTAAGCAGCGTAAACGGCAGGCGCGCCGGCAGCAGAGCCGGCTCCTCGAAGCTGCCATCGTAATTCGGACGAAAATCCACCGTGCCGCGATGCACTTCGGACAGCAGCAGCTCCGCAATCGGCGTCAGACGAATTTCCGTGTAGCGCATCGCCGCCGCGCCGTCGCCATCGCGCGAGCCGAAGTTGCCCTGGCCGTCGGCCAGCGGATAGCGCAGGCTGAAGTCCTGGGCGATGCGCACCATGGCGTCGTAGACCGAGGAATCGCCGTGCGGATGCAGCTTGCCCAGCACGTCGCCGACGACCCGCGCCGATTTGACGTGCTTGGCGCCGGCATTCAGGCGCATCTCGTTCATCGCATACAGGATGCGCCGCTGCACCGGCTTCTGGCCGTCCTCGACCTGCGGCAGGGCGCGGCTCTTGACCACCGACATGGCGTAGGCCAGATAGGCGCGCTCGGCAAACAAATCCAGCGGCGCCGCATCCTCGGGAAGCTCGGCGGGAGGTTCTGGAGGCGCTGGCGGCACAATGCCTGAGGCCGGCGCGGCAGCGGTTACTGAAACATCTGAAGCGTCAAAAAGATCGGGAGTATCGTCGTTCATCGTGATTCGTGTCGGATTGCACAATGCGAAAGAGGCATGGCCAGCCTCCTAAAGGAGACTGCAAGTCTAGCAGTCTAGCGGGAAGAAACCGATAGCCTCCGATCTCCTCCAGTCTCCTCGTTGAGCCATGCGACGACAATCTCCCCAAAGAACCCCGCAACAAGATATCCAGACACGATACATTTTTCAGTCTGCTGGAGTATGCTGCTGGCACGTCTAATCCCGGTTGATTTTTTGGAGAAAAAATATCATGCCAGCTCAGCTTGCCCCCTTTTTTCCCATTATCTATGTTCGTGGCTACGCGATGACCTCGGGCGAAATCGCCGAGACGACGTCCTCGCCGTACATGGGCTTCAACCTCGGATCGACGAAGGTACGGCAATCCTGGGACAAGAAAGTCCAGCGGCACATCTTCGAATCGCCGCTGATCCGGCTGATGAAAGAGTACGGCTATCGAGACAGCTTTTCCGACGGCAGCGAACTGGAAGACAGGCTTCCAACGAAAAGCATCATCATTTACCGCTACTATGAAACCGCCGATACCGATATCGGCAGCGGGAAGACGCTATCCATTCCCGAAGCGGCAGCAGGCCTGAAGGTCCTGATCCACACGGTCAAGCAGCAAGTCTGCGGCGACGACAAGGATCTCCACAAGCAATTCAAGGTACATCTGGTGGCCCACTCGATGGGAGGCTTGATCGTACGAAGCTTCCTGCAAAACGACAAGATCAGCAACAAAGCGGACCGCGCCCTGGTCGCCAAGGTGTTCACGTACGCCACGCCGCATAACGGCATTGACATGGCCGGTGTCAATGTTCCCGGCATTCTGGGACTGTGGGACATCAACAACTTCAATCGCAAGAAGATTGCCGAGTTCCTCGGTTTGTCCGGCAAACCGGAACGGGTCGATTCACTCGATGGCAAATTCGATCCGCAGCGATTTTTCTGCTTCGTCGGCACGAATCATCGCGACTACGATGTTGCAAAAGGTCTTTCAAGAGCCCTGGCCGGAGAGATGAGCGACGGACTGGTCAAAATAGAAAACGCGACCGTCGCCGATGCCCCGCGCGCCTTTGCCTATCGCAGCCATAGCGGCCACTATGGCATCGTCAATTCGGAAGAAGGCTATCAGAACCTCGTGCGTTTTCTTTTTGGCGACGTGCGGGCCGATGGCAGCTTGACGGTCGAAGCGCTGCCACTGCCGCCATCGGTGCAGAAAGCCAAGGATGAAGGGCGTGAAATCCGCGCGTCCTATTATTTCGAGGCCACCGTTGCGCCACGCGGCGCGTTCAGTTTCCGGCTCACGGAAAGACGCCGGGATACCTTCAGCGCAATTCTTCGCAGCTATGACGAACTGCTTCGCGCCGACCAAACCAATCTCGCCGCCCCCCGCTCCCCCGTTCTGTTTTCGGTTTTTCTGGACACGACCAAAATCACGGTTGGACACACCCTCGTCTTCTCGCTGGAACTGGCCGTTTCCTCCACCGGCTACACCATCGACAAGAAATTCTGGCCCGATCAGCACGTGGAGGGAGAGTATCTATTCCGTGACACGCTCATCATCCGGATCACCCGCACCGCAGAAGGGTTCAACGTTCGCTACCTGAATACGAACGAAAAATGGAGCGAGGCCACAGGCACCCTGGCGAACAAGACTGCCGATGGCTATACCGTTCCCTTGTCTTCAAACAAGGGCTTCAAGGGCAATCTCCAACTCGCAGTGCAGAGCCTGTAGAACCTGTAAAGCCTGCCGACCGACGGTCGATGACCGCCGCAAAATCCCCGGTGCGTTCGCTTGCGAAGCCGTCGGTGGCTTGATCAGTTCGTCGTCAACGGCCGATCATCGTCCGCATTCTCCAGTCAATGCGGACGATGGCTGATCAAGCGCCGTTATCTCCGCGCCTTCGAGGCGTCAATGGCTCGACGAGCCAAGGAAGGCGCATCGACCCGTTACGGCTTCACTGCGATCTTCAGCACGCCGTCGCGCTGATTGGCGAACAGCTCGTAGGCGGCGACGATGTCGTCGAGCTTGTACTGGTGGGTGACCAATACGCCCAGATCGAGGCGGTTTGCGGCGATCACGTTCATCAGCCGACGCATGCGCTCCTTGCCGCCGGGGCACAGCGCGGTGCGGATCGTATGATCACCCAGGCCGGCCGCGAAGTTGGCCAGCGGGATCGCCAGGTCTTCCGAATACACGCCCAGGCTGGACAGCGTACCGCCCGGCTTGAGCACTTTCAACGACTGACTCCAGGTGAGCTGGGTGCCCAGCGCCTCGATGGAACTGTCGGCGCCGCGGCCGTTGGTGAGCTTCATCACCTCATCCACTACGTCGCAGTTGCGGAAGTTCAACGTCACGTCCGCGCCCATCTTCTTGGCGATCCCCAGGCGGTGGTCGTTGCCATCCACGGCGATGATGGTGGTCGCACCCAGCAGACGTGCGCCGGCGGCGGCGCACAGGCCGATCGGCCCCTGGGCGAACACCACCACGGTGTCGCCGAGCTTGATGTTGGCGTTCTCCGCGCCCTTGAAGCCGGTGGACATGATGTCCGGACACATCAGCACCTGCTCGTCGGTCAGCCCGTCGGGAATCGGCGCGAGATTGGCCTGGGCGTCGGGCACCAGCACGTATTCGGCCTGCGTGCCGTCGATCAGGTTGCCGAAGCGCCAGCCGGCGGTGGCCTTGTAGCCGTGGTGGCCGCACTTCCCGCTCAGGATCAGGTAGCTGCCGTCCTGCGAAGGCGCGCCGTCCTGGGCAGCGTAGCTGTTGAAATTCGGGCAGATCGCCCCGGCGATGACGCGCTGGCCCTCGACATAACCCTGCACCGCACTGCCCAGTTTCTCGATCACGCCAACCGGCTCGTGGCCGATGGTCAGACCCGGCACGACCGGATACTCACCCTTGAGGATGTGCACGTCGGTACCGCAAATGGTGGTGGTGGTGATGCGGATCAGCGCATCGTTGGGGCCAATGTCCGGGATCGGCTTGTCCACCAGTTCGATACGGCCGGGCGCCACGAAAACCGTTGCTTTCATCATGCTCATGAAGTTCTCCTCTTTTTCGCAAAGAAACCAAGTCACAGTATAGGCCGCATACTGCATAGGCCGGCACCGCCGGATGACTCTTTCCTCACGGCGATACCATGCCGAGACAAGGCTGAGGCAAGGTTGAAGCAGAACGAACTTGTCGAGAGTGTGCGCCGGTGCGTCCATACGCCCGTAGCCCGCACGCTCATACTGAGCACGCAAGAAAAAACCCTGCAGGCCATTGTGCCTACAGGGTTTTATGTTGGCGGAGTGGACGGGACTCGAACCCGCGACCCCCGGCGTGACAGGCCGGTATTCTAACCAACTGAACTACCACTCCGCGCCAAAGCTGCTGGATTTCCGGCGATTCGTGCCTTGATACCTTAGTACGATTCGTGCCTTGGTACCTTGAAACCCAAAGAGCTGCCATTTTCTGCTGATTTGGCAACGCTTTTGTTTGGCGACCCCACGGGGATTCGAACCCCGGTTCATACCGTGAAAGGGTATTGTCCTAGGCCTCTAGACGATGGGGTCAATACGCTTTTGCTGCTGTGCTGCCGGTTTGCTGCCTGACTGCCGCCAGCAAAGACCGGCATTATATTGCGTCTCTGCTGTTTTTTGCAACTTTTGTACAACTTTCACTACCAGATCCTGGTAGGCGCGATTGGACTCGAACCAACGACCCCCACCATGTCAAGGTGGTGCTCTAACCAGCTGAGCTACGCGCCTGAAGAGCTGCGCATTCTAGCAACACATTCCATGCCGCGCAACGGAAATTTCAAAAATTCTCGTACTTTTGGCGTTGTCGTTTTTCAACCCGCGCCCAGTATCTGCCTGATCTGCTCCAGCGTGCCGGGATCGTCGATGCTGGTCAGATCGCCCGGATCGCGGCCTTCGGCCAGCGCCTGGATGGAACGGCGCAACATTTTTCCGGAACGCGTTTTGGGCAGACCGGAGACGAAATGTACGCGCGCCGGCCGGGCGATCGCGCCGAGCAGACTGTCGACCGTGGCCATCACTTCCTGCTCGAGCTGCCGGCGCCCTTCCACGGTGGCCGTCCGGGCGGGTTCCTTGACGACGGCGAAAGCCATGGGCAACTGGCCCTTGAGCGCATCCGTGACGCCGACGACGGCAACTTCGGCAATGGCAGCGTGCGCCTGCACGGCTTCCTCGATTTCCCGGGTGCCCAGGCGATGGCCGGCCACGTTGATCACGTCATCGGTACGCCCGAGGATGCTGTAATAACCGTCTTCATCGCGGATTCCCCAATCGAACGAGGAATACACCAGGGGTTCCTTGAAAAGCGAGAAATAGGTACTGACGAAACGCGCATCATCGCCCCATACCGTCGTCAGGCAGCCGGGAGGCAGCGGCGGAAGTATGCCGACCACACCCTTTTCATTGACGGCCGCCTCGCTGCCGTCTTCGCGGAACAGCTTGAGGTTGTAGCCATAGACCGGAAAGGCCGGTGAGCCGAACTTGATCGGCGTCTCCTCGACGCCCGGCACCGGAGAGAGCATCGGCCAGCCGGTCTCGGTCTGCCAGTAGTTGTCGATCACCGGCTTTTGCAGGGCCGCCATGATCCATTCATGCGTCGGCTGATCGAGCGGTTCGCCCGCCAGGTAGAGACGTTCGAGCGAAGACAGATCGTATTTGCGCAAGTATTCCGGATCCTGCTTTTTCAGCACACGGATGGCCGTCGGCGCGCTGAACATCACATTCACCCGATGATCCTGGACGATCTTCCACCAGATACCGGGGTCGGGCCGAATCGGCGTGCCTTCGTACATCACCGTTGCCATGCCGGCCAGCAACGGGCCGTAGATGATGTAGGAATGCCCCACCACCCAGCCGATGTCCGAAGTCGAGAAGAACGTCCCGCCCGCCTCGCCGCAATAGATGCGCTTGACCGACGAGGCGAGCGCGACCGCATAACCGCCGACGTCGCGCTGCACGCCCTTGGGCTTGCCGGTGGTGCCGGAGGTGTACAGGATATAGGACGGCTCGCCGGATTCCAGCCAGGTGACCGGCACCTGCGCCGCCATGTGCTTTGCGCGCAGCGCCGCGTAATCGGCATCGCGCCCGGCAACGCGCTTCATTTCCTCGATACCGCGATCCACCAGCAGCACCCTGGCCGGTGGAAACTGCGCCAGCGCGCAGGCTTCGTCAACCAGCGGCTTGTAGGCGATGGCCCGGCCGCCGCGCATGCCGGCATCGGCAGAAATCAGCAACGCCGGGCGGGCATCGTCGATGCGCGTGGCCAGCGAGGCGGCGGCAAAACCGCCGAAGACCACCGAATGAATCGCACCGATGCGCGCGCAGGCGAGCATCGCAAAACAGGCCTCGGGAATCATCGGCATGTAGATCAGCACCCTGTCGCCCTTGCCGACGCCCAGTTCCTGCAGGATGGCGGCCATGCGCATGACCTCCTGCTGCAACTGGCGAAAACTGTAGACCCGTTCCGTTCCGGTCTCGGTCGAGATGTAAATCAGCGCCCGCGCATCCGGCCGCACCGCGGCATGACGGTCGACGGCGTTGTGGCAAAGATTGGTCTCGCCGCCGACGAACCAGCGGGCAAAGGGCGGCCGCGAATCATCGAGTATCTGGCGCGGCGGCACGTGCCAATCGATCAATGCGGCCTCATCCGCCCAGAAAGCCTCGGGCTGCTCGATGGAGCGACGATAGAAACTCAGGTATTTCTGGTACTTGTCCATGATCCCCACCTTTCTGTCGCAGTTCCGGCAATGTCCGCCACGGCCCCCGCAAATACGCCCAGGCACGCCAAAGCAACGAAAAGCGACAGAATATCCCTCCTGTTGGAAGGAAGCGAGGCCTGTGAAAGAAAGCGAAATATTTACAGTGTAAATTTATCGTTATATATTCGGCGGCTGTGAAGTTTTGCCGCATTGGCTTCGATTCGCTTCCAATTGGCTTCCATCCGCTTTCATTTGCTCCCATTCAGCCCAGACTTGCCCCGACATCCGACGACATGCGCAGCAGCATCCTTGCCATTTTTCTGAGTCTATCCTGCCTGGCCACGGCACCTTGCCAGGCCGATCAGGTCGCCGAGGATTTCCACACCGTCCGTCAGCAGCTCGCGGATGAGCCTTCGCTGCTCGAACGTACCGGCGAAAGCGCCGAAAAGGCGGCCGAACGCGCCCTGGCCTTCATTGGAATACGTTATCGGCGCGGCGGCAGTTCACCGGAAACCGGCTTCGACTGCAGTGGCCTCGTCAATCATGTTTTCAAGAGCGTCGGCACCGTGCTGCCGCGCACGGCGCGCGAAATGAGCCACCGAGGCGAAACCGTCCATAAGGACGAGTTGCAGCCAGGCGATCTGGTGTTCTTCAATACCATG
This sequence comes from Sterolibacterium denitrificans, assembly GCF_900174485.1. Taxonomy (NCBI): domain Bacteria; kingdom Pseudomonadati; phylum Pseudomonadota; class Betaproteobacteria; order Nitrosomonadales; family Sterolibacteriaceae; genus Sterolibacterium; species Sterolibacterium denitrificans. The sequence goes on along the minus strand of NZ_LT837803.1, from coordinate 1,781,241 downwards.
CGCCGCGCCTTTTCCCACGTCGGCATCTATCTGGGCAACCAGCAGTTCGTCCATGCCCCGGCCTCCGGCGGCAAGGTGCGCATCGACGATTTGCGAGAGAAATACTGGGGCAAGCGCTACAACGGCGCCCGGCGCATCGACGGCATATAACCGAACCGCCGAACGGCCTGCTTGCCGGCATCGGCTGCCGTAACCCACGGTCTGCAATCTGCAGCCTGATTCGCTACCCGGACGCAGCCCTCCCGATTCCCGAGCTTTCCGGCGCTACTGGCGTCATTGACGCTGTTGGCGCTCTTCCCGCAGCTTCGCCAGCTTGCGCCTGAGTTCAGGCAGCAGCACGGCGACGGCCTTTTCGCCTTCCAGCACGGCCAGGTGGCGATCCTGAAAGCTGGTTGCGCGGATGTTCGGCGTTTCCGGACGAATCACCATGTCGGCTTCCGGCAGCTCATGCCGGCCGATGCTCTGCCCCATGATCGCAAAGGTCTGCAGCAGCACGTCGAGCGTGCTCTGCACCCGGCCATATTGCGGTCGAGCGCTGATATCCACGGCAATCACGAAGTCGGCCCCAAGCGAGCGCGCCACGCGCACCGGCACGGGATGAACCAGGCCGCCATCGACATACTCATGCCCATTGATCACGACCGGCTGAAACACGCCCGGCACGCTGCTCGACGCCCGCACCGCCATGCCGGTGTTGCCGCTGCGGAAAACCGCAGCTTCGCCGCTTTGCAGATCGGTTGCCACGACGGCGAACAAACGAGGCATCTTTTCCAGCGGCCGCTGATTGACGGCGCGATTGACGAAATCCTGCAAAGCCTCACCCTTGATGACGCCACGCGCCGGCAGAGACCAGTCGGCCACCTGCCCTTCGTCCATCTGCAAGGCCAGTTTCTGCAGTTCGAAACCGCTGTGGCCGGCGGCATACAGAGCCCCGACCACCGCGCCCGCACTCGTGCCGACGATGATGTCCGGCACGATGCCCTGCGCCTCCAGCGCCTTGATCACGCCGACATGGGCAAAGCCGCGCGCCGCGCCGCCGCCCAGCGCCAGAGCGATCCTGGGCGGCGGAGGCGGAGATGGCGGCTGCGACTTGGCGGCGGGCGCAGGTACGGCAGGCGGCGGTTCCTTGAACGGCAGCCACTGGGCGCAGGCGGAGAGCAGAAAAACGACGAGGACTGCGGAAAAAAGACTCGATCCGCATCCCGCCCGGCAGGGAAACTTCTTCATGGTGCGTGAATTCTAGCCTGCCTCGATCTTCCCGGCCCTGTTTCCGGCCCCGAACGGCAGCCCCGCCGCCGCGCCGGACGCGCGGAATGTCCTGCCGCCAGTCGAAAGTGAGCCAGACAGAAGCCGTATCGGGGCTGCCCACTCGAATCGTAAATAAACAGCAACAAATTGTTGCGAATTATTCTCATTTACAAATCACGATTTCTTCTCTATCATCGGCGCTTCAGATTTGTCATCCGCTGCCATCAGCTTCCACCCAGGAAATCGCGTCATGATCATGAACCTGCGTCCCACCCGCTACCTGCTCGCATGCTGCCTTGCCCTGGCGCTCCCGCTGGGCCAAACGGCCCAGGCTGCCGAAGAAAACGTGCTCAATCTGTATTCGGCACGTCATTATCAAACCGACGAGGCACTCTACAGCGAGTTCACCAAACAAACCGGCATCAAGATCAATCGCATCGAAGGCAAGGAAGAAGAACTGCTGGAGCGCATCCGCAACGAAGGCGCGAACAGCCCGGCAGATGTCCTGCTCACCGTCGATGCCGCGCGCCTGGCCGCCGCCGACGATCTCGGCCTGTTCGCGCCGGTCAGCTCGAAGCTGCTCGAATCACGCATTCCGGTGCATCTGCGCACGGCCAACTGGTTCTCTTTCTCGACGCGCGCCCGGGTCATCGTATATGCCAAACGCAGCATCAAAGCGGATGAAGTGCGCAATTACGCCGATCTCGCCAAGCCCGCGCTGAAGGGCAAGGTCTGCTCGCGCTCCGGTTCGCATCCCTACAACCTGTCGCTGCTGGCCTCCATCATCGCCCATGAGGGCGAAGCGAAGGCCGAAGAATGGGCGCGCGGCGTCGTCGCCAATTTCGCCCGCCCGCCGAAAGGCGGCGACACCGACCAGATCAAGGCGGTCGCCGCCGGCGAGTGCGACGTGGCACTCAGCAACAGCTACTATGTGGCGCGTCTGATGCGCTCGGGAAAAGCGGATGACCGCAAGCTCGCCGAACGCATCGGCGTCGTCTGGCCCGACCAGCAGGGCAACGGCACCCACATCAACGTTTCCGGCGGCGGCATGCTGAAAACCGCGCCGCACAAGGAAGCGGCAGTGAAGTTCCTCGAATATCTCGCCAGCGATGCGTCCCAGCGCTACTTTGCCGACGGCAACAACGAATGGCCGGTCGTTGCCGGCGTCAAGGTCAGCAACCCCGCCCTCGACAGCCTCGGCCCGTTCAAGGCCGACACCCTGGAAGTCGGCGAGCTCGCGAAATACCGCGCCAAGGCCCAGATGATTTTCGACCGCGCCGGCTTCCGCTGAAGCGCAACTGAAGCGAAGCGTAAAGCGCCCCACGCCGCCAAACACACCAAGCAGCGCAACTTTTTCCCCTGGTTTACGCCCCGTTCATCGGGGCGTTTTTTTTGCTGCCGCCAGATCAACGCCCGCCGCGGGCAATCTGGCGCGAAAGCACGATCAGCGGCAGGAGTCCGACGACGACGATCGCCAGCGCGGGAACCGAAGCCTCGGCCAGACGTTCGTCCGCCGCCAGGGTGTAAGTCTGGGTTGCCAGCGTATCGAAATTGAACGGCCGCATCACCAGAGTTGCCGGCAGTTCCTTCATCACATCGACGAACACCAGCAAGCCGGCCGTCAGCAGGCTGCCGCGCAGCATCGGCAGATGCACGCGGCGCAAGGTTGCCGTCTGGCCGAGTCCCAGGCTGCGGGCAGCGGCATCCATGCTTGGCGTGATCTTGGCCAGACTGGCCTGTACCGATTGCAGCGCCACCGCCAGTACGCGCACCAGATAGGCATATACCAGCGCGGCAATCCCGCCGGTCAGGAGCAGGCCGGGATTGTCGCCGGTCAACGACAGCCACTGCGCGGCAAGCCAGTGATCGAGGCGCGTCACGGGAATCAGCACACCGACGGCAATCACCGAGCCCGGCACGGCATAACCCAGGCCGACCAGGCGATTCAGCGCCGCTGCGGCATGCCCTTTCGACAGACGGGCGCCGTAGGCCAGCAACAGGGCCAGCGCAACCGCCAGCAGGCTGCTCAGACCGGCGAGCAGAAAACTGTTGCCGGAAAGTTCGATGAAACGCATGCCGAACCGCGCTTCCTCATCAAGCAGTGCCAGCCGCAGCAGCAGGCCGCCGGGCAGCAGGAAACCGCAGAACAGCGGCAGCATGCAGGCCAGCCAGGCGGCGAGCGCACGGCCACCGCGCAGCCTGCCGCGCGCCGGACGATTGCGTCCCGTGGTGTTGTAGAACCGCGCCCGTCCCTGCGAATGGCGTTCAAGCGCCAGCAACAGAATCACGAATCCGAGCAGCAAGGCGGCCAGTTGCGCGGCAGCCGTCCGGTCGCCGAGTGAAAACCAGGCGCGATAAATTCCGGTGGTGAATGTCTGCACGGCGAAATAGGAAACCGCCCCATAGTCGGCCAGCGTTTCCATCAAAGCCAGCGCCGCGCCGGCGGCAACGGCCGGACGCGCCAGCGGCAGCGAGACGCTGAAGAAGCTGCGCCAGGGCCCCTGCCCAAGGCTGCGCGCCGCTTCGAGCATGCCGCTGCTGCGTTCGATGAAGGCGGTGCGCGCCAGCAGATAGACGTAGGGATACATCACGCAGATGAACACGCTGACGGCGCCGCCCAGACTGCGCACTTCGGGAAACCAGTAATCGCCCCGCCCCCAGTCGAAGAACTCGCGCAAGGCCGTCTGCAGCGGGCCGGCGAACTGGAGGAAATCCGTATACACGTAGGCCAGCACGTAGGCCGGCATCGCCAGCGGCAGCACCAGCGCCCACTCGAAAATGCGCCGGCCGGGAAACTCGTGCATGACCACCAGCCAGGCGGTGGCCACGCCGACGACGATCACGCCCAAGCCGACCCCGAGGCACAGCCACAGCGTATTGGCGACATATTCCGGCAACACGGTGGCGGCCAGATGACGCCAGATTTCCTCGGTACCGCCGCTGAAGATATTTGCCAATACGCTGGCGACCGGCAAACCTACCAGCACTGCGATGAGTGCGGCAAACAAAAGCAGGAAGTTGAGGCGCGGGATCGTCATGTGTCGGCTTTGTGGATGGGAATTATAATTGCCCGCTCCTCCTGGCCGCCATCATTGCCACGCACCACGTCCCACGCACCACGCACGCTGCGCATTTACGGCATTTTTGCCGGAACAGATCATATCCATGGCATTTCTCGAGCTTGCCGGCATCATCCAGCGTTACGGTAGTCACACTGTCGTCGATGGCGTCAGCCTGGCCGTTGAACGCGGCAGCATCGCCTGCCTGCTGGGACCCTCGGGCTGCGGCAAGACCACGCTGCTGCGCTGCATTGCCGGCTTCGAGGAAATCGCCGCCGGTGAAATCCGCGTCGCCGCAAATACACTGAGCCGGGCCGGCATGATGCTGCCACCCGAGCAGCGGCAGATCGGCATGGTATTCCAGGATTACGCCCTCTTCCCGCATCTGAGCGTTGCCGACAACATCGGCTTCGGCCTGCGTGGTCGCAACCCTCTGCCGAAGGCGCAACGCAAGACGCGGGTTGCGGAACTGCTGGCCACGGTTGGCCTGGCCGGCCAGGAAAACAAATTTCCGCACGAGCTCTCCGGCGGCCAGCAACAGCGCGTCGCCCTCGCCCGCGCCCTGGCGCCGCGCCCGCAACTGATCCTCCTCGACGAGCCTTTCTCCAATCTGGATGTCGACCTGCGCGAGCGTCTCTCGCTCGAGGTGCGCGAGATACTCAAGCAGCAGGGCATCACCGCCGTGCTGGTGACCCACGACCAGCACGAAGCCTTTGCCATGGCCGATGAAGTCGGCGTCATGGCGCAGGGGCGCATCCAGCAATGGGATACGCCCTACAACCTCTACCACCGCCCGGCCAACCGCTGCGTCGCCGATTTCGTCGGCCAGGGCGTCTTTCTTCCCGGCAGACTCCTCGATCCCTGCTGCGTCGAAATCGAACTCGGCCGCATCTGCGTGGCGCAACCCATCCATTGCGCGCAGGATGCCTGCCGGGGACAGGCGCAGAACACCGAAAGCATTGAAATCCTGCTGCGCCCCGACGACATCATCCACGATGACAGTAGCCCGTTGCATGCCGAAGTCCGCCACAAGGCCTTTCGCGGCGCCGAGATCCTGTACACCCTGCGTCTGGGCAGCGGCATGGAAGTGCTGTCCCTGGTACCTTCGCACCACAACCACGCCATCGGCGAATCCATCGGCATCCGCCTGGACGTCAGCCATGTCGTCGCCTTCAGGAATGAACACGCCGAACACGCCGGCTCATCGCCAGCACACGGCCCAGCCGCCGCGCTTCGCTGACGCCGCATGATCCCCCTGCTGCAACGCGATGATCCGTTCCCGCCGGTGGAACAGGCGCTGCGCGAACCGAACGGACTGCTCTGCGCCGGCGCCGATCTGTCGCCCGAGCGGCTGCTTGCCGCCTATCGTCGCGGCATCTTTCCCTGGTATTCGCCGGGCGACCCGCTGCTGTGGTGGAGTCCCGATCCGCGCATGGTGCTGTTCCCCGCCGAGTTGAAAATCTCGCGCTCGCTGGCCAGGACGCTGCGCAACCGCGCCTACGAAGTGCGCCTCGATACCCGCTTCGGCCGCGTCATGGCAGAGTGCGCGGCGCCACGCCATGCCCAACCCGGCACCTGGATCAGCCCGGAAATGCAGCTTGCCTACACGCGCCTGCACGCGCTTGGCCACGCGCACTCGGTCGAAACCTGGATCGATGGCGAGCTGGCCGGCGGCCTGTATGGCGTCGCGCTGGGCCGGGTCTTCTATGGCGAGTCGATGTTCGCGCGGGTACGCGACGCCTCGAAGATCGCCCTCGTCCACCTGTGCCGCCATCTCGAACGGAACGGCTTTGTCATGATAGATTGCCAAATGAAGACGACGCATCTGGCCACGCTCGGCGCCCGCGAGATTTCCCGCGGTGAATTCCTTGCCCGGCTTGCCGCCTCAACGACGGACCAGCCACGGGATGGCGCCGGATGCTGGGCGGCCGGTGCGACGCTGAAACCGCATGGCAATGACACAACCCATCGTCGACATGACTTCGGCAGGACATGAGCAAGCTTCACGAACCCCATTTCTCGCAACTGCAGTTCTACACCACCGCGCCCTACGGTTGCTCCTACCTGCCCAACCGTATCGCGCGCTCGCAGGTTGCCACGCCCAACCACCTGATCGACCAGACCCTCTATAGCGAACTGGTGCGCGCCGGTTTCCGGCGCAGCGGCTCATTCACCTATCGCCCTTTCTGCGACGCCTGCCGGGCCTGCATACCGGTGCGCCTGCCGGTCGCCCGCTTCGTGCCGACGCGCAGCCAGCGCCGCGCCCTGGCACGCAACAGCAATCTGGTCGCCACGCAACGCTCCCTGGTGTTTCGCGAGGAGCATTACGCCCTCTACCAGCGCTACCAGCAAAGCCGCCACAGCGGCGGCGGCATGGACCTCGACAGCCGCAACCAGTACGCGCAGTTTCTGCTGCAAAGCCATGTCGACAGCCGCCTGATCGAATTCCGTGACGGCGAGGCCGAAGGCAGCACCTTGCGTATGATCAGCATCATCGATCTGCTGCCGGACGGCCTTTCATCCGTCTACACCTTCTACGATCCGGACCTGCCGCAAGCCAGCCTGGGCACCTACGGCATCCTCTGGCAGATCGCCCAGTGCGCGCACATGGGACTGCAGTACGTCTATCTCGGCTACTGGATCGAGGACAGTCCCAAGATGGCCTACAAGTCCAACTTCCAGCCGCTGGAAATGCTCATCGGCGGCCAATGGACCGAACAGCCCAAGGAAGAGTGATCAGCAAGCAACGCTCATTCGAGCGATTGTCCGGCCATCCATTGCTGCCAGCGCCAGGTATCGCGGCACATGTCGTCGATGTCCAGGCGGGCCGACCAGCCAAGCAATTCACGTGCGCGGCCGGGATCCGCATAGCACTGCGCGACGTCGCCCGGCCGGCGCGCCACGATGCGATGGGGAATCGCGCGTCCGCTGGCCCGCTCGAAAGCGCGCAACATCTCCAGCACGCTGCAGCCCCGGCCGGTACCGAGATTCACCACCAGCGGCGCATCGTGCCGCGGCAGCGCCGCCAGGGCGGCCAGATGCCCTTTTGCCAGATCGACGACATGGATGTAATCGCGTATGCCGGTGCCATCCGGCGTCGGATAGTCGTCGCCATACACCGAAAGCTCGCGCAACCTGCCGGCGGCGACCTGGGCCACATACGGCATCAGGTTGTTCGGAATCCCTGTGGGATCCTCCCCGATCATGCCCGAAGCATGCGCCCCGACGGGGTTGAAGTAGCGCAGCAGCGCGATGCGCCAGCGGACATCGGATCTGGCGAGATCCCGCAGCATCTCCTCGATCATCAGCTTGCTGCGTCCGTAGGGATTCGTCGCCGACAGCGGAAAGTCCTCACGGATGGGCACGCTGCGCGGATCGCCATACACCGTCGCCGAAGAGGAAAACACCAGCGTGCGCACCCCCGCCTCGGCCATGCACTCGAACAGCACCAGGCTGCCGGCCACGTTGTTGTCGTAATAGCGCAAGGGCTGGACGACCGACTCGCCCACCGCCTTGAGCCCGGCGAAATGAATCACCGCCGAGACCGGATAGGCCTCGAACAAGCCACGCATCGCCCGGCGATCGCGGACATCCGCCGCGACATGCAGCGGCACGCGCCCCGCAATGCGGCCAATGCGTTCGATAACCGATGCCTTGCTGTTGGAGTGATTGTCGACGATCAGCACCTCATGGCCCGCCGCCAGCAACTCCACCACCGTATGCGAACCGATATAGCCCGCGCCGCCCGTCACCAATATCATGTCAATTCCGTCGCTCGTCGTTCTCGTTGCTGACTTCCTGCACCGGACAGGCAGTCATTCCCGGCAGCATGGCCGCAGACTCGCGATGATAAGTGAAGAATGCAAAGAATGCGCCGGCATGGCCCACCATCACAGTCCAGCATATCGAATTGACTTATAATGCATGGCTCCATCCATGCTTGCTTCGGCTGACGCCGGGCAATGGTCAAACCACCCGAACGGCGGCGCTGCAACCTGCAACCGCCGTTTCACAAAACAAGGGAAATTTCATGGAACGCGATGTCATGGAATTCGATGTGCTGATCGTCGGCGGCGGCCCTGCCGGCCTCGCCGCGGCGATCCGCCTCAAGCAGCTCAATGCCGAACTCAACGTCTGCCTGATCGAGAAGGGCTCGGAAATCGGCGCCCACATCCTCTCCGGCGCCATCATGGATCCACAGGCCCTGACCGAACTGCTCCCCGACTGGCAGGCCCAGGGCGCCCCGCTCGACACGCCGGTGACCGAAGACCGCTTCGTCTTCCTGTCGGCGGCCGGCAGCTTCCAGGTACCCGGCTTCATGCTGCCCGAGTGCTTCCAGAACCACGGCAACTACATCATCAGCCTGGGCAACGTCTGCCGCTGGCTCGGCCAGCAGGCCGAAGCGCTGGGCGTGGAAATCTACCCCGGCTTCGCCGGCGCCGGCGTGCTCTACAACGACGACGGCAGTGTCAAGGGCGTGGTCACCGGCGACATGGGCGTGGGCAAGGATGGCCAGCCCGGCCCGGCCTTTCAGCCCGGCATGGAACTGCACGCCAAATACACCCTGTTCGCCGAAGGCTGCCGCGGCCATCTGGGCAAGCAGCTCGAACAGAAGTTCAACCTGCGCAACGGCGCCGACCCACAGGTCTACGGCATCGGCATCAAGGAACTCTGGGAAATCCAGCCCGACAAGCACGTCAAGGGCATGGCCATGCACACGGCCGGCTGGCCGCTGCCGAACGACACCTACGGCGGCTCGTTCTGCTATCACTACGGCGACAATCTCGTCTCGATCGGCTACGTCGTCGGCCTCGGCTACAGCAATCCGCACCTCTCGCCGTTCGAGGAATTCCAGCGTTACAAGACCCACCCGCAGATTCGCGCCATGCTCGAAGGCGGCAAGCGCATCTCCTACGGCGCCCGCGCCATCTCGGCCGGCGGCCTGCAGGCGCTGCCCAAGCTGATCTTCCCGGGCGGCGCGCTGCTCGGCGACGACGCCGGCTTCCTCAACGTCTCACGCATCAAGGGCAGCCATGCCGCCCTCAAGAGCGGCATGATGGCCGCCGAAGCGGTGGCCGATGCGCTGGCCGCCGGCCGCAGCGCGGATGAACTCACCAGCTATCCGCAGAAATTCCGCGAAAGCTGGCTCTACGAAGAACTGCACCGGGCGCGCAACTTCAAGCCGTGGATGAGCAAGGGCCTCTACATGGGCACGCTGATGGTCGGCCTCGACCAGGTGGTGTTCCGCGGCAAGGCGCCCTGGACGCTGCACCACACGGCCGATCACCTCAAGCTGAAGAAGGCTGCCGAGTGCGCGCCCATCGACTACCCGAAGCCCGACGGCGTGATCAGCTTCGATCGCCTCTCCTCGGTGTTCCTCTCCAACACCAATCACGAGGAAGATGAGCCCTGCCACCTGCAACTGAAGGACCCGGCAGTGCCGATGAAAATCAACCTGCCGCTTTACGATGCGCCCGAGCAGCGCTACTGCCCGGCAGGCGTGTATGAAGTCCTCAAGGACGACACCGGCAACCCGCGCCTGCAGATCAACGCGCAGAACTGCCTGCACTGCAAGACCTGCGACATCAAGGATCCCACCCAGAACATCAACTGGATGGTGCCGCAAGGCGGCGAAGGGCCGGTGTATCCGGGAATGTAGGCGGCCAGCCTATAAGTCCCTCCGGCCCCTCTGAGCGTAGGGGCGGTTTAAAACCCGCCCCTACGAGTCCCCCGCTCTGTTGCCGCAAACCCAGGCATCAAAGCATCTCCTCCGCGATTTCCAGCGCCGATGCCCCGCCCTGCACGACGGTCTGCGCGAGGCCCGCGGCTTGCGCCAACAGGTGATCGGCGTAGAAGCGCGCGGTAACGATCTTCGCCGGATAAAAAGCATCGCCGTCGCCGGCCGCAATCCTGGCCTGCGCGACGAGCGCGGCGCGACCCATCTGCCAGCCGCCGCAGACGATGCCCATCAGCCTGAGGAAGGGCACGGCGCCGACCGAAACCGTGGCGGTGTCGTCGCCATAGCCGGCGAGGATATGGGCAACGCACTCCTCGACGGCGGCGATCCCCTTGCCGAGTGCTTCGCCGATGGCCTTGATCTGGCCGCCGGCCTGCTTCAGTTCGGCCTCGGTAGCGCGCATCTGCGCGATGACGGTCTTGACCGTGGCGCCGCCTTCGCGGGCGATCTTGCGGCCGATCAGGTCGTTGGCCTGGATGCCCGTGGTGCCTTCGTAGATCGTGGTGATGCGCGCATCGCGCATATACTGCGCGGCACCCGTTTCCTCGATGAAGCCCATGCCGCCATGCACCTGCACGCCCAGGTAGGCGATCTCGTTGGCGGTCTCGGTAAGCCAGCCCTTGACGACCGGAATCATCAGGTCGACGTGAGCCTGGCTCTGCGCGCGCGCCTCGGCATCGGGATGGCGCAGCGCGGCGTCGTGGTGCGCGGCGACGCTGTAGGCCAGCGCGCGCATCGCCTCGGTCTGCGACTTCATCAGCATCAGCATGCGGCGCACGTCGGGATGCTTGCTGATGCTCACATTTCCCGGCAGACGGCCGCTGATGTCGCGCCCCTGCACGCGCTCCCTGGCATAGGCCAGGGCATGCTGGTAAGCGCGCTCGGCAATCCCCAGACCTTCCAGGCCAACGGAAAAACGCGCCGCATTCATCATGATGAACATGTATTTGAGGCCGGCGTTTTCCTCGCCCACCAGCGTGCCGATGGCGCCGCCGCCAAAATTGCCGGCATCGCCAAACGCCATCACGCAGGTCGGACAGGCATGGATGCCCAGCTTGTGCTCGACGGAAACGCAATAGGCATCGTTGCGCGCGCCCAGCGAGCCGTCGGCATTGACGAGGAACTTCGGCACCACGAACAGGGAAATGCCTTTCACCCCCGGCGGCGCGTCGGGCGTGCGGGCGAGCACCAGATGAACGATGTTCTCGCTCATGTCATGGTCGCCGTAAGTGATGAATATCTTCTGGCCGAAGATGCGGTAGGTACCATCCGCCTGCGGCACGGCGCGCGCGCGTATCGCCGCCAGATCGGAGCCTGCCTGCGGCTCGGTGAGGTTCATGGTGCCAGTCCAGCGCCCTTGCACCATGTTGGGCAAATAGCATGCCTTCTGCGCTTCCGAACCGCTCAGCTCCAGCGCCTCGATGGCCCCGGAGGTCAGCAGCGGACAGAGGGAAAACGACAGATTCGCCGCCATCCACATTTCCTGCACGGCGGCACCGAGCAGCTTGGGCAAGCCCTGCCCGCCATATTCCGGATCGGCGGAATAGCCATTCCAGCCGGCGTCGATGAACTGCTGATAAGCCTCCCGGAAGCCGGCCGCCATGCGTACCCGTCCACCCTCCTCGGCCTCCCAGCGGATGCGTGCGCGATCGCCACTGACGTTCAGCGGCGAGAGCACGCCGCTGGAGAATTTCGCCGATTCATCGAGCACCGCTTCGGCCATGTCGCCGCCAAATTCCTCATAACCCGGCAGGCGCGCAATGCCTTCGAGATCGGCAAGCTCGTTCAGCACGAAGTGCATGTCTTTCAGGGGAGCGAGATACTCGGCCATGTTTCTTCTTCCTTTCCGCTTTCCGTATGGCGCTGCGTTATTGTGTGTTGCGTATTGTGTGTGCGTGTCGTGTGACGCAGTCGAGCCGCAGAGCATAGCATGCAGCCCATGACGACCAAGCGGACATCAAGGACAGCGAAAACTGCGGGTCGAACAAGAGAAAACCGGGAGCGGCCTTGCGGCTCACTCCCGGTTTTTCTTGCGGCTCATGGGCATCCGCGCCTGCCCGTGGCAGACGTTCTGCCTTGGTGCATCAACCGATTTCAGCCAGCAGTTCCGGCACGGCAGTGAACAGATCGGCCACCAGACCGTAGTCGGCGACCTGGAAGATCGGCGCATCGGGATCCTTGTTGATGGCGACGATCACCTTGCTGTCCTTCATCCCGGCCAGATGCTGGATGGCGCCGGAAATGCCGACGGCGATGTAGAGCTGCGGCGCGACGATCTTGCCGGTCTGGCCGACCTGATAGTCGTTGGGCACGTAGCCGGCATCGACGGCGGCACGCGAAGCGCCCAGCGCGGCGTTGAGCTTGTCGGCCAGCGGCTCCAGCACGCTCTTGTAGTTCTCGGCCGAACCCATGCCGCGACCGCCGGAAACGACGATCTTGGCCGCGCCCAGTTCCGGACGGGCGCTCTTGACGATTTCACGACCGACGACCTTGCTCAGGCCCGAGTCGGCGGCAGCGGCAATCGCCTCGACCGCGGCACTGCCGCCTTCGGCAGCGACGGCATCGAAACCGGTGGTGCGCACGGTGATGACCTTGACCGCATCCGCGCTCTTCACCGTGGCCATGGCATTGCCGGCGTAGGTCGGGCGAACGAAGGTGTCAGCGGATTCGACTGCGGTGATTTCCGAGATCTGCGCGACATCCAGCAGGGCCGCCACGCGCGGCAGCATGTTCTTGCCGGTCACCGTGGCCGGCGCCAGGATGTGGCTGTAGCCGGCGGCATTGGCCACCACCAGGGCGGCGACGTTCTCGGCCGTCTGTTCGGCGTAGATGGCGTTGTCGGCAACCTTGACCTTGGCCACGCCGGCAATCCTGGCAGCGGCTGCGGCCGCGTCGCCGCAACCGGCGCCGGCGACCAGCACATGCACCTCGCCGCCGATCTTCTGGGCAGCGGCAACGGTATTCAGCGTTGCGCCATTGATCGCGGCATTGTTGTGTTCAGCAATAACGAGAATAGCCATCAGATCACCTTCGCTTCATTCTTGAGTTTGTTGACCAGTTCCTTGACGTCGGCCACTTTCACGCCGGCACCGCGCTTGGCGGGCTCGGCCACTTTCAGGGTGGTCAGACGCGGCGTCACATCGACGCCCAGATCGGCCGGCTTGAGCGTATCGAGCGGCTTCTTCTTGGCCTTCATGATGTTGGGCAGCGTGGCGTAGCGCGGCTCGTTCAAGCGCAGGTCGGTGGTCACCACCGCCGGCAGCTTGAGTTCCAGCGTTTCGGAACCGCCGTCGACTTCGCGCGTCACCGTGGCCTTGCCATCGGCGATCACCACTTTCGAAGCGAAGGTGGCCTGCGCCCAACCCGCCAGCGCGGCGAACATTTGCCCGGTCTGGTTGGAGTCGTCGTCGATGGCCTGCTTGCCGAAGATCACCAGTTGCGGCTGCTCCTTGTCGGCCACGGCCTTGATCAGCTTGGCAACCGCCAGCGGTTGCAGGTCGGCGTCGGACTCGACCAGGATGCCGCGATCGGCGCCGATGGCCATGGCCGTGCGCAGGGTTTCCTGGCAGGCGGCCACGCCGCAGCTGACGGCGATGACTTCGGTGGCGATGCCGGCTTCCTTGAGGCGCACGGCTTCTTCGATGGCGATTTCATCGAAGGGGTTGACGGACATCTTGACGTTGGCCAGATCAACACCCGTGCCGTCAGCCTTGACGCGCACCTTGACGTTGAAATCCACCACGCGCTTTACGGGGACTAGTATCTTCAAGTCAGCATCCTCATACGTACATGAAAAAAGCAACTACACAAAAACCGGACTGCGAAAGCCGCGAATTATGCTCCAATTTGCCTCCTTCCGGGTCGCTCCGGATGGACTTTTTTCCATAAAACATCACTCCGTCAATGTTTTAAACACCCAGTCCGCGCCGAACCCCGGCGACTCGCACCTTCGCTTCGACCTCCGGAATACGGGGAATACCGGCCCTGCCCCGACCGGCCTTTTGCGCCCCGGTTTTCGCTTTGTGCCACACAGGCTTAGGCAAGATTCTGTTTATAGACAACTATCCAGCAACCAGGCGGCATGTGAATTGCCGATTGCATTATTGGATAAGCTATATTATTCTGGGATGATCAATCAGTTTGCTTGACCTCTCCCGTCGGCAGCGCTGTTGCTTGCCGTCCACATAACGCCGCAACGCCATGATGATGCCCGTCCCGAGCTCCGCGCAGGCATGAAGAACACAACGACCCGTCTCCTGCTGATCGAAGACGACCCGTCGGTCGCCACCCGCATCAACGACGCGCTTGCCGCCAGCGGCCGCGACACCCATGGGTCGTTCCATCTCGTCTGGGCGCCGACGCTGGACGGCGCTCTGCGTCAACTGGCGGGAAACACCGAACCGCTCGAATCGCCCGCACCACTCGAACCACTGATCGACGCAGCCGACGGCACCATCGGCGATCTCCCCTACAGCGCCATCCTGCTCGGACTCACGCACACCGACCACTGCGATATCGAAGCATTCGACAGAATCACCGCGGCCGCTCCCGAGCTTCCCGTGCTGCTGCTGGGCGACGCCGACGATCCGGTGCTCGAACGCCAGGCGCTGCGCCGTGGCGCCCAGGCCTACCTGCCACGCACGCTGCTGCGCAATGGCAACCTCGGCAACGCCAGCTGGCTGTTCCATACGCTGCACAACGCCATAGAACGCAAGCTGCTGATCCGCTCCCTGAAGCAGACCGAGGCAGAACTCCAGACCGAGCGCCAGCGCTTTCATGCCGTGCTTGCCTCGGCCAGCGACGGCATCATCGCGCTGGATGCCGAAGGCCGGATCACGCACATGAATGCCGTGGCCGAAAAACTCTCCGGCTGGCCGCTGCACGAAGCGCTCGACCGTCCCTTGGCCGACATCTACCGCACGATCGACGGCAAAACCCGTCAGCCCGTCGAATCCACGCTCGACAGGATGCTGAGGGAAAACCGTTCCAGCGGCTTTGGCACGAGCGCCATCCTGCTGCATCGCGACAACGGGGAATTCAGCATCGAGGATGCGCTCACCCAGTTTCGCGATCCCGCCGGCCAAACGACGGGCAGCCTGCTGGTGTTTCGCGACGTCGGCGATACGCAGGGCATGGCCATGAAAATGGCCTACCTAGCGCAGCATGACGCATTGACCGGCCTGCCCAACCGTTCCCTGATGCACGACCGGCTGGCCCAGGCCGTCACCCTGGCCGGCCGCTACTCGCGCAAGGCCGCCCTGCTTTACATGGATGTCGATCGTTTCAAGAACATCAACGATTCGCTCGGCCATCCAATCGGCGACAAGCTGCTGCAAGTGATCGCCGACCGCCTGCTGACCTGCGTGCGCTACTCGGATACGGTGAGCCGCCAGGGCGGCGACGAATTCGTCATCCTGCTCACGGAAATCGAGCAATCCCACGACGCGGCGATCTGCGCGGAAAAAATCCTCAACGCACTATCCAGGCCGATCGCCATCGACAGCCACCAGATCTATATCACCTCGAGTATCGGCATCAGCCTTTATCCGGATGACGGCAAGGATACCGAAGCCCTCATTCGCAGCGCCGATCTCGCGATGTATCACGCCAAGGCCGGTGGACGCGCCAATTTCCAGTTTTTCCGCCAGACGATGAATGAGCGTCTGGTACAGCGCCAATCGCTGGAAGACACGCTGCGCAATGCCCTGAAAAAACGCCAGTTCATTCTTCACTACCAGCCCAAGATCGATCTCGAAAATGGCGCCATCACCGGCGCCGAGGCGCTGGTGCGCTGGAATCATCCCGAGCGGGGACTGATTTCACCGGCGCTGTTCGTGCCGGTCGCCGAGGAATGCGGGCTCATGCAGCAGATCGGACAATGGGTGCTGCGCGAAGCCTGCCGGCAAATGCAGAACTGGCAGAATGCCGGCCTGGATGTCGGGCGCGTTGCCGTCAATATTTCCACGCCGGAATTCCGCTCGCGCAACTTCGTCAACGACGTTCGCGACGCGCTTGCCGAAACCGGCATGGCGGCCGAATATCTGGAAATCGAACTCAAGGAAGCGGCGCTGATGGCCGATCTCGAGCATGCCCAGTCCAGACTGTCGGAACTCAAGGAACTCGGCGTCAATATTGCCATCGACGATTTCGGCACGGGCCATTCCAGCCTCCGCCAATTGAAGCGCTTCCCTATCGACAGCCTGAAAATCGACCGATCCTTCGTGCAGTGCATGACCAAGGATCCCGCCGATGCGGCCATCGTCAGTGCCGTCATCAGCATGGGCAAGAGCCTCAACTACCGCGTCGTCGCCGAAGGCGTGGAAACGCGCGAGCAGCACCTGTTCCTGCAAGCCAATCTCTGCGATGAAAGCCAGGGCCATCATTTCAGCCGGCCGCTGAATGCCGAGGGCTTCACGGCCCTGATGACGCGCAACCCGAGTCATTCGGCCGAATTGCACTGAAGCCTGCCGGCTTCAGTGCATGCTCCCGCGCAGCGATACAGATAGAGACAGCCTAAGGAAACACTGAATAAGTCCGTTCGCCCTGAGCCTGTCGAAGGGCAGGCTTTGCAACTTGCTGATTTAGTACATCCTCCGTTCATGGTTCGACAAGCTCACCACGAACGGAGGGCTTATCCAGCGTTTCCCTAATCGCTGTACGCGCGTTCGCCGTGGCTCGCCACATCCAGCCCGACCCGTTCGTCATCCTCGCTCACCCGCAGGCCGATCGTCATATCCACCAGCTTGAAGGCGAGGAAGGCCACCACGCCCGACCAGACGATGGTGATCACGATCCCCTCCGCCTGCACCAGCAATTGGCTGGCGATGGAAAAGTCCGCAGCGCCGGTGCCGCCCAGTGAAGGCGCGGTGA
Source organism: Sterolibacterium denitrificans (assembly GCF_900174485.1). Classification (NCBI taxonomy): domain Bacteria; kingdom Pseudomonadati; phylum Pseudomonadota; class Betaproteobacteria; order Nitrosomonadales; family Sterolibacteriaceae; genus Sterolibacterium; species Sterolibacterium denitrificans. The sequence continues at coordinate 1,764,327 of NZ_LT837803.1, read as the reverse complement.
AAACGCCCGTCAACAGGGCGCCGAGTATCCCTCCCATGCCGTGGATGCCGAACACGTCCAGCGTATCGTCCGCGCCCAGCATGCGCTTGAGCGCATGGACGGCCCAGAGGCACAGCAGACCCGCCAGGAAGCCGATGACGATGGCCCCCATGGGCGCCACGCTGCCGCACGCCGGCGTAATGGCCACCAGGCCGGCAATGGCGCCCGAGGCCGCGCCGAGCATCGACGCCTTCTTCTTGAACAGGCTTTCCCCCAGGCTCCAGGCGAGCACGCCGGCCGCGGTGGCCACCAGCGTATTGATGAAGGCCAGCGCCGCGCCGGCATTGGCTTCCAGGTTGGAACCCGCATTGAAGCCGAACCAGCCCACCCACAGCATGGACGCGCCGACCATCGTATGCGTCAGATTGTGCGGCGCCATGATTTCCTTCCTGTAGCCGATGCGCGTGCCGACCATCCAGGCGCCGACCAGACCGGCGACCGCCGCGTTGATGTGCACCACGGTGCCGCCGGCGAAATCCAGCGCGCCCTTGCTCAACAGGTAGCCGCCGGCACCCCACACCATGTGCGCAATCGGCAGATAGGCAAAGCTGAACCAGAGCGTGCAGAAGACGAGCACGGCAGCGAAGCGGATGCGCTCGGCAAAGGAACCCACGATCAGCGCGCAGGTGATCCCGGCAAACGTCGCCTGGAAGGCGGCAAACAGCAGTTCCGGAATTTTCACGTTCTCCGAAAAGGTATCGGCCAGGGATGCCGTATCGATGCCGGCAAGAAAGAGCTTGTCCAGCGATCCGATGAACCGGCCCGCACCGCCAAAGGCCAGCGTGTAGCCATAGACGGACCAAAGCACGGCAATCAGGGAAAACACCACGAGCACCTGCATCAGAACGGACAGCACGTTCTTCCTGCGGACGAGGCCGCCATAAAACAGCGCCAGCCCAGGCACCGCCATGAAGACCACCAGGGCGGTGGCAACCAGCATCCAGGCGACATCGCCTTTTTCCACGATGGCGCCGACGGCATTTGCACCGTCACCGGCGAATGCAAGGACTGGGCTTGCCAGGATGGCGGCGGTGGCCGTGGCAACGAGAGATTTTTTCACGGTAGCACTCCAGATCGTTGAAAGTAAGACAGGTTACGGACGGATCGAACGGATCAAAGGGATTGGACGCATCGGAAGAATCGGAAAATACTCAGATCGCATCGACGCCGGTTTCACCCGTGCGGATGCGAATGACGTTCTCCAGGTTGCAGACGAAAATCTTGCCGTCGCCGATGCGGTCGGTATGGGCGGCCTTGATGACGGCGTCCACGACCCGATCCAGCATGTCCGCCTCGATGGCGATTTCGATTTTCGTCTTCGGCAGAAAGTCCACGACGTACTCCGCGCCCCGATACAGCTCGGCATGGCCCTTCTGGCGGCCGAAGCCTTTGACTTCCGTGACCGTGATGCCACGCACGCCGATATCCGAGAGCGCCTCGCGCACTTCGTCGAGCTTGAACGGCTTGATGATGGCAGTGACCAGTTTCATGTTGGCTCCTTTCGGTGATTACAGCGTTTTGGTAAAGCTGACGACGATCCGGTCGTCGCCCAGATCGCGGTTGAAGGCGTTGTGATACGGCTGGCCGGCCTTGCCTTTGGCATTGCTGCCGGAGACATGAACGCCGAGGCTGCCGAAACCGAGATCCTTGCTGACGCCGAGCCGGTAATCGGTATATGAAGCCTCACCGAAATCCTTGACGCTCTGGTGGCCCAGATGGGCATTGATGCCCCAGCCGTTGCCCAGATCGTGCTCCAGCGCAAGATCGGCATAGCCGCTGCCGCGCGTCTTGCCGCCCGTCGGCGTGGAAGCGCCGAAGAGATGGCTGGAGACGACGCTGGAATACTTGAAACTGATGGACTTCCAGCCGAGCTTGGCGTGGATTTCGGTGGTGTCCGGCCGGGTGAAGCCGGCCGGGTAGCTGCCCGGATAGCGATAATTCAGCACGCCGACGTCGTAATACCAGTCGCCGCCGGCAAAGCTTTGCTTGTAGCCGCCGTAGATGTCGAGTTCCAGCGGCGCGCTGATGCCGGGGCCCTGATCGGAGAGCCACGAAATCGTCGAACCCCAGGTGCCCGCATAGAAGCCGCTGGCATGCACGTAATCGAAGCCGCCCTGCAGCGCGGGCTTGCCATTGGTCTGGTCGATGCCGCGGTACAGGTAGGTGGAAGTCAGCGTGATGTTGCCGCTGAAACTATGGCTGTCGGGCGATTCGGCAGCCATGGCGGCCGCGGGCAGCAAGGCAAGAACTGCAGCATAAAGCGTATTTTTCATGGCGATTTCCCCGTTGTGCGTTGTGATTTGCGCATGCTGCAAATGCAGCGTGGCCACTCCTCACACAGCAGAAACCGTGCCAACACAAAAAACACAGTTATTTCAAATGCTTACAAAGAATTACGGGTAGTGGATGAAAGAATACCGGCCTCGTCCTGTGGCACGCCGCACCGCCTGCGCGCCAACAACGGGCATGCGCGCTGCAGATCATGGTCACGGCGGCGACGGCAGGCATGGCACGGCAATTGCGTCGTTCAAGATTTCAAATTCTCGGCGGAGCAAGACATGAACGTGCATTTCGTGGAACACGAAGCCTTTGAAGCACCTGGCGCCTTCACCGCCTGGGTGAACGAGCGCGGCCACACGGCCAGCCATTCCCGCGTATATGCCCATGAACCTTTGCCGACGGCCATCGCCGCCATCGACCTGCTGGTCATCCTGGGCGGGCCGCAATCGACGACGACGACGCGGGAAGAGTGCGCGCATTTCGACGCCGCCGCCGAATGCGCCCTGATTGCCGCCTGCATCGCCGCGGGCAAGGCCGTGGTCGGCGTCTGTCTGGGCGCGCAGTTGCTGGGCAAGGCGCTGGGCGCGCCGCACGAATCCAGCCCGGCAAAGGAAATCGGCAAGTTTCCCATCCAGTTGACGGCGGCAGGCAAAACCCATCCCATGTGCGCCCACTTTGGCGACGGCCTGGAAGTCGGCCATTGGCACAGCGACATGCCCGGGCTGACGCCGCAGTCAAGGATCCTTGCCCGCAGCGCCGGCTGCCCGCGGCAGATCATCGAGTATGGCGAACTGGCCTATGGCTTGCAGTGCCACCTGGAATTCACCGCGGAAACGATCGAAGGAATGATCATCGCGACGCCACCCGCGGAGTTTGCGGCAGCAGCGTCAGGTTTCGTGCAAACGCCCGAAATGCTGCGCGCCCACGATTACGGCCCCATGAACCGGAAGCTGTTCGAGTTTCTCGATCGCTTGATGGCGGCCTATGCCCTGCGGCGCGAACCCGCCTGACATTCCCGGCGGACGATGGCCATGAGCTTCAGGGCCACAGCCACAGCCCTTCGTACACCCTCGTTGCAGGCCCGGCCATGAGGACTGGCGCATTTTCGCCCGGCCACTCGATGCGCAGTTCGCCACCGGGCAGTGCCACCTCGACCCGCTCATCCAGCAAACCGCGCCGCCGGCCGGCCACCACGGCGGCGCACGCGCCCGTGCCGCAGGCGAGCGTTTCCCCGGTGCCGCGCTCGAACACCCGCAGCTTCACCCGATCGCGCGCCAGCACCTGCATGAAGCCGACGTTCACCCGGGCCGGAAAGCGCGGATGCGACTCCAGCAGCGGCCCGAGCCTGCCCACCGGCGCCGTGTCGACCGATTCGACGAACAGCACGGCATGCGGATTGCCCATGTTGACGACGGCCAGCTCGACCTGTTCGCTGCCGCCATCGACGTTAACCTCGACCCGATGAAGCAACGCCGGCGCATCGGCCAGAAAAGGGATTTCGGCCGGCAGCAGCTTAGGCACGCCCATGTTCACCACCACGCGGCCTTCGGGCGTGAGGCGCAGTTCGATCACTCCGGCAGCGGTTTCCACGCGGATGAGATCCTTGTCGCTCAATCCCCGGTCGCGCACGAAGCGGGCGAAGCAGCGTGCGCCATTGCCGCACTGCTCGACCTCCGAGCCATCGGCATTGAAGATGCGGTAGCGGAAATCCACGTCCGGCCGGGTGGCCGGCTCGACCATCAGCAACTGGTCGAAGCCCACGCCGAAATGGCGGTCGGCGAGCAGACGAATTTGCGCATCGCTCAGTTGCAGGTGCGCGCGGGTGCAATCCAGCACCATGAAATCATTGCCCAGGCCGTGCATTTTGGTGAACGCCAAAGGCGTTCGATTTGGATTTGGATTCATGCCCATGACGCCCAATGACGCTCAAGGAGCCAGCGGCAGCCCGCGCTTGTGCGCGCTGGCATCGAAAGCCGCCAGGATGCGTGCGCTGGCCGCTTCGCTCACCGGCTGGCCGTGCAGGAAGGCGTCGATTTCCGCATAGCTGACGCCATAGGCCAGTTCATCCGGCTTGCCGGGATGCAGTTCTTCGAGGTCGGCCGTGGGCGTTTTGTGAACCAGCGCCTCAGGAGCGCCAAGATGGCTCGCCATGGCGCGGACCTGGCTTTTCACCAGGCCGGACAAGGGCGCCAGATCGCAGGCGCCATCGCCGAATTTGGTGAAGAAGCCCATCACCGCCTCGGCGGCATGATCGGTGCCGATGACCAGGCCGCCCGTCGCATTGGCGATGGCGTATTGCGCCGCCATGCGGCAACGCGCCTTGAGATTGCCGAGCACGAAATCGCGCCGCGGCGCAGGCAGACAGTGCAGATGAGCGAGCTGCGCGGCCAATCCGCGGACGCCGGCCTCGATGTTGACGACGCAGACCTCGTCGGCACGGATGAAGTCGAGCGCGGCGCGGGCGTCCCGCTCGTCGTGCTGTTCCTTGTAGGGTAGGCGCACGGCGATGAAACGGTAGTCGGAAGCGGCATCGCCGCCGGCCGCGCGCAGCGTTTCCACCGCCAACTGGGCCAGCCGGCCGGCCAGCAGCGAATCGACGCCGCCGCTGATGCCCAGCACCAAAGTCTTCAGGCCGCTCGCGCGCAGCCTTTCCTGAATGAAACCGATGCGCCGGTCGATCTCCGCCTGCAAGGCCGCGAGGTCGGCAAAGGGTGGAACCACCTTGAGCACGGCGGCGATCTCCTGCTGGCGCGTTGGCATCGGCAGCGGCCCCCTAAATCTGTTGGCCCGGACGCCACTGACGCGGCGCAAAGTTCAGCGTGGCGAAATAATCCTCCACCGTCTCGGCCCGGCGGATCAGCTCGACCCCGCCGTCCTCGCGCAGCAGCAGTTCCTGCGGACGCAGCTTGCCGTTGTAGTTGAAGCCCATGGCGCTGCCATGCGCGCCGGTATCGTGGATGACCAGCAGATCGCCATCGGCCACCGGCGGCAGCGGACGCTGGATGGCGAACTTGTCGTTGTTTTCGCACAGCGAACCGACCACATCCACCGGCAGGTCGTCCGGGCCGGGCGTTTTGCCGAGCACGTCGATGTGATGGTAGGCCCCATACATGCCCGGCCGCATCAGCGCGGACATGCAGGCATCGACGCCGATGAAAGTGCGGTAGGTGTCCTTGCGGTTGATCGCCCGGGTGACCAGCACGCCATGCGGGCCGGTCATGTAACGGCCGCTCTCCATGCACAGGCGCGGAACGTAAGCATTGCGCCGGAAAAACTGTTCCAGCAGCGCGCCGGCTTCCACGCCCAGCGCGGCCAGATCGAAGGGCGCATCCTCCGGCCGATAGGGAATGCCCAGGCCGCCGCCCATATTGATGAACTCGAAACGGATGGAAAGCGCCGCGCCCACCCATTCCACGACGTCCAGCAGCATCTTCACCGTTTCCACCATGTAGCGGTAGTCGCGTTCGTTCGAGGCCAGCATGGTGTGCAGGCCGAAGCGCCGCGCCCCGCGCGCCTGGGCGGCGCGGAAGGCATCCAGCAACTGGTGATGGGCCACGCCGTATTTGGCCTCCACCGGATTGCCGATGATGCTGTTGCCATCGCGCGCCGGGCCGGGGTTGTAACGCAGGCAGATCAGTTCCGGCATTTCCGGCACCTTGGCCACCAGGCTGAGGTCGTCCAGATTGAGGATGCAGCCGCCCTCGGCGGCGGCCGCCGCGAACTCTTCCGGCGCGGTGTTGTTGGAGGTGAACATGATGTCCTCCCCGCGTCCGCCGGCCGCGCGGGCCAGCCGCAGCTCGGCGATGGAGCTGCAGTCGAAGCCGCAGCCCATTTCGCGCAGAATGGCGAGGATGCGCGGATTGGGCAGCGCCTTCACCGCGAAATATTCGCGAAACCCCGATTCCGATTCCGATCCCGATATACCGGCGAAGGCGGCCTGCAACTGCCGGGCCGTCGCGCGGATGCCGGCTTCATCGTAGATATGGAAAGGCGTGCCGAAGTGCTCGGCGATTTGCGGCAGGAGCGGAAACAAGCGCGCCTGAAAAGCGGCAGACATGGGCATGGGCGTACCTTGTAACGGTTTTATTTCAATGCGGCGCTGATGCGATCCATGGCCGTGCGGACGTTGTCGAAGCTGTTGAAGGCGCTGATGCGCACATGCCCCTGACCGCAGCGACCGAAACCGGCGCCCGGGGTGCACACCACGCCGGCCCGCTGCAACAGCAGGTCGAAGAACTCCCAGGAATCGCGGCCGGTGTTCACCCAGATATACGGCGAATCGTCGCCGCCCGTGCACTGGAAGCCGAGCCCGCCCAGGGCCTCGCGGATGTAGGCGGCATTTTTCAGATAGCCGTCGATCAGCTCGCGCACCTGGATCTGGCCGGCCGGACTGTAGACGGCGGCAGCCGCCCGCTGCACCGGATAGGAAACGCCGTTGAACTTGGTGGTATGGCGGCGGTTCCACAGCGCGTGCAGCTCGACCGCCTTGCCCTCGGCATCCCAGGCCAGGCAGCTCTTCGGCACCACGGTGTAGGCGCAGCGCACCCCGGTAAACCCGGCGGTCTTGGAATAGCTGCGAAACTCGATGGCCACTTCGCGCGCGCCGGGAATCTCGTAGATCGAATGCGGCAAGGCGGGATCGCGAATGAATGCCTCATACGCCGCATCGAACAGGATCAAGGCCCGATGCGCCCGGGCGTAATCGACCCAGGCCTGGAGTTGCGCGCGGCTGGCCGTCGCGCCCGTGGGATTGTTGGGAAAGCACAGGTAGATCAGATCCACCGGCTGATCGGGAAGCCGCGGCACATAGCCGTTGGCCGCGTTGCACTCGAGATAGGTCAGCCCCGGATAGCGCCCATCGCTGGCTGTGCCGGTACGGCCGGCCATCACGTTGGTATCCACATAGACCGGATACACCGGATCGGGAACCGCCACCCGCGCATCCGCGGCGAAAATTTCCTGGATGTTGCCGGTATCGCATTTCGCGCCATCGCTGACGAAAACCTCGTCGGCGGCAATCTCCGCGCCGCGCGCACGGAAGTCATGCTCGGCAATCGCCTCGCGCAGGAAGTCGTAACCCTGCTCGGGACCATAGCCGCGAAACGTCGTTTCCGAGGCCAGTTCATCCACCGCCTGGTGCATGGCGGCGATGCAGGCCGGCGGCAGGGCGCGCGTCACATCGCCGATGCCCAGCCGGATGATTTCGCGCCCGGGATTTTGCGCCTGAAACTCGCGCACCCGCCTGGCGATATCGGCGAACAGATAACTTGCCTGCAGTTTTTGATAGTTTTCGTTGATGCGGATCATCTCTGGTTTCCGGAAATCATTGTTCAGCGCGGCAGATCGGAGCTGCCCATCAAGTACTCATCCACCGCGCGGGCCGCCTGGCGTCCCTCGCGGATGGCCCAGACCACCAGCGACTGGCCGCGCCGCATGTCGCCGGCGGCAAACACGCCGGCCACGTTGGTGGCATAACCGCCCTGCGCCTCGGTCGTGGCGCGGGCGTTGCCGCGTCCATCCTTTTCCACGCCGAAGCCGGCCAGCACGGTGTCCACCGGACTCGTGAAACCCATCGCCAGCAGCACCAGATCGGCGGGCCAGAATTGCTCGCTGCCGTCGATCTCGACGAAACGCCCCTCGCGCATCTCCACCCGCACCGTCCTGAGTCCCGTCAGACGGCCGTTCTCGCCGACGAATTCCTTGGTGGCGATGGCGAACTCGCGCTCGCAGCCTTCCTGATGGCTGGACGAGGTACGCAGCTTGTACGGCCAGTAGGGCCAGGTCAGCGGTTTGTCTTCCTCTTCCGGCGGGCACGGCATCAGCTCGAACTGCACCACGCTGGCCGCGCCCTGCCGGTTGGATGTGCCGACGCAATCCGAGCCGGTATCGCCGCCGCCGATCACGATCACCCGCTTGCCCTCGGCGCGGATCTGCTGCGGCATGGCCACGCCGGCATTGACGCGGTTCTGCTGCGGCAGAAACTCCATCGCGAAATGCACGCCCGCCAGCTCGCGCCCCGGCACCGGCAGATCGCGCGACTGCTCGGCGCCGCCGGTCAGCAGCACGGCATCGAAATCCTCCATGAGCTGCTCGGGCGCGATGGCCGCCGTGGCCCAGTTGGTCACCTTGCTGTCCGCCGGCAGCTCGCCGACGAGCGTGTTCGTCCGGATCGTCACGCCTTCGGCCAGCAACTGTTCCACGCGGCGGTCGATGTGCGACTTGTCGAGCTTGAAATCGGGAATGCCGAAGCGCAGCAGGCCGCCCACCTGGTCGTTCTTCTCGAACAGCGTCACCTCGTGGCCGGCGCGCGCCAGTTGCTGGGCGGCCGCCAGACCCGCCGGGCCAGAGCCGACGATGGCCACTTTCCTGCCCGTTCTCACGGCGGCCGGCTGCGGCAGCACCCAGCCCTCCGCGAAGGCGCGGTCGATGATGGCATGCTCGATCGACTTGATGCCCACCGGCTGGCTGTTGATGTTCAGCGTGCAGGCGGCCTCGCAGGGCGCCGGGCAGATGCGGCCGGTGAATTCCGGAAAATTGTTGGTCGAATGCAGCACGGCGATGGCGCTTTTCCAATCGTCGCGATACACCAGATCGTTGAAATCCGGAATGATGTTGTTGACCGGACAACCGCTGTTGCAGAACGGCGTGCCGCAGTCCATGCAGCGCGCGCCCTGCTGGCGTGCCTGTTCGGGCATGAGGACGCGGACGAATTCCCTGTAGTGGCGCAGGCGCTCATCGACGCCGTCATAGCCTTCCTCGATGCGCGCGAATTCCAGAAAACCGGTGATTTTTCCCATGATGCAGATTCCTCTCAGGCGCAGGCCCGTTGTTCGGTTGCGGCGGCCTCGCGACCCGCCTGCAGCTCCAGCAACGCGCGGCGATACTCGTGCGGAAACACCTTGACGAATTTCGCCCGCGCTTGCGGCCAGTCCGCGAGCAGCGCGCCGGCGCGCAGCGATCCCGTCAAGCGCTGGTGCGTTTCCAGCAGGCGCCTGAGCAGGGCGTCGTCGGCTTCTCCGGCGTGCAGCGGAATGCCCGCGGCCGCCTGCGCCTCAGGCGCGAGCACCGGCTCCAACGCCACTTGCGCCATGTTGCAGCGGCGCGCGAACTCGCCATCCTCGTCATGGACGAAGGCCACGCCGCCCGACATGCCGGCGGCGAAATTGCGCCCGGTCCTGCCCAGCACCACCACCGTGCCGCCGGTCATGTATTCGCAGCCGTGATCGCCCGTGCCTTCCACCACCGCCGTCGCGCCCGACAGGCGCACGGCAAAACGCTCGCCGGCCACGCCGCGGAAAAACGCCTCGCCGGAAGTCGCGCCATACAGCACGGTATTGCCGACGATGATGTTGGCATCCGCCTCGCCGGAAAAATCCGCGCTCGGCTGCACGACGATGCGCCCACCGGACAGCCCCTTGCCGGTGTAATCGTTGGCTTCGCCGGTCAACCGGAAGGTGATGCCCCGCGCCAGGAAGGCGCCGAAACTCTGGCCGCCGGTGCCGGTGAAATCGATTTGCAGGCTGCCGTCCGGCAGGCCGTCGGGATGACGCCGGATCAATTCGCCCGACAGCATCGCGCCGACCGTGCGATGGACATTGCGCACCTGCTCGCTGAAGTGCAGCGGCTTGCCTTCTTCCAGGGTCGTGCGTGACTTGGCGATCAAACGCATGTCCAGCGCCTGGCCGAGGCCGTGATCCTGCGTGCTGGCATGCAGGCGCGGCACCTCGGCCGGCACCGGCGGCAGCGCGAAGACGCGGCTGAAGTCCAGCCCCTTGGCTTTCCAGTGGTCTATGCCCGGCCGGGTATCGAGCAGGTCGGCGCGGCCGATCAGCTCGTCGAAGCGGCGGATGCCCAGTTGCGCCATGATGCGGCGGGCTTCCTCGGCGATGAAGAAAAAGAAATTCACCAGGTCTTCGGGCTTGCCGGAAAACTTCCGCCGCAGCACCGGGTCCTGCGTCGCCACGCCGACCGGACAGGTGTTCAGATGACACTTGCGCATCATGATGCAGCCCGACACCACCAGCGGCGCCGTGGCGAAACCGAACTCGTCGGCGCCCAGCAGCGCGGCGATCACCACGTCGCGGCCGGTTTTCATCTGCCCGTCGGCCTGCACGCGCACCCGCCCGCGCAGGCGGTTGAGCACCAGCGTCTGCTGGGTTTCGGCCAGGCCCAGCTCCCAGGGCGTGCCGGCATGCTTGATCGACGACCAGGGCGAGGCGCCGGTGCCGCCGTCATGGCCGGCAATGACGATGTGGTCGGCCTTGGCTTTCGCCACGCCCGCCGCCACCGTGCCGACGCCGACTTCCGACACCAGCTTGACCGACACGTCGGCGCGCGGGTTGACGTTCTTCAGATCGTGGATGAGCTGCGCCAGATCCTCGATCGAATAGATGTCGTGGTGCGGCGGTGGCGAGATCAGCCCCACGCCGGGCACGGAATGGCGCAGGCGGCCGATGTATTCCGACACCTTGCCGCCGGGCAGTTGGCCGCCTTCGCCGGGCTTGGCGCCCTGGGCCATCTTGATCTGGATCTGGTCGGCCGAGATCAGATAACCGGTGGTCACGCCGAAACGGCCCGAAGCCACCTGCTTGATCTTCGAGCGCAGGCTATCGCCTTCCTCGAGGCTGTAGTCGACCTCGACCACGTCGCCGATCACCTCGCGCAGCCGGGTACCCGCCTGGATCTTGCGGCCCTGGAGTTCCTCGCGATAGCGCGCCGGATCCTCGCCACCTTCGCCGGTGTTGCTCTTGCCGCCGATGCGGTTCATGGCAATCGCCAGATTGGTGTGCGCTTCGGTCGAGATCGAGCCCAGCGACATCGCCCCGCTGGCAAAGCGCTTGACGATCTCGCTGGCCGGCTCGACCTCTTCCAGCGGGATCGAACGCGCCGGATCGATGCGGAACTCGAACAGGCCGCGCAGGGTCATGTGCCGCCGCGACTGATCGTTGATGATGCGGGCGTATTCCTCGAAGCTCTCGTAACGGTTGGCGCGCGTGCTGTGCTGCAGCTTGGCGATGGCATCCGGCGTCCACATGTGCTCCTCGCCGCGCGTGCGCCAGGCATATTCGCCGCCGGCATCGAGCATCTGCGCCAGCACCGGATCGTTGCCGAAAGCCGCGCGATGATTGCGCAGGGCTTCCTCGGCCACTTCGAAAATGCCGATGCCGCCGACCTGGCTGGGCGTGCCGCTGAAATACTGATCCACCAGTTCCCGCTCGAGGCCGATGGCTTCGAAAATCTGCGCGCCGCAGTACGACATGTAGGTGCTGATGCCCATCTTCGACATGATTTTCGACAGCCCCTTGCCGATCGCCTTGACGTAGTTGTAGCGGGCCTGATCGACCGTCACGCCGAGTTGCGGCGCCATATCGGCGAGCGTTTCCATGGCCAGCCAGGGGTGCACCGCCTCGGCGCCATAACCGGCCAGCACGGCGAAATGATGCACTTCGCGCGCCGTGCCGGTTTCCACCACCAGGCCGGCCGCCGTGCGCAGGCCGATCTTCACCAGATGCTGGTGGATGGCCGAGAGCGCCAGCAAGGCCGGAATGGCGACCTGATCGCGATCCATGCGCCGGTCGGTCAGGATCAGGATGTTGCAGCCGGCGCGGATGCTCTCTTCCGCCTCGGAGCGCAGGTAGGCAATGCGCGCCTCGATGCCTTCCCGGCCCCAGGCGGCCGGATAGGTGATGTCGATTTCGCAGGAACGGAACTTGCCGCCGCTGCGCTTCTCGATGCCACGCAGCCGCGCCATGTCGGTGCAATCCAGCACCGGCTGCGCCACTTCCAGCCGCATCGGCGGATTCACCGCGTTGATGTCGAGCAGGTTCGGACGCGGCCCGATGAAGGAGACCAGCGACATCACCACCGCTTCGCGGATCGGGTCGATGGGCGGATTGGTCACCTGGGCGAACAACTGGCGGAAATAATTGTAGAGCGGCTTGCTGCGCGCCGAGAGCACGGCCAGCGGCGCATCGTTGCCCATCGAACCGATGCCCTCCTCGCCGCCCGTGGCCATGGGCGCGAGCAGGAACTTGAGGTCTTCCTGGCTGTAGCCGAAAGCCTGCTGGCGATCCAGTAGCGACTCGCGGAAGCTCATGGGCTCGGCCTGCGCCTCGATGCCGTCCAGGCGGATGCGCAGGTTCTCGATCCACTGGCGGTAAGGCTTGGCCGAGGCGTACTGACTCTTCAGCTCCTCGTCCTCGATGATGCGCCCTTGATCCAGATCGATGAGGAACATCCTGCCCGGCTGCAGGCGCCACTTCCTGACGATGCGGTTTTCCGGGATGGGCAGCACGCCGGCTTCGGAGGCCAGCACCACCAGGTCGTCATCGGTGACGATGTAGCGCGCCGGACGCAGGCCGTTACGGTCCAGCGTGGCGCCGATCTGCCGGCCGTCGGTGAACACCATCGCCGCCGGGCCGTCCCAGGGCTCCAGCATCGCCGCGTGATATTCGTAGAAGGCGCGCCGGCGCTCGTCCATCAGCGCGTGCTGTTCCCAGGCTTCGGGGATCATCATCATCACCGCCTGGGCCAGCGGATAGCCGGCCATCACCAGCAATTCCAGGGTGTTGTCGAAGGTTGCCGTATCCGACTGCCCTTCCATGGTGATCGGATAGAGCTTCTTCAGATCATCGGCCAGCACGGGCGAGCTCATCACGCCTTCGCGGGCGCGCATCCAGTTGAAATTGCCCTTGACCGTGTTGATCTCGCCGTTGTGCGCCACCATGCGGTAGGGATGGGCCAGCGGCCAGGACGGAAAGGTATTGGTCGAAAAGCGCTGATGCACCAGCGCCAGGGCCGACACCACCCGCTCATCCTGCAGGTCGAGATAGTACTTGCCCACCTGGTCGGCCAGCAGCAGGCCCTTGTAGATCACCGTGCGGCAGGACATGCTCGGCACGTAGTATTCCGCGCCGTGGGTGAGCCTGAGGCGGGTGATCTTCAGCGAGGCGGTCTTGCGGATCACGTAGAGCTTGCGCTCCAGCGCATCGGGAACGAGGATGTCGTGACCGCGGCCGATGAACAACTGGCGGATCACCGGCTCGCGCTCACGCACCGCGGGCGACATCGGCAATTCGTGATCGACCGGCACGTCGCGCCAGCCCAGCAGCACCTGGCCTTCGGCCTCCACGGCACGCTCCAGCTCGCGCACGCAGGCCTGGCGCGAAGCCGCCTCCTTGGGCAGGAAGATCATGCCCACGCCGTATTCGCCGGGCGGCGGCAGGACGATGCCCTGGCGAGCCATTTCGGCGCGATAGCAGGCATCCGGAATCTGGATCAGCAGACCGGCGCCGTCGCCCATCAGCGGATCCGCCCCGACCGCGCCGCGATGGTCGATGTTTTCCAGGATCTTCAGGCCCTGCACCACGATGTCGTGCGACTTGAGACCCTTGATGTGGGCGACGAAACCCACGCCGCAGGCGTCGTGTTCAGCCTGGGTATACAAGCCGCTGGCGCTGGCCGCCTGGACTTCCTCGGGCGTGGCGGTCATCAGGTGCGACGCCATTTCTGGAAACGGATTTGCTCTGGCCACAGGGTTCATGCACGTGCTCCACATCTTTCTTATTAGGGGATTAGCCTGAAACTGCAATCCGGAGCACGCACACGGCCCGCCCCCTTGCCAGGGAGCCTATGCAACCTCTGTGCCAGCTATTGCAAATCGCCCGCAGGCCTTGCCAGAACGGGCAAGGGAAGTGAATCGACCGCTGAATCAGGCAATCATTCAGCGGACTGGATGCACGCGCAAAGCGCACCGCGCACCAAAACCGTGCTCGCATGCCTCAATCTCGTGCATACCCTGCGCGGCGCCTCTGATTCCTGACGCTCTGCCCTAGTCTCGATCCTCGCCGGCCAGGCCATCGGCCAGGCCCAGCTCGCGCATCTTGCGCGTCAGGGTATTGCGTCCCCAGCCCAGCAAGGCGGCGGCATCCCGGCGACGCCCGGCGGTATGGCGCAAGGCGCTGAGTATCATGTTGCGCTCGAATGCCGGCAGCGCCTGCGCCAGCAGATCCTGGCTGCCTTTGGCGAGTTCCCGGTCGGCCCACTGGGACAGCGCGGCTTCCCAGTCGCGGGCAGGCGCTGCCGGCGGTTTGGCGGCGAGCAGTTCCGGCGGCAGATCGCCGATCATGACTTCGCGGCCGGCCGCCATCACCGTGATGCAGCGACAGGTATTTTCCAGTTGCCGGACATTGCCGGGCCATTCCAGTTGGCAGAGATAACGCTCGGTCTCGGGCAGCAGCACGCGCGCTTCGACGTTCAGTTCGGCGGCGGCCTTCTGCAGGAAATACGCGGCCAGCCGGGGAATGTCCTCGCGCCGCTCGCTCAGTTTCGGCAAGTGGATGCGAATCACGTTGAGGCGGTGGAACAGATCCTCGCGGAAACGCCCCTGGCGCACCAGAGTTTCCAGGTCCTGGTGGGTGGCCGCGATGATGCGCACATTCGCCCGCACCAGATTGTGCCCGCCCACCTGATAGTAGCTGCCATCGGACAACACCCTCAGCAAGCGGGTCTGGGCTTCCAGCGGCATGTCGCCGATTTCGTCGAGGAACAGCGTGCCGCCGGCAGCCTGCTCGAAGCGCCCCTGCCGCCGCGTGAGCGCGCCGGTGAATGCGCCTTTTTCGTAGCCGAACAACTCGGACTCGATCAGTTCCCGGGGAATCGCCGCCATGTTCAAGGCGACGAAGGGCTTGTCGGCACGCGGGCTATGGTTGTGCAGCGATTGCGCCACCAGCTCCTTGCCGGTACCCGATTCGCCATTGATCAGCACCGTGATGTGCGACTGCGACAGGCGGCCAATGGCACGATACACCTCCTGCATGGAGGCGGCCTCGCCGATCAGCCCGCCTTTCTGGAGCACGGGCGGAACGGGGGCTGCCGCAGCAACCGAGGCAAGCGCGGCATGTTCGCGCGCATGCACCAGGGCGCGCCGCACCAGGGTCACGGCTTCATCCAGATCGAAGGGCTTCGGCAGATATTCGAAGGCGCCGCCCTTGTAGGACTTCACCGCGCTGTCGAGATCGGAATGGGCGGTCATGATGATCACCGGCACGTGCGCGCAGACCTGCTGGACATGGGCGAGCAATTCCAGCCCGCTTTTACCCTGCATCCGGATGTCGCTGACGATCGCCTGCGGCTGCCCCGCCGGCAGGCGGCGCAAGGCCTCGTCGGCATTCTCGAAGGCAGTGACTTCGAGGCCGGCCTGGGACAGCGCCTTTTCCAGCACCCAACGTATCGATCGGTCATCATCGATGACCCAGACCCGCTCAGATTGCGGCATGTTTCAAGGCTCCGGCGGCAGGTTCAACAAGCACAACGGGTTTGGCGGACTCAATGGATTCAGCGGACGCAACGGACTCAATGGACTCAGCGGGTTCGAAAGGAATCAGTATCCTGAAAACCGTACGGCCAGGGCGGCTGTCGCATTCGATCAGGCCGCCATGCTGCTGGATGATGGACTGCGCGATGGGCAGCCCCAGGCCCGTGCCCTGAGAGCGCCCCGTCACCATCGGGTAGAACAGGGTCTCGCGCAGCTCCTCGCCGATCCCCGGCCCGTTGTCTTCCACTTCGACCAGGCAAACCAGACGATGGCACTGCGCGCCGATGGTCAATTGGCGCAGCACGCGCGAGCGCATCACGATGCGCGGCCTGTCCTGGCCGCTGCGGGCCTCCGCCGCGGCCGGGTCCATCAACGACTGGACGGCATTGCGCAGAATGTTGAGCACGACCTGGATCAGTTGATCCAGATCGCCCCACAACTCGGGCAGACTGGGATCGTAATCGCGCTCGATCACCAGGGCGTCACCCAGCTCGGCCTGCTGGATCATGCGCACGCGCTCCAGCACCTGGTGAATATTGATGCGGCGGAAATCGGGAAGCTTGCGCGGCCCCAGCATCCGGTCGACCAGATTGCGCAAGCGATCGGTCTCGCTGATGATGACGTCGATGTATTCCTGCAGCCCGGGATCGTTCAACTCGCGCGCCAGCAACTGCACCGCGCCGCGGATGCCGCCGAGCGGATTCTTGACTTCATGCGCCACCCCGCGCACCAGGGCGCGCGTCGCCTGATTGGCGGCGAACAGGCTGCCTTCGCGGCTGATGCGCAACAGGCGATCCAGCGGCTGCAATTCCATCAGGAGCTGCGTGGCGCAGTTCACCCTGCCGGCATCGCCCAGCGGCGTGATGGTGTAATCCACCCTGACGACGTGATCGCTGCCCGGCGGGCACAGGCGCGCTTCACGCCGCGTATAGGCATGCTGGCCCACCTGGGCGTCGCGCAGATCGGCGGGATCCCAGTCTCCCGCCTCGAAGAACGGCCCCATCGGCTGCCCGATCAGATGAACCACGCTGGTGGCGAGCAATTGCTCGGCCGCGGGGTTGGCGTAGCAGACGCGCAGGCGGTCATCCAGCAGGACGACCGCCGTCGTCAGATATTCCAGCAAAAAGCTGCCGACCTCACCTCTGCCGGCGATGCCATGCTGCAAATGTGCCACGCTCACGGCGATCACCCTTCTCCCAGAATTCGGCGCATCCTCATGCGCCTGCCCGCACGCATCACCTGCCGGGATTCCCGCCGCAAGACATCAACGGGCGGCAAGGCAGCGCGCCGCACGCGGCGCATCCGGACAAGCGACCTTCAAAGGCTATAGTACATGTCGAACTCGACCGGGTGTACTGCCTGGCGCAGGCGGGTGACTTCGGCCTGCTTGGTTTCCACATAGGCTTGCAGCATGTCCTCGCTGAACACACCGCCTTCCAGCAGAAACTGCTTGTCGGCCTGCAAGGCATCGAGCGCCTGCTCCAGACTGTGCGCCACGCGCGGCACGTTGGCCGACACTTCAGGCGGCAGGTCGTAGAGATTCTTGTCCATGGCCTCGCCGGGATGGGTCTTGTTGCGTATGCCATCCAGACCGGCCATCAGCAGCGCGGCAAAGGTCAGATAGGGATTCGCCGTCGGATCGGGGAAGCGAGTCTCGATGCGGCGCGCCTTGGCGCTGCTGACCCATGGGATGCGGATCGAAGCCGAACGGTTGCTGGCCGAATAAGCCAGCATCACCGGCGCTTCGAAGCCCGGCACCAGACGCTTGTAGGAGTTCGTTCCCGGATTGGTGATGGCATTCAGCGCCCGCGCATGCTTGATGATGCCGCCGATGTAATACAGGGCCAGTTCGGACAGGCCGGCATAGCCGTTGCCGGCAAACAGGTTCTGGCCATCCTTGGCCAGCGACTGGTGCACGTGCATGCCCGAGCCGTTGTCGCCCACCAGCGGCTTGGCCATGAAGGTCGCCGTCTTGCCGTGGGCGTGCGCCACGTTATGCACGCAATATTTCAGGATCTGCACTTCATCGGCCTTGTTCACCAGGGTATTGAAGGGCACGCCGATTTCGCACTGGCCGGCCGTCGCCACTTCGTGATGATGCACCTCGATGCTCAGGCCCATGGACTCCATGGCCGCGCACATGGCGGCGCGCAGGTTGTGCAGGGAATCGACCGGCGGCACCGGAAAGTAGCCGCCCTTCACCCGCGGACGATGGCCGGAATTGCGCCCATCCTGAATCTCGTTGGTGGTCCAGGCACCTTCTTCCGAATGGATGGCAAAGCTCACGCCCTGCATTTCGGTTTTCCACTGCACCGAATCGAATACGAAAAATTCCGGTTCCGGGCCAAAGTAGGCCGTATCCGCAATGCCGGTGGATTTCAGGTACAGCTCGGCACGTCGGGCAATCGAACGCGGATCGCGGCCATAGCCTTGCATGGTGGCCGGTTCGAGGATGTCGCAGCGCACGATCACCGTCGGATCATCGGCAAACGGATCCACCACCGCCGTCGAGTCGTCCGGCATCAGCACCATATCGGAGGCTTCGATGCCTTTCCAGCCGTGGATGGAAGAGCCGTCGAACATCTTGCCATTTTCGAATGCGTCCTCGCCCATGGTGTGGGCGGGGAAAGTGACATGCTGTTCCTTGCCCAGCGTATCGGTAAAGCGCAGATCCACCCAGCGCGCATGGTTTTCCTTGATGAGATTCTGAGTTTTCAGGGACATTTCGGTCACTCCTGGAATTGAAGGGAAAAGCTACGGACACACTCAAGCAAATTACAGGCCACAACACACGAATACATTAAAAACAATCAGTTACTGATAAATAAAGCACTCACAACAGACGACATGGCGAGCAACGACGAACCGCCGACTCATAACGGTGCATGAGGCCGCGAACTCGCGCCGGATTGCACCAGGGCAGCGCACTGCCGCACCGCCATGCTCCCAAGGAATGGCCGACCGGAAGCGCAGATACAGGAACGCAATACCGGCACGATATGGCTCACGAACCCGCTGGCGTGCGACAATCGGCATTCATCCGCAACGGGCTGCCGATTCCGCCGATCCGCGTCGTTCAACCTGCCCTTGCGTTGCATGCCCTTGAATCCGAGCCGCGCATCTTTCAGGAGGACTCCACGCCATGAAACTGATCTCGAACGCCTTCGCTCACGGCGAAACCATTCCCCGCCCGCACACCTGCGAAGGACACGATGTTTCCCCGCAACTCGCCTGGTCGGACGTGCCGGCCGGCACCCGCTCGCTGGTGCTGATCGTGGATGATCCCGACGCGCCCGATCCGGCGGCGCCGAAAATGACCTGGGTGCATTGGCTGCTCTACAACATTCCAGCCACTGTCAGCGAACTGCCCGAAGGCATCGCCCCGGCCAGTCTGCCGCCCGGTACCGGCGAAGGCATCAATGACTGGCAGCGCACCGGCTATGGCGGCCCCTGCCCGCCGATCGGCACGCACCGCTATTTCCACAAGCTGTATGCGCTCGACACCGTGCTGCCCGATCTGGGCCAACCCACCAAGCCCGCGCTCGAAGCGGCCATGGAAGGCCACATCCTGGCGCAGGCCGTGCTCATGGGCACCTACATCAAAAACCAGCAGAAGTAGGCGCTGCCGCAAGGCAAGCCGTCCGCGCAAATTCGCTGATCCCCAGTTCCAAAATCAAAGTCCGTCCGATGCCGCTGCCAAAACCGCAAGCCATGTCGCAACCCATACTCTGCGCCGCGGCGCTGCGCGACATCGAACAACGGCAGCGGCAGGCCGATCCTCCCCTGATGGAACGCGCCGGGCAGGCGGCCAGCCAACTCGCCCTGCGCCTCCTCGCCGATCGGCCCCGGCTGCTCGCGCCGCTGATCATCGCCGGCCCCGGCAACAACGGCGGCGATGCCTTCGTCGTCGCCCGCCTGCTGCGCCAGGCGGGTTTTCCACCCAGGGTCATTTTCGTCGGCCACGCGGATCAACTCCCCGGCGATGCGCGCAAGGCCCACGACCAGTGGATCGCCGCTGGCGGCACCACACTGGATGCGGATGCGCTGCCGACGGATGAGGCTGCCTGCGCCCTGGTCATCGACGGATTGTTCGGCATCGGCCTGACGCGCCCACTGACGGATGCCCATGCCACGCTCGTGAGGCGCATCAACGCATTCGACTGCCCGATACTCGCGCTCGACATTCCCAGTGGCCTCGACGCCGCCACCGGGCGCGTGCTGGGCGTGGCCGTGCGCGCCACCCACACCCTCAGCTTCATCGCCCTGAAACCCGGGCTGCTGACGCTCGACGGCCCGGATCACTGCGGCGAAATCAGCGTGCATGACCTGGAGCTCGGCAGCGAAATAGCCGCCTGCGCAGCGCCGGGGTGCGGCCGCACCGTCAGCCGCGAACTGTTTGCCGGCGCATTGCGGCCGCGCCCGCGCAATTCCCACAAAGGCAGCTATGGCAGCGTCGGCATCCTGGGCGGCGCGGCCGGCATGGCGGGTGCCGCGCTGCTGGCCGGCCGGGCCGCGCTGGCGCTGGGCGGCGGACGCGTCTATCTGGGCATGCTGGAACGCCTCGCGGTCGATCCGCAACAGCCGGAGCTGATGCTGCGCGCGCCGGAAGAAATTTTCGGGCTGGCCGACTGCCTGGCCATCGGCCCCGGCCTGGGCCAGTCCGCCGAGGCGCTGGCGCTGCTGACGCGCGCCGTCGATGGCAAGCTGCCGCTGCTGCTCGACGCCGATGCCCTGAATCTGTGCGCCGCCCATCCTGATCTGCTGGACAGACTCGCAAGCCGGGGCCATGCCGCGCCCGTGGTGCTGACGCCCCATCCTGCCGAAGCCGCCCGCCTGCTGCAAACCGATATCGCCAGCATCCAGGCCGACCGCCTGGCCGCCGCCCAAGCATTGGCCCGGCGCAGCAATGCCGCCATCGTGTTGAAAGGCTGCGGCAGCATCATCGCCCTGCCCGACGGACGCTGGTACATCAACACCGCCGGCAATCCCGGACTGGCCTCGGCCGGCAGCGGCGACGTGCTCAGCGGCATGCTCATCGCCCTGATCGCCCAGGGCTGGCCGGCAGCCGAAGCGCTGCTCGCCGCCGTCCATCTGCACGGCAACGCCGCCGATGCCTGCGTGGCGGCCGGCAGCGGCCCCATCGGTCTGACCGCCAGCGAGCTGATCCCCCTGTCCCGCAGCCTGCTGAATCGCTGGGTGATTGCCGCAGCGGAAATAGGAATGGGAACGGCAACCTCAAAGGCCGCGCCCAGGCCGCTGCCAATCCGGTAGGCGCGGCTTTCAAACCCGCTCCTGCGCCCTTCTCCATCACCTTCTTTCTCTCTCCAAAAAAACATTTTTTGGAGCAAGCTCAAATACGATAGCAAATCGCGATCGCCCTGATCGCCACAGCCCAACGCGCATGGCGCCGCGGCCTCGATGCTAGAATTTCCGCCTTCCGTTTAAAAAATCACTCACGCCGCCATGGAAATCCGACTCGCTGCCGAAATCGAACGCAACGTCCTCGCCGCGCTTGCCGAGGACATCGGCAGCGGCGACCTGACGGCCTTGCTGATCCCGGCCGGACAGCCGAGCCATGGTCTGGTCATCACCCGCGAAGATGCCATCCTCTGCGGCACGGCCTGGTTCGATGCCTGCTTCCAGCGTCTCGACCCGGCTTCGCGCATTACCTGGCATGCCCGCGATGGCGAGCGCATCGCGGCCGGGCAGACGATCTGCGAAATCGCCGCCGAAGCCCGCACCCTGCTGACGGCCGAGCGCACGGCATTGAACTTCCTCCAGTTGCTTTCCGGCACGGCCACCAAGACCCGGCGCTTCGTCGACATCGTCAGCGGTACCGACTGCAAGATCGTGGATACGCGCAAGACCCTGCCCGGCCTGCGGCTGGCGCAGAAATACGCCGTCAGGACCGGCGGCGGCTGGAATCACCGCTTCGGCCTGTACGACGGGATACTGATCAAGGAAAACCATATCATCGCCGCCGGCGGCATCGCCCAGGCCCTGACCCAGGCGCGGAAGATCGCCAATGGCCATGTCTTCATCCAGATCGAGGTCGAAACCATCGCGCAACTCGTCGAAGCGCTCGACTGCGGCGCGAAGATGCTGCTGCTCGACAACATGACGCTGGAGCAGATGCGCGAAGCCGTGGTCATCAACGCCGGCCGCGCCGAGCTGGAATGCTCCGGCGGCGTCAATATCGACCGCGTCCGCGCCATCGCCGAAACCGGCGTGCATCGCGTCTCCATCGGCACCCTGACCAAGGACGTCGCGGCGATCGATCTGTCACTGCGTCACATCGAGCGCTGATCCGGCAAATGCGGCTCTGAGCCACGGTCCTCCGCGCGTTACGCAGCCACAGTCGCCATCACAATCGCCACCGTCAGCCGCCGGGCCTCAGCGCCCATGCCAGTAGCGCGGCTGTCTTGCGCGCTCGCCCGTCACAGCCAATGCTACTGCGTCACGCAACGAGCTTACGCCTGGCGCCGCCGGCAGGTCGATGCTCAGCGCGCCTTCCAGATCCGTCCGCCGCAGGCGCGTATCCATCACGCGGTAACGCTCGACGATGTCCGGATGCGGGTGGTTGAAGCGGTTGCGGTAGCCGACCGGAAAGATCACGGTCGAAGCCCCAACCGCATCGATGAATGCGGCAGTCGATGATGTCCGGCTGCCGTGATGCGGCGCCAGCAGCACATCCGCCTGCAAGCCCTCGCCGACGCGGCGCAGCAGCTCACGCTCGCTGGCGGCTTCGATGTCGCCCGTCAGCAGTATCCGTCCCATGGCATTGCCGACCATCAGCACGCAACTCGACTCGTTCGTCTTGCGCGGCGGCCTGGCAAGCTGCGCGGGCAGCGGATGCAGAATGGCAAAGCGCACGCCATCCCATTCCCACGCCAGCCCATCGTGACAAGGTAACGATTTTTCCGCCATCGCCGCCAGCGGGTGGGCCGGCGCCAGCGAACTCATCAGCCATGCCACCGGCACAGTCCGCAGGATGTCGGCCGCCCCACCGGAATGGTCGGTATCCTGGTGGCTGACGATCAGGCCATGCAGCAAACCCACGCCGCCGGCCTGCAGATGCGGCGCGATGACGCGGTTGCCGGCCGTGGTTTCCGGCGTGTAGGCCGGCCCGCTGTCATAGAGCAGATCATGCGTGGCCGTCTGGATATGGATGGCCAGCCCCTGCCCCACATCCAGCACCACCAGACGCGCGGCACCCGGCGGCGGCCGTGGCGGCGTCAACAGCAGCAAGGGCAACAGGGTGAGCAAACCCAGCCAGCGCGCCGGAAAGCCGCGCGGCAACAGCAGCCACAGACAACCGGCCACGGCCAGCAGCCAGCTCCAGGGACGCGGCGCATGCTGCTGCCAGGAAGCCCAGGGCAGATGCGCCAGCCAGCCGATCAAGCGCATCAGCCATTCCGTGATCAGGTAGGCCGGCTCCAGCAGAAAATCCAGCCACGGCACGGCGGCGAGCAGCGCCAGCGGCGTAATGACGAAGCTGACCAGCGGAATCGCCACTGCATTGGCCAGCGGGGAAACCACCGAGAATTGCTGGAACAGCATCAGCAGCATCGGCAGCGAAGCCAGCGTCACGGCCCACTGCGCGCGCCCCCACGCCACCAGCCAGTGCCCGCTCGCCAGCCGGTTGCTGCCGATGTAGAACAGCACGCCGACCGCGCCGAAGGACAGCCAGAAGCCCGGCATCAGCACGGCCCAGGGATCGAGCAGCAGCACCAGCAGCAACGCCAGCGACAGCACCCGGCTCGGGGCCGTCGTGCGTTGCGTCCACAGCGCCAGGGCGATCACCGACAGCATGTACAGGGTGCGCTGCGCCGGCACCTGGAAACCGGCGATCAGGCAGTAAATCAACGCCACCGCAAAGCCGCCGAGCACGGCGGCGCGCTGTGCCGGCAGGCGCAACAGCAGACGCGGCTGCCGCCGCCACAGCCAGCTCACCAGGGCATACGCCAGACTGGCAAGCATGGTCACGTGCAGCCCGGAAATGCTGACCAGGTGGGTGATCCCGGTGCGGCGAAACCAGTCCCACTGCGCGTTCTCGATGGCGCGCTGGTCACCGATCACCAGCGCCGTCAGGATGCCGCCATACGGCCGGTCGTGCAGGCGCTGCTCGAAACGCTCGCGTATCCGTTCACGCACGCGTTCGACAAGCGTGCGCGGCGTTGCCACAAAATCTGCCAGACGCTGGTTGTCCGAGACCTGCCGCACATAGCCCGTGGCACGCACGCCCTCTTGCAGCAGCCAGGCCTCGTAATCGAAACCCTGCGGATTGACGTTGCCGTGCGGCCGCTTCAGACGCACGGTCAGGCGCCAGCGCTCCCCGGCATGCAATTGCGGCACACCCGACGCTGCCGTCCCGCGTTGCCAGCCTTGGTACCAGGACAGGGAAAGCTGCCTTGGCACCAAGGTTGCGTCACTTTCGACCGACTCGACGAGCAACCTGAAGCGCACGCCACGCTCGAATGGCTGCGGCAAGGCATGCACGATGCCGACCAGTTGTATGTCACGCCCCTCGTCCACCGCCGCCAGGGCATCGGACAAGCGCCACTGCGCCATGCCGCCGGCCCAGCAAAACCCCAGCAGAAAAGCGCCCAGCGGCGCGAGCAAGCGCAGCCGCCGAGGCAAGGCCGCGGCGCAAGCCAACAGCAGCACGCCAGACGCAGCAAGGCATCCCAGTTCGACCGGCAAGGGCAGCAGCGGCTGAAACTGCAGCAGGACGATGCCGGCAGCAAAGCACAGAATTGACAAACGCATAACGACATTAGATCAGATTTGTCGTTACGGCGCCGAATCACGGCGCGAGGCAAAACCCCACCAATCCTTGCCCTACCTTACTGCTTTGTTGCGCCGCCTGGCCGCACAGCCTGGTGATCTGTCGTCCCCGCGAAAGCGGGGACCCAGGTACGTATTGGATTCCCGCCTACGCGGGAATGACGACGATGCGCTCTTCGTCGGGCAATCCATGCCGCTGGACTTCCGCCTGCGCGGGAATGACGAATCCGGATATTTATGTCTCGTCAAGAATGCAGCACTACCCTAGCCCAGCCGGAAACGGCCGACGTCGTCCTGCAGTTCCGCCGCCATCTTTTCCAGCGCGCTTGCGGTTTGCGCGACCGAGTCAACGGCCGCGCTGTTGGACTCGCTCATCTGGGCAATGTGTTCCACGTTTTTTGCCATTTCGGTGCTGGCAATCGATTGCTCGCGCAAGGCAACGGAAATCTCGTTGACCAGCATGACCACCTGCCCCGAGCCCTCGCGCACCCGGGTGATCGAGGCGCCGGCCTGCTGCGACATCGCCACGCCATCGTCCACACGCTCGACGCCGGCCTTCATGCTGGCCACGGCATTCTCCGTACCCGCCTGAATGGCCGTGATCATGCTGACGATTTCCCCGGTCTGCTGTGAAGTGCGCTCGGCCAGCTTGCGTACTTCATCGGCAACCACGGCAAAACCGCGGCCCTGCTCACCGGCACGCGCCGCCTCGATGGCCGCATTGAGCGCCAGCAAATTGGTTTGATCGGCAATCTCGCGGATCGCCCCGACGATGATCGAAATGTGCTCGGTATCATGGCCCAACTCCTCGATGATCTGGGCCGACTGGCGCACCGTGGTCGCGATCTGCTGCATTTCACCCACCGTGTCCTCGACGATGCGCGCGCTTTCCACCGAGATTTCGCCGGACTCTATCGAGGAGTTCTCGGCCGTGCCGGCATGCTTGGCAATCGTGTTGATGCCCGCCGTCATTTCCTCGATTGCCGCGGCCATGCTCATTGCCGCATCGCTCTGTTCACGCGAGCCCCGGGCAACGGCCCGCGACGAGCCGGCCAGCGCCGTACTGGCCTGCGTCACCTGCGTTGCCGCCTCCTGTACCTTGAGCAGCAGCGCATTGAGACTGGCGCCCATCTGGTTCACGCTGTCGGCCACTTCGACCAGCTCATCGCGGCTGTCGAGCCGGACCCGGACGGTCATGTCACCAGCCGCCATTGCACCGGTGGCAGCCGACAGGGAGCGGACCGCCGACACGATGGCGTAGTACAAACCGCTCAGCAGCCAGAACAGGCACAGCATTACGCTTGCGGCGATGGCGACGAACCAGGCCAGTTGCACCTGCAGACGGTCGATGCGCACCTGAATCTGCGCTTCGAGCGCAGGCATCAGGGTATCGAACAACTGCACATAGCCGAGATCGATGGCCGCGGTCGCCTTGTCGGAATAGGCTTCCGGCGTGGTTGAGAACCTCTCCGTCAGGATGTCGTCATTGACCAAGGCGATGATCTCGCTCGTCGCCTGGCTGAGTTCATTTTTGAAAGCCGCCAGCCTGTCCGCCAGATGCGGCGCCGCCTTGCCGATCTTGGCGCAGTTGCTGTCGAGATTGTCGAGCGCGCGCCGCAGCATGCTGACATGCACCGCGAACTCGATGCGATCCTGCTCACTCATTTCCTTTCTTGCCAGCGTACCCGTGCCCTTGGCGCGCGTCTGCCCGAGCCGTTCGAGCATTTCCGGCAGACGCCTCACCAGGCTGTCGATCAGGTAGAAGGTGTCGATATCGGGGTCGCCCGTCAACACGCCCGCATCGGCCACCGTCGCCTGGTAGCGCAGGGCATGCCCGATCAGCGCGCCGTGTGCCGCAAAATTCTCGGACGAGCTCAGGCGCATGCCATCCGTGCGCAAGCGCTCCCACTCCTGCCGAATGGACATCCACTCGTCGCCGAGGCCCAGTACCGGGCGCAAACGCGCTTCGGTCTGGCTCACGGCCGCCACGGCGGCCTCGACCTCGGCCTGTTTGGCCGTGAGCTTGTCCTGCATCGCCGCATTGCCGTTCAGCACCCCGGCCGACAGGCCGCGATGCTGCTGGGTCAATTGCAATTGGTGCGCCAACGGCTGCAGCAGTTCGATGGCCGCCAGTTCCTTGCGCGAAAGATCGATCGTGCCGCGCAGGTTGGTGACCAGGAAACCGAGCAGCAGCCCGATCGCCAGCGCGACAAACGCGTTGATCAGCGTGAATTTGGCTGGATACCTGAAGCGGTTCATCAGCACGGCTGCAGGATAAAAGAGCCGCGACATGAAAAACATCTCGATGAAACGATTCATCAGCACAGCGACAGGAGAAGGCGACCTTGCCATCGAAAGCTCCCTGGAGCGGACCTGGTGATGGCACCACGAGATTCTGCCCATGCCGGATACCGGACAGCGAATCTCACCAGATCCAGAATTGAGAAAAAGCCGACACTCTAACTTACATTCGCATTGCCAGCGGCCGGTTCTTGTAACGCCTGCCAACCCGATCACACTTCAGACCGCGCGCAGCACCCCATCATCCAGCCGCAGGATTCGCCCGCTGCGCGCTGCAAGCTGCGTATCGTGGGTCACCACGATGAAGCTGGTGGCATGGCTGGCATTCAGATCGAGCATCAGTTCGAACACGGCTTCGGCGGTATGCCGGTCGAGGTTGCCGGTGGGCTCGTCGGCCAGCACGCAGGCCGGCCGCGTCACCAATGCCCGGGCGATGGCCGCGCGCTGGCGCTCGCCGCCGGAAAGCTCGCCGGGACGATGGCTCAGGCGATGCGCAAGACCCACGTCCTTCAGCATGGCGGCCGCCCGCTCCTCCGCCTCGACTCGCGCCATGCGCCGGATCAGCAGCGGCATGGCGACATTTTCCAGCGCCGAGAATTCGGCCAGCAGATGATGGAACTGATACACGAAACCCAGGCTTGCATTGCGCAGACGCCCGCGCTCCATTTCCGACAGCGTTGCCAGATCGCGGCCGAGCACCCGCACGCTGCCCGCCGTCGGCTGGTCCAGCCCGCCCAGCAGATGCAGCAGCGTGCTCTTGCCCGAACCGCTGGCGCCGACGATGGCCAGGCATTCCCCGCATTCGACGCTGAGATCGACGCTGCTCAATACCGGCACTTCGTTGCCAGCCTGGCGGAAGGATTTTTTCAGGTCCCGGCAGGCAATCACCGGCACCTGCGCGTCTGCCGTCGGCAATATCTGCTCACTCATAGCGCAGCGCCTCCGCCGGATTGATGCGGGCGGCACGCCAGCTCGGATACAGGGTTGCCAGCAGGGTCAGCAGGAAGGAGACGCCGGAAATGATGCCCACATCGCGCCATTGCAGATCGGAAGGCAGCTCGGAAATGTAATAGACATCCTTGGCGAGGAACTGAGTGCCGAGCACGCGCTCGATGGCCGGCACCACGACGTCGATGTTCAAGGCCAGCGCCACGCCGCCGGCCACCCCCAGCAGCAGGCCCAGCACGCCGATCAACGCCCCCTGGACGATGAAAATCTGCATGATGCTGCCGGGCGCGGCACCCAGCGTGCGCAGGATGGCGATGTCGGCCTGCTTGTCATTCACCGCCATGACCAGCGCCGACACGATGTTGAAGGCGGCGACGGCAACGATCAGCAGCAGGATCAGGAACATCATGTTCTTCTCGATTGCCACGGCACGGAAGAAATTGGCATGGCTGCGCGTCCAATCGGTCACGAACACGTCGGCATCGACCAGCCCCAGCAGTTCGCGCGCCACGCGCGGCGCGGTGAACAGATCATCGACCTTCAGCCGCACGCCGCTGACGCGCTCGCCCAGGCGATACAGCAACTGGGCATCCTGCATGTGGATCAGCGCCAGACCGGAATCGAACTCGAACATGCCGACTTCAAAAATGCCGACCACGGTGAACTGCTTGAGACGCGGCAGTACCGCCGCCGCCGTCACCATGCCCTGCGGCGCGATCAGCGTGATCTTGTCGCCGACCTGGGCATGCAGGGCATAGGCCAGCTCCGCGCCGAGCACGATGCCGAAGCGGCCGGGCTGCAAGGCCGCCAGACGTCCGGCCTTCATGTGTTTTTCAAAATCGGCCACCCGCTCCTCGGCATCCGGCAGCACGCCGCGCACCATGACGCCGCGCACTTCCTGGTCGAAGGAAAGCATGCCCTGCTCCTGGACGAAGGGCGCGGCCTCGCGAACCAGGGGGTGGCGCGCGGCCTCCCGCAATACGCGCTGCCAATCCTCGATTTCGCCGCCACTACGCGGCGAACCCGTCACCTGGATGTGCGAAGCCACGCCCAGGATGCGCGTACGCAGCTCCTTCTGGAAGCCGTTCATCACCGACAGCACGACGATCAGGGCCGCCACGCCCAGGCCAATGCCCAGCGTGGAAATCAGGGAAATGAAGGAGATGAAGCCATCGCTGCGAATACCCGTCTCGCCCCTGCGCTTCTTCGCCCGCGTATAGCGCAGACCGATCCAGAACTCGTATTTCATGATCGGCGTATGTTAACATGGCCGGATGCAGCTGCACCTCGTTTTGCCCGGTCTGCTCTGGCCGGACAAGATATTCCACGACGCGGTTTTCGATCTGGACCTGCCGGCCCTCGCCTGGCTGCTGGGCCGCGGCCATCTGGCCTGGCAGCCGCCCTGCGCACCGGAAGCCGCGCTCTGCCAGGCCTTCGGCATCGACGACGAACAGCCGCCCTATGCCGCCCTGCGCCGGCTGGGCGAGCAGTCGGCAGATGCAGATGCGAACGCCGCCGATCAGCATACCGATCATTACTGGATCTGCGCCGATCCGGTGCACCTGTCCATCGAAAAACGCCGCATGACCCTGGGTGAAAACACCGCGCCAGCCAGCAGCGAAGAGTTGCAAGCCATTGCCGCGGCGCTGCAACCCTTGCTGGCTGAATGCGAATACGCCGACACGCTGGGCATACGGGCATTCCATCCCGCCGCGGCCGGCCATGCCTACCTGCAACTGGCGCGGCTGCCTGCCATCGACACCACGCCACCCTCACTCGCCAGCGGCTACGAGTCCCTGCAGCCGCAGGGCGCGGAGGCCGGCCCCTGGCGCCGGCTTCTCAACCATGTGCAAATGCTCCTGCACGCCCTGCCCTGCAACGCGCAACGCAGCGCCCGCAACCTGCCGCCGCTCAACTCGCTCTGGCTGTGGGGCGCGGGCCGGCTGCCGGCAAGCAACCCCACCGCGCTCGACTGCACTGCCGCCCATGGCGATCACCCGCTGCTGGCGGGCTTGGCGCGCTGGGGTGGAATTCCGCATCAGGCAAACCTGCCCACCTCGCCGGCGGCGTTGCTCGCAACCGGCAATGGCGGCAAGCATCTCCTGCTGCTCGATCATCTGCACGCCGCGGCACGCCGATACGACATGCTGCAATGGCGCGACACCCTGCAGACGCTGGAACGCGACTGGCTGCAACCGCTGCAGCAAGCCGTGGCCGACGGCCGCCTGCAGCAGCTGCGGATCAGCGCCCTCGGCGACGAGGCGCGGCTCGACATCCGGCTGACCCACCACAGCCGCTGGCAATTCTGGCGCCGGCCGCTGCCCCCGCACCGGCTGGTCCAGCCCTGCTGAAACATCAACCGGAAAACGCCTCATGACCCGCATCACCACCCGCCGCGTCCCGCTCAAAGCCAGCCTGCTGCTCGAACAGCAAGGCGTACCGGCGCTGCTGGCACGGCTGTATGCCGCGCGCGGCATCACCCGGCATGAAGAACTGGACACCCAGCTCGCCGCCCTGCTGCCGCCCAGCCGGCTGCGGGGCGCCGAAGCCGCCGCCACGCTGCTGGCCGATGCCATCGCCGCCGGGCAGCGCATGCTGATCGTCGCCGACTACGATTGCGATGGCGCCACCGCCTGCGCCATCGGCTTGCGCGCGCTGCGCAGTTTCGGCGCCCGGGTCGATTACCTGGTGCCCAACCGTTTCGAATACGGCTACGGTCTCACGCCGGAAATCGTGCAGCTTGCCGCCGGGCGGCAGCCCGATCTCCTGATCACCGTCGACAACGGCATCGCCAGCATTGCCGGCGTGGCCGAAGCCCGGCGCCTGGGCATGCGCACCCTGATCACCGACCACCACCTGCCCGGCCAGACCCTGCCCGAGGCCGATGTCATCGTCAATCCGAACCAGCCGGGCTGCGGTTTCCCGAGCAAGGCGCTGGCCGGCTGCGGCGTGATGTTCTACGTCATGCTGGCGCTGCGCAGCGAGCTGCGCAAACGCGGCGCCTTCGACTCGCAGCCCGAGCCGAATCTCGCCGGCCTGCTCGATCTGGTCGCCCTCGGCACGGTGGCCGATGTCGTGCCGCTCGACCACAACAATCGCATTCTCGTCGCCCAGGGACTGGCGCGCATGCGGGCCGGCAAGATGCAGCCGGGGGTCGCGGCATTGTTTCGCGCCGCCGGCCGCCGGCCGGAAAGTGCCAGCACCTTCGATCTGGGCTTCGGCCTGGGCCCGCGCCTCAACGCCGCCGGACGGCTGGCCGACATGGCGCTGGGCATCGAATGCCTGAGCAGCGACGATGGCGCGCGCGCCCTCAACATCGCCCAGGAACTCAACGCCCTCAACCAGGAACGGCGCAGCATCGAAGCCGGCATGCAGGACGAGGCACTGCTGCGTCTCGAAGAACTGGCGGCCGCTGAAGATGACCAGGCCGAAGAACGCGCCAGCATCACGCTGTTCGATCCGGACTGGCACCAGGGCGTCATCGGCATCCTGGCTTCACGCATCAAGGAGCGGCTGCACCGTCCCGTCTTCGTGCTCGCCCGTGGCAACGAGGGCGAGCTGAAAGGCTCCGGCCGCTCCATCCCCGGCCTGCATCTGCGCGATGCGCTGGATCTGGTCGCCAAGCAGCACCCCGACCTGCTGCTGCGTTTCGGCGGCCATGCGGCCGCGGCCGGCGTCACCGTGCGCGAGGCGGATTTGCCGCGGTTCGAGCAGGCATTCGAGGCGGTTTGCCGGCAACTGCTCGCGCCGGCTGATCTGACGCGCACGCTGGAAAGCGACGGCGCGCTGGAAACCGCCAACATGTCGCTGGCATCGGCACGCCTGCTGCGGGCGCAAATCTGGGGCCAGGGTTTTCCGCAACCCCTGTTTGCCGATGAATTCCAGGTCGAGAACCAGCGCATCCTCAAGGAGCGGCACCTCAAGCTGACGCTGTCGAAAAACGGCGTGCGCTTCGATGCCATTCAGTTCAACTTCGCCGCCGCCGCGCCCTCGCGCATCCGCGCGGCCTATCGGCTGGATGTCAATGAGTACAACGGCGTCGCCAGCGTGCAACTGCTGCTGGAGCACTTCGAGGCCGCCTGAGAACGCCGCCCGAAACCGGCCCGGCAAGGCGCCGGGCGCATGAGATGCGCACGAAGCGCACGTCAGCCTATAGCCAACCCTTGCGCCGGAACCACCAGAACGGCAGCACCACCGAAAGCATCATCAGGCTGATGGCAAAAGGATAGCCCAACGACCAATCGAGCTCGGGCATGTATTTGAAGTTCATGCCATACACGCTGGCGATCA
This sequence comes from Sterolibacterium denitrificans, assembly GCF_900174485.1. Classification (NCBI taxonomy): domain Bacteria; kingdom Pseudomonadati; phylum Pseudomonadota; class Betaproteobacteria; order Nitrosomonadales; family Sterolibacteriaceae; genus Sterolibacterium; species Sterolibacterium denitrificans. The sequence continues at coordinate 1,732,367 of NZ_LT837803.1, read as the reverse complement.
GGGTCGGCGGCAGCATCGCCACCGAAGCGACCGAAAAGATGCGGATCACCTTGTTCTGGTTGATGTTGATGAAGCCGACCGTGGCATTCATCAGGAAGTTGATTTTCTCGAAGAGGAAGGAGGTGTGGCCATCCAGCGACTCGATGTCGCGCAAAAGCTGCTGGCTGTCGTTGATCTGGCTGGCCGAAAGAAAACGGCCGCGCATCAGGAAGGACACCGCCCGCCGCGTATCCAGCGCATTGCGGCGGATGCAGCCGTTCAGATCCTCCTCGCTGGCGATCACCGCCAGCACCTTGGCCGCCTCGCTGTCCGTCATCTGCCGGCTCAACACCTGGGCGCTGACGGCCTCGAGCGCGGCATAGATATCCTCCAGGGCATCGGCGGAATATTCCACATCGGCCGAATACAGGCCCAGCAGCACGTCCAGGCAATCGCTGACGATGCCGATCTGCGTCCGCACCCGCAAACGCTGCAGACGGAACACCGGCAGCTCTTCGTTGCGCACGGAAAACAGGATGTTGCGATGCAGAATGAAGGCCACCGGCACGTTGCGCGACTCGTTGATCTTGTCGAGCAGGAAGTTGGAGTGCAGATAGATCGAGCCGTCTTCCTCGACGTAAAACCGCGCCGAAACCTCCAGATCGGTATGCTCTTCGGGTATCGGCAAACTCAGATCGAAGACTTCCTCGATCAACTGGCGCACTTCCTCGCTCGGCGCTACCAGATCGATCCAGATGGGATTGGCCTGGGCCAGCTCCTCCCGGCTATCCATCGGAATCTGCCGCAGACGCCCGCCCTGCAGTTCGAAGGCATTCAGCATTTTGCGCAGATTCGCGCCGCCCTGCCGGCCGCTCAGGCCGGCACGGGTGGTTGCCGACAGGTTGCGGGAAACCTCCTCCCGCCGGCCGGCCTCCAGCGCTCCCCAGACGATGCGCCGATCCTCTTCCGCCAGCACTTCCAGGATGGAAACCAGCTCGGTCGCGCCCAGCGCCGCCAGCTTGCGTTCGAGCGCGACCAGGGCCTCCTCGTAGCCGATGTTGTCGAGCAGCTCGTGACGCGGCCGGTCCTGACGAGTTTCGTTGAGGCTCTTTTCCCTTTCGAGCAAGGCCTCGATCTCGTGAAGATGCGACTCGATTTCGTCGGTATCCAGATTGTTCTCGATTTCAGCCATGTGAAGCAGCGCTTTTCTTGCAGGTTGGCGTTGATTGTGGAGCAAGCGACGACTGGAACGATTGCAACGATCGAAACGATTGCCGCCGCGTATTCTAAGGGAGCCGCAAACGACTATCGCCGGCAAGCGAAAAATTTACTTCAGGCCGCGCTTCCCTGCAGGAAGGACTGCTCGATCAATCCCGGCAGGCTGGCGCGGGCGATGCGGCCGCGCCGCTCGGCATCGACCAGGCCGGAGAAAATGGCCATCCACAGTTCGGTGAGCGCAGGCGTGGCGACATCGATGCGGAATGCGCCCGCCTGTTGCCCGCGCAGAAAAAAGGCATCGAGCTGCGATTCCCAGCCGGTTTCGGCGCCCATCTCGGTCGCGCCGTCCTGCCAGTAATACATCATCAGGAAAGCGCCGAATTCACGCTGCTCCAGCGTATGCACGGTCAGCCGATGCAAGGCATCGAGCGGCGCATCCTCGCCCAGACGCGCCGCTTCGATGGCTGCCGTGACGCGCGCCACGCTGTGATTCAGCAGGCGTTCGACCAATTGCTCGCGGGTCCGGCAAAAGCGGTAGAGCGTGGCCTTGCTCAAGCCCACGGCCCGCGCCAGTTCCTGCAAGGTGGCGCGGGGATGCTCGACCATCGCCAACGCCAGCGCGGCCAGCAGACGATTTTCCTCCTCGCTCACGACAACCTCGGGTGCAGGCACGGAAGCGGAGTCCGTGGATCGCGTGAAGTTCGAGTTCGGCGCAAATGCAGACGAGCCCATGTCCAGCCTCCTATCAGCGACTTGTTCAATATGAACCAATTATGCGTCATTTGATTGCAATTCAGTTGATTGGAATCAATCACAAGCAGATTACAGGAAAAATCCTATACCCATGAGAGCAACAAAGTTACTCATGAAACTTTATTGACTCATTAGGTATTCTGATGCATCATGCGAAATCGCATGCCTGTGCATGTAACCGACCCGGAATATCGCGTATGGACACGATACGAAATACACGCCGCAGCACCCGCATGAGCCTGGGCGCGCTGCTGACGACCGCCTTGCTGAGCGTGGGCGCCTGCGGCCAGTCGGGCGGGGAACAGGCCGCCGGAACGCCACCGCCCGCCCCGGTCGATGTGATCACCGCGCAGGCGGCAGCGCATACCGTGAGCAGCGAGCTGCCCGGCCGCATCGAAGCCGTGCGCAGCGCCGAGGTGCGAGCGCGGGTGGCCGGCATCGTCCTGCAGCGACATTTCAAGGAAGGCAGCCTGGTCAAGGCCGGCCAACTGCTGTTCCAGATCGATCCCGCCCCTTTGCGCGCGGCGCTGGCGCATGCCGAAGGCAGCCTGGCGCGTGCCGAAGCCGACATCTTCGATGCCCAGGCGCGTCTGAAGCGCTACACCGAACTGGTCGATATCGAAGCCGTCAGCCGCCAGGAATTCGACGCCGCCCAGGCCAGCCTGAAATCCGCCGAAGCCGCCCGCCGCATGGCGCAAGCCGAAGTCGCCACGGCGCGCCTGAATCTGGATTACGCCCAGGTCAAGGCACCGATCAGCGGCCGCATCGGCCGCGCCCTGGTGAGCGAAGGCGCTTTGGTCGGCCAGGATGAAGCCACCCCGTTGGCCATCATCCAGCAGCTCGATCCCGTGTATGCCGATTTCCAGCAGCCGCTGGCGGCCGCCCTGCAGTTGCAGCAGCAGCTCAAACAAACGGATCGCGCTGCAAGCCCAAGCCCGGCGCTGCCGCTGGCGATCAGCATCGCCGGCGTGGCGCAGCCGCGCCAGGGGCGTCTGCTGTTCAGCGACGTCAGCGTCGAGCGCAGTACCGGCCAGATCCTGCTGCGCGGCGAATTTCCCAATCCCGACGGCCTGCTGCTGCCCGGCATGTACGTGCGCGTGCACGTCCCCGGCCTGAGCTTCGCGCAGGCCTATCGGCTGCCGCAACGCGCCGTCAGCCATCTGCCCGACGGCACGGCCCAGGTCATGCTGGTGGATGCGGAAAACAAGGTCGAAGCGCGCGCGGTGCAGACCGTCGCCATGCAGGGCGGCGACTGGATCATCGCGGCGGGACTGCAGCCGGGAGAACGGGTGATCGTCAATGCCGCCACGTCCTTGCCGCCCGGCGCGCCCGTCGCGATCGCCCGCACGGATGGCGCGGCCGATGGGATTGATGCGGCTGCGCCTGTCCAATAGCCTCATTGCCGCCTGCACGCACCGAGCCACGCCCCGCCGCCAGGAGACGTTCATGTCGAAGTTCTTCATCCATCGCCCCAACTTTGCCTGGGTCGTGGCCATTTTCATCGCCCTGGCCGGCCTGCTGGCCATCCCCAGCCTGCCGGTGGCGCAATACCCGACGGTGGCGCCGCCGCAGATCAACATCCATGCCACCTATCCCGGCGCGTCGGCCACCCTGGTCAGCGAATCGGTGATCAGCGTCATCGAGGAAGAATTGAACGGCGCCAAGAACCTGCTCTATTACGACTCTTCCTCGAACTCCACCGGCTTTGGCGAAATCACCGTCACTTTCCAGCCCGGCACCAATGCGGATCTGGCCCAGGTCGATGTGCAGAACCGCATCAAAAAAGCCGAAGCCCGCCTGCCGGCGGCCGTCGTGCAGCAGGGCCTGCAGGTCGAACAGGCGAATACCGGCTTTCTGATGATCATCGCCCTGAGCTACAAGGACGGCGCGAAAAACCAGGATCAGATTGCCCTGGCCGATTACGCCGTGCGCCATGTGAACAACGAAATCCGCCGTCTGCCCGGGGTCGGCAAGCTGCAGTTCTTCGCCACCGAATCGGCGATGCGGGTGTGGATCGATCCGCAGAAGCTGCTCGGCTATGGTCTGTCGGTGGCCGACGTGAATGCCGCCATCGCCGCGCAGAACATCCAGGTGCCGGCGGGCAGCTTCGGCGCCCGCCCGGGCAGCGCCGAGCAGGAACTCACCGCGACCATCGCCGTCAAGGGCACGCTCGACGACGCGCGCGAGTTTGCCGGCATCGTGCTGCGGGCGAATGCGGATGGCTCGCAAGTCACCCTGGGCGATGTGGCGCGCATGGAAATCGGCCGCCAGAGCTATCTTTTCGATTCGCGGGTGAATGCCAGGAACGGCATCGCCTCGGCCGTGCTCCTCAGTCCCGGCGCGAACGCCCTGGAAACGGCGCGGGCGGTCAGCAAACGCCTGGAAGAACTCTCGGCGGGCTTTCCGGAAGACATCGAATATGCCATCCCCTACGACACCTCGCGCTTCGTCGATGTGGCCATCGGCAAGGTGCTGCAGACCCTGGCCGAGGCCATCCTGCTGGTGTTCCTGGTGATTTACCTGTTCCTGCAAAGCCTGCGCTATACCCTGATCCCGACCATCGTCGTGCCGATCTGCCTGCTCGGCACCCTGGCGGTGATGCAGATGCTGGGCTTCTCGGTGAACATGATGACCATGTTCGGCATGGTGCTGGCCATCGGCATCCTCGTCGACGATGCCATCGTGGTGGTGGAAAACGTCGAGCGCATCATGGCCGAGGAAGGTCTGGCGCCCGTGCCGGCGACGATCAAGGCCATGCAGCAGGTCTCCGGCGCCATCGTCGGCATCACCGCCGTGCTCGCCGCCGTGTTCCTGCCGCTGGCCTTCATGGATGGCTCGGTCGGCGTGATCTATCGCCAGTTCTCGCTGTCGCTGGCGGTTTCCATCCTGTTCTCCGGCTTTCTTGCGCTCTCCCTGACGCCGGCCTTGTGCGCCACCCTGCTGCGCCCCATCGCCGCGCACGACAAAACGGAAAAGCGCGGCTTCTTCGGCAGCTTCAACCGCCGCTTCACCCGGCTGACGACGGGCTACGCTTCCCTCACCCAGCGCCTGGTGCGCGCCACCGGCCGCTACATGCTGATCTATCTGGCCATCGTCATCGGCCTGGGCTGGCTGTACGTGCGGCTGCCCGAGTCCTTCGTGCCGGCCGAAGATCAGGGCTACTACCTGGTGAATGCCCAGTTGCCGCCCGGCGCCACCTATGCGCGTACCGAGAAAGTGGTGAAGCAGCTCGAAGAGCACATCCGCTCGCGTCCGGCCACCGATGCGGTGGTGATGATCCTCGGCTTCAGCTTTGCCGGCAGCGGCGAGAATGCGGCGCTGGGCTTTCCTTCGCTGATCGACTGGAGCCGGCGCGGCGACGGCCCGACGGTCGCCGATGAAGTGGCGGCGTTCAATGCGCGCTTTGCCGGTTTCACCGAAGCGGCGGTAATGGCCGTCAATCCGCCGCCCATCGACGGCATGGGCACGGCCAGCGGCTTTTCCCTGCGCCTGCAGGATCGCGGCGGCCTGGGCCATGCCGCGCTGATCGCCGCGCGCGATCAGTTGCTGGGTGAAGCCTACGCCAGCCCGGCCATTCTCTACGCCATGATGGAAGGGCTGGAAGACGCGCCGCAGTTGCGTCTGGACATCGACCGCGATCAGGCCCGCGCCATGGGCGTGGATTTTTCCGCCATCAGCACGGCCATTGCCAGCGCCTATGGCTCGGCCACCATCAATGACTTCGCCAATGCCGGCCGCCTGCAGCGCGTGGTGGTGCAGGCCGACGTGCAGGAGCGCATGACGCCGGAAAGCCTCCTCCAACTGTACATTCCGAATGCGCGTGGCGAGCAGGTGCCGCTGTCGGCCTTTGCCACCACGCACTGGGAAGTCGGCCCGGTGCAACTGAACCGCTACAACGGCTATCCGGCGGTGAAGATTTCCGGCGATGCCAAGCCCGGCTACAGCTCGGGCGAAGCCATGGCCGAACTGGAAAAAATCCTCGTCCGTCTGCCGCGTGGCATCGGCTATGAATGGACCGGTCTGTCCTATCAGGAGCGCTTCGCCGGTGCCCAGGCACCGCTGCTGTTCACGCTGGCCATCCTGGTAGTGTTCCTGCTGCTGGTAGCGCTGTATGAGAGCTGGGCGATGCCGCTGTCGGTGATGCTCATCGTGCCCATCGGCGCGCTCGGTTCGGTGCTCGCCACCAGCAGCCTGGGCCTGGCCAACGACGTGTATTTCAAGGTGGGGCTGATCACCATCATCGGCCTGGCCACCAAGAATGCCATCCTCATCGTCGAATTCGCCAAGAGCCTGCATGAATCCGGCCACAGCCTGCGCGAAGCCGCCGTGATGGCCGCCCGCCTGCGTTTCCGCCCGATCATCATGACCTCGCTGGCCTTCATCCTCGGCGTCGTGCCGCTGGTCATCGCCAGCGGCGCGGGCGCGGCCAGCCAGCGCGCCATCGGCACCGGCGTGATCGGCGGCATGCTGTCGGCCACCCTGCTGGGGGTGATCTTCATCCCCATCTTCTACGTCTGGGTGCTCAAACTGCTGAGGCGCGAGCCGCGGCAAGACGCTGCCCAGAGCCATCGAGAAACGGCCACGGGAGCCTGACATGCACGCCAACCTCCGCATCACCCGCACCGCCATCCTGTTGTCCGGACTCGGCCTTGCCGCTTGCTCGCTGGCGCCGGCGTATCGGACGCCCGACGCACCGATTCCCGCTCAGTGGTCCACGGCTCAAACAAGCGCCGCAGACACTGAAGAAGGAAACGGCACGCAAACCATGGACTGGCAGGACTTCGTCCGCGACGACGGCCTGCGCCAGCTCATCCGCCAGGCGCTGGCCAACAATCGCGAACTGCGCAGCGCCCTGCTGCAAGTGGATGCCAGCCGCGCCCTCTACGGCATCCAGCGCGCCGACCGCTTGCCCAGCCTGGATCTCGAAGCCAGCGGCCAGCGCCAGCGCCTGCCGGCCGACTTGAATGCCAGCGGCACGACCGGCGTGCAGTCCACGTATCAAGTTGGCCTGGGTCTGACGGCTTTCGAGCTGGATCTGTTCGGCCGCGTGCGCAACCTGTCGACCGCCGCCGAGGAAGAATTCTTTGCCACCGAGGAAAATGCCCAGGCCGCCCGCATCAGCCTGATCAGCGAGGTCATGCGCGGCTGGATCCTGCGCAACACCGCCTGGCAGCGCCAGCAGCTTGCCGAGCAAACCCGTCTGACGCGGGCACGCAGCCTGGAACTGATCAAACGCCGCCAGCAGGCCGGCCTGTCCAGCGCCCTCGATTTTCAGGAAGCGCGCGGCCTGGCGGAACAAGCCCAGGTCGAAGCCGAACGCGCCCAACGCGAACTCGCCCAGATCGAAAACGCCCTGCGCCTGCTACTGGGCAGCGATACGCTTTCACTGCCGCCAGCCGCGCCACCCAACGCCACGCTGCTCGCCACCATCGCCCCCGGCCTGCCCTCCCGTCTGCTCGAACAACGCCCCGACATCCGCGCCGCCGAGCACCAGTTGCGTGCCCGCAACGCCAGCATCGGCGCGGCACGCGCCGCCTTCTTCCCCAGCATCAGCCTGACCGGCCTGTTCGGCACGGCCAGCAGTGACCTGTCCGGCCTGTTCGACCACGGCCAGCGCACCTGGAACTTCATGCCGCAACTGCGCCTGCCGATCTTCGCCGGCGGCCGCAATCAGGCCAACCTGGATCTGGCCAAGGTGCGCAAGGACATCGCCATCGCCGACTACGAAAAGACCATCCAGACGGCTTTCCGCGAAGTGAATGACGCCCTCGTCGCCAACGCCACCCTGCAAAGAGAGGAAACCGCGCTGCGCGCCCGCCTCGATGCCGGCCAGCAGCGCCTGCACCTGGCCGAAGCGCGCTACCGCGCCGGCGTGGACGACCACCTACGCTACCTCGACGCCCAGCGCAACGACTACGCCAACCAGGCGGAACTCATCGCCGTGCAGGGCCAGCGTCAGCTTGCCGAAGTCAGCCTGTTCCGCGCCCTGGGCGGCGGCTGGCTGGCGGAAACGGCTACGGCGGGGACGGAACAATAGAAACGATAGGGTAGCGCTGCAAACATCCTTCCCAACCAGGCATCATCCTTGGCGCGAAGGTTTTTTCTGTTGCGCAAGAACCTCGGCCGGTAATCCGGATCAACTGGCCGCGAATCAACTGGCCGTTTTCCACCACCACGATGACGGCATTCGTCCGTACCGCCACTTGCCGCGCCATTTCGGCAGCGATGCCAACATCACGCCGCCCTCACACCCCCGCCTTCAACTGCTCCAGTATCGCCGGGTTCTCCAGGGTCGAGACATCCTGGGCGACATCCTCACCCCTGGCCAGTTGGCGCAGCAGGCGGCGCATGATCTTGCCGGAGCGGGTCTTGGGCAGGTTGTCGCCGAAGCGGATGTCGCGCGGCTTGGCGATGGGGCCGATTTCCTTGCCGACCCACTCGCGCAGTTGCGTTGCCATCTGCTCGGCCGCTGCGCCTTGCGGACGTTCGCCTTTCAGCACCACGAAAGCGCAGATCGCTTCGCCGGTGAGGTCATCCGGCCGGCCAACCACGGCGGCCTCGGCGACCAGGGGATTGGCCACCAGGGCGGACTCGATTTCCATGGTGCCCATGCGATGACCGGAGACGTTCAGCACGTCGTCGATGCGCCCCATGATGGTGAAGTAGCCGGTCTTCGCATCGCGCACCGCGCCGTCGCCGGCGAGGTACAGCCTGCCACCGAATTCGATCGGATAATAGGATTTGACGAAGCGCTCCGGATCGCCCCAGATGGTGCGCAGCATACCCGGCCAAGGTTTCTTCACGACCAGGCTGCCGCCCTCGCCCCAGGGCAGTTCGTTGCCGTTCTCATCGACCACCGCCGCCTGGATGCCGGGCAAAGGCAGGGTGCATGAACCAGGCACCAGCGGTGTTGCGCCTGGCAGCGGAGCGATCATGTGGCCGCCGGTTTCGGTCTGCCAGAAGGTATCCAGCACGGGGCAGCGGCTCCCGCCCACCTCGGTGTAGTACCACATCCAGGCTTCCGGATTGATCGGCTCGCCCACCGAACCGAGGATGCGCAGGGAGGATAGATCGTACTGGCGCGGCAGTTCCGGGCCGGCCTTGATCAGCGAGCGGATCGCCGTCGGTGCGGTGTAGAAAATGCTGACTTTGTGATCCTGGATCAGCTTCCAGAAGCGCCCGGCATCCGGCCAGGTCGGAATGCCCTCGAAAATGATTTCCGTCGCGCCGCAGGCCAGCGGCCCATAGGCGATATAGGTATGGCCGGTCACCCAGCCGATGTCGGCGGTACACCAGAAGACATCCTCCGGCCGGATGTCGAAGACCCATTTCATGGTGATCACCGCATGCAGCAGGTAACCCGCCGAGGAATGCTGCACGCCCTTGGGCTTGCCCGTCGACCCGGAGGTATACAGCAGGAACAGCGGATGCTCGGCCTCGACCCATTCCGGCTCGCAGGTTTCCGGCTGATTGGCGATCAGCTCATGCCACCAGAGATCGCGCCCGGCCAGCATCCGGCACGGCCCGCCGGTGCGCCGGTAAACGATGACGCACCTGATCGACTCGCAGCCGCCCATGGCGATGCCTTCATCGACCGCCGGCTTGAGCGGCATGGTCTTGCCGCCGCGGCACTGCTCGTCGGCGGTGATGACCGCCACGGCGCCGGCATCCTGGATGCGCTCCTGCAGACTCTTCGCCGAGAAACCGCCGAACACCACCGAATGGATGGCGCCGATGCGCGCGCAGGCCTGCATGGCGACCACGCCCTCGATCGACATCGGCATGTAGATCACCACCCGGTCGCCCTTCGCGATGCCCTGCGATTTCAGCGCATTGGCAAAGGCGATGGTCCGCGCCAGCAGCTCCCGGTAGGTGACTTTCGTCACCTTGCCGTCGTCGGCCTCGAAGATGATGGCGGTTTTCTCGCCCAGCCCGGCTTCGACATTGCGATCCAGGCAGTTGTAGGAGACATTCAGATCGCCGTCGGCAAACCATTTGTAAAACGGCACGCGCGACTCGTCGAGAACTTCATCGAACGGCCGCTTCCAGCTCAAATGTTCGCGCGCCAGACGCGCCCAGAAACCCTCGTAATCCGCCTCGGCCTCCCGGCACAGCGCCTCGTAGGCCGCCATGCCGGAAACCGTGGCCCGCGCAACGACCTCGGCCGGCGGAGGAAAAATACGGGTTTCCTGCAGCACGGACTGTATGCTCGTCATGATCTCGCTCCTCCGCAATCGTTACTGTACTGGTGTGACTGGATCGAATGATTGAATCGGCAAACCCGGGCCGGGCTGGTCTGGGCCTCCGCCTCACGGCGCCCAGTCTATAACAGCGCAGCCAGGCCGGCGCTTTCCTTCCGCCGCGCCGATCCGCGGCAGCCTCGCAGCGAGCGGCGACGACGGGGCAGATGTTAAAATCGCCGGCTTTGGCAGCACCGGTACCACCGGGCGCCGACCGCAAATTCACCGCGATCCATCACATAAAACCGCAAGGATATTGCCATGACCACCATCCGCCAGGAAGACTTCATCCAGAGCATCGCCGATGGCTTCCAGTACATCAGCTACTACCATCCCGCCGATTACATCAAGGCGCTGGGAGCGGCCTACGAGCGCGAGCAGAGTCCGGCGGCGAAGGATGCGATTGCCCAGATCCTCATCAATTCGCGCATGTGCGCCGAAGGTCATCGCCCGATCTGCCAGGACACCGGGATTGCCGTGGTCTTCCTCAAGGTCGGCATGAACGTCAAGTGGGATGCCACGCTGTCGGTGCAGGAAATGGTCAACGAAGGCGTGCGCCGCGCCTACCTGAACCCGGACAACAAGCTGCGCGCCTCGGTGCTGGCCGACCCGGCCGGCGCGCGCAGGAACACCAGGGACAACACGCCGGCCGTCGTGCATTACGAAATCGTCGGCGGTGAACATGCCGACCACGTCGAGGTGATTTGCGCGGCCAAGGGCGGCGGCTCGGAGAACAAGTCGAAGTTCTACGCCCTCAATCCCTCCGACTCCATCGTCGACTGGGTGCTGAAGACCGTGCCGACCATGGGCGCGGGCTGGTGCCCGCCGGGCATCCTCGGCATCGGCATCGGCGGCACGCCGGAAAAGGCCATGCTGCTGGCCAAGGAGTCGCTGATGGCGCCGGTGGACATCCATGAACTGCAAGAAAAGGCGGCGCGCGGCGAGACGCTCAGCCGCGTCGAGGAGCTGCGCCTGGAGCTGATGGAAAAAGTCAATGCGCTGGGCATCGGCGCGCAGGGTCTCGGCGGCCTGACCACCGTGTTGGACGTGAAGATCCTCGACTATCCGACCCACGCCGCCAGCCTGCCGGTGGCGATGATCCCCAACTGCGCGGCAACGCGCCACGCCCACTTTCATCTCGACGGTTCCGGCCCGGCTCGCCTCGATCCGCCCAACCTCGACGACTGGCCGCGCCTGACCTATGACAGCAGCAAGGGCAAGCGCGTCGATCTCGACACACTGAGCAAGGAGGAGGTCGCCTCCTGGCAGCCGGGCGACGTGCTGCTGCTGAATGGCAAGCTGCTGACCGGCCGCGACGCCGCGCACAAGCGCATCCAGGACATGCTGGCCAAGGGCGAGAAGCTGCCCGTCGACTTCACCAATCGCGTCATCTACTACGTCGGCCCGGTCGATCCGGTGCGCGACGAAGCCGTCGGCCCGGCCGGCCCGACCACCGCCACGCGCATGGACAAATTCACCGAAATGATGCTGGCGCAGACCGGCCTGATCGCCATGATCGGCAAGGCCGAGCGCGGCCCGGTGGCCATCGAGGCGATCAGGAAACACCAGTCGGCGTATCTCATGGCCGTCGGCGGCGCCGCCTATCTGGTGGCCAAGGCGATCAAGGCAGCCAGGGTCGTCGGCTTCGAGGATCTGGGCATGGAAGCGATCTACGAATTCGAGGTCAAGGACATGCCGGTCACCGTTGCCGTCGATGCCCAGGGCGTTTCGGTGCACAACACCGGCCCGGCCGAGTGGCAGGCCCGCATCGGCAAGATTCCGGTCGTCAAGGCTTGATGCCTGCCCAGCGCACGCGAGGACTGGCGTGATCGGAGCCTTCGACTCCGGCCTCGGCGGCCTATCGGTGCTGGCGGCAATCGCCCGCGTGCTGCCGCGGGCCGATCTCGTCTACCTGGCCGACACGGCGCATGTACCCTACGGCGACAAGACCGACGACTTCATTCGCGGCCGCGTGCTGGCCATCGGCCGACATCTCGTCGCGGCCGGCTGCACCACGCTCGTCGCCGCCTGCAATACCGCCACCGCCGCCGCCGTGCAGGCGCTGCGCGACGACCAGCCGGGCATCGCGGTCGTCGGCATCGAACCCGGCGTGAAGCCTGCCGCCGTCACGTCGCGGAGCCGCCGCATCGCCGTGCTGGCCACCGAATCGACCGCCAGCAGCGCCCGGCTCAAACACCTGATCGACACGCATGCCACCGGCGCTGGCGTCTTCGTGCAGGTCGAGCCTTGCCCCGGCTGGGCGACGCGCGTCGAAATGCTGCAACTCGACGGTCCCGAATTTGCCGCCGAGGTCGCCGCCCGGATCGCGCCGCTGCTCGACGCCGGCGCCGACCGCCTCGTTCTCGGCTGTACCCACTATGCATTTCTGGCCGACCTGCTGCGGCCCCTGGTGGCCGGCCGCGCCGAACTCGTCGAGGTAGCCGACGCCGTGGCGCGCGAAGTCGTGCGCCGCGCCGGCACTGCCGCCCACGGCAGCGGCCGCATCCGCCTGCACGCCACGGCACGACCGGAGCGCCTGCACGCGGCGCTGCCCGCGCTCGGGCTCGGCATGCTGATGCCGCGCATCGACGGGCCGGCGCTGCTCATCCGGCATCTTTGAAAATCACAGAACGAATGGGGGCTCCTGTCCCCGCTCGAACCGGGTCGAGCGGCACGCTTCCGTCGAAGCGCCGGCGCATCGTTCATCGTTCCTTCGATCAAAGATAGGCGCTCGCCACCTCGACGATGGTTTCCCGAATGTGCTGGCGACGGTAGCGCAGCGGCGCCATGTCCGGCTCATAGGCGATCACGGCATTGCGCCCGGCAAACAGGATGGAATCCGGAAACATCGGGTGCGCTTCGCCACTGACGGCCAGCGTCTGCGGATTGCCTACGGCGGCGCAGAACATTTCCAGGTACGCTTTCCAGCTCAGATTCTCGTCGCCGACCAGATAGGCGCGGCCGCCCTCGCCGCGTTCGAACGCAGAAGCAATGGCCTCCGACAGCGACAGCGACGAAATGTGATTGACGCCGCCCGCCGGGGCCACCAGCGGCATGCCGGGCAGGCGGCCGGCGGCGTATTGGACCAGGGCGCGCAGATGCGGCACCACCAGCCCGGGCACGTGCCCGACGATGAACGGCGCATTCAGGCTGCAGACGGTGAAGCGTTCGTCGTTCAAGGCGCGGGCACCTGCGTCGGATAGATGACGCGAGCGCACATAGATGCTCGTGACGATCTTCTCGGGCACCACCTGCGGATAGTAGCTGCCGATCAGCACCGCGCGGCGCACGCCGGCGTCCCGCGCCCGCGCGAAGAAGCGCGGAATGGCCTCGATGTTGGCACGCGTATAGAAGCTTTCCTCCGACTCGCCGTCAGGCAGTCTGCGCGGATCCGCGCCGGCGGCGAACAGCATGCCCTCATAGCCGCGCAGACGCTCCAACTGAAAATCCGCCGCCTGGTAATCCTGGTAATCGATGGAAACAAAGGGAAAGCCTTGCAGACAAGCCACCCCAGGCCGCGCGCGCGCCGCCAGCGTGACCTCATGGCCCAGGCTGCTCAGGTGCAAGGCGGCGTGCGCGCCGGTGAGGCTGCTTCCGCCGACGACGAGGATCTTCATTTGCCGCTCGCGCGCATCACGGACGCTGACCGCCGCACAGCACGTCGGTCACGCGCTCGGTGTCCATGTATTCCTTGAGCGACAGCAGCTTGCCGTTGCGGAATTCGAACAGGAAGTGGTACAGATTGCCGTAGCGCCTGCCCGATGCGTGCAAACCTTCGCTCTCGGCCTCGACGGCGACCTTGTTGCCTTCCGCCACCATGCCGTGGATGGTGAATTTGATCCCCTGCGGAAAAGCCTCAAGGATGGCGCCGGCCGACGCGGCGATCTGCGCCTTCGTGAACTTGCCGGAAATCAGCGTCCCTCCTGCGGTCCACACGAATCCCTCGTCGTCGTACATGCCGACGAAGCCGGCGATGTCGCCTTGATTCAGATATTCGATGAAGCGGGTCACGAGTGCTTTGTTGTCCACCATGGTTCTCCCGTAGACGCTCATGCCGAAGCAGAGCAATATTGCCGATGCGCTGGATGCCCCCTCAAACTCACATCTCGGCGATCACCTCGCCGCCGAAGCGGCGGATGCTTGAAGTCGTCGGCGCGCTGCAGGCTGGCTTGGCTTGGCGTGGCCGCCGATGCCGGTCTCATCAAGGTAAAGCGCATGTCGCTCTCCTCGCAGGCTTGCCGCGGTTGCAATTGGGTCACTCGGCCATCGCCGCGGCAAAATCCGCCATCGCCTTGTCGAACTGCCAGTAGGCCTTCAGCGAAAGAATCTTGCCCGCTTCATCGACGCGATACACGCCGATGAAATTCACCTCGAAGGACTTGCCGTTGGGCAGGATCCTGGTAATGCGCAGCAGGTTGGCGCACTCGTCGCCGGCCGGGTAGGACTCGCGTATGCGGATCTCGCCGCCATTCGGGGCGATCACGTTGTCCCAGAAGGCGCCGATCGCCTCCTTGCCCTTGTGGCCCTGGCCCGTCGGATCGAAGGCGGAGACGCCGACCGGATCCTGCAGAATCGCATCGTCGGCGAACAGCCCCAGCCAGCCGGCGCGGTTTCTCGCCTTGACGTTGCGCATCGAATTGAAACTGGCCTGCTGCGCGGGAAAAGGGGAATCCTGGGTGAAATCGACGTCGCTCATGGAACATGTCTCCTGGTCATTGATGAATGGCTTGGCCTGCCGCGCTGGCTGAAGGCTGGCGGAAGGCGCGAGGATGGAAAAACTGCCGATGGCGCGCCACGCGCCGCTCGCCACAGAATACCCGCGATTCCAGATTCAATAGATACCCGGCAGGATATGCCAGCGTACCTTTTTCCGGTAGGCCACCCAGTCGTCGCCGTACTTGGCCGCGCAGTGACGGTCGTCGCGCCAGTCGCGATGCACCAGCAGAATGACGAAGGCCAGGAAATAGCCGTAGCCGAAGATCGTGTTGGTGCCGACGACAAGCCCCATCGACAGTGCAATCATCAGATCGCCCAGGTAATTGGCGTGGCTGGCCACGCCCCACCAGCCGCTGGTCAGCAGCTTGCTGCCGCGCCTGGTCTGGATGTATTCCGGCGCGCGGCCCCAGATCTTCGTGTGCGGATTCTGGCGGAAACGATGCTTCTGGATGTTGCACTGGCGGAAGATGAGATAGCCCGTCAATCCGGTCGCCAGGATGCCGGCGACGCCCCACCACGGCAGCACATAGGGATTCCTGGCCAGCCAGACGGCGGACAGGTTGTAGAAGAACGGCACGTAGATCAGGCTGCCCCAGCACAGCATCCAGCCGAAAGGCTCATGCACGATGTCCCAGGTCGTCAGGATGGCATCCTCGAAGATGTAGTAGTCGGTGATGTACAGGGCGATCAGGAAGCATGACAACAACATTGCATTGGTGACCGTGCCGAAGTTCTGGTACTGATGCATGGCGCAGGACAACGCGATCACCACGAAGAAGCTCAGCCCGGGACGCGACTCGCAGAAGAACTTCCAGTCGAAGCGCCCGTTGCGCGGGTT
Source organism: Sterolibacterium denitrificans (assembly GCF_900174485.1). Taxonomy (NCBI): domain Bacteria; kingdom Pseudomonadati; phylum Pseudomonadota; class Betaproteobacteria; order Nitrosomonadales; family Sterolibacteriaceae; genus Sterolibacterium; species Sterolibacterium denitrificans. The sequence goes on along the minus strand of NZ_LT837803.1, from coordinate 1,716,623 downwards.
GCGGGCGGCGCCCAGAAAAAATGCTTCCAGCGCGTTGAGCTTGCGCTCCTCCGCCGTCGCCTGGCGGCGCCCGAGAAAATAGACATAGAAACACAAGGCGAAGACGACGACGTTGGCGGTGCTCAACAGCTCAGGCAAATGGCGGTAGATATAGTCGCCCGGCAGCAGCCCGGTGTAATGCAACCCCGTCCACAGGACGATGGTGATGAGGAAGGAACGCAGGCCGTTCAGCGTGTACACCAGCCGCGAGCCGTCTTCGAGCGGTTGGCCCTGTTCCAGCTTGCCCGGCAGGAAATGGTACAGCGACGCTTGCAGCACCAGCCAGCCGGCGTAGAAGCCCAGCGCCTCCCAGGTCGGCGGCGCGATGTGCGACCAGAAGGCGGCGTCCGGCAGTGTCATCGCACCATTGAAATGAATCACCGATATCTGGCAATACCAGACCCACATCGGCAACGCGCCGAGCATGATGACGAAAGCCACCATGTTGAAGCGGCGCATGGCCGGAGAAACGGAGGAACTGGTCATGTCTGTACCTTGCTTTTCATTTACGGGCACATCAACGATGTTGCTGTACGTAACTGCCGTCATCCCCGCGAAAGCGGGGATCCATCGACACATTGGATTCCCGCTTTCGCGGTAATGACAAGCAATCGCCTCCTCAGTTGCCGAACACCGCCCAGCTGTTCTCGAGAACCAGGCGCACCGAGGCATACAGGCCGATGAGGCCGAAGATGAACCACGGGCAGTTGGTGCCCCAGATGTAGATCAGGTTTTCGGCGGAGCTGTTCTGATGCTGGCGTCCCACGTTGAAGAAGGCGAACCAATACAGGCCGGTACAGTAGGTCACCTGATAGAAGAAACACAGCGCGACGATGCCGATGACATTGGCCGGAAGGAAATGGTAGGTGAAGCCGAAGTGCAGAATCAGGCAGGGAATCAGCGTCCAGAAGCCGTTGCCGACGTCGAGGTTGAAGCCCAGCGTGCGCTTATCGGCGTAGGAACCGTCGAACAGCGAGTAGGTCGCCCAGACATCGCACCAGTAATCCGGCGAAAGCACGTTGGACAGAGTCACTTTTGAGGTGACGAAATCCAGCACCGGCTGGTTCTTGTCGTTGGGAAAGCGCTTCCGGTATGCTTCGTTCTTCTGCGCGATGAGGTCGATGCGCGCAAACAGACACATCTCCCACAGGCAGATGATCATGTTCAGCGACAGGAAGAACATCACCAGCAAATAGACGACGCTGAAGTTACCCGTAACCTGGTGGTGGTTCCACACCGATGCGCCGAAGATCGCCACCAGCACGACGCCGACGAAGGTCATGAAATTCATGCTTGCTCCTCTGTATGTGATGGATATTTCAGCCGGCCATTGTATGAAGCCGAACCGCCGCCTGGCTAATGAAGATGCTGCACACCAGTATGCGCGAAATTAATCTTCGAAAACTCGACCTCAACCTGCTGGTCGCGCTCGACGTGCTGCTGACCATGGAAGAGGTCAGCGCCGCCGCGGCGAAGATGTGCCTCACCCAGTCGGCGATGAGCCACACGCTGCAGCGCCTGCGCGAGCACTTCGACGATCCGCTGCTGGTCAAGGGCAAGGGGCGCATGGTCAAGACGCCGCGCGCCGAGGCGCTGGCCGCGCCTTTACGCCGTGCACTGCTCGAGTTGCAGCATGCCATCCAGTGCGACGTCGAGTTCGTCCCGGCCACCTCGCGCCACTGTTTTCACATCGCCACCAACGACTACGGCGACTGGACGCTGATGCCGCAGTTGATGGCGCGTCTGGCCGAACAGGCGCCGCACGTCGACGTCAAGATCAGCCACTTCGACCCGGAGAACTCCATCGTCCCGCTGGAGAGCGGCAGCATCGAGCTGGTCTTCTGCCATCCCGTCAAACATGCCGTCGGCATTCAGCAGGAAACCCTGTTCGAGGAAGACTTCTGCTGCGCCACGCGCGCGCAGCACCCGCGCATCGGCCGCCACCTGGACCTCGACACCTACCTCGCCCAGTCGCATCTGCGCATCGCCCCGCGCGGCGGCCAGCGCGACCTGATCGACAAGACGCTGGCCAGGCTCGGCAAGCAGCGCCGCATCGCCCTGTCCACGCCCAATCTCAGTTCGGCGCCGGTGCTGCTGACCAATTCCGACCTGGTGCTGACCGCCCCGCGCCGCTGCGTGCAGGCCTGGCAGAAACTGCTGCCGATCAGTCTGCACGAACCGCCCGTCGCGCTGCCCGGCTTCACCATTGCCATGATCTGGCATGAACGCTTCGAGCACGACCCGGCCAACCTCTGGCTGCGCGCGCAGATGCGCGAGATCTGCCATCTCGCCAGCAACCCCGCCGCCCCGGTCCTGCCGACACGCGCAAAGGCCGACGCGCCGCGACCGGCGAGACTTGCGAAATGAACAATCGGCGTGGCGTGGCGGGACTGCAGCTGAGCAGCCCGCAGCAGTAGCGGTTCGCTTCAGGCAGCGGCCAGATGCCTGCCCGCAAGGCGACCGAAATAGCTGGCATCGCTGAGCGACATGCCCGAGCTGTAGCCCTCGCCCCAGCGCGGCAGGCCGCAGGCGGTGCGCCCCGCCGCATAGAGACCGGGAATCACCGCACCTTCCGGATCGATGACCTGGCCGGTGGGTAATGTCGCCAGTCCCCCCAGCGTAAAGCCGGCGGCAGGCCAGGCGGAATCGCCGAAGCTCATGGCGGCAAAGGGGCCTTCGGTCAACGGCTGCAGCCAATCCGCATGTTTGCGGAAAATCGGATCGCTGCCTGCGGCGGCGTGGCGATTGTAGGTTTCCACGGTGTGAACCAACTCGCCGGCCGGCATGCCCAGCTCGTGCTCGATCTCCGCCCAGTGCTCACCGACGGCCGCAACCTCGATGTTGGGAAACAGTTTGGGCCGTTCGAAAATGCTGTTGTCGACGAGCAGCCAGGCGTTGCCGCTCGGCTGGCGCATGATGTACTGGCCGATGCGGCCGTGATAGGCGTCCTCGTTGATGAAGCGCTGGCCGCGCTCATTGACGAAGATGCCCTTGATCAGGCATTCCGGCGGGATGAACGGGCGGGTCGAGAAAAACTGATCCATGTGGATCGCCGCGCCGCCCACCGACATGCCCATGCGGATGCCCGAGCCGTTGTCATTGCCGCCGCTCACATGGAAACCGATGCGCAAGGCATCCGGCGCATAGCGCCGCAGCATCTCCGCATTGCTGACGAAGCCGCCGGCGCAGAGCACGACACCCTTGCGCGCGCGGTAGTAGCGCTCGCTGCCGTCGCTGCGCACGACCAGGCCATGTACGTGATTGTCGGCATCGGCAATCAGCGCCAGGGCGCGGGTATCGAACTGCGCCTCGATATTGCGCCGCACCGTAACCGCTGCGACGAGTTTTTCCATCAGTACCCTGCCGGCCCCCATGCCCTCCTGTTGCACGGCATGACCGCGCGGCGCGGGTCTGGCCCGCTCACTGAACGGCCAGGCGGCTTCGCTGCCGCTCCAGACCAGGGTGTCATCGGTAAACGGCTCGACCGTGCGCGCCGGATGGTAAGTGCCCTTGAACGGCACGCCCTGCGCCTGCAGCCATTCGTAATGCGCCAGCGCATTTTCGGCAAACAGGCGCACGCGCTCCGCATCGGCGCCGGGGCCGCCGGCCATCATCATGTAATTGAGGAAATCCTCCGTGGCATCGGCAAAGCCATGATCGCGCTGTACCGGCGTGCCACCGTTGCCGCCGAAGTAGAACTCGCCACCGGACATGGCCGTGCTGCCGCCCGCGCCCGAAGCCAGTTCGAAGATCAGGCATGAGGCACCCGCCTCGGCCGCTTCCAGCGCCGCGCAGGCGCCGGCAATGCCATAGCCGACGATCAGCGCATCGGCCTCGCCATCCCAATGCGGCACGTCGGCGAGGCGGCAGGGGCGGGAAGCGGTATGAGTGGCTACGGTCATGTCATGTCTCCGTCTTAAAGTCGCTGTTCGACCCAGCCCTTGACCGAGGCCAGCGCGGCGCCGAGATTTTCCGGCTGCGTTCCGCCGGCCTGCGCCATGTCGGCACGGCCGCCGCCCTTGCCGCCGACCTGCTGGGCAACGGCATTGACGAGTTCGCCCGCCTTGAGTTTGGCGTGAAGATCATTGGTCACGCCGGCAATCAGCGTGACCTTGCCATCGGCCACGCTGCCGAGGACGATGGCGGCACTGCCCAGTTTGTTCCTGAGCTGATCCAGCGTTTCGCGCAGCGCCTTGGCATCGGCGCCTTCGAGCGTGGCGGCGAGCACCTTGCTGCCTTTGAGTTCGATGGCCTGGCCGGCGAGATCATCACCCTGCGTCGCGGCCAGTTTCGACTTGAGGCGCGCGAGTTCCTTTTCCAGCGCGCGCGTGCCTTCGAGCAGGCTGGCGATGCGCGCGGCGGCTTCCTGCGCCGGCGCCTTGACCTGAGCGGCAATGTCGGCGAGCTGGCCGTCGAGCTGCTGGATGTATTCGAGCGCGCCCTCGCCGGTCACTGCCTCGACGCGGCGGATGCCGGCGGCCACGCCGCCCTCGCTGATGATCTTGAACAAGCCGATGTCGCCGGTGCGGCGCACGTGGGTGCCGCCGCACAGCTCGGTGGAAAACTCGCCCATGCCGATGACCCGGACTTCGTCGCCGTACTTCTCGCCGAACAGCGCCATGGCGCCCGAGGCAATCGCGTCGTCATAACCCATGTGTCGCGCGCTGACTTCGACGTTGCGGCGGATTTCACGGTTCACCAGCGCTTCGACCCTGGCGATTTCCTGCGCCGTCATCTGCTGCGGGTGGGAGAAATCGAAGCGCGTGCGCTGGGCATCGACCAGCGAGCCCTTCTGCTGCACGTGCTTGCCGAGCACTTCGCGCAACGCGGCGTGCAGCAGGTGGGTGGCCGAGTGGTTCCACTGGGCGCGCATGCGCGCCGCGGTGTTCACGCGCGCCGTGACCTTTTCGCCGACGGCCAGCGTGCCGGCCTTCAAGGTGCCCTGGTGGCCGAACACGTCGGCCTGGATCTTCTGCGTGTCGCGCACCTCGAACAATGTCGTGCACACCGCCCCGCGCACCAGTTCGCCGCAGTCGCCGACCTGGCCGCCGGACTCGGCGTAGAACGGCGTCGCATCGAGCACGACGATGCCCTCATCGCCGGCGTTGAATTGGTTGACGCGCTGGCTGTCGCGGTAAAGCGCGAGCACCGTGGCCTCTTCTTCGAGCGACTCGTAGCCCTTGAAGTCGGTGCTCTTGCCGTCGTACTCGACGCTGCCCTTCATCTTGAAGCTCGACGCGGCGCGCGCCATCTCGCGCTGGCGCTCCATCGCGGCATTGAAACCGGCCTCGTCGATGCTCATCCCGCGTTCGCGGCAGATGTCGGCGGTCAGGTCGAGCGGAAAGCCGTGCGTATCGTAGAGCTTGAACGCGGTCTCACCGTCGAGCGTCTTCAACCCGGGCTCGACGGTGAGGGCGGCTTCGAGGATTTCCATGCCGTGCTCGATGGTTTCGCCGAAGCGTTCCTCTTCCTGGCGCAGCACGGCGGTGATGCGCGCATGTTGTTCGGCGAGATCGGGATAGGCCTCGCCCATGGCCTTGCACAGGTCATCGACGAGCTTGTGGAAGAACGGCTGCTTCTGGCCGAGCTTGTAGCCGTGGCGGATGGCGCGGCGGATGATGCGGCGCAGAACGTAGCCACGGCCGTCGGCGCCGGGGATGATGCCGTCGAGCACCATGAACGCGCAGGCGCGGATGTGGTCGGCGATCACCTTCAGCGAGTTATTGGCCAGATCCCGGCAATGCGTCTCGCGCGCCGCGGCCTTGATGAGTTGCTGGAACAGGTCGATCTCGTAATTGCTATGCACGTGCTGCAGCACGGCGGCGATACGTTCCAGGCCCATGCCGGTATCGACGCTGGGCTTGGGCAGCGGATGCAGCACACCGGCCTCGTCGCGGTTGAACTGCATGAAGACGAGATTCCAGATTTCGATGTAGCGGTCCCCATCCTCGTCGGGGGAGCCCGGCGGCCCGCCGGGAATCTCCGCGCCATGGTCGTAGAAAATCTCGCTGCATGGCCCGCAGGGGCCGGTGTCGGCCATCTGCCAGAAGTTGTCGGACGCGTATCTGGCGCCCTTGTTGTCGCCGATGCGCACGATGCGCTCGACCGGCACGCCGACTTCCCTGGCCCAGATGTCGTAGGCTTCGTCGTCCTCGGCATACACCGTCACCCACAGCTTTTCCGTCGGCAGTCGATAGACCTGGGTGAGCAGTTCCCAGGCGTAGTGGATCGCATCGCGCTTGAAATAATCGCCGAAGCTGAAGTTGCCCAGCATCTCGAAGAAAGTGTGATGCCGCGCCGTGTAGCCGACGTTTTCCAGATCGTTGTGCTTGCCGCCGGCGCGCAGGCTGCGCTGCGACGAGGTCGCCCGCGTGTAGGGGCGCTTGTCCTTGCCGGTGAATACGTCCTTGAACTGCACCATGCCCGAGTTGGTGAACAGCAGCGTCGGGTCGTTGCCCGGCACCAGCGAACTGGAAGCGACGACGGTGTGCCCCTTCGAGGCGAAGAAGTCGAGGAATTTCTGGCGGATTTCGGCGCTGTTCATGGCGTGCGGGTGAGTTCAACGAAACAGATGAAAGTGGCGATTTTAGCAGTCGGCCGAGGCATGCGGACAGCAACCGCCCACGCCGGGGGCAGTCGCTGAAAACAAAAAATCCCTGCCGGACTTTCGATCCGGCAGGGACGTTTCAGACCAGCTTTCAGACCGGCAAAAACCGGACCGATGAGCGATCAATGTGGCGTGCCGGCCTTCTGCTGCTGCGCCTTGCGATGGATGGTGATTACCGAGGTCGGTGCGTCCATGCCTTGCGCCTGGGCGCCAGTGTAGCCCTCCTCCTCTTCCACCACGGGATGCGGCGCGGGCGGCGGCAGATAAGCCACCTTGTTTTCCAGCAGGCGCTGTTCAAGGCGGATGAACTGCTCCATCAACTCGCCGAACGCCAGATAGTAGGCCGGCGCCCTGCTCTTCTTGAGATTGGCATTGAGCAGAGGTATCCAGGTAGAGGGGTGACGGTTGAGGAAATCACGCTGGGCGCGGATGAAGTCACCCGCGGATTCCGTCTCGCCCGCGGCCTTGGCTTCGAGCTCGCTGAAAATCAGGTAGTGCATGAATTCCATCTGCGTGGTCAGATGGTCGGGCAGCTCGTTTGCCTCGGTGCCGGCGGCGGTCAGACCGAAATAGTTGTAGAAACGCACCAGCTCCTCGAGCAGGCCCATGCGGGCATCGCCCTTGGCGGCACCGGCATTCAGGGCACAGGAAGGGCCGTCGGCGCCGCCGACGTCGAACAGGCGGGTGTATTCGATCGACAGGGCATCGGCCTCGCCGGCTTCGGTCAGCGCATTCCAGTCGATGGCCTTGTCCAGTTCGGGATGGACGGTGCAGAAGATTTCGCGTGCCTTGCGGGCAATGTCGCCGGCGCGGATCAGCTCGGTCAGCTCGCCTTCCGGATATTCCATGGCCGCGGCCAGAAAACCATAGGCCTGACTGCGCAGCCGGTCGATGGCTTCTGCCGTATTGTTTGCATTGCTCATTTGCATGTACCAATCAGTTCAAAAAGAAAGACGCGGACAAGACCGCGTCGCAACCTGCAGCCTGCAACCTGTTGTCTTCCTGCGTTGCGGCGGACGAGGCCTGCATGATACCGCAGACCCCGCCCGGCAAAACCCAGAATGGGGAGTCCAATCCGGCGGCTCAGGCCTTGACCACTTCCAGGGCTGCGCCATGGGGCACATGGCTGGGGCCGGCATAGAACATGCGGTAATGCAGCTGACTGTAGCCGCCGGCCAGGTGCAGCGCCTTCCAGGGAGCTTCGACCGGCTCCTGCTGACCTTTCCAGTCCTTGAACTGGTAGGGTTCCCAGGCGTGATACATGATCACTTCACCCGGCGCGCAGATGGGAGCGACCTTGACCATGCACTCGAAGGCGCCGTGGTCGTTGAACACCTTGACCATGTCGCCATCCTTGATGCCGCGCGCATCGGTATCCTTGGGATTCATCCAGCAGGCCGGCTGACCGCGCTGCAGGCGCAGCAGCAGCTTGAGGTCGCGCCAGATCGAGTGGATCGACCAGCGATTGTGGCCGCCGGCGAAGCGCAGCGGATACTTGCTGTCGTGCATCGGCGATTCCTTGTGGCAGGGCAGCGCCTCGCCACCCTCGAGGAACCAGGGATGGTCGATGTAGAACTGCATGCGCCCGGTGAGTGTGGGCCAGGCCGCCTTCTTCTCGATGAAATCGCGATGCGCCCAGTGAGTGTCGTTGGGATCGTAGTCGGAATAGTTCTGGTTGATGATGCCGGGACGCGCGCTGGCGATCACCGGCACCGCGCCCATGTCCAGCGCCTCGCGGCCGGTGCGGGCCGAGACGCTGGGGCTTTTCTCGAAGATCTCGTCCATGAAGCGCATCGGATCTTCCGGATCGAGCGGATCGAACTTGCCGTGGTCGGTGTGCTTCGCATACACCTTGGTCAGGTCCAGCGGCTGGTCATGCCAGCCACGCACCGTGGTGACGCCGCGGGCCTTGGCGCGCTCGGAGATGAGCTTGCTCATGCGACCGAAGATTTCCCACTCGTTCTTGGACTCGCCCAGCGGCTCGGTCGCCTTGTCCGAGCAGATGACGTAGGGCACGTAAGTCACCGCGTACTTGATGCCGACCTTCTCGTAATAGGCCGCCGCCGGCAGGACGTAATCGGAATACATGCCGGAAGTGGTCATCTTGAAGTTCACCGAGACGATCATCTCGAGCTTCGGCCACAGGTGCTTCTTGGCGATCTGCGGGCTGGGCCAGCGGCGCAGCATGTTGCAGCCAGTGAAGATGTAGGCCTTGGGCGTACGATCCTCGCGCGGCGAAACCTTGGTCCAGCCCTTGTCGATGGATTCGCGCATATAGTCGGCCAATGGGCGCGGCAGGGTCTTGTCCTGCAGATGCGGCTTGTCCCACAGCTCCTTGTAGCCGCCATGCACGTAGAGGAAGACCATCAGCGGCGTCCAGCCCTGCTTGTTGCTGACGTAGGTGTACACGTCCTCGTAGTCGCGCGCCGACATGCCGCGGACTGCCTTGGGAATCAGCTTGATCTTTTCCATCGGCGTGAGCGCGCCATCGTTGAGCGCACCCAGACCCTCCAGCCACCACCAGGACATCACCTTGATGCCGCCGCCCTGTTTGCCCTGGTTGCCGGTCAGGTCCATCAAGAGCGCCATGGCGCGCTGGAACAAATCGCTGTGGTAGTGCTTGCAGGCACCCCAGGACGCGTAGATCATCGAGCTCTTGGCCTTGGCCATTTCGCGCGCGAAGGTACGAATGACGTTGGGATTCATGTCGGCGATCTTGGCCGATTGCTCCGGTGTGTATTCGGTATCGAGCTTGAGCTTCAGCTTGTCGAAAACGGTTTCGCATTCCACCGTCGAGCCATCCAGCAGCTTGACGCTGCGCGTACCCGACAGGGCCGGCTTGAGTTTGCCGAGTTTCAGGCTGCGGCCGCCGTCGCCATCGCCCATGCAGCCCGGCGCGATGACCATCTTGTCGGTGGCCTCATCCCAGAAGTACAGGGCGTTTTCATCGCCGCCCTTGACCACGTCGCTGGCGCGCAGGAAACGCTGGTTGTCCTTGCGCACCAGGAAGGGGAAATCGGTCTGTTCAAGGATGTAATCGAGCTTGTAGAGCTTTTCCTCGATGATCACTTGCGCAGCCGCCAGGCCGAAGGCCGGGTCGCTTTCCGGACGCAGCTTCACCCACATGTCCGCGTGCACCGACGACGGATTCAGGTCGGGCGCGATGACGCACATCTTGGCGCCGCGATAGCGTGCCTCGTGGAAGAAATGGGCTTCGGGAATCTTGGTGTAATTCGGGTTGCCGACCCAGATGACGATGAAGTCCGACATGTACCAGTCGTCGGCCGAGCCTTCGGAGTTGAACATGCCCCAGGTCTGCACCAGGCCCATCGGCATGTCGGACACACCGGCCCAGGAGTCCATCTGGGTGCAATTCAGGGCTTCGGTAAAACGCACGTCCCCCGCCGTTTCCGGGCCGAAGCCGCCATTGGTGGTGCCGTCGTCGAAAATGATGGATTCGGTGCCCTGATCGATGGCCACGTCGATCAGCTTGTCGCAAATCTCATTCAGCGCTTCATCCCAGGAGATGCGTTTCCACTTGCCCTCGCCGCGCTCGCCCACCCGCTTCAGCGGATACTTGAGACGGGCTTCCGACAGTTGCAGGTTCGTGTAGCAGGCGCCCTTCTGGCAGCCACGCGGGTTCATGTCCGGCACATCGGCACGGTGCGGTTCGTAGATGGCGTTCTGTTCCTCGCGCCAGGCGATGCCGTCGCGCACATAAACGTCCCACGAACAGGCATCACCACAGTTGGCGCGGGTGTGGGTACCCTTGACGACCTTGTCCCACTTCCACTTCTCGCGCCAGATGTCGGAATAGTCGTTGTAGCGGATCTTCTTGGCAGACACCAGGGGCGGCAGGGCCGGGCCGGCCTTGATGGCCGCCGGCGTCTTGGGCTTGAGGCTGTAGAGGCCGAGGCCGGCTGCGGCAACGGCGGAGCCGACGATGAAATTGCGACGGGATACTTGCATGACTTGATTGCTCCTGTCAGTCGATGTTCTTGTGGATGATTTTGATTTCTTGGATATTTACGCCCAGCTCAACGAATGCGGATTGACATCGAAGCCGCCGAACATATCGTTCCAGCGGTAGGCGATGAGCAGATCCATCAGTTCGGACTTGCCGCCCTGGCGCATCTTCTCGCGCTCGGCCTTGAGAATCTGGATCGAATCCAGCACCTTCTCCCCAAACAGCGAAATCAGGTATTCGTCAGGAATCCGCGGCTTGCTGTGGTCAAAATCACCATTCGCATCAAAACGCGTCGGCGCATCGAACGGCGGTACGTAGAAGACGTTCGGCTCGGTACCGAATTCAGGATGCAGCGGGATCGCCACCTTCCATTTCTCCACCAGCTTCCAGATCGGCGCGTTCTGGTCGTCCTTGTAGCCGACGAAACGCACCCGCCCCGGACATTGACGCGCACAGGCCTGCGCCACCCCCTGCTCCAGACGCGGGTAGCAGAAGATGCATTTCTGGCTGACCTTCTTCACGTGGTTGAAGTAGATCTTCTTGTAGGGACAGGCTTCCATGCAGAAGCGGAAGCCCCGGCAGCGGTCTTCGTTGATGACCACCACGCCGTCTTCTTCACGCTTGACGATGGCCTGCCGCGGGCAGGCTTCCAGACAGGCCGGGTGCGTGCAGTGGTTGCAGATGCGCGGCAGGTAGAAAAAGTAGCTGTTGGGAAAGTCGCCACCACCCTGGTCTTCGTCCCAGTTCGGACCCCAGTCCGGCTGGTCGCCCTGGATCTGCAGGTGCACGCTCTGGCCCTTGCCGCCGTAGAAGACTTCGTTGTGGTTGTATTCCCAGGCTTCGCCGAAGCCCTTGGTGGTCGGCATCTGCCCAAGCTGGGCTTCGCCATTGGGAAAACCGCCGCCCATGGCTTCCCAGTTCTTCGGCGTGCCCAGACCGGGCATGGTGTTGACGGTGTTGAAGAGCATGTATTCCTGACCTTCGTCACGCGTCCAGAGCGTCTTGCAGGCAACGGAACAGGTGTGGCAGCCAATGCATTTGTTGAGGTCGAGAACCATCGCCATCTGGCGTTTTGCTGTACTCATCTTGGTTTCCTAGGCTGGGTTGCTGGGTTGATCAGGTTCGCCATCAGGTCGAAACGGGATCACTGAATCATTAGGATCGCTACGCTGTACGTGCGGCCTTGACCTTACTGGCCGGCTATTTCAAGCGGCAGCCAGTCGCCGGAGTAGGCTTTGAGTCCCCCCCGCTCCTGCTGACCACCTTCCCAGATGGCGATGCCAAAACGGCTGCGCTGCCCCGGCTCGAGCTGGATGACGTTGGGCGAGTCCACGCTCTTGAAGGTGCGGGCAATGACCACGCTCCAGCGACCGTTGGCCCATTTGGCCCGCGTGCGCACCGTCTTGTCGACGATCTGGCTGCTGCCCGGCCCCTGGGCGACCACTTGATAGCCCATGTCCTTGTCGTCGGCACGCCAGTACCAGGCCGCCATCGGCAGTTCGGGCGCACCCATGGTCATCAGCGGCGTGTCTTCGTGCAGCGGCAAGGCCACCGCCGCCGCGTCCGGCCAGACGCTGTTGTCGCCATGACTGGTGTTGTGGTTGGCATCAGCCCAGCTCAGGTGAAAAGCCAGGTATTCCCCATTGTGCAGCGCGCGCAGCTCTACCTTGCCAACCGCACCTATCTTCTTGTGCTCCCAACTGTTGCGAATGGCCGCCGTCGGCTGCATCGCCCAAGGCGTGCCCTGCAACGATACGCTTTCCAACCCCGACTGCTGCCATACCGCATCTTCCGCGTCCAGCAACTGCTCTGCCGTCGCGGCAGATGTGTAGGTGACTTTCACTGGTACTCCCCTGAAGGTTATCGTTTATCGTTATTGCGTCAATCAGGCGCCGCAGTTTCATGCCTCTCCTGCTTCGGCAGGAAATACCGCACCGGGCCTTAATTAACACGCGTGTTAATAAACACGCCCTAATTATAGGAGTGCTTTCCTGGCATCGTCAATGTGGTTCTGTTCTGTGCAGTATTTCCACCCTATGCCCGGCAAATTGCGCATCCTCTGCAGGCCCCATAGTATCCTCCAGGCAGGTCGGGCTTCGTCCGCGCAGGAAATGACTGGATGCGCCGGTCTGCAGTCTGCCCAGCCGCCTTGATCCATACCATCAAACAAAACAGCAAAACAGGGAGGAGTATTCATGCATCAATCATCCGGATTCACCGTGCGCCTGCTGCCTTTGTTGATCAGTGCAGCATTTTCCGGCCAGACCCTGGCCGCCGAGGAGGCCACTGAGGAGGTTCTCGAAGAAGTCATCGTCACGGCGCAAAAACGTGCCGAGCGTCTGCAGGACGTACCGCTCTCGGTCACCGCCATTTCCGGCGCCCAGCTCGAAAATCGCGGCATCCGCAGTGCCGCCGATCTGAATGCCCTGGCACCCAACGTCACCGTCAAGTCGGCCCAGCCAGGCTCCGGCCTGACGGCCGCGCTCAATATTCGCGGCATCGGTGGCGGCATGCCGGCCATCTGGTCGGACAGCGCCATCGGCATGTATCTGGATGGCGCCTATATCGGCAAGACCCAGGGCGCGTTGCTGGATATGCTCGAACTCGAGCGGGTGGAAGTGCTGCGCGGCCCGCAGGGCACGCTGTTCGGCAAGAATACCGAAGGCGGGGCGATCAATTTCATCACCCGCAAGCCTTCCGGCGAATTCGGCGGCATCGTCGGCTTCGACGTCGGCTCGCGCGGCCATCAAGTCGCAAAGGCCTCCATCGATCTGCCGCAGATGGGCATCATGAAGCTGGGCTTCTCCCTGCGCGACGAGCGCCGCGACGGCACGGTGGACAACCCGAACGGCCCCAAGTGGAACAATCGCAACCGCAATGCCCAACGCCTGGCTGCCAGCTTCGACATCAGCCGCGACCTGAAAGTCGATTACGCCTACGACCATACCGACATCGACGAAGCGCCGACGGCCATCAGCCTTTACGACCCGCAGGGCTATGCCAATCTCTACCCGGGAACATTCATCGGCATCCTGGATGGATATTTCGGCGCAGCGTTACGCCCGATGATCACACCCTATGCCAGCAAGAACTATCCGACCTCGATTGCCAGCGACCCCGGACGGGAGTATTTCACCAAGCTGAAAGCCAGTGGCCATGCGCTGACGGTGAACTACGCCCTGAATGGCACGAACAACCTGAAATACATCCTCTCCAAGCGCAAGATGCACTACCGGGAAATGCTCGACCTGGACGGCACGCCGATCCATGTCTTCAATGCCGGCAAGGACACCTTCTACGACACCAGCTCGCACGAACTGCAGTGGGTGGGCAATACCGAGCGCATGAACTATGTCGCCGGTCTGTATCTCTTCGAGGACGACGGCTACACACTGACCAACCAGTCCGGCCACTTCTTTACCTTCAGTCCGCTTGCCATCGGTAACAACCTGCTCTATTACCGCACCAAGACCGATGCCAAGGCGATCTATGGCCAGTTCGACTACAAGCTGACCGACAGCCTGACCGGCACCCTGGGCGTGCGCCGCAGCTGGGAAGAAAAACAGGGGTATCTGTGGAAACAATACGGACCGCTGCACGCCGTTTCAGGAGAGACCCCAGGAACATTCGTTCCCGGCTTCACTCCGCAAAGCAACAAGGCCAAGTTCTCGGCCACCACCCCGGTCGCCGCGCTCTCCTACAAGCTGAACCCGCAACTGACCGTCTTCGGTCGCGTCGCCAAGGGCTTCAAGAGCGGCGGCTTCCCGCTTGAAGCTCAAACAGCCGCGCAGGCCATGACGCCTTACCACCAGGAGACCTCGACGGCTTTCGAGCTGGGCGCCAAGTCGACATTCAACGATGGCAAGGCGCAGTTGAACGCCACGCTCTTCAGCACCGACGTGAATGAATACCACATCAATCAACTGCCACCGGGCGGCATATCGCCGGTAACGGTGAATGCCGGCAAACTGAAGAGCGAAGGGCTGGAGGTCGAAGGCGTCTACCAACTCGCCGACGGCTGGCGCCTGCAGGCCACTTACGGCTACCTGCACATGAAGTTCAAGGAGTACAACACCTTCAACCCGTTTGGGGTCATCGTGAATATCGCCGACAACACTGTGGCATCCTATGCGCCCAAACACCAGTTGACCCTGAATCTCGATGGCCGCCTGGCGCGGACGCCCATCGGCATCCTGCGTGGCATCGTCGATTACAGCTACACCTCCAGCTATCTCAATTACCACGGCCAGATTACCCCCGTAGGCACCAATGTCGCCATCGGCAACACGGTGGAAGAATCCACCCTGCCCTCGCTGTCCATGGTGAATGCCCGTCTGCTGCTGACCGGCGTGCCCATCGGCGGGCCGGGGACGGGCGAGTTGTCGCTGTGGGTGCGCAACCTGACGAATGTGAAGAAGCAGGCCACGCACATCGACCTGGCCGGCTTCTACCGCATTGCCGGCTGGACCGATCCGCGCATGGTGGGAATGAGCTTCAACTACAAGTGGTAAGGCACCTGGGCAAGCAGGTACGCGGGGTAACGGATAACGCCGACACACCAGCGGCGCAGCCGCCGAAACCCGAATCCTGCTTGCCCGCCGGGGCACGCCCGCGTCCGTGGCTTTGAGGTTTTGGTGGGCGCTGACGGGATCGAACCGCCGACATTCTGCGTGTAAGGCAGACGCTCTACCAACTGAGCTAAGCGCCCGAGAGTCGTCTCGGTTGGCCCGCAGGCCAGCGGGCTAGTTTACTGCATCTTTGAGCGCCTTGCCAGGACGGAACTTCGGCACCTTGGCCGCTTCGATCCTGATGACTTCTCCCGTACGCGGATTGCGGCCGCTGCGCGCCTCGCGTTGGGTGGTGTAGAACGCGCCGAAGCCGACCAGGCTGACTTCCCGCCCCTGCGCCAGTGCCGCCTGGATGGTATCGAGGGCGGCATCGAGCGCGCGGCCGGCGGATGCCTTGGAAATGTCCGCCGATTGGGCAATGGCTTCGATCAGTTCGGATTTGTTCATGGCGATCCTCCCGCGGGTTATTTGCCGGTTTTGCTGCGCAGCGAAATCTCCGGCCAGGCCATTTTCAGGTAGTAGGCCATCGACCAGAGCGTGAGCACGGCGGCGATGGTGATCAGCAGCGTGCCGATCGTCTGGATGGGTATGCCGGCAATGTCCTCGCTGTAGAGCAGCAGCGGGATGGCGAGCATTTGCGCGACGGTCTTGATCTTGCCGAGCATGGAGACGGCCACGCTTTCGGCAGCGCCGATCTTGGCCATCCATTCACGCAGGGCCGAAACCGCGAGTTCGCGGCTGATGATGATCACTGCGATCAACGCATCGATGCGCCCAAGCTGAACCAGCACGATGAGCGCGGCGGCGACCATCAGCTTGTCGGCCACCGGGTCGAGAAAGGCGCCGAATGCCGAAGTCTGGCCCAGCTTGCGCGCCAGCCAGCCATCGAGCCAGTCGGTCACGCCGGCAATGATGAAAATCAGCGTCGCCGCCAGCGCCTGTTCGTGCAGCGACAACCAGGCCGGAGAAACGTAGAACACGCCGACGAACAGGGGAATCAGGACGATCCGCGTCCAGGTCAGCAGGATGGGGATGTTGAATGGCATTCTTGCTCGCTACTTATTTGTTCATGTGTTTCATTTGTTTCGCTGACCGCTTTCAGTGCAGCTCATCATGGATCTTTTGCGCCAGCGCCCGACCGATCCCCTCGACCCGGCAGAGATCCTCCACCGTTGCCGCCATCACGCCCTGCAAGCCGCCGAAGCTGGCGAGCAGGCGGCGGCGCCGTTCCGCGCCGACACCGGGCACGTCCTCCAGCCTCGAACGCCGGCGCGCCTTGTCACGCCGGGCGCGGTGACCGAAGATGGCGAAGCGGTGCGCCTCGTCGCGCACTTCCTGGATCAGATGCAGCGCCGGGTGGCTGGCCGCCAACTGCAGCGATTCTAAGGCATCCCCGAGCAGGAGTGTTTCCAGCCCCGGCTTGCGCGACTCGCCCTTGGCCACGCCGATGCTGGCCAGATGCTGCAAGCCGAGCTCGGCCAGCGCCTCGCGGGCGACGCCGAGCTGGCCCTTGCCGCCATCGATGATGATCAGGTCCGGCGCGACCGCCTCGCCCGCCGCGACTTTTTCATAGCGCCGCAGCAGGGCCTGGCGCATCGCCGCGTAGTCGTCGCCCGGCTGGATGCCGCCGATGTTGAAGCGCCGGTATTCGCTCTTTTTCATGCTGCCATCGATGCACACCACGCAGGAGGCCACGGTGCCCTCGCCCTGCGTATGGCTGATATCGAAGCATTCGATGCGCCCCGGCAGTTCGCCGCAATCGAGCACCTCGGCCAGCGCCTCGAGCCGCGCGCGGGCGCTGCCGGCGGCGTGGTGCCGCGCTTCGAGCGCCAGCCGGGCGTTGTTTTCCGCCATCGTCAGCCAGGCCCGCTCCCTTTCGTTGCGCGGCGGCCCGGCAACGACCTTCACGCCGGCAGCCTCGAACACGGCGGCGCAGGCATGGCCGATGTCGTGGCCCAGGATCAGCCGCGCCGGCGCCGGATGCGCCAGATAGTGCTGTTCGACGAAGGCCAGCAAGGCTTCGGCTTCCTCGCCCTCCACGCTGCATGCCGTGCCGCGCGGGAAATGGGCGCAATCGCCCAGATGCTGGCCGCCGCGCACCATGGCCAGATTCACGCAAAACATGCCGCCGCTGGACAGGCCGGCAAGGATGTCGACGTTTTCCTCATCGGTCGTGCTGACGTATTGCCGATGCAGCACGGCCTGCAGGGCGCGCACCTGATCGCGCAACTGGGTCGCCTCCTCGAAGCGCAGGGCGTCGGCGGCCTGCTGCATCGCCGCGGTCAGGCGGTCGATCACTTCGCCGTGCTGGCCGCGCAGAAACATCTCGGCGTTGCGCACGTCGGCCGCGTAATCCTCTGCGCTGATCAGGCCGACGCAGGGCGCGGTGCAGCGCTTGATCTGGTAGAGCAGGCAGGGACGCGAGCGATGCGCGAAGACCGCGTTCTCGCAGGTGCGCAATTGAAAAATCTTCTGCAGCAACTGGATCGCTTCGCGCACCGCCAGGCTGTTGGGATAAGGGCCGAAGTAGCGGGCATCGCGGGCGAAGCTGCCGCGATGAAAAGCCAGGCGCGGGCAGGCATCGCCGGTCAGGACGATGTACGGATAGGACTTGTCGTCGCGGAACAGGATGTTGTACTTCGGCGCCAACCGCTTGATCAGTGTGTTTTCCAGGATCAGCGCCTCGGCCTCGGAGCGCGTCGCGGTAATGTCGACGCGCCGTACCTGGGTCAGCATCAATCCGATGCGCGGGCTTTTGGCGGTCTTCTGGAAATACGAGCTGACGCGCTTTTTGAGATTCTTGGCCTTGCCGACGTAGAGCACTTCGTCGGCCGCACCGAGCATGCGGTAGACGCCTGGTGCATCCGGCAGGGTCGCCAGCAGCGTGGCCGGGTCGAAGGCTTCAGGCATTTCGTTCGAGTGCGGCCCGCACGGCATCGAAGACGGCGGAAAAACTTTCGGCGGTCAGGCGCCGCGTCTGAGTGTTGTAGCGGCTGCAGTGGTAACTGTCGATCAGCAACAGTCCATCCGGCAGCGCGTGCCGGGCGCCATGCGCGAAGACGCAGGCGCTCTGCTTCATGCCGAACGCCATCAACACCGCCTTGTGCGCCACGTTACCCAGCGCCAGGATGACGCGCAGCTCGGGCGCGGCCTGCAGCTCCGCAGCGAGAAAGCGATTGCAGGTGCGGATTTCCGCCGGTTCCGGCTTGTTCTGCGGCGGCAGGCATTTCACTGCATTGGTAATGCGGCAGTCGCGCAGTTCGAGGCCATCATCCACCGCAACGGATACGGGACGACTGGCGAAACCGTAGTGATGCAGGGTTTCATACAGCAGGATGCCGGCGTAATCGCCGGTAAACGGCCGACCGCTGCGGTTGGCACCATGCATGCCCGGCGCCAGGCCGACGATCAGCAGGCGTGCCTGCGGATCGCCGAAGGCGGCAACCGGACGCGCATGGTAATCCGGATGCTCGTCCCGCACCTCCGCCAGAAAGTCGGCCAGGCGCGGACAGGCCACGCAATCGGCCAGCGCGGCGGGCGATGCGAGCGGTAACAGGGATTCATCACGAACGTTCATGAGCGCAATCCAGTATGGCCAACGTGCGCCTGATGCAGACTCTGCAAATGCGCCAGCACCGCCTGCCTGTCGAGAAAATAATGGCACAGCTCGCGCTCGCCGTCCTCCGTCACGGCCGCCAGCACCGGCACTTTTTCGTCATACATCTCAAGCAGCGCGGGATCGGTGGAGTCGGCGTCGACATCGATCACCTCGATGGCAAACGCCAGCCCACACTCATCCTGCATGGCTGCCAGCGCCGCCAGCAGGTCATGACAAAGATGGCAGTAATCGCGGCTGTAAAGTTTGAAGCGGATTTCCATGCCTGCTCCGTGTTTACCACTTGTTCTCGTTGTGTCCCTTGATGCTGACGAAAGTCTGACTTTCACCGCGCATGACGCGCAAGGTGAGCGTGGCGGCCTTGCCGATCTGCTCGACCGAGACGTTGAACTGCTCCACGCTGCGGACATCGGTCTGCGCGCCCTTGACGATCAGCGCCAGGATGATGTCACCGCGACGCAGGCCGGCCGCCGCCGCAATCCCCTGCGCATCGACCACCAGAATGCCGCCGGACGCCCGCAGCCTTTTCCGCTGCGCGGCGCTGAGTTCCGCAAGCCGCAGGCCGAGGCGATTGTCCATCGCCGAAACGTTTCCGTTCTCGTTCTCGCTTTCATTCTCGCTCTGGCCGCGCGGCTCGGCCGGCTTGCCGGCGCGCGCCGAGGCGGCTGCCAGCGCCCGGCCATCCAGGGTTTCGGCGACATTGACGATGAAATCCTGCATTGCCCCCTTGCGCCAGACCTGCAGCACGACCCGGCTGCCCGGCTTGCTGCTGCCGATCATGCGCTGCAAATCGCTCGACTGGCGGACGAGTTCACCATTCATGCGCAGCACGACATCGCCCGGCACGATGCCGCCCCGGTCGGCCGGTCCGTCTCTCTCCACCGCGTCGATCAGCACGCCCTGCGCCTTGATGAGGCCGAACGAGTCCGCCAGTTCCTTGCTGACGTCGCGCATCACCACCCCGATCCGCCCGCGCACGACCCGGCCATGCGACTTCAGTTGTGCCTGGACTTCCATCGCCACGTCGATCGGCACCGCAAAGGCCAGCCCCATGTAGCCGCCCGAACGGCTGTAGATCTGCGAATTGACGCCGACCACTTCGCCACGCATGTTGAACAGGGGCCCGCCGGAGTTGCCGGGATTGATTGCCGCATCGGTCTGGATGAAGGGGACGAAACTCTCCTGCGGCAGGACGCGGCTCTTGGCGCTGACGATACCGGCCGTGACGCTGTTCTCGAAGCCGAAGGGCGAGCCGATGGCGATCACCCATTCACCCACCTTGAGCCGCGCCGGATCGCCCAGCTTGACGACCGGCAGACCCAGCGCGTCGATCTTGATCAGAGCGATATCGGTGCGCGCATCAGCGCCCAGCAACCTGGCCCGCAGCTCGCGCTTGTCGGCGAGCTTGACCAAGATTTCACTGGCGCCATCGACCACGTGGGCGTTGGTCAGAATGTGGCCATCCGGGCTGATGATGAAACCGGAACCCAGGGAACGGGTCTGCAGGCCGGGGAAAACGTCATCCTGGCCGGGCGGAAAAAACCGCCGGAAAAACTCGAAAGCCGGATCGTTCTCGTCGAAAGGCAGGCGACCGAACGGACCATACTGGCTGCGACTGCCGCGCACGGGCTGCGTGGTGCTGATATTCACCACCGTCGCCCCCTGCGCCTCGACCAGCTCGGTGAAATCGGGCAAGTCCCGCGCCTGCGCTGCCGCAAACGGCATCAGCAGAAACAGGCCGAGGAATAGAAGGATTTTTTTCATTGCGGGCTGCATTCCGATTCCGGGCATGAGCGATCCGAAACATCCAAACGATCAGCCATGGCAATCCATCTGCAGCTCTTCAGTACTGGCAAGACGCATGCCGATCCGCGCCGCGCCGCGGGCCAGGCGCGGCTGCAGCAGGCGCAATACCAGCAAGCCCGCCATCAAGCCGATCACCGCGCCGGCCAGGGCAAAACGATCTTCAGCGTAAACCGAAGTGCCGATTGCCGCGCCGGCAATCAAACACAGCACCGGCAACAGATAGGCCAGCAAGGCCACCCGCAGAACGGCGCCTTCGGGAACGCTGATCATGACGACATCACCCACCCTGGCGCCGATCTCGTTCGTCAGGCGGTAGATATTCATGCTCTGCGGCCGCAGGGTCTCATTGAGCAAATTGCTGCCACAGCCGCCGGCCTCGTGGCAGCGCCCACAACCGCCGCTCATCGGCCGGACCTCGACCAGGGCATACGGCCCCTCGACACGGGTCACGATTCCACGGTTTTCCACCCCGCCCCCTGACTCCATCCCTGCCGGATCACCTGCGGCGCGGCTCGATGCCGTCACCGAACTTCTTCAGGGTGGCACGCGGCACCTCGCCCATCACGACGATCAGATGATTACCCAGCACACGCTGATAGACATTGACCGCGCCCAGGGCGCTCAGACCCGGTTCGACATGCTCCGGCAAAGTCTCGATGAACACGGAAATGGCCGCCAGGCCATCGGAAAACACCACGTGCGTACCATCCGCATCGCCTGCACCTCCCCGGCGCTTCATGCCCGCCAGCTTGCGGAAACCAGGCACCTGCACCTTGAACGACCAAGCATCTTCCATACCACGCGCGCCGGTGGTTTGAATGTTAAGCACGCGCCAGCCAGCGCTCCGCGCATCGAATCTGGACTTGAAAGCATCGCGATCGAAAACGGCGCCAACCTTCAATTGCGTAAATGCGAATGTCTCCACAGTCTCGCCGTACTCATTGAGCGTGCCCGCCTTGAGCGGCAGGCCGCTGTCCAGATCGACCCAGAATTGATGGCCGTAACGCTGATCGTCCCTGGGCTCCAGGCGTATCGTCTGGCTGTCGCGTTCGGCCACGCGCTCGATGGCTCCCTTGCGTATCGAATAGTATTCCGTCAAACCGGCCAGCGATGTCGGCAGCATCACCGGAAAGGAACTCTGCCGCGCGCGCTTCTCGATGATCAGGGTACGGCTTTCCGGCAGATAGCATTTGATCTCGTCGTTGCTGCGAATGACTTCGCGCGGACTGCCGTCGAGCACTTCCAGGCGTTCGTATTCCCTGCCGTTTTCGACCAGATGGGTGATGCGCGAGCTTTCCGTTTGCGCGCCGTTGCGATAAACGAAAGTTCCGCTGTAGCTCTGTTCGCGGACCGCCGAGACGACCCGTCCCAGCCAGTACAACCCGTCCTGCTGCTGTGCGGCCTGCGCCAGTGCGGAAAACGGCGTTGCAAGAGTCAGGCAGCAGACGCCGCCGATGAGCCAGCGCTTCATCTCGATGCCGCTACCGTGCGCATGTAACCGGCGCCGCCATCGAAGCGGTTGCCGGGCGAATAGGCCTGGTGCGCCACCAGGTAGGATTGCAGACGACCCGTCTGGGCCGGTTCGCTTGCCACTGCCGTTGCCTGCGCTGCCGCAGTCGGCTGCTGAGTCACCCGCTCCACCTGCGCCACTACCGGCGCAGTCTTCCGGGCCAGCAACTCCGGCGCCATCTGCGGCGAGGTTTGCGGTGCCGACAAGGCCAGCCAGGCAACCACGCCGACACCGGCAAGCGCTGCCGCGTAGCGCATGCCGCCCTGAACCAAGTGCAGCATCGTCTGTTTCGTCGAAGAACGGTGAGAGGGAGTGGCAGTATCCGTACGCAGCCGAGGCACGAACAAGGCAGGCTCGCGCTGCAGCGCGGCCATTACCCGCGCAGTCACATCCCTGTCCAGATCGAGCGCGGGATCGGGATGCGATTCCGCGCGCAGGGCATCGCCGATCAACTGATAGTCATGCCAGGCGGCACGCAAGTCCGCATCCGTGCACAGGGCGGCAACGACCGTCGACTGATGTTCGCTTGCGAGCTCATCATCGAACAGGGAGGAAAGTTCGCTCTTCATCATGCATCACCTCACGCACAAAGGGATACGGGAACAGACAGGTAGGATACGTTCATCAGCTCACCAACGCTTGTCCGGTGCAGTATCCAGCAAGGGTTTCAGTTTCTCGGCAATGGCTTCGCGCGCACGGAAAATTCGCGAGCGCACCGTACCGATCGGACATTCCATGACATTGGCAATCTCTTCATAACTCAGCCCTTCGATCTCGCGCAGTATGATGGCATTGCGCAAATCCTCGGGCAGCGCCTCTATTGCAACATTCACCGTGGCACCGATCTCCTTCGACATCAGGATGCGCTCCGGCGTATTCTGGTCGCGCAACAGCTCGCCATCATCGAAAGTCTCCGCTTCCTCGCTGTCAAACTCCGTTACCGTCGGCGGGCGTCTGCTGCGTGTTGCCAGGTGGTTTTTTGCCGCATTGATCCCGATTCGGTAAAGCCAGGTATAGAAGGCGCTTTCACCGCGAAAGCCGGGCAATGCCCGATACGCCTTGATGAATGCTTCCTGCACGACATCTTCAGCTTCTGCGGAATCGCGGACCAGGCGCAAAACCAGCCGCATCAGCTTGCGCTGGTACTTGGAAACCAGCAACCCGAAGGCCTGCTTGTCTCCCTGCTGCACACGCTCAACCAGAATTTGATCAGTTTCTCGATCGCTCACGACGAGTTTATTGGCTACTTGATGGCGGAATTGACCAGACGGAAAGTATACCCGATGTATCCTCCGAACCCGCCCGGCGCTACCACCTGCAACCCATAAACCCTTTCACGCCTCCAATCGCCAGACAACTTGTCCGGAAGACTGTCCGGGCATCAAAAAGTTCCATATTCCCGCGCCCGGAACAGCATGCCCATCAAGCCAGCGTGATATATTTCCACTCCATTTTTCATCGACAGGCGCGTACCCGGGATATCGCATCGTGATCGACTTCGACGTACTGATACTCGGCAGCGGCCTGGCCGGCCAGTCGCTGGCATTGCGCCTGGCGGACACTTTGCGCGTTGCCATCATCACCAAGAAAACGCTCGAGGATTCGGCCTCCGGCTGGGCGCAAGGCGGCATTGCCGCCGTACTCGATTCGACCGACTCCGTCGAGGCCCACATCCAGGACACCCTCACCGCCGGCGCCGGCCTCTGCGATCCGGCAGTCACCTGCTTCGTTGTCGAACACGGGCGCCAGGCCATTGAATGGCTGATCGGCCAAGGCGTGCATTTCACCCGCGATACCCACTCCGACCTCGGCTATCACCTGACCCGCGAAGGCGGTCACAGCCACCGGCGGGTGATTCATGTCGATGACGCCACCGGCGCGGCCGTCCAGGAAACGCTGACCGACCGGGTGCGCCGCCATCCGAACATCCATACCTACGAGCACCACATCGCCATCGACCTGATCACCGGCAGCCGGCTCGAACGCAGCGAACTCGGCTGCGTCGGCGCCTACGTTCTCGACATCATGGCCGGTCATGTGCGGACCTTTCGCGCCGCGCAAACCGTGCTGGCCACCGGCGGTTCGGGCAAGGTATACCTCTACACGACCAATCCCGACACCGCCACCGGCGACGGCATCGCCATGGCCTGGCGAGCCGGCTGCCGGGTGGCCGACATGGAGTTCGTGCAGTTCCACCCGACCTGTCTTTATCACCCACACGCCAAATCCTTCCTGATCTCCGAGGCCGTGCGCGGCGAAGGCGGCGTGCTGCGCCTGGCCGACGGCACGCGCTTCATGCCGGATCACGACCCGCGCGCCGAACTGGCGCCACGCGACATCGTCGCCCGCGCCATCGACTTCGAGATGAAAAAACACGGCCTCGACTGCGTGTTTCTCGACATCACCCACCAGCCGGCCGCCTTCATCCGCGAGCACTTTCCCAACATTCATGCCCACTGCCTGGCGCTGGGCATCGACATCACCCGCGATCCCATTCCCGTCGTCCCCGCAGCTCATTTCAGTTGCGGCGGCGTGCTCACCGATCTCCACGCCCGCACCGACCTGCCCGGCCTGTATGCCATCGGCGAAACCGCAGGTACCGGCCTGCATGGCGCCAATCGCCTGGCGAGCAACTCGCTGCTCGAATGCCTGGTGTTTGCCGAAGCCGCCGCGCAGGACATCCTCGCCGCCCAGCCACGCCGTCTGCCGGCCATCCCGCCATGGGACGAAAGCCGCGTCACCGATGCCGACGAGGAAATCGTCATTGCGCACAACTGGGATGAATTGCGCCGCTTCATGTGGGATTACGTCGGTATCGTGCGCACCAACAAGCGCCTGGAGCGCGCCCGACACCGCATCCGTCTGCTGGAACGTGAAATCGACGAGTACTACGCAAATTTCCGCGTCAGCAACGATCTGATCGAATTGCGCAATCTGGTGCTGACCGCCCATCTGATCGTCCGCAGCGCCCAGCAGCGGCGCGAAAGCCGCGGACTGCACTACAGCCGCGATTATCCGCAACTGCTGCCGAAAGCGCGGCGCACCCTGTTGCGGCCGCCACGCCGCCTGCGCAACGACTGAGGCGGAAGCGGCCGGAACAGGTACGCCTCAACGCAGGTTGCCGATGTCGCCGGTGTTGCCGAACATCTGCCGATCACGCCCAGCCTCGGCTTCAAGCGCGATCCAGCGCAACCAGAGACGCAGCCGGCGGAAATCCTCCCCATCCAGCGCATCGGGCAGCAAGGTCAGGGACAGGCGGCGGCCGCTGCTCGAACGCAGCAGCAACACCGTCAGCCAGGGCATCACCGTCGTCTGCGACTCGACGCGTCCCTGCACGAACGTCGCCGCGTCATCGTGATACTGCAACTCCACCACGCCGTCCCGCTGCAGCGTCAGGCAAACCACGCGGCGCGGGCCGTACAGGCGCAGCAATTGCCAGGCCAGGGAAGCTGCGATGAGCGGCAGCAGCACGGCCAGCAGCCACAGCAGATCATGCCTTTCCAGCACCAGCAGAAGCAGCGCCAGCGCGACGCCGCCATGCGCCAGGCACAGCAGCATGGCGAGTTTGCCCGAAGGTCTGATGGAGATTCGGCAAGGCAGCTGCACGACAGCCACCGGCCGGCTCAGATGCGGCGGAGCACCAGGGTGCCGTTGGTGCCGCCGAAGCCGAAGGAATTGGACAAGGCCACACGTACCTCCATCTCACGCGCGGTATTGGCGCAATAATCGAGATCGCACTGCTCGTCCTGGTTGAAGATGTTGATGGTCGGCGGCGAAATCTGGTGGTGCACGGCCAGTGTCGAGAACACCGCCTCGACACCACCGGCAGCACCCAGCAGATGGCCGGTCATCGATTTCGTCGAATTCACCACCAGGCGCCGGGCATGGTCGCCAAAGCAGCGCTTGACCGCCATGGTTTCGGCGATATCGCCAAGCGGCGTCGATGTGCCGTGGGCGTTGATGTAATCGACTTCGTCGAGATTCATCTGCGCATTGCGCAGGGCATTGACCATGCAGCGGCGCGCGCCATCGCCATCCTCAGCCGGCGCGGTCATGTGATGCGCATCGGCGCTCATGCCATAGCCGGCAACCTCGGCGTAGATCTTCGCGCCGCGCGCCCTGGCATGCTCGTACTCTTCCAGCACCAGGACACCGGCGCCTTCGCCCAGCACGAAGCCGTCACGATCCTTGTCCCAGGGCCGGCTGGCCGTCGCCGGATCGTCATTGCGCGTCGACAACGCGCGCGCCGAAGCAAAACCGCCGATGGCCAGCGGCACCACGGTCGATTCGGCACCGCCGCAAACCATCACATCCGCATCGCCGTACTCGACCATGCGGGCCGATTCGCCGATGCAGTGCGTTGCCGTGGTGCATGCCGTCACCATCGCCAGATTCGGCCCCTTCAGTCCGTACATGATGGACAGATGGCCCGAGATCATGTTGATGATGGTGCCGGGAATGAAAAAAGGAGAAATCTTGCGCGGTCCGCCGGCAAGATACTCGCTGTGGGTTTCCTCGATCATCGGCAATCCGCCGATGCCCGAACCGATATTCACGCCGACGCGCTCGGCATTTTCCGGCGTGATTTCGAGGCCGCTATCCTTGAAAGCCTGCATGCCGGCAGCCAGGCCGTAATGGATGAAGGTATCCATGCGGCGCGCGTCCTTTGTCGAGAGGTAGGCACCGACATCGAAGTCCTTGACCTCTCCGGCAATCTGCGAGGCAAATGCCGATGCGTCGAAGCGGGTGATGCGGCCAATCCCGGAGCGCCCCGCAACAATGTTGTCCCAGGCTGCGGGGACGGCATTGCCAACGGGCGAAATGATTCCAAGACCGGTAACGACGACTCTTCGACGCGCCAAGACCTTCTCCCTCTGCGATTTTGTGTTTTGTACTGCAGCAGCGTGCAGTGTTGCGGCGTTTCAGTGTTGCAGCGATACGGCGTCAGGCCCGCAACAGCAGTCTGCTGCCTGCCTGCGCCCGCGCCGGATTACTTCTTCAGGTGATTATTGACGTAATCGATGGCCTGCTGCACGGTGGTGATCTTCTCGGCCTCTTCATCCGGAATCTCGCACTCGAATTCCTCTTCGAGCGCCATCACCAGTTCGACGGTGTCGAGCGAATCGGCGCCCAGATCATCGACGAAGGCGGATTCGTTCTTGATTTCGGACTCATTGACGCCCAGTTGCTCGGCGACGATCTTGCGGACACGCTGTTCGATGTTCTCCATGGACTACTCCTTCCCTGTTTGTCGGGTGTGATAAATGAATGTTTTATTTTAACAGAATGTACCCGCCCGCAACCGCCGGCAAGTACCCGCAATCCGGCATCAGCTCATGTACATGCCGCCGTTGACATGCAGGGTTGCGCCGGTGACGTAGCTGGCGCGCGGACTGGCGAGAAAGCCGACGGCAGCGGCGATCTCGTCGGCCTGGCCGAGGCGGCCGAGCGGAATCCTGCCCAACAAGGCATCGCGCTGCGCATCCGGCAGCGTCTTGGTCATGTCGGTATCGATGAAGCCGGGAGCAACGCAATTCACCGTGATGTTGCGGCTGCCCAGCTCCTGCGCCAGCGCGCGCGTCATGCCGGCCACGCCGGCCTTGGCGGCGGCATAGTTGGCCTGGCCCGGATTGCCGGCGGCGCCGACCACCGAGGTGATGTTGATGATGCGGCCGCTGCGCGCCTTCATCATGCCGCGCATCACCAGCCTGGACAGGCGGAACACCGCCTTCAGGTTGGTGTCGACGACGGCATCCCACTCGTCGTCCTTCATGCGCATGGCCAGGTTGTCGCGGGTGATGCCGGCGTTATTGACGAGGATGCCGACACTGCCGAACTTGCCCTCGATCTCGCCGATCAGCGCTTCGCAGGCTGCCGCGTCGGTCACATTGAGTGCTGCGCCCAAGCCCTTGATGCCGGCGGCATCGAGTCCCTTCTGAATGTCGGCAGCGCCTTCCGCGGTCGTCGCCGTGCCGATCACCGTGGCGCCCATCTTGCCGAGCTCGACGGCAATGGCGCGGCCGATGCCGCGCGATGCGCCGGTGACGAGTGCAATCTGTCCTGTCAGCATGCTTCCCCCTTGCTTGTTCGATTATCTGGGTTGATCGGGTCTCAGCCGCGCAGCGTGGCAATCGCCGCGTCGATGCCGGCAGCGTCGGCCAGCGCCCCGCCTTCGAGATCATCGGCGCAGCGCTTGACCAGGCCAGCCAGCACCTTGCCCGGTCCACATTCATAGACATGGCTGACGCCCTCTGCCGCCATCGCCTGCATGGTCTCGACCCAGCGCACCGGCGCTGCGGCCTGGCGCACCAGCGCATCCTTGATTCGTTCGGGATCATCGACGATGGCCACATCGACATTATTGACCAGCGGAATTCTTGGCGCATGCAGCGTCAGCGTCGCCAGACGCTGCTTGAGTTTTTCCGCCGCCGGACGCATCAGCGCGCAATGGAAGGGAGCGGAAACCGGCAGCATCACGGCACGCTTGGCGCCTTTCGCCTTGCAGGCGTCGGCGGCACGCTGCACGGCGGCGGCGTGACCGGCGATGACGGTCTGCTCGGGCGCATTCAGATTGACGGCCTCGACGACCTGCCCTGCGGCGGCTTCGGCACAGGCGGCGCGCACGGTTGCCACGTCGAGGCCAAGAATCGCCGCCATGCCGCCCTCACCGGCCGGTACGGCTTCCTGCATCGCCCTGGCGCGTAGCTCGACGAGCGGTACGGCGTCGGCAAAGTCGATGGCACCGGCGGCGACCAGCGCCGAATATTCGCCCAGGCTGTGCCCCGCGACGTATGCCGGCTGCGGGCCGCCCTGGGCCAGCCACAGACGATACGCGGCAATGCCGGCAGTCAGCATCAGCGGCTGGGTATTGACAGTCTGGTTGAGCGCCTCGGCCGGACCTTCGCTGACCAGTTGCCAGAGATCGCGCCCAAGCGCGGCCGACGCTTCGGCGAAGGTATCGCGGATGACCGGATGCTCGCCATAAGCTGCCATCATGCCGAGCTTCTGCGAACCCTGGCCGGGAAAAACGAGCGCAAACTTCATGGGATACGTTTCCTTTGTCGATACTTGATGCGGAATCAGGAAGTCAGAACCTGAGCAGCACCGCGCCCCAGGTAAAGCCGCCGCCGACGCCTTCGAGCAGCAGTATGTCGCCAGGTTTGATCTTGCCGCCACGCACCGCCTGATCGAGTGCCAGCGGCACCGAGGCTGCCGATGTATTGCCGTGGCAATCGACGCTGACGATCACCTTGTCTTCTGAAATTTCCAGTTTCCTGGCCGTAGCCTGGAGGATGCGGATATTCGCCTGATGCGGAATCAGCCAGTCGATGTCGTCCGTTTCCATCCCGGCCGCGCCGAGCACTTCCAGAGCGGCTTCGGAGAGCACCTTGACGGCAAACTTGAACACCGCCTTGCCATCCATCTGCAGGAAGGGCGAACCGATGACCTGGCCGTGGCTGACCTGGCCGGGAACCGAAAGGATATCGCTGTAGCTGCCATCGGCATGCAGCGCCGAAGCCAGGATGCCCGGCTGCTCGCTGGCTTCTAGCACCACCGCGCCGGCGCCGTCGCCAAACAGCACGCAGGTGCCGCGATCCTCCCAATTCAGAATGCGCGAAAAGACTTCGGCGCCCACCACCAGCGCGCATTTGTGCGAACCGGAACGGATGAATTTCTCGGCAACCGCCAGACCGTAGGCAAAACCGGTACATACCGCCTGCACATCGAAGGCCGCGCCGCCGTTCTTGATGCCCAGCTTGTGCTGGAGGATGGCAGCGCTGCTGGGAAAAATGAAATCCGGCGTCGAGGTCGCATAGACGATCAGATCGACCTCATCCGGCAGGCGCCCAGCCGCCTCGAGCGCGCGGCGGCTGGCTTCGAGCGCCAGATCGCTGGAGGTCACGCCCTCGGCGGCAAGGTGGCGAGCGCGAATGCCGGTGCGTTCGACGATCCACTCATCGGTCGTATCGATGCCGCGCGCGCGCAAGTCGTCATTGCTTACCGGAGCACCGGGCAAATAGCTGCCGGTCCCGGTAATCCGGGCATGAATGACGGTGGCGGGAATTTGCCTGGCACCGTTCATCTCGCCGCGCATCTTCGTCATTGGTTTACTGCCGCCAAGTTCTGGCTTGCCGCCGGCAACCGGGCCATGCGTTCGGCAATGCGCTCCGGCAAGCGGTTGCGCGCGGCCTCGGCTGCGCGTTCAAGCGCATTGAAAAAACCCACGGCATCGGCCGATCCATGGCTCTTGACGACCACGCCGCGCAGACCCAGCAGACCTGCGCCGTTGTAGCGACGCGGATCGAAACGATGCTTGAAGGACTTGAGCACGCGCAGCGCCATCAGCGCCGAAAACTTGGTAAAGATGTTGCGCGTGAACTCGGCTTTCAGCGCGTCGAACACCATGTGGGCCAGGCCTTCCGAGGCCTTCAGCGTGACATTGCCGACGAAACCGTCACACACCACCAGATCCACCGTGCCCTCGAAGATGTCATCGCCTTCGACGTTGCCGTAGAAATTTAGACCGCTGTCGCGCAGCAACTCGCCGGCACGTTTGACGACATCGTTCCCCTTGATGAGCTCCTCGCCGATATTCAGCAGACCGACGCTCGGACGCTCCTTGTGTTCCAGCGCCGACACCAGTTGGACGCCCATGACGGCAAACTGCAGCAGATGCTCGGGTTCGCAATCGACGTTGGCTCCCAGGTCGAGCACGTAGGTATACCCGTTGATGTTCGGCATCGCCGTGGCGATGGCTGGACGGTCGATGCCAGGCAAGGTCTTGAGGACGAAGCGCGAAATCGCCATCAGTGCCCCGGTGTTGCCGGCCGACACCGCGCCATGCGCCTCGCCGGACTTGACCAGATCCACCGCGACACGCATCGACGAATTCTTCTTCAGACGCATGGCCGTGGCAACGGGATCGGTCATATCCACCGTCTCGCTGGCATGGCGTATGCGCAGCCGCGCGCCAAACTCGTCGCGTGCCTTGCCGAGATGAAGCGCAACATCATCTTCACGCCCGACGAGGATCACCGAGCAATCAGGATCCTTGCGCAAAAAATTCAGGGCAGCAGGCACCGTGACCTTGGGGCCATGGTCGCCACCCATGCAATCAATGGCCAGAGTGACCGTCATTGAGGTAATAACCGGAGACGAACGGACCTTGGGCGCCTTGGCGCCAGGGTCCGGATATTTTCAAGGTGCGTCGGATGAAACCCGATCATGCGCGAAGATGATGGCCGCCCGTATCCCGCATATCCCGTATCGACAGCGGCAGCGGCACATCCCGCAACAAACGCAGAATTGGATTTACTCGCTCTTGCCCTTGGCAACCTTCTTGCCGCGATAATGGCCGCTGGGGCTGACGTGATGGCGCAGATGCACTTCGCCAGTCGTCGCCTCGACAGCCAGCGGGGGCGCGGTCAGGAAGTCATGCGCGCGATGCATGCCGCGCCTGGACGGGGATTTCTTGTTCTGCTGAACAGCCATTTTGTTGCTCCTTCAAAAAACCTCATAAAACGCTCGAACCCGTTGCACGCCACACGGTATGTAACCTGCAACCGCAACGGCCGGCGTTGCCTGGTGTCTCTTCAACTATCTCAACTATCTCTTCAACTGCGCCAGCTTTGCAAAAGGCGAAGCCGCCGCCCTGCCGTCATCATGCGCCGGCACCTCGCAGGATGCGTGACGCGGCGCGATCGGCAATGCCAGCAGCACCTCGTCCTCGACCAGATCCAGCAGCGGCTGCTCGGCCAGCGCCTCGATCGGGTCGAGACTGTCGTGCGCCATGCCTTCCAGGTCTTCTTCCGGCCACGGCTTGCCCGGAGGAACCAGCAACAGGCGATTATCGATCGCCAGGCGGAAAGGCAAGGCCTTCAAGCAACGCTGGCAAACCAGCCTGATCTCACCACTGACTTCGATCAGCAGACAAGCCTGCTGCCCGCCAGTCGGGGCATCCACCATCCCGCCACGCACCGACCAGGCCAACTCGCCGTTCCGGTCGGCCAGCATGTCTGCCAACCGTTCCAGCGAGGCCAGCGGCACGCTGCCGGACATTTCCCGCCCGCCACGCGCAAACTCGAGGCTGTCGATGAAAACATCGCTCAACTGCATCATGCCCTGCCGCGACACAAACGGGGAATGATATTATTTTTCGCTTCTCCAGTCAAAACCAGCAACTTATCCAACGATATTTGC
Organism: Sterolibacterium denitrificans; assembly: GCF_900174485.1. NCBI lineage: Bacteria > Pseudomonadati > Pseudomonadota > Betaproteobacteria > Nitrosomonadales > Sterolibacteriaceae > Sterolibacterium > Sterolibacterium denitrificans. Next base: position 1,684,310 of record NZ_LT837803.1, on the reverse strand, counting down.
GACCCATTGCAGAACCCGCCATGAGCCCCTCGCCTCCCCGCCTGATCCTTGCCTCGACATCCACCTTCCGCCGCGAACTGCTGGCACGCCTGCAAATCCCGTTTGAAACCGCCGCCCCCGATACCGACGAAGCGGCCCTGCCGGGAGAAACACCACCGATCACGGCCGAACGCCTCGCCCGGGAAAAAGCCCAGGCCGTTGCCGCACGCTACCCGAATGCCCTGATCATCGGCAGCGACCAGGTGGCCTATTGCGCCGACGAAATCTACGGCAAACCGGGAACCCGCGAGAATGCCATCAAACAACTGCAGTCGATGCGTGGAAAAGAAGTGATTTTCCACACCGGCTTGTGCCTGCTCGATGCCGCCAGTGGTCGCTGCCAGGTCGGCGGCGTGCCGACCATCGTGCGCTTTCGAGATATGGGCGATGCCGAAATCCAGCGCTATCTGGACCGCGAAAACGCCCTCAACTGCGCCGGCAGCGCCAAGTCCGAAGGATTGGGGATCGCCCTGATGGATTACATGCGGGGCGATGACCCGAATGCGCTGATCGGCTTGCCGCTGATCGCGCTGTGCCGCATGCTGCGCGCCGAGGGCATCGAACTGCCGTGACTGCCGTGATTCCGGAATCAGCAGCCCTCGGCCTTATGCACTTCCTTCCACACCGCATTCGGCAGCAGGCGCCGCATGATGTAGCCGATCCGCGTACCCTTGCCGGGCAGGCACCAGAACTCGCCCTTCTCCAGTGAAACCTCGAGCGCATCGAGCACTTCCTCGGGCTTGATGGGCGGATTGGCATCGAGAATCTTCGGCCAGACGGTGTCGACGGCCTGCTGCAAGAGCGGCGTCTTGACGGCGGGCGGGCAGACGCAGACGAAGCGCACGCCCTGGTCGCGATTCTCGTGATAAAGCACTTCGGTGTAGCAGGAGACGGCAAACTTGGTCGCCGCGTAAGCGCCGGTAAACAGCGTGGGCATCTGGCCGAGCATGGATGAGAAACTGACGAAATCACCCTTGCCGCGCTTCAGCATGCCGGGCAGCGTGGCCTTGGAAACATTCACCAGGCCACCGTAATTGATGTCCATCAGACGGCGGATCTGCTCGGTCGGCTGCTCCAGCAGCTTGCCGAAAGGCATGATGGCTGCGGCATTGATGACGCGATCGAACGGACCGAGATCCTGCTCGGCTTGGGCCACGACGCGATTCACCGCCTCGGCATCGGTCACATCGACAACATAGGCTTTGATGCCGGGCTTGCCCTCGGCAGTCTGCGCCAGGCCTTTTTCATTGATATCCAGCGCAGCCACCTTGGCGCCGCCGGCAGCCAGGCGCCATGCCGCGAGTTGCCCCATGCCGCTGCCGGCGCCGGTAATCAGTACGACGTTGCCTTTGAATGCCATGTAAGTCCCCTGCTGATGAGATATGAAATGATGAACCCAGGCATTCTAGCGGCCGCAGCCTGCAAGCCCGCCCCGGCTGCGTGACAACAGCACCCAAAACGGGCAGGCAATGTGCAATGCGAGGCCACAGCGTTACGCAATCACGAGATTTGCCGGCGCGTCGTCCCATTGCCCCCTTGCTGGACGGCGACTCGCCTCAGCGCCAGCCCATACGCGTTGCCAGAATCGCGGCACGTTCGGCCATGCCTTCGGCCAGGCTGGCGCCGAACCGGCTGGAAAAGCGCTCGGCGAAATTCTGCTTGATGGTGTAATCGCGAATGTCTTCCACCTTGACGAGCTCGCGCGCAACCGTATCCACCGTCCCGTAGCCGTCCGCCAGCCCCAGCTCGATGCTGCGCGCACCGGACCACATCAGGCCGCTGAACAATTCCTCGTTTTCCTGTTCCTTGAGGCGTTCACCGCGTCCCTTGCGCACCACTTCGATGAATTGCTGGTGCACCTCATCCAGCAATTTCTGGGCATGCGCGCTTTGCTGCGGCTCCTGCGGCGAAAAGGGATCGAGAAACCCCTTGTTCTGCCCGGCAGCCAGCAGGCGCCGCTCGATCCCCAGCTTGTCCATGGCGCCCGTAAAGCCGAATCCCTCGATGAGCACGCCGATCGAACCGACCATGCTGGCCTTGTCGACGAAAATCCGGTCGGCCGCCGCCGCCACGTAGTAGCCGCCGGAAGCGCAGTAATCCTCGACGACGGCATACAGCGGCGTATCCGGATATTTGGCGCGCAAACGCCAAATCTCGTCATTAATCATGCCGGCCTGTACCGGCGAACCGCCGGGGCTGTTGATGCTGAGAATGACGGCCTGCGTCCCCTTGTCGGCGAAAGCCGCCTGCAGGGCGCCGATGATGCGCTCCGCGCTCGCCTCGCCCCTGGCCTCGATCACGCCCTGCATCCGCACCAGAGCGGTATGGCGGGAACCATCGCCGAAGCGCTCGACCGATCCGCCCCAATCGCCAAGCATCGCCAGGAACAGGACGAAGCAGAAGAAGCCCAGCAGCCTGAAAAAAATGCTCCAGCGCCGGCTGCGGCGTTGTTCGGCAACGGCTTCAAGGGCGATGCGTTCGAGCACCTTGCGTTCCCAGCGGTCGGCCGGATGATTGTCGCGATCGGATGCGTCCATGTCATTCCTTCAGGTAAATGTTGCCGTCGCGTTCGACGACGACGAGTGATGTCAGGCCCCGGCCGCTGCAGCGACCGCCAAGGCAGCGCCCGGATTCGGGAGCATACAGCGCGCCATGCACCGCGCAGATCAGAAAATTACCGCTGAGGTCAAAGAATTTGCCTTCCTGCCAGTCGAGCTCGACTGGCACATGGCCGCAGCGATTGATGTAGGCGCGAGCCGTACCGCGATAGCGCACGACAAACGCCGGCTCCTCGACGCCATGCCGCATGACGCTGAAGCGGATACCATCGCCGCCCTCCTGCAGCTCGGCGCTTGCGCACAGCAGTCGTTCCGCCGCAGCCATGCCAGTCGCGCTCATGCGCCTGCGTTCTGCAACAGCCACGCCTGCACGTCCGCCACGGAGGCAGCGCACAGCAGCGGCCCCTCGGCTTCCAGCAGCGCACGCGGATGCGCTCCATAGGCCACGGCCAGCGAGGGAACGCCGGCATTCCTGGCCATCAGCAGATCGTGGGTGGTATCGCCGATCATCAGCGTCCGCTCGGGCGAAACGGCAAACTCCGCCATCAGTTCGAGCAGCATCTGCGGATGCGGCTTGGAATGACATTCATCGGCGCAACGCGTGGCATGAAAGTAGCGCCGCAACCCGCTGTGATCCAGCGCGCGCTGCAGTCCAAGCCGGCTTTTTCCGGTGGCAACGGCCAGCATGAAGCCTGCATCCAGCAGATTCCGCAGCATTTCCGTCGCCCCCTGGAACAGCACCAGTTCGTGGTCGCGGGACAGGTAATGATGGCGGTAACGTCCGGCAATCTCGGGATAGCGCCCCGGATCCAGACCCGGCAACACCGTCTGCAACGCATCGTGCAATCCCAGTCCGATGATGTGGCGGGCACGTTCATCGGTCGGCGGTTCCAGCCCGAGATCGCGGCAGGCGGCCTGGATGGCGGCGACGATGGCCGCCGCAGAATCCATCAAGGTGCCATCCCAATCGAAGACGATCAAATCAAAAGACTGCGCCATGCTTTCCTGTTCTCCTTGCTTCCGGCACTCCCCTCATTCCCATTCCCCATACTCTCTTTTCTCATGCCGATCCAGTTGCACGAGAAAAGCCCGCAACTCTGCCGGCAAGGGGGACGCCAGGACGAGCCATGGCGCTTCCGCATCGAGCGGATGACGCAGGCGCAACCTTGCCGCATGCAGAAACATGCGTTTCAGGCCGGCTTTCTGCAAATCCTTGTTGCAGGCAAAGTCGCCATACTTGTCGTCACCGGCCAATGGAAAGCCCAGATGCGCCAGATGCACGCGAATCTGGTGCGTGCGCCCGGTTTTCAATTCCACTTCCACCAGGCTGAAATTCTGCCAGCGCGCCACCAGGCGCACGATGCTGTGCGCCTCCTTGCCTTCGCCGGAAACTCGCACCCGCCGCTCATCGTCGGCCGTCAGATATTTCAGCAGCGGCAGGCGCACATCCTGGCGCGGCGCCGTCCAGCGCCCCTTGACCAGGGCCAGATAACGCTTGTTGATGCTGCCCCGGCGAAAGGCCTCATGCAGGCGAGTCAGCGCCGCGCGCTTCCTGGCGATGATCAGCAAACCGGACGTCTCGCGATCCAGGCGGTGAGCCAGCTCCAGCATGCGCGCCGTCGGCCGCATGCGCCGCAATTGCTCGATCACGCCGAAACTGACGCCGCTGCCGCCATGCACCGCCACGCCCGCCGGCTTGTCGAGCACCAGCAGCGCCTCGTCCTCATACACGATATCGAACTCGCGGGCGGGAATGGCCGCTGCGGCAGTGGCGGCATCGGTGCCATCGGCAGCACGCACCGCCAGCCGGATGGGCGGCACGCGCACCCGGTCGCCGGACTGCAAACGATATTCGGGCGCGACGCGCCCGCGATTCACCCTGACCTCGCCGCTGCGCAGGATGCGATAGACATGGCTTTTCGGCACGCCCTTGCAGACGCGCAGCAGAAAGTTATCAACGCGCTGCCCTTCGGCTTCTTCGCCGACTTCCAGCCAATTCACCGAATCTTTGCTCAAGTCCTTCATTTCCAATATACTGTGTCCGGTTTGCCGTCCTTCGGCAAGCGTGCCCGGCGACCCGAAGCGGCGCCGGTGACGCTCCCGGGGATGTTGTTGGCCGGTACCTGCGCTCTGTCGCTTCATTTTGCTTCCGCAGCCATGCCTCTGCACGTCACCAGACACTGAACGCTGACGTAATGGCGTCATGGATACAAGCGGATGCGGAATGGGCAAGACAAGCAGCAAGCAGACAGATCCCGGGATCACTGCCAACAAGGTGCAAATGCCGTGAGCGCCGCAGAAAGCGCGAGATTATCACCCACTGCACAGCAAACCACCAAGGTTATTTCACTCACCGGAAGCAGTGATACGACAACCAAAGTTGCGCGCACAAAGTACCAGGCAGAACACCGCAAGAATGCCGAGCTTCAAGAAAACGGACCAGGATTTCCCACCGCCTTGAAGCAGCCAAATCAGTTCCCTCCAGCCATCAACCATCCGCCGTTTTTTCGTGGCCATCTTTCAACCATGCCCCTGAAACTGCAATCCTGATGCGAACCTCCCGCTGCCGGCGCATGCCGAAAGCGGGTCGAGGGTGGGTTCTGCCCGTGCTTGTACTTGTACTGTGCGCGCGGGAGACAACATGAAACGCATGCTATTCAATGCGACGCAGGCCGAGGAACTCCGCGTCGCGATCGTCGATGGTCAGAAACTGATCGACCTCGACATCGAATCGGCCACCAAGGAACAACGCAAGAGCAACATCTACAAGGCCGTCATCACCCGCATCGAGCCCAGCCTCGAAGCAGCCTTCGTCGATTACGGCGCCGACCGCCACGGCTTCCTGCCTTTCAAGGAAGTCTCGCGCAGCTATTTCAAGCCCGACATCGAAGCTGGCAAGGCGCGCATCCAGGATGCGCTCACGGTCGGCCAGGAACTCATCGTCCAGGTCGACAAGGACGAGCGGGGCAACAAGGGCGCAGCGCTGACCACCTTCATCTCGCTGGCCGGCCGTTATCTGGTACTGATGCCCAACAACCCGCGCGGCGGCGGCGTCTCGCGCCGCGTCGAGGGCGAGGAACGCCAGGAACTGCGCGACATCATGGATCGCCTCGAAGTCCCGAAGGGTGCCAGCCTGATCGCCCGCACCGCCGGCATCGGCCGTTCCTACGAAGAACTCCAGTGGGATCTCAACTACCTGCTGCAACTGTGGAATGCCATCGAAGGCGCGGCCAATTCGCAAAGCGGCGCCTTCCTGATCTACCAGGAATCCAGCCTGGTGATCCGCGCCATTCGCGACTACTTCCACGCCGAGATCGGTGAAATCCTCATCGATACCGACGACGTCTTCGAACAGGCGCAGCAGTTCATGTCGCACGTGATGCCCGCCAACGTCACTCGCGTCAAGCGCTATCAGGACGATGTCCCTCTGTTCTCGCGCTTCCAGATCGAACACCAGATCGAATCGGCCTACTCGCGTCAGGTGAACCTGCCCTCGGGTGGCGCCATCGTCATCGACCACACCGAGGCGCTGGTCTCCGTGGACGTCAACTCGGGGCGCGCCACCAAGGGTACCGACATCGAGGAAACCGCCTTCAAGACCAACTGCGAAGCGGCCGATGAAATCGCCCGTCAACTGCGCCTGCGCGACCTCGGCGGCCTGATCGTCATCGATTTCATCGACATGGAAAACACCCGCAACCAGCGCGAAGTCGAGAACCGCCTGCGCGATGCGCTGCGTTACGACCGCGCCCGCGTGCAGACCGGCAAGATCAGTCGCTTCGGCCTGCTCGAACTCTCCCGCCAGCGCCTGCGCCCGACGCTCGCCGAAACCAGCTACATCCCCTGCCCGCGCTGCAACGGCACCGGCCACACGCGCTCGACCGAATCCTCGGCGCTGCACATCCTGCGCATCCTCGAAGAAGAGGCGATGAAGGAAAATACCGGCGCCCTGCACTGCCAGATGCCGGTCGATGTCGCCACCTTCCTGCTCAACGAAAAGCGTTCGGACATCGCCAAGATCGAAATCCGTCATCGCGTCAATCTGGTGCTGATCCCCAACGTCCATATGGAAACGCCGCAGCACAGCATCGTCCGCCTGCGCCACGATCAGCTCAACCAGGAAGACATCAACCTGCCCAGCTATACGATGGTCGAAAACCCATCCGAAGAAGCCTATACGCCGCCGTCGGCGCAGGTTGACGGCCGCCAGATACGTGTCGAAGCCGCCGTCAAGGGCATCACGCCCAGCCAGCCGGCACCCGTTGTCGCCCCCAGAGCCGACAACGGCGCATCCGCAGCCACCGCGCCGGCCGCAATTGCCAACCCCGGCCTGTTTTCCCGCCTGCTCTCCTGGTTCAGCGGCGCCAAACCGGCCGCATCGACTGCCGCCGCACAACCCGCCGCAGCGGCAACCGAAACCGGCAGCGAACGTCCGCGTCGCACCGGACGTGGCGAGCGTGGCGACAATCGCCGTGGCGGCCGTGGCCGTCAACCCCGCAACGAAAACGCCAATCGCGAACCGCGCGAGCCCCGTGAATCCAGCGAGTCCCGTAACGCTCGCCAGCCACTCAATGAAAGCGCTGCGGACAAGCCCGAAACCCAGGCCCGCACCCAACGCAGCCGAGGGGAAAAACGCGACGAGAGCCCGGCAGGCGAAACGCGGGAACCGCGCGCAACCAAACCGCGCCAACCTCGCGCGCCCAGGCAGCAGACCAGCGCCAGCCAGGCAGCGATCGAAGCCGGCGACGCCAACCTGCTGCCGGACGGCGAAACCGCCGTGCTTGCCCATGCCGCCACCGAGCTGGACGGCACGCAAACTCCGCGCGAAGCCCGCGAAGGCGGTCGTCGCCGTGGTCGCCGCGGCGGCCGTGGCGATCGCAACGATCGAGGCGATCGAGGCGAAAAGCGCAGCGAAGAAACCGGCGCCACAATGGAAACCGTGGAAACTGCAGCGGAAGCCGGCACGGAAACCGACATCACCATTGCACCTGCCACATTCACGGAGGCAAGCGTGACGGCCGAGGCCGCAGTATCCGAAGCCCCAGCATCCGCAGCACCCGAAGCCTCCGCAGTTGCCATGGCGGCAGCAACCGACATCTCTCCCGTCTTGCCGGCAGCATCCAATGCTGCAGCAGCGGTCGCTGCGCCTGAAATCCCTGCCGCGCCGGCGATTGAAGTGAGCGCCGAAGCCACTGAAGCCACTGAAGTCACTGAAGTCACTGAAGTCACCAAAGTCGCTGATGAAGTCACCGATATCCCGCTTGAAACAGCGCCACAGGCAGCGGCAAGTCCGGAGAGCCTGGCAACGCCGGCACCCGACATGCGGGAGGAAACTCCGGCCGCTCCCAGCCAACTGGCCGCCAAGCCCGACTTCAGCAACTCACTGGAACAGGCCGGCCTGATATTGATCGAAACCAGCGGCAATCACGCGCCCACGGAAACGACGGAACCGGTGCAAAAACTCGGCCGCAAACCGCGTCCCGCGCCAGTGATCGTCCATGAGCCGCTGCAGATGGTGGAAACCCGCACCGAGTAAGCGAAAGCCAACAAGGAGGCGCAGGCGCCACCAAGCAAAAGGGCACGAGTTCGCAGTCACTCGTGCCCTTTTCTTTTTGATCGGGAACCGGGGCAACGCTGCAACGCCGGCAGCCACTCCGTCACGCTGTCACTCCATCGCCCCGCGCACCGTCCCGTGTCTTATCTGCCGAATTTGGCACTTTACCGCTTTACCGTTTTTGCTTTCCGCGCCAATGCTTGAACAGGCCGATCAAAGCCGGTGTGAGCGAGGCCAGGACGATGACGAGTATGGCCAGGAAAAGGTTGTCCTTCACCAGCGGCTGATTGCCGAACCAGTAGCCCGCCAGCGTCAGCGAGCCGATCCAGATCGCGCCACCCAGCAGATCCATCAGGAAAAACCGCACATAGGTCATACGGCCGATGCCCGCGACGAAAGGCGCGAACGTCCGTGCCAGCGGCAGGAAACGCGCGAGGATGATGACCTTGCCGCCATGCTTCTCGTAGAAGAGATGCGTTTTCATCAGCGCGGCCTTGTTGAAGATGCGCGAATGCTCCCAGCGAAAGGCGCGCGGCCCGATGGTATGGCCGACCCAGTAATTGACGTTGTCGCCCAGTACGGCGGCAATGAACAGCACGGCGCACAGCGTGGTGATGTCCATGCCGCCGGTTGCCGCCACCGCGCCGGCAACGAACAGCAAGGAATCGCCTGGCAGAAACGGGAATATCACCACGCCCGTCTCGCAAAAAATGATGGCGAACAGAATGACGTAGATCCAGACGCCGTATTGCTGCACCAGCAACTCCAGATGCTTGTCGAGATGCAGGATCAGATCGAGCAAATGCCCGATGACGGACAGGTCTTCCATGAATATCCCCAGGTACCGTGGCACGTGCTGGCGCGCAGCGTCGGCAAAGGCCGCGATTCTACCGGAAGGGTTCGTGCCGCCAGATATAATCGCCCGGATGAACGCCACCGCATCCAGCAATCACATTGCCCGCATCCAGCCCCTCCCCGACCAGTTGATCAACCAGATCGCGGCCGGCGAGGTGGTCGAACGGCCGGCCTCGGTGCTCAAGGAAGTGCTGGAGAACAGCCTGGATGCCGGCGCGCGCCAGATCGACGTACAGATTGCCGCCGGCGGCATCAAACTGATCCGCGTTGCCGACGACGGCCGCGGCATGCCGCGCGAAGATCTGCCCCTGGCGCTGATGCGCCATGCCACCAGCAAGATCAGCACGCTCGATGATCTCGAACACGTCGCCAGCTTCGGCTTTCGTGGCGAGGCGCTGGCCTCGATTGCCGCCGTGGCGCGTCTTAGCCTGACCAGCCGCACGGCAGATGGCGAACACGCCTGGCGCATCAGCAATACCGGCGCCGAGCAAACGCCCGCCCCTGCCGCCCTCACCGCCGGCACGGTCATCGAAATCGCCGATCTCTACTACAACACCCCGGCGCGGCGCAAATTCCTCAAATCCGAGAACACCGAATTTGCCCATTGCCAGGAAACCCTGTGGCGCATGGCCCTGGCGCGGCCCGATGCCGCTTTCAGCCTCAGCCACAATGGCAGCGTCAAACTGCGTCTGACACGCACCGACGGCGCACGACGGATCCGCGAATTGCTGGGAAGCGATTTCTTCGACCAGGCGCGTCCACTCGAAGTCAGCGCCGGCGACCTGCGCCTGAGTGGCTACGCCGCCCTGCCGGCCTATTCACGAGCCACGCGCGATGAGCAGTATTTCTTCGTCAATGGCCGCTTCGTGCGGGACAAGCTGCTGACCCATGCGGTGCGCCAGGCCTATGCCGACATCCTGCATGGCAGCCGCCACCCGGCCTATGTGCTGTTTCTCGAACTCGATCCCTACGGCGTCGACGTCAATGTCCATCCGGCCAAGACCGAAGTCCGTTTTCGCGACGCGCGCGGCGTGCATCAATTCGTCTTTCATGCCCTGCAGCGCGTGCTGGCGGCTCCGCTGGCCCAGTTGCTCCCGGCGGCTTCATCGATTCCATTGACTCCATCGGCGTCATCAATTTCGCCGACACCATCCGGCACCGGGCCACGCCCGACGGCATCAGGCGCAGGCGGCATTGCCGCCGCGACATCCTACGCGCCGGCTTACCGCACGCCTCACCAATCCCCGCTGGGCATCGCCGAAGCCGGAGCGCAAACCACCGCCTACCTGGACTTCGTCGCTACCGGCATGCGCGATACGCAGCAAGCCACAGCCACCGCAACACCCTCCCCGCAGACAGGCCAGGATATCGCCACCCCTCTCGGCTACGCGCTGGCGCAATTGCATGGCATCTACATCCTGGCGCAAAACGCGGCAGGCCTGGTGCTGGTCGACATGCACGCCGCGCATGAACGCATACTCTACGAGCAACTCAAGCGAACGCTCGATACGGAAACACCCACGCCGCCAACCCAGCCCCTGCTGATTCCCGCCGTCTTCTCCGCCACGCCGCGTGAAATGGCGACCGCCGAAACGCACGCCGCCACGCTCGCTCAGCTCGGCTTCGAATTGACTGCCGCCGGACCGCAGCAACTGGCCCTGCGCAGCGTGCCGGCACTGCTGGCCAATGCCGCCCTGACCGAGCTGGCGCGCGCTCTGCTGGCCGACCTCGACGAATTTCCCGCCAGCCAGGTCATCGAAGAACGCCACAACGAACTGCTGGCCACCATGGCCTGCCACGGCGCGGTGCGCGCACGGCGACAGCTCACGCTGCCGGAAATGAACGCCCTGCTGCGCGAAATGGAAGCCACCGAGCGGGCCGACCAATGCAACCATGGCCGCCCGACCTGGAGCCAGCTTTCCCTGGTCGATCTCGACCGTCTCTTCATGCGCGGCAAATGAGAAAACGGCGCGCCAGGCGTCCAGCATGACGGCCTCCCTGCCGCCCGCCATCTTCCTGATGGGCCCCACCGCCAGCGGCAAGACCCAACTGGCGATGGAACTGGCAACGCGGTTGCCCATCGACCTGATCAGCGTCGACTCGGCGCAGGTCTTCCGCGACATGGACATCGGCACGGCCAAGCCCGATGCCGCCACCCTGGCGCGCTTTCCGCATCGGCTGATCGACATCGCCAGCCCCGAAGAGCGTTATTCCGCCGCGCAATTTCGTAGCGACGCCCTGCGTGAAATGGCCGAAATCAGCGCCCATGGCCGCATCCCGCTGCTGGTCGGCGGCACCATGCTCTACTTCAAGGCCCTGCGCGAAGGGCTGGCCGACCTGCCCGCAGCCGACCCCGCGCTGCGCGCCGAAATCGACGCCCTTGCCGCCGCGCGGGGCTGGCCGGCAATCCATGCCGAACTGGCGCGCCTGGATCCGGCCAGCGCCGCCCGCCTCCAGCCGACCGACGCACAGCGCCTCCAGCGCGCCCTGGAAATCGTCCGCCTCAGCGGCCAGCCGGTCGCCGCGCTGTACGCCGCGCAACGGCAAACCGCGCTGCCGTACAGGTTGCTTGCCCTGGCCCTGGTGCCGAGCGAGCGCAGCGTGCTGCACCAGCGCATTGCCGCGCGCTTCGACGAAATGCTGCACGCCGGCCTGATCGAAGAAGTGCGCATGCTGCGCGAGAAATACGCCCTGGATGCCAGCCTGCCCGCCATGCGCTGCGTCGGCTATCGCCAGGTCTGGGAGATGCTCGAAGGCCGCCTGCCGGAACGCGAACTGCGCGAGCGCGGCATCTACGCCACGCGCCAGCTTGCCAAGCGCCAGCTCACCTGGCTGCGCAGCATGGCCGGCATCGAAACCTTCGATCCGCTTGCGGCTGATTGCACCGATGCCATCCTGCAGCGCGTGCGCCGGTTTCTTGACTGAACCTAGGCAGGCAATCGCCAGCTCACGGCCGCGCCCGATACAAACGCACGGCCGCCTCGAGGCGCAGACGCTCGCTCGGCGTGAATTCCGTCTCGCGCAACTGCTGCCGGCTGGCCGGGTCGGCATCGGCATAGCGCGCGATGCGCTGCTGCCATTCCGCCTGCTGCCGGTCGACGGCTGCCATGCGCACGGCGGCCGCCGCGCCGAACTCGCTGCTGCGGGCCGCCAGCCGTTCATCGCCGTTCATCGTTTCCAGTTCGCGGTTGTGCGCCATGATGCGCGAAGGCAGCATGGCCGCCTGCCGCGCTTCGCGCTGCGCCGGACTCAACAGCTCATTGCTCAGGCCGGCAAGCTGCGCCTCCTTCTCCGTCAGCGGCAAATCGTTGCGCGCGGCAAGACGCAGGCGCTCGACGGTGAAGGCGTCATAGCGGTTGTCATCGGCAAACAATCCGCCGATTTCCTCCGCGCTGAAGTATTTCTCCTGGAGTGCGCGGCGGACGGCGAGCACGGCCTGCAGCGCATCTGCGGCATTGCTCCTGGAATCGCCGGCATGCGCTGGTACGTCCAGTTGCGCCAGCGCATCGCGATAGCGCATGTACTGGCCCAGCAAGCGCTGCGCCTGGAGCCGGTATTCCGCCGGCACGTGCATTGCCAGCAGCGCAGCAGGATCGCTCGGCGCTCGGCCCAGTATCTGCTCGAAGATACGTACGAGATCCGCATTCAGCAGCGGATCCACCCCGCGTTTCCGCCAGTAGGCGACATCGAGGATCTGCCGGTCGATATCATCGGGAACGGCGACCGGCGTTGCGTTGAAATTGCGCAGCAGAAAACCGTCGTCAGACGCTGCTCCTGCGGCGCCAGCGCCCTTCCCGGCAAAAGACAGCGGCGCCCCAGGCCACGAGGAAGACTGCCCGGATTCCGTTGCATCCCCAGCCGGCCATTGCCAAAAGGCAAGCGCTGCGAACAGCATCAGGCTCAGGAAAGCGGCAATGGCAATGACAATGGCAGCGCCCCGCACCGCTGGCAACTTCACTCAAAGCCCCAGTTTCATCAGGCGATTGGCGTGCTCCCGGTAAATCACCACCGGACTCACCTCATGCGGCGATACCAGTCCCCAGAAGTTGTTGATCTCGTCGAGATGATTCTGCCGGTAGATGCCCAACTGGCGTCCAAGGCGCGAGGCGCAGACCGATACCAGGCCATCATTGGCCGTATTGTCCGCTGGATCCATGAACCGCATGGCCGTGCCGGTCAAACCGAACACATAATCCAGCGGATCGACATAGGTGGTGAAAATCGCATTGCCGGTCCATGAGTAGTAGCGCACGCCATTCACCAGCTCGGGGCCATTCAGCACCTTGCAATCGGCGGGCGGCAGACCGTCGGGAAACCTGGCATTGAAGGCTGCCATCCCCTCGGGACTGAGCGCGGCAAAGGACTTGAACGCATCTTCCGGCGCGTTCTGCTTGCCGGAAAGAAAATCGATGAGCTTGGCCAGCCCTTCTGCCGCGCCCTTGATCACGCCACCCAAGGGCTGGCCCTCGAAGTTGGTGGCGATGCCGGTCAGCGGTTGGCCGCGCGCGTTCAGTCCGGCCACCGTCGTCGCCGAAGCCACTTTGCCGGGCAGGACGGCTGCCGCATAACGGATGGTCGGCCCGCCGTGGGAATGGCCGATCAGATTGACCTTTTCCGCGCCGCTTGCCGCAAGCACGTAAAGAATCTGCGTCACCAACTGTTCGCCGCGCTCTTCGGAGGAATTCAGGCCGGAGACTTCAGCGACATACACCTGGGCACCGCCGGCCCGCAGATCGGGCACGATCTTGTACCAGTAATCGAGAAAACCGCCGAGGATGCTGTCGAATCCGAACATGCCATGCACCAGCACGATCGGATACCTGGTTGCCGTGTAGCCGGGCGCCGGCGTGCCGACCGCCGCCGGCGCCGCAGCGGCAGGAGACGGGCCAGACACGGCGCCGATGATGCCGAACGCAAACGCGAACGCCAGCCATGCGCCAGCGGTCAACTTCCTGTATGCAGACATAACCCCTCCCGAGCCCTCGTTTTCCGGCTGCCGCCAGCCTTGCGGCAAGCCACCCCTGCAACCGCCTGCCCATGGCGTGGCTTTTTTAACACAGCTGTATTTTCAATGAAATAGGAAAGACGGGCTGGTCGTATAATCCACCGAATCAACCCCACAACCAAGGCCATGGTTGCTCATACCGACCGCTACAACCGGGTGATTGATCTGATCGACGCCGCCAATGCGGCAGACCTGAATCACGAACTCGATCCTCTGAGCGGCACCCTGCTGCCGAAGGAGTTGCTTTATGCCAGGCGTATGAGCGCCATGCTCGAGCGTTTCGCGCCGAACGCCCCGGAAACCGCGCGCATCGCCGTACGCGCCCAGCACATCCAGCGCTGGAAAATCCCGCGCGGCGAGTACCCCGCGACGCCACAAGGCTACAAGCAGTGGCGCACGCGGCTCTACAAATATCACGCAGAAACGGTGGCTGAACTGATGCGGCGGGCCGGTTACGACGAAGACGCAATCGGGCGCGTCAAGGCCAGCGTCGGCAAGCTCGGCATCAAGGTCAACCAGGAAACCCAGTTGCTCGAAGATGTCGCCAGCCTGGTTTTCATGGCGCATTACCTGGAGGCTTTCCATGCGCAGCATCCCGAATACGACCGGGACAAATGGCTGGACATCCTGCGCAAGACCTGGAAAAAAATGTCGCCTGCGGGCCGGGCATTCGCCCAAACCGGAATCAGCCTGCCGCCCGTACTGACGCCACTGATCGCTGAACTGGCAGGCAGCCCATGAACAAGCGCCTCGACCAGATGACGGTGTACGATGAATTGCGCAAGACGATGCTTGAGCAGCGCGCGATTTTCGACAACGTCACGGTTGGCGTGCTGTTCTCGCGCAACCGCACGGTGGTCGCCTGCAATGCCCTGTGCGCCGCAACCCTGGGCTATCCCGAAGACGAACTGATCGGCCTGCCCGGCATTGCCCTCTACCCCTCGGAAGAAGCCTACCGGCTGATGGCCCGCAAGGCCGTGCCGATCCTCGCTGCCGGCCAGCCCTTCCACGATGAAATCGAATATCGCCGCAAGGATGGCACGACCTTCTGGGCGCGCACCTCGGCCAAGGCCATCGACCCGCAGCATCCGCCCAACGGCACCATCTGGATCATTGCGGACATCACCGAAGAGCGCAGGGTTCGTGAAGAGCTGGCGCAAAAAACCCACGAACTGGAGGCCGTATTCGAAACCTCCTTCGTCGGCATCGCGGTGCTGTATGAAGAGCGCATCCTGCGTTGCAACCAGCACTATGCGGAGCTGATCGGCCATACGGTGGAAGAAATCATCGGCCAGAACATGCGCATGCAGTACCTGAGCGAAGCCGATTACGCGGCCTGCCAGGCCACCTTTCATGCCAACCTGCAACACGGCAATGAATATCAACTGGAACACCGCCTCTGCCGCAAGGACGGCAGCAGCTTCTGGGCACGGCTGTCGGCCCGCGCCTTCGACCCGGCCCGGCCGGATGAAGGCACGGTCTGGATGATCGAAGACATCACCGACCGAAAGAACGCCGAGGAACAGGTGCATGCGGCACTTGCCGAGCAACAACTGATTTTCAACAACGCCGCGGTCGGCATGGTTTTCGTGCGCAACCGCATCATCAGCCGCTGCAATCGCAAGTTCGAGGAACTCTTCGGCTATGCCGAAGGCGAGTTGATCAACAACTCGATGCTGATCCTCTATCCGACGCTGCGCGACTACGACGAAGACGGCCTTGCCGTCCTCGATCCCCTGCAGCGCGGCGAAACGGCCACCAGCGAACGGGTGATGCGGCGCAAGGACGGCAGCCTGATCTGGCTGCGCGCCACCGGCCACCGCGCCAACACGCCGGGGCCGGGCCTCGACGTCATCTGGATATACGAAGACGTCACCGAACGCCACCAGGCCGAAGACGCCTTGCTGCGCGCCCATGACGAACTCGAGCAGCGCGTCATCGAACGCACCTCGGAACTGGCGCGCACCAACACCCAGTTGCAGGCCGAAATCTACGAACGCCTGCAGGCCGAACAGCGCATCTGGCATATCGCGCACCACGACGCGCTCACCGGCCTGCCGAACCGCAGCCTGCTGCTGGACCGCCTCGACCAGGCGCTGACCCAGGCGGCGCGCTCCCAGCAGCGGGTGGCGATCATGTTCCTCGACCTGGACCGCTTCAAGAGCATCAACGACACCCTCGGCCACCACGTCGGCGACATGCTGCTCAAGCACGTGGCCGAGCGCCTGCGCGAATCGGTACGCGCCGTGGATACCGTATCGCGCCTGGGCGGAGACGAATTCGTCGTGGTGCTGCATGAAATCCAGACCACCGAAGACGCCGTGATGGTCGCGGAAAAAATCCTTTCCACGCTGGCCACCGCCGTCGCCATCGAAGGCCACATCCTGTATGCCACCCCATCGATCGGCATCAGCATCTACCCGGACGACGGCAGCGAAACCTATGCGCTGATGAAAAACGCCGATACGGCGATGTACCACGCCAAGGAAAACGGCCGCAACACCTTCCAGCTATTCACGTCGCAAATGAACGACGAGACCAACCGCATCTTCACGCTGGAACAACGCCTGCGCCATGCGCTCGAGCAAAAGCATTTCGTCCTCTACTATCAACCGCTGTTCGACCACGGCAACGACAGCGTCTGCGGCATGGAAGCCCTGGTGCGCTGGAACGATCCGGAACACGGCCTGATCCCGCCCCAGGAATTCATC
Organism: Sterolibacterium denitrificans; assembly: GCF_900174485.1. NCBI lineage: Bacteria > Pseudomonadati > Pseudomonadota > Betaproteobacteria > Nitrosomonadales > Sterolibacteriaceae > Sterolibacterium > Sterolibacterium denitrificans. The sequence goes on along the minus strand of NZ_LT837803.1, from coordinate 1,667,588 downwards.
CCCGTCGCCGAGGAAATCGGCCTGATCCTGCCGCTGGGCGAGTGGATACTGCGCGAAGCCTGCCGCCAGAGCATGGCCTGGCAGAAACAGGGCCTTCCCGCCTTGCGCATTTCGGTCAACCTCTCGGCCCGCCAGTTCCGCCAGAAAGGGCTGATCAGCATGGTGCAGGGCATCCTCGAGGAAACCGGCATGAGCGCGAACCTGCTGGAGCTCGAAATCACCGAATCCTCGCTGATGCACGATGCCGACGAAACCCTGGTCAAGCTGCGTCAACTGACGGAAATGGGCATCACCCTGGCTATCGACGACTTCGGCACGGGCTATTCCAGCCTCTCCTACCTGAAAAAATTCTCCGTCAGCCGCCTCAAGATCGACCGCGACTTCGTTCGCGATCTCTGCGACGACCAGGACGACGCCGCCATCGTCTCGACCATCGTCGCCATGGCCAGCCACCTCGGCCTGCACACCATGGCCGAAGGCGTCGAAACCGATGCCCAACTGCAGGCCCTGCTCGACGTCGGCTGCAGGCAGTTCCAGGGCAACCTGTTCTCCCAACCGCTGCCGGCCGCAGAAGTGGCGTCTCTCTTCGACAAACCGCTGAACCCGTCAGACCATCCGTGACCGCCGGCAGACGCTACCCCAGCCGCGCAATCACGCTTGGCCTGCTCGCCGTCTGGCTGCTGACCGCCTGCATCAGCCTGCCCTCTCCTGCCGAACGCCGCAAGCTGGCCGATACGCTGGCAGCCGAACGCGGCTGGCGGGCGGCAGCACTTCCCGCCGGCGCATTCGAGCTGCTTGCCTACCTGCCGGCCCAACCGCTGGCAGATGCCGAACTTGCGGTGTATATCGAAGGCGACGGTTTTGCCTGGCAGACGCCCAGCACGCCCTCGCCCGACCCAACCCCGCGCAACCCGCTGGCGCTGCGACTGGCACTGGCCCAGCCGGCCGGCAATGCCGCCTATCTGGCGCGGCCCTGCCAATATGTCGATGCCGCAGCAACCGGCTGCAATGAACGCTACTGGACGGAACAACGTTTTGCTCCCGAAGTGATCGACGCGGCAGATCAGGCGCTGGATGCGCTCAAGACGCGCTTCCACGCCCAACGCCTGACGCTGGTCGGCTACTCGGGCGGCGGCGCCGTGGCCACCCTGCTGGCGGCGCGGCGCCATGATGTCACGCGGCTGATCACCATCGCCGGCAACCTCGACCACCGCGCCTGGACCAGGCACCATCACCTGCAGACGCTCGATGGCTCGCTGAATCCGGCTGACGCCTCCCCATTGCCCGCGAGCATCCATCAAGTGCATCTGGTCGGCGGAAAAGACCGAATCATTCCCGCGCACATCGCCCAGGGCTTCGCCGCAGCCTACACCGCCGATCATCGCCCCGAAGTCCGCCTCATCGCCGACTACGATCACGCCTGCTGCTGGGCAGACGACTGGTCGCAGCTCTGGCGCAGTTTGCAGTAAGGCGAGCGGATCAACGGATCGACGGATCGCCCAAGCGGCTGCGCTCCCCGGCCCGAGGCAAACCCGAGCCGGGAGCAGAAAATCTACGCCGACCTCATGACTTCACGGGAAAACTCGATCGGACCCTATCAACCAGCAGCCTTTGCTGCTCGATCAGGGAATCAGGATCGTCCTTGCCGGCCATCTGCCAAGGTTGATTATCCAGCTTGAGATCCGTCGCGATGATCTTGTAGCAATTGTAGGCCTGAGCCGAACTCGCCTCGCCGCCGACATGCCAATAGCCGCCAGTGCAATACAGGTTGTCGATCGGTGTTCGATGGTTTGCCAGTTCCGGCGTGGGACGATTGGGGCCGTCCTGGGATGCGGATTTATCTATCCCGGCAAAATTCCCATGAGGCGCGAGATTCGACATCCGCCGGATGTCATAAGGGCTGTTGGTATCAATCCCAATGATGTTGTCCTGAGTCATGTTGGGAGCGAACTTGCTCCAGAATTCGATCATATCGGCGGCATGCTGGTCTTTCAGCCTAAGCCATTCATCGTCAGTCAGACTCGTTGCGCTCGGCCCCTGCATTTCATGCTGCGCCACGTGCTTGCCGGGTGGCGCATACGACGGATCCACCAGGCTATGGCACCAAACGACAGGGTTGAACTCCTGCAGGGATGGCATTTTCCCTTTTGTCGCCTCATCGCACTCACGTGCAAGATGCTCGAGGTCGGACGATCTCGTCAAACCGAGCCAGAACGTCTCGTGAATATCCGGATTGAAGCTCTCGGCGGTGTACTGTGGCGCCTCGTGCAAGGCATAGGTGTACCACATGATGTTGCCAATATTGTTGAAGGAAAGAGCATCGACCTTGCGGCAGATTTCTGGACCGAACACGTCCCTGCCAACGACTTCCAATAGCTGCATCGCACTGAGGCCCGCAGTTACGACGAGCTTCTTTGCATTGACGGTAGTTCCATCGTGCAGCTCTATGCCGGAAGCACGCTTTCCATCGTGAAGCACCTTTGTCACGGTTTTATTTATGTGGAACTCGCATCCATTCTTGGTCAGCCATTGATGACAGGCATGCGCGACCATGTGCGTGCCGCCACGGGCGAAGGAAATCTGGGGCAGCATGTTGGCCATCCCAAGCAGAAGCATGCCTTTTGTGTTGTCCCTGACATTCATTGCCGACGAAGGGAAGAAGCGCAATACGGTGTATTGAAGCTCTTCGCTTTCAAACATCATGCGCACTGCCTCAAGAGGGGATACGTTCATATAGGGAATTGGATCGATTCCGGCCTCCTGGATCACGCTGAACACGCGCATTTGTCGATCCATGAATTCCTGCTGGCTTTTCCATTCGGCCGGATTCATCAGGTCGTCAAAAAGCACTCTCTGATACTCGGGCGTGTTGGTTATCTTCCAGAGCTTCAACCATGTATCGGCATCCTTTTCGGAAAACCTGGCGATTTGCTCAGCGCTCTTCTCCTGAAGCGGATCGACCTTCTGGCTGTAGATGGCCAAGCATTTTTCAGAGTCGAGAAATATGGCACCGTCGCTGCATTTGTACTGATCGATCATGGCGCCATAATCCCAGAACTCCGGGAAATCACGATACAGCGGTGTCCAGTACCAGGGGAGCATGATGTTGGCGTGCGTATTCCCCCTGAAACCGGGAGCCGCTATTTCTTCCGTGGCCAAACCACCGCCAATCTCGTGGCGTCGTTCGAATATTCCGCATTTCATGCCTGCAAATTTGGTCAGGTACATTGCCAGCATCAAAGCTTTGTTGCCGCCACCACAAATGACTACATCGTATGTTAGGTCTGACATTTCAATTCCTTGGATTGGATTGGATTGGATTGGATTGAGAAATTGGATTGAGAAAAAAGGATTACGAAAGCTTCATTCAAGTCAGCCGATGCATGAACTCATGCATGACGCCCGTAGCCAGTCAATGCCCATGATTCACAGGAACGAGGCAAGCGCACCAGACATGGCGCATCAACGAATGGCTCGGTGCGAATTCGAGCGGCAGGAGCGGGAAGGCGCGTTGCGCGAACCTACACTCTGAAGGTATTCCTGACTCTTTCAACCAGTTGAACCTGTTGATCAATAAGAGAGTCGGGCTCTTCATTTCCAGCCAAGGTCCAGGGCTGATTGTCGAGCTTCAGGTCGGAGGCGATGATCTTGTAGCAGTTATATGCTTCGGCAGCGCTTGCAGTTCCGCCCACATGCCAATAGCCGCCCGTGCAATAAACATTCTGAATGGGCGTCCGGTGATTCGCCAACTCGGGCACTGGGCGATTCGGACCGTCCTGTGTGGATGATTTGTCGATCCCGGCACAGTTGCCGTAAGGAAGGTTCGCCATGCGACGTATATCGTAAGGACTGTTCGTGTCGATACCGATGACATTGGACCAGTTCATGTTGGGCGCAAACTTGCTCCAGAACTCGATCATGTCTTCAGCATGCTTGTCCTTCAACCGCAGCCACTCATCATCGGTCAGATCCTGGGCGCCGGGAGCCTGCATCTCATGCTGAGCGATATGCTTGCCGGGCGGCGCAAACGATGGATCAACAAGGCTATGGCACCATACGACCGGGTTGAAATCACCAATGGCCGGAATTTGGCCTTTCGTCGCCTCATCGCACTCACGGCCGAGGTGTTCCAGATCCGATGAGGTCGTCAGCCCCAGCCACATCGTTTCATGAATGTCGGGATTGAAGTCTTCGGCAATGTACCTGGGCGCCTCGTGGATGGCGTAGCTGTACCACATGATGCTGCCAAGGTTGTGATGCGAAAGATTGTCGACCTTGCTGCAAATCTCGGAGCCAAAAACATCGCGGCCAATGACGTCCAGCAGCTGCATCACACTCAAGCCGGCAGTCACCACCAGCTTGCTCGCATCGACTTGTGTGCCGTCATGCAATTCAATGCCGGATGCCCGCTTTCCGTCGTGAAGAATCTTCGTCACCGTCTTGTTTATGTGGAACTCGCATCCGTTCTTGGTCAGCCATTGATGACAGGCATGCGCGACCATGTGCGTGCCGCCGCGGGCGAAGGAAATCTGGGGCAGCATGTTCGCCATGCCCAAAAGCAGCATGCCCTTGCTCTTGTCCCTGACATTCATCACTGAAGAAGGGAAAAACCGCAGCACCGTATATTGCAGCTCTTCACTTTCGAACATCATCCGAACAGCCTCCATGGGAGAGGCCCCCATATACGGCATAGGATCGATTCCCGCTTCTTGAATGACGTTGAACACGCCCATTTGGCGTTCCATGTATTCCGGCCGCGTCTTCCATTCCGCTGGATTCATCAGATCATCGAACAGAACGCGCTGGTATTCCGGGGTCGATGTCAGTTTCCAGAGCTTCAGCCAGGTATCGGCATCTTTCTGGGAGAAGCGGGCAATCTGCTCCGCGGTTCTTTCCTGAGTGGGATCGAACTTCTGGCTATAGATGCCAAGGCACTTCTGGGTGTCGAGAAAGATGGCGCCGTCGCTGCATTTGTATTGGTCTATCATGCCGCCGTAGTCCCAGAATTCCGGGAAGTCTCTGTACAAGGGCGTCCAATACCATGGAAGCATGAGATTCGCGTGGGTATTCCCCCTGAAGCCAGGCGCGGCAATTTCCTCCGTTGCCAGGCCGCCACCAATCTCATGGCGGCGCTCGAAAATCCCGCAACGCATCCCGGCAAACTTCGTCAGGTACATTGCCAACATGAGCGCTTTGTTTCCACCACCGCAAATCACTACGTCGTATTTCAGATCAGCCATGCCGTTCTCCGACAACAGTTATTTCAACATCATTGGTTAGCCGCCCAGAATCCTCGCGATCATCAACGGCCGCTGATGCGATGCGTTGCCCGTGTCACTTCAGACGTAACCTCGTTCGATGGCCTTTCGCACGTTCTCTGGCTGCGACCACCATTTCTCGATGCCGTAGTCATCGGCCAGCGCATTCGCGCAGTTGTATCCAGGCCCCCAGATGATCATTCCACCAGGCGCGACACTCGCGCCGCCCACGTACAGATTCTTGATGGGCGTGCGGTACTGGGAGCAATCCTGATTGGGGCGCAGATAGCCCATTTGGAGCGGGTGATAAGCGCCATGCTTGAATCCACCCTTCGCCATCGTGGCGAATTTGTTTTCGATGTCGACGGGCGTCGTCATGTACGACTTGAGAATCGTCCTGTCATTGATGTTCGTCGTGTATTGCGCCAGGAGATCGATCATCTCCGCCGTCCGGGTTTTCTTGAAATCGCGGTCATACCAATGCTCCTTTCCCTCGGGCTGAAGATCGTAAGGCACGACCTGGGAAAGATAGGCCGTGGATTTACCCCTGGGCGCTTGATAGCTGTCATGCACGCTGGGGAAACTGCACGTCATCACCGAGCGCTCTGGCATACGGTTGTCCAGGATGGCATCGTAATAGTCCGTGACCTCCTTTACCGACTCGACACCCAGGATGTATGTCAGCGACTGATTCACATCGGGATTCACACTAGCGGCCTTGAAGTTCGGCAAGTCATCGAGCGCCAAATGGACATTGTTCATGCTCGACTTTTCCCACATGTAACCCTTGATCATTGCAACGAAGTCGGCGTCCAGGTTTTCCGTTCCGACATAATCGAGAAAGGTCTGATGCGGATTGAGGGTGCTGACGACGGCCTTTTCCGCGTGAAACTCGCGGCCGTCCTCAAGCAGCACGCCGGAAGCGACGCCGTTCTCGATCTGAATGCGTTTCACGCGGACGCTCTGGCGAATTTCCCCTCCATTCGCAAAAACCGACTTGTACAAGGCATTGGAAACCCGGTGCGAACCACCACAAGTGAGTCGGTAATTCACCATCCGGTTCAGATAGATCGGCACCATGTAACTGACGCCGGATTGCGAGTAATCCAGACCCCAATGGGTGCACATGTAGAGCATTGCCGCGCGAACGACTTCATGCTCGTACATCTCGGTAACGATTTCGAGCGGCGTTTTTTCGGTCAACTCCGCAAGCTCCCGGCCCAGCTCGGATGCATAGGCCTTTGCTGCCATCAATGGCGCGGGATCCATCGGAACATAGGTTTGTGGTCCGAGAATCTGATCCATCATCTGGGCATACAGATGATGCATCTTCCGGTAGGCTTCAGCATCACGACTCGAGAACTCGGCAATGGACTTGCAGGTTTTCTCGACATCACGGTAAAAACAAAGGGCGCGACCATCCCGCGTTGGCAAGGTGACCTGCAAGTCCGGAAAGACATGACGAACATTCCAGCGGGACTCAAACTCGAAATCACTGTAGATCGGAGCCTGGTCGACCATCATCATGTATAAGGCATGAGTATTGTGATAGTACTCGGGGAGCGTTACCTGCTCGGTCATCAAGCCCCCGCCTTCTTCGATCCGTTTTTCCAGGAGAAGAACCTTTTGGCCGGCACGCGTGAGGTAGGCGGCAATTGCCAAACCGTTGGGGCCAGCGCCAATCACGATGAAATCAAATTTTTCGGACATCCCATTCTCCAATTACATAAAGTCTAAGAAAACCATTGGCCGATGAAGCCTCATCGGCATTGCTGCCTGAACGTGTTTCCACACAAGCTGCGGATAAATCGGTGATGCGGCAATCGATACTGATACGCATCTCCGAAAACCCGTCTCGATAACCTCGTACCTATGCCCAGACATCCTTTTGATAACGCCCGGCCGCGGCGACCGTCTCGAGGTATGTGCGTGCCTCTTCATCTGTGCGCCCTCCTTCCGAGGCGATGATTTCCAGAAGCACCTGTTCGACGTCCCCCGCCATATGCTTGGCATCTCCACAGATGAAGAAATGAGCGCCGCGCTCGAAACGATCCCAGATCAGTTTCGAGTTTTCGCGTAGCCGGTCCTGCACATAAATTTTCCGAACCTGGGTTCGGGAGAAGGCGGTCACCAGGCGTATCGCGCCCGACTGTGCGAGGTCTTGCCATTCATCCGCATACAGGAAATCCTTCTCCGGATGCCTGCAACCAAAGAACAGGAGCGGTTGATCGCCTTCGGGCCAAACTTCAGCCAGCGTCTTGCCGGCGGCCTCGGCCTGCTTTGCGAAATGCCGGACAAAACCACGGAACGGCGCAACGCCAGTACCTGGCCCTACCATCACGCAACCGACCGGTGCGTCGAGCGACGGCGGTCGAAAGTCCTTGTTGGCTTGCAGAAATACGTCAAGCTCCTCGTTCTCGCCGAGACGCTCGGCCAAATAGGTCGAGGCGATCCCTTCACGCGGACGCCCGTGCAAGTCGTAGCGGACTACCGCTATGGTAAGCACCATCTGCTCTGCATCTTCCAGCGGCGAAGAAGAGATCGAGTAGAAGCGCGGTTCCAGCAGCGGGAGAAGCGCAGGCCAATCATTCGGCACGAAGCCGCGTGTCGTCGAAGGAAAATCCATGAACATGTCAATAAGTTCATGCTCGGCGGCATAGCTGCGTGCTGCAGCGCGGCTGTCATCATGGCGCTCGACATGACGTTGCCAAGCCGCCTGCTCATCGGCATCCAGGATGCGCGCAACGAAGAACTCGACTTGCTGACTGCTGAGCAGTTTGATGTCGAGGCGCGTTAGCAGGGCTTCCTTCAGGGTAGTGCTGCTGTTGGCCACATCCACCGGGCTGTCGGGATCGAGGCCGCTGATTTCAAGAATTTGTTCGACCAGTTTCGGCGCGTTGTGCGGTAGGACGCCAAGCGCATCGCCAGGCTGCCAATCCATGCGGCGTGTATCTGGAAAATCACGCAAGCTAATGAGTACCGAAACGGTTTGACTTTCGGCATTCGGGCTGGTCAGTGCAGTGCGTGCGACGATGCGAGCGCGACATGGATGCTCGGGCGAAATACGCTCCATGTGCTCCCGGCTTGCATAGTATGCGAATGCAGCGGCATGGAGATAGTCCGTTTCGGCCCCTTGCGGCTGCCAACCGGAGGCCGCCTGCGCGTGATGCTCGAGCTGAGGCGGGACGGCGGCAAACCAACGGGAAATGTCCGCTTCATCCTTGTTATCGACCGTATGCACGGGAAGTAGGCGCCGAGCGCCGACGGCATCGAGCAAGCCGTCGAGCCTGTATCCTGCTTTGCAGAAATTCGGGTAGGCGGTATCGCCGCAAGCCAATACCATATAGCCCACTCCGTTGAGACGAGCTGCGGTCATGCCCAGCCACTTGAAGAAGCGCCTGGCATTTTCTGGAACGTCCCCGTCGCCAGCGGTGGCGCAAACAAGCAGAATGACAGGCTCTCGTTGCCAATCGATCAGCTCGTGAGCCGACAAGTCCAGTACCCGTATCGACAGCGGAGCGCCACCGACTGTCTTGTCGGACATATCCTCGGCAAAGCGCAAGGCCGTGGTCTTGCAAAAGCCATACTCGGAACCATAGAGCATCAATATGCGGTGCGCTTCCGGTACGTTGCTGGCATGCGCGAACAACTCCTCCGCAGGATTCACCTGATTGCGCTCTGTCCAGGCCTGCCGTACCTCAGGCGCCGTGATTCGATCGTCTTTCAGACACACCGTGCCGAAGGCGCTGCTGCGAGAAGTATTTTCCGTCGCATGGCGAACATAGGACGCCCAACCGGAGGATCGACGCAGCACCTTCTGCTTGAAAAACTGCTTGCCCATTTCCCAGGACAGGGGAAAGGCGATGTCCGGTCGTGCATACGTAGACTTTGGCTTGACGCCGGTCATGATCGCGCCGAACTCGGTCATGAAGCTGTCGCCGGTGCGCTGGGCCAACGAGGCAGCGGCATCGAGCACATATGGGTAACGGTAGCTCCACTGAACGCCAATCGCTGACGACTTGAAATCGTTGCCGAATGCCTCCATCCAACGCTGGTGATAAACGGCGCATTGCGCCTCGTCGAAATTTTTGCTGGCGAACATCTCGATCGCGCGCTGTGCGGCAAGCCGCCCGCTGATCATTGCAGTGTGGATGCCGGCGCCGGTCAATGGATCGATTTGCCCAGCCGCATCTCCAATCACCATGAACTGTTTCGCCGAACTGCGCGGCACCCCACCCAAACGCAACGCAGCCGTGCGGACAGGCTCGGCATAAATCACATCGGGCCCCAGTGCGCGCTGGATGAATGGATCGTTCAGGATCTTTTCTTCATGGATTCGCGCAATATCCTCAACCTTCGCTGTGCCCCCGGGAATAATGTAAAAACCCAGATTGATGTCGTCATCGTAATGACGGAACAGCGCAACATAGCCAGGCAGGATGTATTCCGGCGAAAGGATGACTCCATCCGCCTTGAAGTTGTGCGTCCCTCCCTTGACGTACTGGCGTACTGCGGCCGCTTCAGGCGGGGTGGTCACAATACCGAGCGAGCGTGCCAACTTGCTCATCGCACCGTCGGCGGCAAGCAGAAGCCTGCAACGAAACTCACGTCCATCGGCGCAGCGCACGCGCCACATATCGTCCGCACCGAGTTCGGCAGCGGTGACGTGCGCCGCCTCGATCAGCGTGGCGCCTGCCTCCGCGGCACGGCGCGCGATGCGTTCATCGCAGATCATTCGCTTGATCGTGATGGGTCGACTTTCCGCCGACGCAGCCGCATTGCTGTCTGCGCCCTTCAGGTAGTTCTCACCGTTCGGCGAAACGAAGCCTCCTGTGCTTGTCTCCTTGAACAAGCCCTCGGAGACGATCTCCTGCAGGACGCCCATGTCTTCGAGTATGTCGCGTGCCGGTGCACACCACACGTCACCGCAGTACTTGTCGCGAGGAAAGCAGGATTTTTCCAGCAGCGCGACACGCAGCCCCAGACCTTTCAGGCCTGACTCATTGGCCAGGTAGTAAGCAGCTGTCGCACCACCGGGGCCAGCGCCTACGATAATCGCGTCAAATTCATTCCCAGGTAAGGACATAACAAATCCACATTACCGAATACCACGCGTTGAAAGTTCTTTGGTCAAGACTCGTCTATAAATTGCATGCAGCATGCGTGCGTGGATGCAAGTCCGATTGTGCAGGTTGCCTAAAACTCACCTGGATGCTTTGGCTCTTTGGACCAAGCCGGAAAATTCAGCAGGAAGCCAATCACCTCCATCTTTAACAGCGCCTTGATCAACATCCACAAATCACGTCGACTGAGGCCGCTGCGAATCTTCCAGAACACCGGCGAGATCGTGTGAACCTCCATGATCAAATAGTCGCCCTGCCGTTTCAGACCGATGATTTCAGCAAGCAGCTCCGTTTTTCCAAGCCCGGTTGAGCGCATGAGCATGGCGCCCCGACGCCGGGTATTTGCGTTCTCTACCATTTCACTATTCGTGCCAATTAGAAGATTTGCCGATTGATTTGAGGCTGCTTGATCCAGGTTGCCGGCCGCGCTTCAACTCGTATGTAGCGCCGGCCGGAAGGACGTGCAAACGTGATGCGAGAAAATGCGCGATAAAGGCTGGCGTCATCCAATCCGACACCACGCCCCATGCCCTTTTCTCTCGGGTAAACGATCAAAGCGACATCATCGTTTACCAGACAGGGACAACACGTCGTATGACATGTCTGCAGGATCGCGCCGCCCCCAGCCTTCAATGCTCGAGGTTGCAACCTCCCTGATTTCCTCGAAGTCGACGACAAAAATGCGCTGCTCGATTCCCCACTGCCCGTTGCGGCGAGACCAGCGATCGAGATAACGTCCCCGTACGGTTTCCTGTTTGAGTTTGCCCTCATGGTTAAAGCGCAAAGCCACCGTTACATAAGACTCGCTTCCAGCGCGATCGCCGTTCAGTTGAAGCAATATGTTGGATATCTGATGAGAGTGCGACGTCATCGATTGGTGAATTTCGCAAACCCAGTCAACGAACTGACGCCCGCTGCCGCAGTAGATTGAGCCGTAATCCGCGACACCATCTTCATGCCAAACCGAATAGCCGAGTTCGCGGTCCATCCGATCCATGGACCTGCAGTAGCTATAAATGAGGTCGGTGATTGCCTGGCGATCCGAGAGCGCTTGCAGCGAGATGGTCATGAGATTTCCTTGGAGAGGGTACGGGTGCTGTTCTTGAACAAGCTGCAGCTTCTTAATGACCCGCCGCCGGCGCCGGAATCTTGTAGCCGCCCTGCTTGCGCTTCACCGGCTCGATGCCGGTCAGCTTGGCCAGGCTCAGGCCGAGGATCTTCGCCTTGTCTTCCTCGGTCACCTGCGCATAGCCCCACTTCTCCTGCAGTTCCTCGGGCATGTCGAGATTCACGATGTAATCGACCACGCGACCCAGATCGTCGAAGGGCAGGTCGAAGCCCAGCACGATCTTGTCGGCCGGCATCCACTGCAGCGCCGTGCCGATGGCGTGGTAGCCGCGATACGGCGCGCGCTGGTACCAGCCGATGATGCCCGACAGGCTCATGTAGAGATTGCGATGCTTGCCGCACAGACCAATCAGCTCTTCCGACTGCGGCCAGCCGGCGTGATAGGCGATGATCTTGAGATCGGGAAAGTCGAGCAGCACGTCGTCGAGCTGGCCCACCTGGCAGTGGCTGCTGGGCTGCGGCACGACGTAGCTGAAGCCGGTGTGCACCGTCAGCGTGATGCCCAGTTCCTGCGCCTTCTCGTAGAACGGCCAGAGACGCTTGTCGTTGAGCGGGCCGTCGTCTTCCGGCGTGTACAGCTTGCACAGCTTGGCGCCCTTTTCCTTGAACAGGTATTCGAGCTCCCAGTTGGCTTCCTTGGTGCCGCGCTTGATGACCGGGCCGACGTTGGCTTCCAGGTACATGCGCTCCGGATACGGCGCGATCTGCTGCAGCATGAAGCCGTTGGTCGATAGCGAGACCACGCCGCCGGTGACGTCCATCATCGGCTCGCGCAGGCAGAAGGCGACGTCGACGTTGGTCTTGTCCATGTGCTCGATCAGCGCGCTGGCGAGCGGCTGCGGCCATTCGCCGGTCAGATCGCGACCCGACCAGGCGCGCATCACCCCATCCACGCTGCCCCACCAGCGCTGCACGTTCGGGTAGTAGTCGATCTCCGACATGGTCTGGAGATTCATGAAATGAAACTCGGTCATCGCAATGAAGTAATCCTTGGCGGTTTTTGTGGCCATTGCTTCTGTCCTTACTCGATACTGTCGTGAATATGTGTTGTGCTCATTTTGTTTACCGTGCCACGCTTACATGTAAAAGCCACCGTTTGGACAGAGCACCTGTCCCGTGACATAGCCGGCTTCTTCGGACACCAGATAAGCGCACGCGCCGGCAATATCTTCCGGAAGGCCCAAGCGACCCACCGGAATTCGATGCGTCAGTTCTTCCAGATGGTCGTCAGGGACGTTTTTGAGTATGGGCGTCTTCACAACGCCCGGCGCGATGGCGTTGGCGGTGACTCCGGTTTGCGCCACTTCCAGGGCGATTGCCTTGGTCAATCCCAAAACACCTGCCTTCGCCGCAGAGTAGTGAGCCAGGCCCGGACCGCCACCGTTTTGTCCCGCGCCCGAACTGATGTTCACGATGCGCCCCCAGTGCGCATCAATCATGCCGGGAAGCAGAGCGCGAACGAAGTAAAACGGTCCGTCCAGATTGACGCCGATCATCTGCTGCCATGCCTGATCGGAAATATCTGGCACAGTTGCCCATCCCCCGATTCCTGCGCAATTTACGAGGATATGAACGGTGCCCAAGGCATCGTTTGCCGCTGTAACCGCAGTACTTACGGACGACGAGTCACTCGCGTCGACCTGCACCGGAACAGCAAAGCCTCCGTTTTCTTTCACGAGATCGGCAACGAGCGTCGCACCCTGAAGATCGAGATCGCACACAGCGATGCGCGCGCCAGCGGCTGCCAGGTTAAGAACGATGGCGCGCCCGATGCCTGATGCACCGCCAGTAACAATCGCATTCCGTCCGGCTAAACTCACTTTGGATTCTCCTGCATGATGTTGTGAAGTGAGCGGCACTATAGCGAGAGGGGTTCGGCAGATATATGAGAGAAAGAGAAAATGATTCTTGACCCTCGGTTAAGAATGCGGCCGGACGGTATCGTCCAATTCAAGCCGGATGCCCGGGAACCTGTCGTCATGATCAATGCTCGCCCGACGGTGCGAACAACATCCGCGACGATGCCTGGGGCAGCCGCCGTACCCGTGCGTCTTCAAAGACCAGTGCGAGATCGCGGGCGAAACCAGTGACCCCGCCCGACTTCTGGAAGACGCACGGCAATCCTCGTTGCTTGCAGGCTTCCTTGATGCGCCAGTAGCTGGGATGCGACACATAGCCGACCTGGCAGAACACGATGTCGGCGCTGGCGACGATCGCATCGATGCGATGCTCGTTGTCCTCCTGACCGCCATCGTGATGGATGAAGCTGCCTCCGCTCGACTCGACCAGGCGGCGATAGTGATCGATGACTCCGGGACGCCCCCCGATGCACAGGATGCGGCGCCCATCGAGGTGCAGGCCGTTCGCCTTGTCCGGCAAAACGTGAGTCGTCACGATGTCGTCCGCCGGATCAACGACCTCTTCTTCCGTGGCGCCGTCGCCCTTGCGCGGTGCGGCGTTACGCATACGGGCGATCTCGTTCCCGAGCTCGACGAGCCGGCCTTGCTGGGCGTGATTGCGTTGTTCCAGAGTCGAAAGGCGTTGATTCAGCAATTCGTTGCGCTCGCGTAGCGCCTGGTTCTGACCGAGGGCGTCACCCGCCGCCATCCATGCGGCCTCCGCCTTGCGCGCGCCGTCCAGCTTGCCTTCGAGTTCCGCCACGCGTCCTTCCAGCTCCGTGATGCGCTGTGCGCGTCCGTTGCGCATGGATGCAAGCTCCTGTCGCAAACGCGCAAGCTCTCCGACCTGAAGGTGATTTTCCTTTTCGAGTTCACCGATGCGGATCTGGCTGGGCTGCGCCTCGGCACACAACTGATGGGACAGCATATGCAGATCGCCGTAGATGACCATTCCCTCGTATTCGCCGACATCGCCGTGAGTCCAGGCGGCCCACAGGCTGCCAGCGATGTTTCCCGCGACGAACTCCCGCTTCCACGCGGCAAGCACCGCATCCGATCCCATCACCTTGCTGAAACTGCGAACGGCCTGCGCATAGCGCTGATTCAGCATGCGATGGATTTCGTCGGTAATCTCGTTGCGAGCGTCACAATGGTTGACGATGTAGGAATGCAGCCCATAGTCACCGACAACCGGAACATCCTGATCGCCGAATTTCATCAGGTGGCGCAGGTCGGAAACCGTCAGACAGGTACCGATCAGCGTGCAATGCCATGGATGCGGCATCTCCCATATCTTGCGTCGCTGCCTGCGCAGTGGCTGGCCCACACTGCCGTCGTCCGGCGCCTCCTCGCCCGAAAATGCCTGTCCGAGAGCGAGTGAAAACGGCTTCATCCTCACGCCGGCATCGCGCAGATCGCGAACGGCGCTGGTCAAGCCGTCTGCCGGCCGCAGGGGTGCCAGAATATCCCCGGTGTTGCTGGCGGAATTGGCCAGCATGGCGGAAATGATGCGCTCCGGGAAAGCATTCGGTACGGCATGATTTTTCATAGTGACCCTCGATATATCAAGTTATATATAGCGATCCACACAAGCTGGCCGGAATCAAGTCTTACTTGCTTGACGGCCCACGACCAGGCAAATGAAACAAGCTACAGACTCATCATCTTCCCAACGATGAAACAGCCGCCGTGCAGGCTGGTGAGGTAAACACGCAGCTTCGCCTTGTCATCCAGCTTCCTGATGGCAACTTCCAATCCATTGCAGTGGCCGATCGTGAAACAACGGCGGTGTCGCAGGCCGATCACATATTTCATGTCAGCGTACCGCGCAACCTGCGCCACAAAACGTAGCCGCGCAGCCAACCGGGAGCATGCGCGAAGAAAGCCGACAGCACGATGACCAGCAGGAACAACTCTGTCCGCCACTGGGGCAGGAGATCGGCCATGCCGAGCAAGCCGAGCTTCAGGACGATGGCCTGCCCTTTGAGTTGGCGCAGCCAGGCAATATCAGTCCAAATGTAGAGCGCAACGAGCAGGCAGCCGGATGTCATCAGGCAAGTCCAGAATGGCTGCCATTGCGCCTCGGGAAGATCGAACAGAAAACCGCCTCCCACGCCGGCAACGCCGATAAGGTGCAAGCAGCGCAAGCTGATGTTGAGCCAGCGCTGGCCGGGCAGAAGACGAGGTGGCGGCGAAAACAGGCGCTTGCTCATGGCTGATTGGAAATTTGACGAGACCACGGTTGGACGCATACGCAAGAATACGTTATATTAACTTAAATATAACGATAAGCAATGATACGCAATGAAATGAAAACGAAAAAACTGACCTCTTTGGAAGACGCCATCGCCATCATGGCCGAATGCGAAGCCCTTTCTGCGACAGAAGAGGTTTCGCTGGATCAGTTGGCGGGGCGCATCCTTGCGGAGGATATCGTTACCCCCGATCACTTGCCGCGATGGGATTGCAGCGCGATGGACGGCTATGCCGTCGTCCATGCCGATTTGCGCGACGGGGCATGGCTGCCGGTAAATCAGCGGATTCCAAAGAAGGGGGCGAACGTTCGCATTGCCGGGGAAGACATTCAAAAAGGCAATGTATGCCTGCCTGGGGGAAGACGACTGGATGCTGCCGCCATAGGGATGATGGCGATGATCGGCCGCGCTGCGGCGGATCAGGTCGCCTGGCCGGTCAAGGCCGCATTTGATTGGCCAAATCCCGATTCCCGACGCGAGTTTCTGCGTGCCCGCTCACGGATGGGGCCAGACGGCCATGAAGCGGCAATATGCAGAAACCAAAGCTCGGGCGCGCCAAGCTCCCTCGGCTGGATGGATGGACTGATCGACTTGCCGGGCGGATGCGCCGTTCGTGCCGGAGATACCGTTCGTTACCTTGCCTTGTCCGATCTGCTTGCCGGATGAGCATTGAGTCAAATTGGCGTTGACTGGGCCATTTACTATCGTGATGCCGATCAATATAAACCGATGCACCGTCGAGTCGATCAAGGACTTGATGCCCTTCATTCAGGTGGCAAGAAGCGGAAGCTTTACGGCTGCAGCAAATCGCCTCGGGGTTTCCACGGCGGCTGTCAGCAAAAGTATTGCGCGGCTTGAAAATCAGCTTGATACGCGCCTCTTCAACCGCACTACGCGAAGCATTCATTTGACCGCGGAAGGGAAGCTCTTCTTTGATCACGTGGATGCGGGATTCGCCCGCATCGATCAGGCGATCAATCTCGTTGAGGAGGCGAGAGGCGGTCCCGTCGGTTTGATCCGATTATCCACCATGACATATTTCGGGCGTCATCTGCTCATGCCCCTGGTGCCAACCTTTCTCGACACCTTCCCGAATGTCAGCCTGGAAATCAGCATGAACGACATCATGCCGGATTTGGTCAGCGAAGGCTTCGATGTTCGCATCATTCACGGACAGCCGACCGAAACACGCTATGTCTATCGTCATCTTTACCGGCTTCCCCTGGTCCTCGTGGCAAGCCCTGAATATCTCTCGCGGAAGGGAGAACCCAGGCATCCCGATGATCTCGTCCATCACGATTGCATCACCGCCTTGCGCCTCTCAGGCGAACGGTATAGCTGGAACTTCACCGCGGAGACATCCGACAACGCGACCCAGCAATCTGCCAGCTATGTACATTACCCAAATGGACGGCTCGTCGTCTCAAAGCAAGTGGATACCGTCGTCGATGCCGCATTGATGGGACTGGGTGTAACAGTGACCTTCGTTGAGTCTGTACTTGAACATCTGGAAAGCGGTCGGCTGCAGGTGTTGTTGCCGGACTTTCTGGTCGACGACGACGGCCGCAACGATTCGGAAATATTCATTCAATATCCGCACCGTGAATATCTATCATTGAAGGTCAGGGTACTTATCGATTTTCTGATTGAGCATTTCTATTCGTACGAATTGCGGGATTACTCTCCGGCAACCCTCAAGCAGCGATATCAACCCGGCGCCGGATGAACTGCGGCAGCCAACTTCGGTTTCTAGGATAATCCCGGCAGTTGCAGCCGGTTGGCTGCATTTTTCAATGCTTACGGGAGACAGCTTCAATGACGACAACGATGACAACAGCCAGCGGCCTCGGTATCGAGGATGTCAAGATCGGTGATGGCGCAGAGGCGCAACCCGGTCAGATGGTAACGGTGCATTACACGGGCTGGCTGACGGACGGGCGCAAATTCGACTCCAGCAAGGATCGTTTCGATCCTTTCGTCTTTCACCTCGGTGGCCGCGAAGTCATCGCCGGCTGGGACGAAGGCGTTGTCGGCATGAAAATCGGCGGCACGCGCAAACTGACCATTCCGCCGGAACTCGGCTACGGCGCGCGCGGCGCCGGTGGCGTCATTCCACCCCATGCGACGCTGGTGTTTGAAGTCGAGCTGCTGGGCATCAGCTGAGCGGTCGATGCCACCGGATCGACCGGGCCGCAGCAGACTGCGGATTATGGCTACGACTACGGCAGGATGAGCGTGAAACGCGCCCCCCGGGCGCCGCTACCCAAGCCATCATTGACAAGCTCCAGCCGCCCCTGCCGCCCTGGTCTTCCGCTTTGGCTGGCCGGGACGGCATGGCGACTGGCAATCAGGCGCGCGAAGCGCAGCCCCAAACCCGTACCGCCATGCTTGCTCACCGATTCATTCGCGGCAGCGGAACGGTCGATCTCGTCGGCAGCGTCCGTTTCGGCCTCGACAGCGCGCAATGCCTCGTCCGGGTAGCCCTCGCCATCATCCTTGACGGTGAAGCGTATCCCCTCTTCGCCGAGCTGACCGACGCTGAAGCGGATTGTCCGGCTGGCATGGCGCAAGGCATTGCGCAAGGCATCCAACAGAACGAGTTTGACCAGGTAGGCATCGAAAGCCCAGGTGCCAATGCACTCCGCTGCAGAGAAATCGGTTTCAATCCTGATTTTGCCGGCATCCGATCCGGCAACGGCAAATTCCGTCATGACGTCGGCAACGAAATCGGCCAGGCTGTGATCCTCAATGGCCATGCGCAGGCTGCCTTCGCCGGCACGGTAGAGCACGAGCAATTCCACCAACTGTCCGCCGAGCAGACTTGCCAGGTTTTCTGCCTGCCTGAGCGCGGGTGAATCCGCACCCTGCGCCTGAGTGGCAAACTCGTGCCGCGCTCTGGCAAGCCAGGTGCCAAGGGCATTCAGCGAATTCTTGGCATCGTGAATGGCTGCGGCAACCAGTGAGTCCACGATCAGCTCTCCAGGGTGATCGGCGGCAAACCGGACGGCGCTACCTTTTCATAGAAGGCCATGGCCGCTGGAAGCTTGGGGTGTTCCGGATTGGCCTGAATCGCGCGTTCGATGTAACGGCGCGCATCGGCGAGCTGTTTCAGATCCATGCCGCGCTGATTGATGCGCATCATGATGGCCTGCGCGGCATTGATCAGCACCTGGGCATTGTTCTGCAAACGTTCGGCCGCTTCGACCAGCATGACGATCGCCTGGTCGAGTTCACCGCTCTTGGCCAGGGCAACGGCGTCATTGTTGAGGCGAATCATACGGGTACGCGTTGCTTCGATGAACTCGATGCCTTCATCCTTCAGGCCTGCGACTTCAAATACGTTGCGCGCACGCGCGAGCACTTTTTCGTTCTCGTGATGATCTTCGGCAACCGCCTGGATGATCTGCCGGGCTTCGCTTTCCTGGCCCATCACGAAACATGACTGAGCAACTTCCAGTGCCGTACTGGCATCCAGCGCTCCATCTCGCTGCAGGGCAATCGCCTGGGCATAGGCGGCCTCTGCGGCTTCGAGATTGCCGGCATGCATCTGAACCTGGCATTCGAGCGCTGCCTGGCGCGCCTTGAGATCCGGCGTATGGGAGAAATGCATCCCCATGTCCTTGACCGCAGTCATCGCCTCCTTGTGCTTGCCTTGCTCGACACAACTGCGGGAAAGCGCCGCATAGTCATCATGGCTCTTGAAGAAGCCCGTCCGATCCCGATCGACGGCAATGCGCAAGGCGGTTTCGGCCCGGCCATAATCTGCGTTTTCCAGCGCCAGGTTACCGAGCTCGCGCTGGCGCTGCGTGGATGCCGAAACCCGCAGGGCGCGCTCGACCACCACCTGGGCCGCGACCTTGTCGGTCTTTTCAAGAATTTCCGTCAGCGCATCATAGGCAGCCAGGTAATTGGGGTAAGCCTTCAGCGAGCTTTCCAGCGTGGCCACGGCTTCGTCCTGCCGTCCCAAGGCTTTCAACGCCAGGGCCTTGCCAACGACGGCCCACGGCGTCGAGCGTTGTGCGAGGACATTTTCGTAAAGCGCCAGCGCGTCGTCATTCCGGCTGCATTGCAGCAGCAACTCGCCTTTCAGGCGCAACAGGTCCGTCGAATAATGATTGCGGCTACCGCTGTGCCCTCCCTCTGCGAGCAAGGCATCGCAGGCCTTCAGCGCCTTCTGCGGGTCACCCTTGGCCGTCATGTGCTGATATACGGATTTCAGCGCTTCCTTCTTTTCGAGTATGCGCAGCAAGCGCGTGGCCAGTATTTCCGCCGTGAATGGCTTCAGCAGGTAATCGTCCGGCGAATATTCCGCCGTCGTCGAAACCTGCTGATAACCGGTCTCACCCGTTATCATCAGGAAGGCCGAAGACAACGGCAACAGGTTCTTGCGCCGCACCAGTTCCAGAAACTGCTGGCCATCGGTACCCTGGCCGAGGTTGTAGTCGCAAACGATGATGTCGAATTTTTTCGCTGTTAGCTTATCGACGGCCTCTTTGATGTTCCGCACACTCACGCAGTTCTGCAGGCCACAACCGGACAGCTGGATGCGTAATGAATTGCGCATCTCGGCATTGTCGTCGATCAGCAAACAGGTTTTGTTTCTCAAATCCATAATGACAGCGTATCTCTTCCGGAATGGAACAGGGTACTACTTTTCCAGCATCCGCCGAATGACGCGATTGAAGGGGCGAACCCATTCAGCGGCAAACTGGTTGCTGCAGGCATTGATTTCGGCGATTGCCCGCAGCATCGAACGCGTGGCGCCGCGATCGCCATGCTTGAACATGACGGCTTCGAATGCATCGACGATGGCAAGCAGCTTCGCTCCGGCGCAGATTTGCTCTCCCCGCAGGCGCCGAGGATAACCTCCGCCGTCGGGCATTTCATGATGTTGCGCAACCATTTCCGCCGCCGACTGCCAACCGGCCATCCGCTCCAGCAGGCCGGCAGCCAGGACGGGATGTATCTGCATCCGGAAGCGCTCATCCTCATTCAGCTTGCCAGCCTTCAGCCACAGCGACTCAGGCAGAAACATCATGCCGACATCATGGATATACACGGCTGCTTCCAGTTGTACCGGATCAATCGGTGTTCCAGCCTCTTCGTTCGTTTCGAGCGCAAGTTTGAGCAGGCGCTGACGGCGTCCTTCAAATAGCGGCGAACGCGCCTCATATTGCTTGTTCAGAAGACGAAAGAACAGCAAATCGGCGGCTATTTGTTCGGAACTGCGGGCAATCGCCGAATTCGGCCGGGCGCCCATGCTGGCCGGGAGCAGCGGACGAAATCCGGTCACTGCCTCGAGCAGGTGAATTGCCGCCGCTTCAAAATCAGCCGCACCAGCCAGCACGAGACGCTCCAGGCCATCGACCAGCGCATCCAGCTTCAATTGTTCCAGCGGACGTTCGTCAATCAGAGCCTCGACGGCCAGTTCCAACCTGTCCAGTGCCAGCAACAGGGTTTCTGCAAACAATTCGCCACGGGGCAGCTGCGTCGGGCCGGCGCGCATCAGCAAACGCTCGAGCGGCCGGAGGATCAATCCGCCCAGCGCGAAACCGTCGGCTGCCGCCTGTTCGCAAATTTCCTGGATTTCCTGGGTGAACGTATCGAACAGCGCAGCATCGGCCGATCCATTTTTCAGTTGCACCAGACTGCGCTCGATTCCTGGCAAACGCTCGAGAAGATGCCGCTGAAAAGTGATCAGCGTTGCCCTATTGCTCTCTGGCTGCAACAACAAATTCGACTTGCTCATCGTAATCAAATTGCGCGGCATCGCGTGTCACGTATTACAAGGTCACAAAGAGGTTTCAGCTACGGGCGGCCTCGTGGTGCATGAATCACGCCGCCCCGGCGTTGTCGAAGAGCTTCGCCCGAACGAACCTTCACACTTCAGCAGGACCGACCAGGAAAACAACCCAAAAAATTACGCCTGACGTGCAGTCCAACTGCAATGGCCAGGCGTAAGCTCGTATGCAACCGCAGGAAAATGGCGAATCGGACAACCCGCTTCATGGTACAGGCCACTACAAGAACCCCGTCAGATCAGGCAATCACCTGTGCATCCGACACCATTGGTGACATCTCAGCGGAATCAACGAACTGCTGCCTGTATCTGTTCATCAATGATTTTCGGTGTGATGAATACCAGCAGTTCCTTCCTCGATTGGGATCTGGAATTGCTCTTGAACAAATTACCCAGTATCGGCAGATCACCCAGCATCGGTACTTTGTTGATGGTTTCCTGCTCAGCCTGCTGATACACGCCACCGAGCACCACGGTACCTCCGTTGTCCACCGTCACCTTGGTCTTGATGTTCTTGGTATTGATCGAGACACCATCGATATAGACGGCCCCCACCTCGTCGTTCGAAACCTCCAGATCGAGGATGACGGTACCATCCGTAGTGATCTGCGGCGTCACGGCGAGTTTCAGTTCCGCTTTCTTGAACTCCGTCTGCGGCGTTCCCTTGTCGGTGATGACGGTAAACGGCACCTCAACCCCTTGGGAAATCTGAGCCTGCTGTGAGTCCGCCGTCACGACACGCGGACTGGCGATACTCTTCAGCCGACCATCCGTCTCGGCAGCCTGCAGTTCAAGATTGATGAAATTCGAGACACCGTTTCTGAAAAGACTGATCGCAAAACGGCTCGGATCCGCGCCACCCTGTTTCATGGCCGGCAGATTGACGGAATTTGTCTGTGCCAACGAAGCGGCTCCAAGTCCCCCACCCGCGCCATCCTGACCGGTCTGCGCAAAAAGGCCTTCCAGACTGCCGCCCACCCTGGCCCGGGTCGTCTTGTTATCTTTATCGATCAGGCTGCTCGCATCGTTGAAACCCAGGCGAACGCCCAGGCTGCGCCCGAAATTGTCCTCGGCGCTGACGATGCGCGCCTCGATCAAAACCTGCTTGACCGGCTTGTCGAGCTGTGAAATGAGTGTCTTGACGCGCTCCAGGTACTGCGGGTAGTCCGTCACGAACAACTGATTCGTACGGACATCCATGGCCACGGCACCAAACGGGGACAGATAACTGCCGCGTTCCGTCGCCGAAGCAATGGCTCCCTTGATCTGCGGGACTTCACCCCTCACCCCGGCAAGCGTGCCGCCGCGCTGCAGCTCGGTAGACTTCTTGAGCTCTTCCCCGGTCAGCAGTTTGGAGACATCTTCCGCCTTGGCATAGCTGAGGCGGAAAGTCTGGGTCTGCATCGGCTCGGAAATACTCGACGCTTGGCGGGACTGCGCCTGGTACTCATCCCGTTCGATGATTTCCTTGTCGGGCGCAATCCAGATGACATTGCCTTTCTTGCGCATGCCCAGCCCCTTGGCCTGGAGGATGATGTCCAGCGCCTGATCCCAAGGCACGTCCTTGAGCCGCAAGGTGACATTGCCCGTCACGGCATCGCTGGTGATGATGTTGTAGTTGGTGAAATCGGCAATGACCTGGAGTACGGCACGCACCTCGATATTCTGGAAGTTCAGGGACAGCTTCTCGCCATGCATCCCCATCGAACTGCCCGGCACCAACTGGTTGGCGTCTTCCACGATCGGGCGTATCTCGACGACGAACTGGTTGTCACTCTGATAGGCGTTATGCTCCCACAGTCCATGCGGAGTAATGGTCATCAGGACATTGCCGCCCTGCGCCTTGGTATCCACCGCCGTGACCGGCGTGGCGAAATCGGTCACATCCATACGCCGGCTGAGATGACGCGGCAACTCCGCCCTCTTGAAGGTCACCAGCAGATTCTTGCCCTGCTTCTGCAGATCGATCCCGATATTCGGATCGGAAAGATCGACCATGATGCGCGCTTCGCCACCCCGACCCCTGCGGAAATTGATGTCACGCAACCCCTGCACCGTCGCTTCCATTTGCTGCGGCGCGGCAGTGGAAAAGTGCGAAACCGGAGCGGCTGCTGGAGCGGCGACGGCCGTGCTGCCGACAGAGTTTCCGGCGGCCGCCAGGGTCACATAGACTTCCGAACCATCAACGCGGGTGTCGTATGAGGCCATCCGGTTCAAATTGAGTACCATGCGGGTGCGATTACCCACCTGGATCACGTTGATGCTGCGCAAATCGCCCTGATTCACCTGCTCGACGTTCCGCGCCAGTGCGCTCAATGTTGCCGGAAAGTCGAAGGCAATTCGCGGCGGGCTGGCAATGCTGAAGCTGGCAGGCGAGACCGCCGGCGGTTGCTTGAGCGTGAGCTTGACGATGGTAACACCCTCCGACTGGCTCACTTGCAGAGTGTCGATGCTGTTGACCGCAGGCGCAGCGGATGCATCTGACGCCTGCTGCGCCCAGGATGCGGACGCCAGGCCGCAGAGGATTGCAACGGAGGCCAGGTATCGACCGGTTGTGCGAAGTAAGCTCATTTCTTAGTCTCCTGTTCCTGCAACTGCAGAGAGGTGGCGCGTTCAACCCACTCGCTATCCTGTTCCTGCACCAGCTCCTTGAGCTGAATTTCCGTATCGGTAATGCCGACGATCATGCCGAAATTCTGCCCCATGTAATTTCCAAGCCGTACCGTATGCACGGTCTTGTCGGCCAGCACCATGGCACTCGTCCGACCTTTTTCCCGGACGACGCCGACCATTTTCAGCGACTCGAGCGGATAAGCCTCCAGCGGCTCCTTGTAGCGATTTGGATCAGGCCGCAGGCCGCTGCCCTCGCCTTTCTTTCCCGTTTCAATCCTCAGCGAATTGAACGGGTCCACCAGATCACCGGCATCATAGGACACGATGGGAAACGGCCTGATTTCAGGCAAGGGTGGAATTTTTCCCTTGATGCTCTTGCTCGCCTCCTGCATCCATTGTTTGATGTCCTGGTGCTCGTCAGCCATGCAACCGACGAGCAGCAAAGCTGCCAGCATGCTCAAGGTGATGGATAGTCTGTTCATTTCTTGCCACCCGCCTTGCCTTTCGCCTGTTTCTCGCGCTTTTGCTTGGAGAGCTCCGCCTCATCGAGATAACGGAAGGTTTTCGCCACCATCGTCATGCTCAGAGCGTTGTCCTTGAGCATGGTTACATCGATGTCATTCAATGTGACGATCCGCGACAATTTGGCGATATCGCCCGTAAAGGCGCCAAGGTCGTGATAGCGTCCCACCAGCTTGATGGTAATCGGCAACTCGGCATAGAAATCCTTGAGCGCCTCGGTTCCCGGCTTGAACAATTCGAACTGCAAGCCACGTCCGATCCCTGACTGGTTGATATCGACCAGCATCGACTCCATCTCTGCCTTGTCCGGCAACTGGCGAAGCAAGGTACCGAAGGAGCGATCGATCTCGGCAAGCTGCTTGCTGTATTCATCAAGATTGACAGCCTGTTTTTTCTTGTCGAGCCACTCATCCTTCAAGCGCGATTCTTCCTGCCGCTTGGTATCGAGTTCTGCGAATTGCGAGTTCCAGCCGAACCACCAGGCAGACAGCAACAGCATCAGGAAAACCCCAAGCAAGGTCGCGATGCGCGGCACCAAGGGCCACGCGCCCGGATCCTTCGGATCGAGCGTCTTGAAATCCTCGAGGATTGCCTGAAAATCGACTGCCGGCACGGACGGCTTTCTCAGAGCGGGCACTCTTCTCATGATTTTTTGCCCTTCTTGAGCTTTTTATTCTCTTTCACGTCATCTTCGGCAGTGGTCTGCTGACGCGTGAAATACACATTCATGTTGAACTGGCTGAGACGACGCGAGCCGACCGTCACCGACTGTATCTCCACCAGGCCGGGACGTTCGAGCAGCGGCGAGGCTTCAAGATTGCGCATCATCGACGATACCCGTGAATTGCTCTGGGCATAACCGACCAGAGTCACCTTGTCGCCCTTCTGTTTAATGCTTTTCAGATAAGTGCCTTCCGGCATCTGGCGCGCCAGTTCATTGAACAGGTGCACGGTTTCAGCCCGATTTGCCTGCAACGACTCGATGATGCGTTTGCGCGAAAGCAGCGCGTCGGTCTGCTCCTTGAGATGCTTGATCGCTTCAATATCCTTGTCGAGCGCGGCGATCTCCGACTTGAGAAAGCGGTTCTTGTCATCCTGGCTGCTGATATAGCCATTGATGACGCCGTATCCCATGAACCAGATGAGTCCGGCGAGTATCGCAATGGCGCCCAGTAGAGCGAAAAACTGCCGACGACGCGCCGCACGCTTTTCCTCGCGATGAGGGAGCAGGTTGATACGAATCACTGATCAAACCTCCGTAAGGCGAGACCGCACGCAACCAGCAGGGAAGGCGCATCGGCAAGCAGTTGCTTGGGCCGGATGCGCGCCGAAGTCGGCATATTGACGAACGGATTGGCGATGTGCGTTGGTATTCCGATACGATCCTTCACCGTCACATCCAGTCCCGGAATCACGGCGCAGCCCCCGGCGAGAACGATCTGATCGACCTTGGTGTGTTGCGATTGCCCGGAAGAAAAGAAGAACTGCAGTGCCCGCGAGACTTCCAGAGCAAGATTATCCATGAACGGCTTGAGCAATTCCGCCTCGTAGTTTTCCGGCAGCGAATGACTGCGCTTTGCCGCGTCCGCCTCCTCATAGCTCATGCCGTAGGCGCGCATGATTTCCTGGGTCAACAGATTGCCGCCAAACGCCTGCTCGCGAGCATAGATTTGCTGGCCATTGCGCAGCATGGTCAAGCCCATGACATTGGCGCCGACATCAATCAGGGCGATCAGCAAATCCTTGCCGCCACCAGGCAATTGCCGCCCCACCAGTTCAAAGGCAGACAGCGTCGCATAGGACTCGACATCGACGACCAGCGCCCTGAGACCCGCCGCCTCGGCACAGGCAACCCGGTCTTCCACCTTTTCCTTGCGCGATGCTGCGATCAGTACTTCAACTTCATCCTGGCTCGAAGGTGCCGGGCCGAGGATCTGAAAATCCAGATTCACTTCATCCAGCGCAAATGGAATGTACTGATTGGCCTCGGATTCGACCTGCACTTCCATTTCCTGCTCCCGCAAGTCGGCAGCAAGGATGATCTTCCGCGTGATGACGGCCGCCGCCGGCAAAGCCAGGGCAGCATACCTGGTGGAGGAGCCGAGACGCTTCCATGCCCGTTTGACGCCATCCGCAACCTGGTCGAAATTGGCGATATTGCCATCGACCACCGCATCGCGCGGCAAAGGCTCGATTGTGTAGCGCTCGATGCGCAGCACTCCCTTGCCGGCATCCACCAACTCGACCATCTTGACCGACGAGGTGCTGATATCCACCCCAATCAGCGGCCGGTTTTTCGGATTGAAAATTGACAAGTCGATCTGCAAGAAAAATTCCCTTTTAAAATCTTGCGTTAGACGTCATACAGATAATTCACATTAGATGCTAGCAGCAACTATGTCGACTGTAAAGTTTTTTCTACCGGTGTTTTTTTACCATATCCCTCCGGACAAACAACAAGCCGAAGCAGGGAATTTTCCAGGTCGAGGCATATAATGCGCGTTCGATTTTCCCAAGAAAATTTTCTCTTGTCTCCAATTTTTCGCTGGCCCCTTTACCTGCTCCTGCTGCTTGTCGGCACCATTGCTGCCGGCATGGCCCTGCTCGGCATCATTGTCGTGCTGGCCTATCCCCAGCTCCCTTCGCTTGAAGTGCTGACTGATTATCAGCCGAAAATTCCCTTGCGCGTTTATACCGCCGATGGCTACCTGATCGGCGAATTCGGTGAAGAGCGGCGCGCACTCGTCCGCATCAGCGAGGTTCCCGACGTCATGAAACAGGCCATCCTCGCTGCCGAGGATGAGCGTTTCTACACGCACGGCGGCGTCGACACGCTGGGTGTATTGCGCGCAGCCTATTCCAACTTCATCGGTGGCGGCAAACGCCAGGGTGCCTCGACCATCACCATGCAGGTGGCGCGCAATTTCTTTCTCTCCAGAGAGAAGACGATAACGCGCAAGCTCTACGAAGCACTGCTCGCCTTCAAGATCGAGCACAGTCTTTCCAAGGACGAAATCCTGCAGCTCTACATCAACCAGATCTACCTGGGCCAACGTGCCTACGGCTTTTCCTCCGCTGCGCAGATCTATTACGGCAAGGCGCTCAAGAACATCAATCTTGCCGAAGCGGCCATGCTGGCCGGCCTGCCCAAAGCCCCTTCGTCCTTCAACCCGGTTGCCAACCCCAAACGCGCCAAGCAGCGCCAACTGTACGTGTTGCGGCGCATGCTCACGCTCAACTACATCAGCGAAGATGCGTACGCCGAGGCCCAGAACACGATACTGACCGTCAAGCGCGACTACAACGATTTCGGGGTACATGCCGAGTTCGTTGCCGAAATGGCCCGCCAGATCGCCTATGAACAATTCCAGGACAGCATCTACAGCCGGGGGCTGAAAGTCATCACCACCATCACCAAGGCCGAGCAGGAAGCTGCCTACAACAGCCTGCGCAAGGGCTTGTTCGATTACGATCGCCGTCACGGCTATCGCGGCGCCGAGGGCTATATCGATATGCAGGCGATCCAGACCGACCAGGACGAGGCGCTGGAAGAAGTCCTCGCCAACTACGAGGATTCGGATGACCTGCGCGCAGCCGTGGTGCTCAATGCCAAACCCGGCTCGGTACGCGCCTATCTGCGTGGCGGCGAAATCGTTCAGATTACCGGCGATGGCCTCAAGTTTGCCAGCCGCATGCTGGATGAGAAATCCCCGCCCAACAAGCGCATCCGGCGCGGCGCGATCATCCGGATCTACAAGGATGGCAAGCAGCAATGGCAAATTGGCCAGATGCCCGATGCCGAAGGCGCCTTTGTCGCCGCCAGTCCCATCGATGGCGCAATTCGCGCCCTGGTCGGCGGCTTTGATTTCAATCGCAACAAGTTCAATCATGTCACGCAGGCCTGGCGCCAGCCCGGTTCCAGCTTCAAGCCTTTCATTTACTCGGCCGCCCTCGAGAAAGGCTACAGCCCGTCCTCGGTGCTGTCCGACGAGCCCATCGTCATCTCGGCAGCGGAAACCGGCAGCCGCGCCTGGGAGCCCAAAAACTACGATGGCAAATATGACGGCCCGATGTCGCTGCGCATGGGGCTGGCCAAATCGAAGAACATGATATCGATACACCTGCTCAAGTCGATCGGCACCCAATACGCCCAGGACTACATCACGCGCTTCGGCTTCGATGCGGACAAACACCCCCCCTACCTCACCATGGCTCTCGGCTCCGGAGCGGTCACGCCTTGGCAACAATTGACCGCCTATGCCATCTTCGCCAATGGTGGCTATCGCATCACTCCATTCATCGTGCGCCAGATTCTTGACGACAAGGACAATGTGCTTGCCGAAACCAGGCCTGCCGTTGCCGGCGACGAAACCCTGCGCGTCATCGACGCCCGCAATGCCTATCTGATCGACAGCATGCTGCACGACGTGGTCAGGCGCGGTACGGCAACCAAGGCCCTGGCGCTGAAACGTAGCGACCTTGCCGGCAAGACCGGCACCACCAACGATTATGTCGATGCCTGGTTCTGTGGCTACCAACCCACTGTCGTCGGCATCTCCTGGATCGGCTTCGATCAGCCGAAGAGGCTGGGCAGCGGAGAAACCGGCGGGACAACCGCCCTGCCCATCTGGATCGGCTTCATGGAAAAAGCCTTGCAGGGCGTACCGGAAAATTTCATGGAGCAACCAGAAGGGCTGGTCGCCATCGATCCTAAAGATCCGAGTGGCAAACCCGGCGGCCGCGAGTACATCTATGCGGAAGACTTGCCCGGAGCAAACGAATCCAGCAGCAGCACTGAAGAGACCTCGGGTTCTTCGTTGCTTCCCTCGCTCTTCCCTGCCCCCGCACCGCTTCCGGAAAAACAGCAAACGCCGGCTCCCGTTCAGGATGCGCGGCCCAAGCCAATTCCGGTGCCAACTCCGCCCCCAATCCCGTCTCCGGCCCAGAAACACTAGGGACAACACCAGGGACCGGCCAACCCCTGATCCGTACTGTCTGGATCGTTTGTCGATCAGGCGGACAGCTCGACCGCCTCACCCACCTGCTCAGTCATGCACTGCGACAGGCGCTCCATGAGTTCGACGCCATCGCGCGTCCCCACCCAGCGGTCAGGCGTCGCGCTGCCTGACTCCGGACGAAAGTGGTAGCCGCCGGATTTTGCCGCGACCCAGATTTCCTGTGCGGCGCTGTGACGATTGATGATGATCTTGCTGCCGCCTGCATGTGCAAATTCGAGCTCGATCACGCCACCGGCCAGAAACTCGTAATCGAAATCCGCCGAACAATTTTCCAGCGCCACCTCGATACGCGCCAGCATCGCATCCGCCCGCGCATCGAACATCTGCTCATCCATGATCTCCAACCTCCCGCAGCAGCGTTGCAATGGCAGGCACAGGCAGTGCCATGTTAGGATTCGGAGCTTTTCCGTTCATCCACTCCGGCCGTTCCGTCACGCTCATGCGCCCGCCACTCCAACGCCATTATTTGATTTATCCGGTTTTCATCATGCTTGCCGCCTGCGGCACGAAAACCCCGCTGACCCTGCCACCCGGCCATGGCAAGCCGCCTCTGTTCGGCGTCTCCGGCGGTACAGCGCCGGAAACTGCAACGGCCGCACCAACGTCGCAGCCACAGGCCGACGATCATAACAAACCTGTTACCGACACGAAAACGAAAACGGAAGTAGACACGGAAACACCATGAACCAGCGCGAATCCCATTTCTCCTACCGCAACGGCAGCCTGCATGTGGAAGAGCTGCCTCTTGCCACCATTGCCGAACGCTTCGGCACCCCGTGCTACGTCTATTCACGCGCGGCGCTGACTGCGGCCTATAACGACTATCGCCGCGTGCTGCACAGCGCCCAGGGGCATGACGCGCTGATCTGCTATGCCGTCAAGGCCAACTCCAACCTGGCGATCCTCAACCTGTTCGCCCGGCTGGGCGCCGGTTTCGATATCGTTTCCGGCGGCGAACTCAGCCGCGTTCTGGCGGCCGGCGGCGATCCGGCAAAGACCGTATTTTCGGGAGTAGGCAAATCCCGGGCAGAAATCGAGCAGGCCCTGCATGCCGGCATTCGCTGTTTCAATGTCGAATCGGCCAGCGAGCTGGAGCGCATCGACGAAATTGCCGGCCGCCTCAGGCTCAAGGCGCCAATATCTCTGCGCGTCAATCCCGACGTCGATCCCAAGACCCATCCTTACATTTCCACCG
This sequence comes from Sterolibacterium denitrificans, assembly GCF_900174485.1. Lineage (NCBI taxonomy): Bacteria > Pseudomonadati > Pseudomonadota > Betaproteobacteria > Nitrosomonadales > Sterolibacteriaceae > Sterolibacterium > Sterolibacterium denitrificans. The sequence continues at coordinate 1,636,778 of NZ_LT837803.1, read as the reverse complement.
GCCTCAAGAACAACAAATTCGGCGTGTCCTTTGCCGATGCCCTGCCGCTGTACCGTCGCGCCCGCGATCTGCCCAACCTGGTCATCCTGGGCATCGACTGCCACATCGGCTCGCAATTGCTCGATCCGGCGCCCGCCACCGAAGCCGCGGAAAAAATTCTCGGCCTGGTCGACACTCTCGCTGCAGAAGGTATCGTCCTCAGCCACATCGATCTGGGAGGCGGTCTGGGCATCCGCTATCGTGACGAAACCGTCCCCACCACGGACGAATATCTGGCCCCCATCCTCGCCTTGCTCAAGGGCCGCACGGAAAAACTGCTCGTCGAACCGGGCCGCTCATTGGTCGGCAATGCCGGCCTGCTGCTGACCCGCGTCGAAATCACCAAGCAGGGCAGCGAAAAGAATTTCGCCGTCATCGATGCCGCGATGAATGACCTGATGCGTCCCGCGCTTTACGATGCCTGGCACGACATTCTGCCGGTACAGGAACGGCCGGAAACGGCATCCAGCAACTGGGAAATCGTCGGCCCCATCTGCGAAAGCGGCGACTTTCTCGGCCGTGAGCGTCCGCTGGCCCTGCAGGAAGGCGATCTACTGGCCATACTCTCTGCCGGCGCCTACGGCATGACCATGAGCTCCAACTACAATTCGCGACCGCGGGCTGCCGAAGTGATGGTGGATGGCGACAGGATGCACCTGGTCCGCCAGCGTGAAGAAATCGCCACGCTCTATGCAGGAGAAACCCTGCTGCCCTGAAGCTGAAACACGTTCTGGCGGAGAACCTCCCTCACCGCTACCTCGCCCTACCCTGCTGCATACCTCGGCATCAATGATGCATGTGGTGGGCATGATCGGTGGCAGCCTTCCCCGACGCAGGTGACGAGGCCGCGGCCACTCCGCGCACCTCGGCCCGCACATCGAGAGTAAACCGCTGCTTGTCGTGCCCTTCGATGCGCAAGCTCAGCGGCACCTGCTCGCCCGCCCTGAGCACCTGTTTCAACTCCAGCAGCATGAAGTGATAGCTGCCCGGCCGCAGCACCACCGTCTTGCCCGCCGGCAATTCCAGAAACGGCAGGGGACGCATCTTCATGACGCCGCCATCCATCACCATCTGGTGCAATTCCGTCGCACCGGCCAGTGGCGTGCTGGCGCCGACGAGCCGCGCCGGCTCGCGCGCCGTCAATTCGAGGTAGGCCGCAGCCGCCCCCTGCCCCGCCACGGTGCTGCGTACCCAGGCCGCGGACACCGCCACCTGCTGGGCCAGCGCCAGCGTCGGTGCCACCACGAGCGCGGCCAGCACGACACACGCAGCAGCATGGCACAAGGATCGCAGCAATTTCTTCACAGCCATGGAGCAAGCACCATTCACGGGAAACCGCCAGATTAGCATTCTTGTCCGCCCCTGCCGCAGCGTGCGACCGATTGCCGCAGTAGCGCTCAGCGTGCCGCATGCGGCATCCAGTCACGTCATCCCGGACTACAATGATCGCCGCCAATAATTTTCCGTCCGTACCGATGCAGCCCTCCCCGCCGCCGCCACTCGTCAGTGGTCACGATGATCTGCGCCGCCTGCAATGGCTGCGCGACTTCGCCATTGCCATGCTGGCCCTGGTCGTCATCATCGCCAGACCGCTGTTCCATACCCTGGTGCCATGGCTCCCTGCCTTCAGCCTGCTTGGTCTGTGGACGTTGATCAGCATCGCCACCTGGATCCGCCTGCGCCGCCCCTCGGCGGTCGACCAGCGCGAGCTGCTGTTGCACATAGGCATCGACCTGGCCATGTTGACGGCGCTGCTGGCGGTTTCCGGCGGGCCGGCCAACCCGCTCACGGCGCTCTATCTGCCGCCGATTGCCATCGCCGCCGCCGTGCTGCCCGCACCTCACGCCTGGTTCATCGCCCTGCTCGGCGTGGCCGCCTACTCCTTGCTGTGGAAGTTCAGTCTGTCGCTGACCGTCGAAGATGTAGACCGGGCCATGCAGATGCACCTGACCGGCATGTGGCTGACCTTCGCCATCTCGGCGCTGTTGATTGCCGGATTCATCGGCCGCATCACCATCGCCTTGCGGCGGCGCGAACGGCAACTGGCCGCCGCGCGCGAGCAGGCATTACGCGACGAACGCATCGTTGCCCTCGGCAATCTTGCCGCCGGTGCGGCACATGAACTCGGCACGCCGCTGGCCACCATGGCCGTGATCACCGGCGAGCTGGCGCATGACCCGGCCCTGCCTGGCGAGCTGCAGACCGACATACAACTGCTCAAGCAACAGATCGGCGCCTGCAAAAATATCATCAGCAGCCTGGCCGAGCGTGCCGGCGTGCAGCGCGCCGAAGGCGGCAAGGCGCTGGCGGCCGATCAGTGGCTGGCGCAATTGGTGGCGCGCTGGCGCACCATGCGCCCCCAGGTCGCGCCGCGCCTGCAACTCTCCGCAGCAGCCGGTAGCACCGCTGCAGCACCGCGCATCTTCATCGAAACCACGCTGGAGCAGGCCCTGCTCAATCTGTTCAACAATGCGGCCGATGCCAGCCCGGAAGATGTCGCGATCCTTGCGCAGTGGGATTCGCTCCGGCTGCGGATCGACATCCTCGATCGCGGTCCGGGCATGGACAGCGCCCTGCTGGCCCAGGCGGGACGGGAGTTTTTCAGCACCCGCAGCGAAGGCACGGGCATCGGCCTGTTTCTGGCGCATGCCGCGCTCGACCGTCACGGCGGCAGCATCCGCATGACACCACGTGCCGATGGCGGCACGCTGACGCGCGTCGAGCTGCCGCTGCAGGCCATGCTGGCGCAAGGAGGAAATGGAGAATGAACCCGACCGCAAGCATAGTCACGGCCACCTCCCGCACGATACTGGTCATCGACGATGACGCAGCCTTCAACGCCGTGCTGTGCCGCGCCCTGGGCCGGCGCGGCCATGTGGCCTTCGGCGCCGGCAATGCCGCCGAGGCGCTGGAGATTGCCAAACGCGAGCAGCCGCAACGCATCGTGCTCGATCTGAATCTCGCCGGCCGCAGCGGCAACGAAAGCGGCCTGGCGCTGCTTGCCCCGCTGCGCCAGCACTGTCCCCACAGCCGCATCGTGCTGCTGACCGGCTACGCCAGCATCGCCACGGCAGTGGATGCCATCAAGCTCGGCGCCGATCACTATCTTGCCAAGCCAGTCGATGTGGATACCCTGCTGGCGAGCTTCGCCGCGGCAGAGGCGGATGCGCAAGCAGCCTCATCCATGACGGAACGCATCGCCAGCCAGGCGCCGCCGAGCGAACCGCTGTCGGTGGATCGTCTCGAATGGGAACACATCCAACGCGTCCTGCATGAACACGAAGGCAACATCTCGGCGACGGCGCGCGCGCTCAAGATGCACCGGCGCACCCTGCAGCGCAAGCTGGGCAAGCATCCGGTCAGGGACTAGCGCCCTCGCAAGCGCTTACAGTATGTAACGCGCCAGATTCTCGCTCAGCGCCAGCTCCTTGAGACGGCTGTCCACATAGGCGGCATCTATGAGCACTTCCTGCCCGCCGTAGCGTTCGGCCTCGTAGGAGACGTCCTCGAGCAGCTTCTCCATCACCGTATGCAGACGGCGCGCGCCGATGTTTTCGGCACGCTCATTCACGGCAAAAGCGATTTCGGCCAGCCGCGTGATGCCGTCTTCGGCAAACCGCAGGCTGACGCCCTCGGTACCGAGCAAGGCTTGGTACTGGCGCGTCAAACAAGCGTCGGTACTGGTCAGGATGCTGGCAAAGTCATCCACGGACAGCGAGGACAGCTCGACGCGTATCGGGAAGCGTCCCTGCATCTCGGGAATCAGGTCGGACGGCTTGGACAAATGGAAGGCGCCGCTGGCAATGAACAGGATGTGATCGGTCTTTACCATGCCGTGCTTGGTCGACACCGTCGTACCCTCGACCAGCGGCAGCAGATCGCGCTGCACGCCCTGCCGTGAGACATCGGCGCCATGACTGTCCGACCGCGTCGCAATCTTGTCGATCTCGTCGAGGAAAACGATGCCGTTCTCCTCGACATTCTTCAGCGCCTGCGCCTTGATCTCCTCGTCATTGATCAGACGCGCGGCCTCTTCCTCGGCAAGCAGTTTCAATGCCTCGCGGATTTTCAGCTTGCGCGTCCGGCGCTTGCCGCCGCCCATGTTCTGGAACATGCCCTGAATCTGCTGGGTCAGCTCCTCCATGCCGGGCGGGGCGTAGATTTCCATGTGAGCGGCGGGTGTGGCGACATCGATCTCGATTTCCCTGTCGTCCAGCTCGCCTTCGCGCAATTTTTTGCGGAATTTCTGCCGCGTCGATGACGTCGATGAGTCTGCCGGAATTTCCTCATGCAGTTCCGCGCCACCGCCACCCACCGGCCGCGCCGGCGTCAGCAGTACATCCAGCACGCGATCCTCGGCGGCATCCTCGGCGCGATGGCGCATGTTGCGCATCGCCAGCTCACGGCCGTCCTTGATCGCGGTTTCGAGCAGATCGCGGATGATCGTATCCACATCGCGTCCGACATAGCCGACCTCGGTAAACTTGGTTGCCTCGATCTTGATGAAAGGCGCATTGGCAAGCCGCGCCAGACGCCGGGCAATCTCGGTCTTGCCGACGCCGGTCGGGCCGATCATCAGGATGTTCTTCGGCGTGATCTCGGCGCGCAGCGGCTCATCCACCTGGGCACGCCGCCAGCGGTTGCGCAAGGCGATGGCAACGGCGCGCTTGGCGTTGGCCTGGCCAACGATGTGCTTGTCGAGTTCCGAGACTATCTCGGCAGGAGTCATCTGGCTCATATTTCAGTGAAGAGTGAGGAATGAAGCGCGAACGGCAAGGCGTGGGCGCGTGGGTTTTCCAACCTTTGCACCTCAGGCCTCAGTGCATCAATCAAGTGTTTCGATCAAATGATTCTGGTTGGTGTAAATGCACAGATCACCGGCAATACCCAGCGATTTGCCGACGATTTCCGCCGGCGCCAGATCGGTGTTTTCCAGCAGCGCCCGGGCCGCCGACTGGGCGTAAGGGCCGCCGCTGCCGATGGCCACGATGCCCTGTTCCGGCTCCAGCACATCGCCATTGCCGGTGATGATCAGCGAATGCTCGCGGTCGACCACCGCCAGCATCGCCTCCAGCCGGCGCAGCATGCGGTCGGTGCGCCAATCCTTGGCCAGCTCGACGGCCGAGCGCAGCAGGTTGCCCTGGTGCTTTTCCAGCTTCGCCTCGAAGCGCTCGAACAGGGTGAAGGCATCGGCCGTCCCTCCGGCGAAGCCGGCGAGGATGCGTTCGTTGTAAAGCCGCCGGATCTTGCGCGCGCCGGCCTTGATGACGATATTGCCCAGAGTGACCTGGCCATCACCGCCCAACGCAACCTGCTGCCCGCGCCGGACTGAAAGTATGGTGGTACCGCGATACTGTTCCATGGATTGCTTTCAATGCTTGAGAGACTTTTGCTGGGCCCCGTGCCAACTCGTCTCCAGATGATGCCGGAACACGGAATTTCAAGAGGATGGGAAGCCCAAGGGATTTGTGGCGCCGGACTTGTGGAGTGTGGAGCCCGCCCCTGCCGAAGGGTTCAGCGATGTGCGCGCTCTATCCGGATCCGGGCCAGTTGGCCGATCCCGGCCATTTCGAGCATGGCGGCAAGCAAGTGATTGCAACCGATCAGACGCACGCCGGCATGATCCTGCGGCAGCGCGCTCAACACCCGCCGCAAGCTCATGGCGCTCGTCTGATCCATGCGCTTCAAGGCAAACAGATCAATGACCCGTTCACCGGTAGCAGTACTCTTGAGCGCTGCGAAGTCCGCCTCGCCAGCATTCAGCAGATCACCGGAAAAATGCAGCGTCGCCGCCGCCGGCACCTCTGCCCCGGCCTGCGTCCCGGCAAGCCCCGCAGAACCGCCGCCCGCAGAACCTGTAGTTGTACCCGCACCCGCATTCTTGCGCTTCGGCTTTGGTAGCTCCCACGACGGCGGCGATACTTCGAAGGTCACGGCATACTCCAACGCCAGCGTCTCGAAGGCATCGGCCTCGCCCAGTTGTTGATGCAGTTCCAGCAGCAGCAGCCAGATTGCGTCATTCTCGGGCTGGCCGGCCACGATCCCGGCCTTGAGCATGTCCTTCAGATACGCCATCCCGTCGAGTTCCAGCTCGCAAGCCGTTTTCTTCAGATACTGAATGAACCCGAGCAACAGGGCGCAACCGCCGTTGTCGGCATCCTGTATCCGCCCCAGATCCAGCCGCAGCAGCGAACGTGTCTTGGTCACGCTCATCAATTTGGCGAACTGTGGCGCACAGCGGGCGTTCAGCGAGCCGTTCAGCGCCACCGAGGCCCGCCCATCCGCAGGCCGGACAAGCGGTGTTCTGGCCGCCGGCCTGTCGTTGTGCCATGCCGGCGCCGACTTCTCCATGGTATTGACGTATTCAAGCGCCAGCCGATCGAAAGCCGCCTGATCGCCAATGGCGCGATATACCTCGAACAGCATCAGCCAATGCGCCTCGCCGGCCGTGCCGGTCTGTAACGCCGTCTCCAGCGTCCTGCGGGCCTCCGCCAAATCTCCTGCGGAATACGCGAGTGCCGCCGCCTCCGTGGCCGGATCCAGCCGCACCAGGGGAAAAGACTCTGCCGGAGGAGAGGGCGCAACCGCTGGAAGCGCATCTTCGAGCGGCTCCAGCGTCAGGCTGGCCGCGGTCTGGACTGGCTGTGGTACGGTGGTCTTCGCGAGTTTTTCCGGCTTCGTGAAGTCGAGCGAAAACAGGTCATCGTCTTCCGACACGGAGACCGGAGCATCTGCTGCGTCTGCCGGCAGCGCAGTCTTTGCTGATGAGTTGGCCATCAAGAATCTATCCCGCCCGTGCAACGTTGATCACGCCGGCAACTGCGTCAGCGCACTACTCATACTGCTCGTATTACCAAATGCAAGCGGCAACTTTTAGCATAACCGCCACCATCGTGCAATGAACTCCATCAACCCGCGACAGCATGCAAAACCGGCCCGCCCCACTACTCACAGTATCGGCAATTTTCCGCCGCGCTGCCTGAGTTCATCGCGCGCATCCTGCCAATCCGGATAAAGGCTACCAACCAGCTCCCAGAAACGCGCGCCATGATTCATTTCGACCAGATGCGCCAGCTCATGGACGATCACATAATCGATCAACTCGAGCGGCAGATGTATCAATCGCCAGTTGATGCGTATGCCGCTCTTCAGGCTGCAACTGCCCCAGCGGGTGCGCGCATTCGACAAGGCCAGCGGCGGCGGCAACCGTCCCATCCGCCGAGCGTAATGCGCGCTGCGCTCGGCGAACAAGGCCAGCGCGCGACGCTGCAGGACGCGGCGCAGCATCGCGGCATGCTCATCGCAACCGGCTTCCGCCCGAACCTCCAGCAGGACGTGCTCATCATGCCAGTGCGCGCGCATCCTGCCGCTGGTGATGGCGATACGAACCGCAATATCATTCCCCAGCAGCGGAATGTGGCTGCCATCCCGGATGGTCAGATGACGACGCGCGTGGCGCTCGGTATATTCAGCCAGCTTGGCCAGCACCCATGCGGCATGCGCATGGATGAAGCCATCGATCTCGGCCAGGGTGGTGCGTGCCGGCGCGCCAACGATCAGACCGCGTTCGTCGATGGTCATGGAAAGCCGCCGCCGGCCCTGTCCCTGACGCAGGGTATAGGCGACGATCTGATTGCCCAGATGCAGGTGGCGCTGCCGGGGCGCTTTCGGCGGCGTTTGTCCAGGCGCGGGGGTCGTGGCCGGCCGATCCGGCGCGCGGCCGGGCACGGAAAACAGGGAAAGCTGCTGAAAAAAATCCATGCTCATGGCGCCGGCAAATCGTTTTCCCAGAGGTCGGCGGTGGCATGGCGCGCTGCCAGATCCGCGGCGGCGGCAGCGACAATCCGCGCCATGTCGGCGCGCGGCAATTCAATGAGCCGCCAGTTGAAGCGCAACGAACCATCCGCATGCAACTGCACCCAGTCGCCCTGCGCGGCAAACGAGAAGGCCCATTGCGGCAAGGTGCCGGCGCCGTTCGTCCGTTGCGCTGCCGCCGCCAGATCGGCAGCGATCAGCACGGCGGCTTCCTGCCGCAGCCAAGCCTCGACGCCATCCTGAATCTGGCGTGGCGTGGCGCCGGGCGGCAAGGGCAGATGCAGGGTTTCGCCCTCGATTGCGGCCATTTCATGCGCAGTCGTCAGGCAGAGCGTCAAATCACCGCCCAGAAAAGGCAAACGCATGCCGTCGCACCAACGTTCTGCCGGATCGAGCCGACGCGGCTCAACCCACAGATCGAGCTGCGGATTCCGTTGCTTGCGTATCTTGCGCGATCTCATGACGGTACAAATGCGGGCTGATACGTGCCATTTCAGCCTCGATCCACGCTTCGGCGCGCGCATTCACTTCAGCCGTGCGCAGGCCAGCGGTCGAAATCGCAGGCCCGACGCTGACCGTGATCGTACCCGGCGTCTTGAAGAAGGCATTGCGCCCCCAGAGCTCGCCGGAGTTCAGCGCCACGGGCAGCACTTTGGCGCCGGCCTTGACGGCAAGGTGCGCGCCACCCGTCTTGAAGGTACGGTGCTGGCCCGGCTCCGTCCGGGTACCCTCCGGGAAAATCACGATGGGATAGCCCTGGCTTAGGCGCAGCTTGCCCTGGCGCACCAGATCACGCAATGCATGCTTGCCTGCCTGGCGATCGATGGCGATCATCGGGATCACCGCCAGCGCCCAGCCAAAGAAAGGAATCTGCCAGCGCAGCTCCTTCTTCCAGACGAACAATGCGAGCGGAAATATCTGCTGCAGCACGACCGTCTCCCAGGCCGACTGATGCTTGGCGAGAATCACGACCGGCTCGTCCGGAATGTGTTCACGCCCCAGCACCCGGTAATCGATGCCAAGCAGATGCTTGATCAGCCAGATCGTGAAATACACCCAGGGCACGGCGCTGTAGCGGCGTAGCCGATGCGGCAGGGGAAAGCAGAAAATCATCAGCAGGGCATACGGCGGCGTAACCACCAGCATCACCAGCAAAAAGACCACGGAACGCAAATAGTTCATATCGCTACCGTCAATGCCTCAAGCCGTAATCCGCGCAACGAGCGCTGCCAGATCGGAGAAAACCAGGGTGCCTGGCGGCAATTCCGGATCCTCGGCGGTCTGACGGCCCTTGCCGGTCAGCACCAGGATCGGCTGCGCAGCCACGGCGACGGCGGCCTGCAGATCGCGCAGGGAATCGCCAACGACGGGGACACCGGCAAGATCCGTGTTGTAGCGCGCAGAAATCTCCTGCAGCATGCCGGGTTTGGGTTTGCGGCACGTGCATTGGTCGGCATTGGTATGGGGACAGAAAAATACGGCATCGATGCGCCCGCCCTCCTGCGCCACGGCTTTCACCATCTTGTCGTGAATGCCGTTCAGCGTATCCATATCGAACAGCCCGCGTCCGACGCCGGATTGATTGGTTGACACGATCACCCGATAACCCCATTGATTGAGGCGCGCGATTGCCGCCAGGCTGCCCGGAATCGGCCGCCATTCATCCGGCGATTTGATGAATTGATCGGAGTCATGATTGATGACGCCGTCACGATCGAGAATGATGAGTTTCATTGGTTCGGCCAGGGATGAGGGTGAAGACCGGGGAATGAACGGCACCCGCCGCCCGCGCGTCGGCGCCGGCTTTCAGTCTTTGGCCTTGCCGCCGGCGCCTGTCTCCTCACGCGTCACAGCCTGGAAATATCCGCCACCTGATTCATCAGGCCGGCCAACTGTTTCAACAAGGCCAGACGGTTCTGGCGGATGAGCGCTTCCTCGGCCATGACCATGACGTCTTCAAAAAATCGGTCGACGGCAGCCCGCAAACCGGCCAGCAGCGTCAATGCGCCGGTGTAATCTTCGGCCGCCACCAGCGAACGGATATGCGGCGTGATGGCGACGACCTGCTCGAACAAGGCCTTTTCCGCCGGCTCCTGCAGCAGCACGACATCGGCCTCGTTGCCGAGACCGGTCACGTCGGCCTTCTTCAGCAGGTTGACGATGCGCTTGTTTGCGGCGGCCAGCGCCTCGGCCTCGGGCAGCACGGAGAAGACTCGCACGGCGTCCAGCTTGGCAGTGACCAGATCGATGCGCGTCGGCTTCAGCACCAGCACCGCATCCACGGCATTCGGCTCGTGCCCGGCTTCGCGCAGCAAGCCGCGCAGGCGCTCCAGCATGAAATCGAACAACTGGTCGGCTGCTGCGGCCTGGCCCCGATTGAGTTCCATGGCGCAGGCAATCAGCTCGTCGAGCGGCAATGGCAGCGGCGTTTCCAGCAGGATGCGCAATACGCCCAGCGCCGCCCGGCGCAGGCCGAAGGGATCCCTGTCGCCGGTCGGCACCTGGCCGATGCTGAACAGCCCGGCCAGCGCATCCAGCTTGTCGGCCAGCGCCACCGCGCAAGCCACATTGCCCTGCGGCAGGGCATCGCCCGCATAGCGCGGCCGGTAATGCGCCTCGATGGCATCGGCCACCACCGCCGGCTCGCCATCGTGCAAGGCGTAATAGCGCCCCATCGTACCTTGCAGCTCGGGAAACTCACCGACCATGTTGCTGGTCAGGTCTGCCTTGCACAGTAGCGCAGCGCGCTCGGCATGGGCCACGTCGCCATGCAGCAGGACGGCAATCCGCCGCGCGATGGCGACCAGGCGCTCGACGCGCTGCTGTTGCGTGCCCAGCTTGTTGTGATAAACCACCCGACCAAGATCGGCTACCCGCTGCTGCAGCGGCGTGCGGCGATCGGTCTCGAAAAAGAACTTGGCATCGGCCAGGCGCGGGCGCACGACCCGGGCATTGCCCTCGATGATGTTCGCCGGATCGGCCACCTGCATGTTGGAAACGACGAGAAAACGATTGCTCAAGCGGCCATGCTCGAACAACGGAAAGTATTTCTGGTTGGCCTTCATCGTCAGGATCAGGCATTCCTGCGGCACGTCCAGAAACTCGGCATCGAAGCCGGCTTCATACACCGCCGGATATTCCACCAGTGCCGTCACCTCGTCGAGCAGCGCCGCGTCTTCCAGGCATTGCAGCTTGCCCGCAGCCTGCTGCAGTTGCGCGCGGATCATCTCGCGGCGCTCGGCAAAATCGGCGATCACCTTGCCTGCCGCGCGCAGCGTATCGGCATACGCATCGGCCGTCGGGATGACGATCTCTCCCGAACTCATGAAGCGATGGCCCAGCGTGACATTGCCCGACGCCAGGCCCAGCACGCTGCCCGGCACGATGCGCGCGCCATGCAGCATCGTCAGACGATGCACCGGACGCACGAACTGCGCCTCGCCCGCGCCCCAGCGCATCAGCTTGGCCACCGGCAGTTTCTTCAGCGCAGCTTCGACCATGCCTGCCAGATGCAGATCGATGGATTCACCCGCCTTGTGCTGACGGGCGACGAAATATTCCGCCTTGCCGTCATGCACGCGCTCGAGTTGTTCGAAGGCCACGCCGGCAGAACGCATGAAGCCCTCCAGCGCCTTGCTCGCCTTGCCATCCGCATCGAGGCCGCTGGCAACGGCCGGCCCCTTGCGTTCGACCGTGCGATCCGGCTGGGCTGCCAGCACGTCGGCAAATTGCACGGCAAGCCGGCGCGGCGTGGCGAACCAGCGGCCCTGTTCCTGTGCGGCGATGAAACCGGCATCCACCAGCATGCCGCGCAACTGTTCATGAAACGACTGCCCCAGGCGCGCCAGGGATTTCGGCGGCAACTCTTCGGTCAGCAGTTCGATCAGCAAGGTGTTTTTCATGCGCCCACCTCCGCCGTTGCGCTCGTTGCCGGCCTTGCCTGGCCATCCTTGCACATCGGGAAGCCCAGACGCTCCCGCGCATCGTAGTAGGCCTGCGCCACTTCACGCGCCAGGGCGCGCACGCGACCGATGTAGGCGGCACGCTCGGTCACCGAAATGGCGCCCCGGGCGTCGAGCAGATTGAAGGTGTGCGAGCATTTCATCACCATCTCGAACCCCGGCAAGGGCAGATTCAATTGCATCAGGCGCCTGGCCTCCGATTCGAACTTGCCGAACTGGGCAAACAGCCAGTCGACGTCGGAATGTTCAAAGTTGTATTTCGACTGCTCGACCTCGTTCTGGTGATAGACGTCGCCGTAGGTCACGCCCGGCGTCCACACCAGATCGAAGACGTTTTCCACGCCCTGCAGGTACATTGCCAGACGCTCGATGCCGTAGGTGATTTCACCCAGCACCGGGCGGCAGACCAGCGAGCCGACTTCCTGGAAATAGGTGAATTGCGTCACTTCCATGCCGTTCAGCCAGACTTCCCAACCCAGCCCCCAGGCGCCCAAGGTGGGCGATTCCCAGTCATCCTCGACGAAACGGATGTCGTGCTCCGCCGTATTGATGCCCAGGGCCTTCAGCGAATCCAGATAAAGCTCCTGAATATTCGCTGGCGAGGGCTTCAGCACCACCTGGTACTGATAATAGTGCTGCAAGCGGTTGGGATTCTCCCCGTAGCGCCCGTCCTTGGGACGCCGCGACGGTTGCACATAGGCCGCCTTCCATGGTTCGGGGCCGAGCGCGCGGAGAAAGGTCGCCGTGTGGAAAGTGCCGGCACCGACCTCGATGTCATACGGCTGCAACAAGACACAACCCTGTTCGCCCCAGAACTGCTGCAAGCGCAGGATGATTTCCTGAAAAGTGGGCGTACCGCTCATGCTGCTCATCGATGCTTCCCGTATTCAAAATCGTGAAGCCGTGATTTTAGCGGGAATCAGACAGGGCGTGCCAGAACAGGGAGCGGCTTCATGGCTGCGCAAGAGAATGTCCGCGCTTGCCCGAGGTTTGACCAGACACACTGGAATGCGTTATTTTCCCCCCTTTTCCAAGCTCGCGCGCCGGGTTGCTGGTTGGCCCGATTTGTAACCACTCGCAACCCCTATCTGCCATGGCCAAGCCCGCCCCCGCCGCTGCACCCGCCTCCTTCGAAGCCGCCCTGGACGAGCTCGAAACCATCGTGCGGGCCATGGAAGCCGGTCAACTGCCGCTGGAAGCATCCCTGGCCTCCTACGAACGCGGCATCACCTTGCTCAAATACTGCCAGGAAACCCTCGACGCGGCCGAACAGAAATTGCAACTCCTGGAAAACAACGTCTTGCGCAACTTTGCGCCTGCCGCCGCCAGCGGTGATGGCGGATCAGGCAGCAACTGAAGACTGAATCCGCAACCTGCATTGATCCGATATCCGATCGCCGTACCGTGACTGTGACTGCGGCTCCTCATCCCAACTTGGCCTGATATGGATTTTCCCGCCTGGATGGCCGCCATGCAGCAACGCAGCGAAGAGACGCTCGATCGCCTGCTGCCGGCGGCCACGATTGCACCGCAACGCCTGCATCAGGCGATGCGCTACGCCACCCTGGGCGCCGGCAAGCGTGTCCGGCCGCTGCTCTGCCATGCCGCCGGCGCACTGAGCAAGGCCGAACCGCAGCGGCTCGACAACGCGGCCGCCGCCCTGGAGCTGATCCACGTCTATTCGCTGGTGCATGACGACCTGCCCTGCATGGACGACGACGTCCTGCGGCGCGGCAAACCGACCTGCCATGTCGAATTCGATGAAGCCACCGCGCTGCTGGTCGGCGATGCTCTGCAGTCGCTGGCTTTTCAGGTACTGGCGGAACAGCCATCAGGCAACAACGAACACACCGCGGCACGCCAACTCGAAATGCTGTACCTGCTCGCCCAGGCGGCTGGCTCGCGCGGCATGGCCGGCGGCCAGGCCATCGATCTGGCGGCAGTCGACCAGCAACTGAGCCTGGCCGAACTCGAATTCATGCACATCCACAAGACCGGCGCCCTGATTCGCGCCGCCGTCCTGCTCGGCGCCACCTGCGGTAAACCGCTGACCGATGAAGCACGCCGCCACCTGGATCACTACGCCAAGATCATCGGCCTGCTGTTCCAGGTCATCGACGACATCCTCGACAGCGAAGCCGACACCGCGACACTCGGCAAAACGGCCGGCAAGGACGCCGCGCACAACAAACCGACCTACGTCAGCCTGCTCGGCCTGTCGCAAGCCAAAGCCAAGGCGGCCGAATTGCGCGGCGAAGCGCATGCCGCCCTGAGCAGTTTCGGCGATGCCGCGCGCCGCCTGACCGAGCTGACCGACTACATCTGCGACCGCAGATTCTGACCATCCGATACCGAACAGCGCACCGACCATCGCCCCCTCACCTCACGGTCATCACGACACAGCGCAACACCCGCACCATGTCCAGCACGCCACTCCTCGACACCATTGCCAGCCCCGCCGATCTGCGCCAGCTTGCCTCCGGCGATCTCGCCCAGCTTGCGCAGGAACTGCGCAGCTTTCTGATCGAGTCCGTTGCCCGGACGGGCGGCCATCTGTCGTCCAACCTGGGCACCATCGAACTCACCCTGGCCCTGCATTACGTTTACGACACCCCGGAAGATCGCCTGGTCTGGGATGTCGGCCACCAGACCTACGCGCACAAGATACTCACCGGACGGCGCGAGGGCATGGCGCGCCTGCGCATGCAGGACGGCGTTTCCGGATTTCCGCGCCGCTGCGAAAGCCCCTACGACACCTTCGGCGTCGGCCATTCCTCGACCTCGATTTCCGCCGCGCTGGGCATGGCCGTTGCCGCCCGCAACAAGAACGAACGGCGCAACGTGGTCGCCATCATCGGCGATGGCGCCATGTCGGCGGGACAGGCTTTCGAAGCGCTCAACAACGCCGGCGTCGTCGATGCCAACCTGCTGGTCATCCTCAACGACAACGACATGTCGATCTCGCCGCCCGTCGGCGCCCTGAACAAATATCTGGCACGGCTGCTCTCAGGCCAGACCTTCAACGCCGCGAGGCGGGCCGGCGAAAAAGTGCTGTCGCTGGTGCCTTCAGTACTGGAGCTGGCCCGTCGCGCCGAGGAACACGTCAAGGGCATGGTCGTGCCCGGCACGCTGTTCGAGGAACTCGGCTTCAACTACATCGGCCCGATCGACGGCCACGATCTCGATTCGCTGATTCCCACCCTGCAGAACCTGCGCGAACTGAACGGCCCGCAATTCCTTCACATCGTCACCCGCAAGGGACAAGGCTACAAACTGGCCGAGGCCGATCCCGTGCTTTATCACGGCGTGGCCAAGTTCGACAGCAATGGCGGCATCCAGCCAAGCAAGTCGACCAAGCCCAGCTACACGCAGATCTTCGGCAACTGGCTGTGCGACATGGCAGCCTGCGATGAGCGCTTGATTGCCGTCACGCCGGCCATGTGCGAAGGATCGGGACTCTCGCGCTTCGCCCGCGAATATCCGGGGCGCTACCACGATGTCGGCATCGCCGAACAGCACGCCATGACTTTTGCCGCCGGCCTCGCCTGCGAGGGCATGCGCCCGGTGGTGGCGATCTATTCGACTTTCCTGCAGCGCGCCTACGACCAACTGATCCACGACATCGCCCTGCAGAACCTGCCCGTCGTTCTGGCAATCGACCGTGGCGGGCTGGTTGGCGCCGACGGCGCCACGCACAACGGCGCCTTCGATCTCTCCTATCTCGGCTGCATTCCCAACATGCTGGTCATGACGCCCAGCGACGAGCAGGAATGCCGCAGCATGCTGACCACGGCTTACCGGCACGACGGCCCCAGCGCCGTGCGCTATCCGCGCGGCACTGGCCCGGGCGTGCCGGTGGATGATGCGCTCGAGGCGCTGCCGCTGGGCAAGGCTGAAATGCGCCGCCACAGTGCGTTGCCCACCGCAGATCCGGCGCGCGTCGCCCTGCTGGCCTTCGGCAGCATGCTGGCGCCGGCGCTGGCCGCCGCCGAGCAGCTCGACGCAAGCGTAGCCAACATGCGTTTCGTCAAACCCCTGGACGCAGACCTGCTGCGGACGCTGGCCGTAGACCATGCCCTGCTGGTCAGCATCGAAGAAAACGCGGTCATCGGCGGGGCCGGCAGCGAAGTCGCCCGCTGTTTGGAACAGTCCGGCATCGACACACCCCTGCTGCGGCTGGGACTGCCCGATACCTTTGTCGACCATGGCGATGTCGCCGCCCTGCTTTCCCAGTTGGGCCTCGATGCCACAGGTATCGTCAAAAGCATAGCAACCCGGCTGGCCGCCTCAGGCCATCCCTTGCCTGCATCCACCTCCAGTACCGGCAAGACCACATAATAGTTGAGTGGTTTTGTCGGATTTGATAAACTGCTCCGGATCGCACTTCGCACGGGAAAAACCTTTTCCCGCTTCCAGCTTCCAGGAGCACGCTTCATGAACAGTAGAGACCCCAATATCATGGCCATCGCAGACGTCCAGGGCAGCACCGATACCCGCGCCATTCCGATCAACAAGGTCGGCATCAAGAGCATCCGCCATCCCGTCAAGGTGCTCGACAAGAACCATGGCGTGCAGCACACCATCGCCGAATTCAACATGTACGTCGGGCTGCCGCACAACTTCAAGGGCACCCACATGTCGCGCTTCGTCGAGCTGCTGAACAGCAACGAGCGCGAGTTTTCCGTCGAGAATTTCGAATCCATGCTGCGCAACATGGTCACCCGCCTGGAAGCCCAGACCGGCCATATCGAGATGCATTTCCCCTATTTCGTCGACAAGGCAGCGCCGGTTTCCGGCGTGCGCAGCCTGATGGACTACCAGGTCACCCTGATCGGCGCCATCCAGGCCGATGGCAACTACATCCAAACGACACGCGTCGTCGTGCCGGCCACCAGCCTGTGCCCCTGCTCGAAGAAGATTTCCGAGCGCGGCGCCCACAACCAGCGCTCGCACGTCACCATCACGGTGACCACCAATGAGCTGGTGTGGATCGAAGAAGTCATCCAGATGGCCGAAAGCCAGGCATCCTGCGAACTCTTCGGCCTGCTCAAGCGTCCGGACGAGAAATACGTCACTGAACGCGCCTACGACAATCCCAAATTCGTCGAAGACATGGTGCGCGATGTCGCCGGCGTCCTGAACGCCGACCGGCGCATCGACGCCTATGTGGTCGAGTCGGAAAATTTCGAATCCATACACAATCACTCAGCCTATGCCTTGATCGAAAAGGACAAGAGAGGCTGAAACAACCTGTGGCCGCCCCCGGCCCAACGAAAAACGGAGCCCGCAGGCTCCGTTTTTCGTTGGGTGTTGTGTATTGCGATGTGCCGGCTGGGTGCCGGCAAGCGCAACACAACAATCAGGCCTCGGTCGCCTTCTTGCTGCGGCTGACCAGCTTTTCCTTGATGCGCGCCGACTTGCCGGAACGCTCGCGCAAGTAATAAAGCTTGGCGCGACGCACCGCGCCACGGCGCTTCACCTCGATGCCGGCGATCAGCGGCGAGTAGGTCTGGAAAGTCCGCTCCACTCCTTCGCCAGCAGAAATCTTGCGCACGATGAAGCTGGAATTGAGACCGCGATTGCGCTTGGCGATCACCACGCCTTCATAGGCCTGGCTGCGCTCGCGCGTACCTTCCTTGACCTTCACCTGAACGACGACCGTATCACCCGGCGCAAAATCGGGAATGGTCTTGCCGAGGCGGGCAATTTCCTCGGCTTCGAGTTGTGCAATCAGATTCATTTGTTACTCCATTTCATTAATCACATGGCCGGAGGCCGTTCGCCCAGAGCAGCGCGCCTGACAACTGCCGACGCTGATGTGCGCACTATTTTCAGATACTGCCTGCTACGTTACCGCTTGTTGCCTTGCTACTGCTTCTGCTCGTATTCCTGTCGAAATTCCGCCAGCAGTCCTGCTTCTTCGCGGCTGAGTTGCCGTTGCTCGATGAGCTCCGGCCGTCGCCGCCAAGTCCGCCCCAAGGCCTGTTTCAGGCGCCAGCGGCGAATTCTCTCATGGTTGCCGGACAACAACACCTCCGGCACCCGCATTCCTTCAAACTCTTCCGGCCGCGTGTAATGCGGACAGTCCAGCAAACCCGTGGCGAAGGAATCCTCCTGCGCCGAAGCGCTGTCGTTCAGCGCCCCCGGTAACTGCCGCACCGTCGCATCGATCAACGCCAGCGCGGCAATTTCACCTCCCGACAACACGAAGTCGCCAAGAGAAATTTCTTCATCGACACAGCGCTCGATCAGCCGCTCGTCGATACCCTCATAACGCCCGCAAAGCAGAATCGCCCCCGGGCCCTGCGCCAATTCCAGCACACGCGCATGATCCAGCAAGCGGCCCTGGGGCGAAAAACAAATCACTTTCACCCGCTCCTTCGCGCTGTCCCCACCTGCCGCAATCCGTCTCGCACGCGCCGCAGCGATGGCCTTTTCCAGCGGCTGCGCCAGCATCACCATGCCTGGACCGCCACCGTAAGGCCTGTCATCGACGCTACGGTAGTTATCGTCGGCGTAATCGCGCGGATTCCAGCAATTCAACTGCCACAGGCCGTGTTCCAGTGCGCGTCGCGTGATACCCGACTGCGTCAGCGCCGAAAACACCTCGGGAAACAGGGTGATCACATCGAAATCAAGACGGGCCCTGGTTCCGACTCCGGCTTTGTTCGTTGCTGTCTCAGTTCCCGCTCCAGCCAGCATGGTCACCAGTCCACACCCCAGTCGACACGAATCTCGCGCAGCGCGCTATCCACATCCTTTACCACGGCAGCCACGAACGGCAACAAACGCTCCTGACCTGCCTCATCCCTTACGCACAGAACCTCATGTGCGCCACTACGCATCAGATCGACCACTCGGCCCAGCCGGGCACCTTCCGCATTCACCACATCCAGGCCAAGCAAATCGACCCAGTAATACTCACCCTTTGCCGTTCCCGGCAAAGCCGCACGCGGCGCGGCGATGAAACAGCCTTCGATCGCCTCGGCAGCAGTCCGATCATCCATCCGGGAAAATTTGGCGACATACCCCTTGCCATGCGGCTTGAGCGCCGACAGTTCATGAGCCTGCCAGTGCGCCTTGCCTCCATCAGCCGGGGTGCCAAACCACCATTGCGGCATCGCGCCAAATGCCTCGGCATCGTCACTGAAAAAATGTACCCGAACCCAACCGCGCAGGCCGTACGCTTCATTCACCCGGCCAAGGACCACCATGTCCGGCGCGGCATCTTCACCTTCGGACAGCACGGACGCCGGCAGCCCGGCCATTCCTTCGACCTCAGGCAGCAGCAGCGCTTTTCTTGACCAGGCGGGCGACGGTCGATGACAGCTGGGCACCCTGGCTCTGCCAGTAGGCCAGACGCTGGGTATCAACGCGCAACCCCTGCTCGTTTGCGCCGGCGACCGGATTGTAGTAACCAATGCGCTCGACGAAACGGCCATCGCGACGATCACGCGAATCGGCAACGACCATGTTGTAGAAAGGACGCTTCTTGGCGCCGCTGCGGGCAAGACGGATGACAACCATTACAGTTCCTCGTAATCCGGAGTCGGAAAATTGGTGGAATATACAGGAAAACCATCCTCATCTCAACCGTCAAATACCCGTCAAACGCCATCCTGCCTTTAGGGAGGAGGCTACGCCCGCTTGCGTGTGCCCGACATTCCTGTCGCGCCAGGCAATTCGGCAACGATCAAGGCGCCAAGCAAAACCACGCTCCAGGACAAGTGGAGCCAGATCAGAAAAATCGGGATGACGGCAAAAGCGCCATAAACGACGGTATAGGCCGGAAAATGGGCGACATACGTACTGAACAGGTACTGCATCAGGGTAAAGCCGGCGGTAGCGAAAATGCCGCCGATCAAGGCATGCCACCTGTTGACGCGGCGATTCGGCACGATCTGGTACAGCAGGGCAAACAGCAGCGTCATGACAAGCAACGGCAATACCCGGAAGAACAGGCCGTTCAGCCAGCCTGGCTCATTGACGAGACCAAATGAGACGCCGGCGAGATAACCGATGCCGACCAAGCCGCCGCCAAACAGCACCGGGCCGAGAAACAGGGTAAATAGATGCATGCCAAGGCGGCGGAACAAGGGCCGCGCTGCCTTGACCCGCCAGATTGCATTGAAGGCGTGCTCGATCGTGAGCATCTGCATCAATGCCGTCAACGTGAGGATCGTGCCACCAATCAGCGTCAATCGCTCGGTTTTGCGCACAAAATGCTCCAGATAGCGCGCAATGATCTTGCCTGCCTTATCGGGCAGCAGATTGGCCAGCAGGAATTTTTCCATGGCGCCCGCCATGTCCGCCGCAAAAGGCATGTGCGCCAGCAGCAGCACCCCCATGGCAATCAGCGGCACCAGGCCGAGCAAGGTGCTGAAGGACAGGCTGGCTGCCGTCTGAAAATAGCGCTCGTCATGAAAGCGCCGCGCCACGCGCATGGGCAGGTGCAACGGCGCAAGCAGGATGCCGGACAAGATCAGCCACCAAACGGGAAAATCACGATTCTATCCTCGTTGCATGGGCCATGAACATTTCCGGCGCCCGCGCTCCGCCATGACGGAGCGAACCACCGCCAGGCAGCCAGGAAGGACTGAAGCCTGTTCAGCCGTCTTCCTGGCGCGTCCTCCGATCAAACCTGCGGATTGACCCTGGGCAGATTGGCATGCAGCTTGTTCAGCGCATTCAGGTAGGCCTTGGCGGATGCCACGATGATATCGGTATCGGCGCCCTGCCCATTCACGATGCGCCCATCCTTCGACAAACGCACAGTCACTTCACCTTGCGCGTCCGTGCCGGTGGTGATGCTGTTGACCGAATACAACAGCAGATCGGCCCCACTGCAGGCCAGGTTCTCGATGGCCTTGAATACCGCATCGACCGGGCCGCTGCCCGAAGCTTCCGCATTTTTCTCGACGCCATCCACGATCAAGGTGATCCGCGCGCGCGGAATCTCTCCGGTTTCGGAATGGAACTGGGCAAATGCCAGGCGATAGTATTCGTGCTCCGGCGTCACGGTCTCATCGCCAACCAGCGCATAGATGTCTTCATCGAAGATCTCGCGCTTCTTGTCGGCAAGCTCCTTGAAACGTGCAAATGCCGCATTCAGCGCCTCCTCGCCGGCCAGTTCGATGCCCAGTTCGGTAAGGCGCGACTTGAAAGCGCTGCGGCCGGAAAGCTTGCCCAGCGTCAGACGGTTGGTCGTCCAGCCGACATCTTCGGCACGCATGATTTCATAGGTTTCACGATGCTTGAGCACGCCATCCTGGTGAATCCCGGACTCATGAGCAAAGGCATTCGCGCCGACGACGGCCTTGTTGGGCTGCACCGGATAGCCGGTGATCTGCGAAACCAGCCTGGACGTCGGCACGATCTGCACCGCGTCGATACGCGTATCGCAGACGAATATATCGCCGCGCGTGCGCACGGCCATGACGATTTCCTCGAGCGAAGCATTGCCGGCACGCTCACCCAGCCCGTTGATGGTGCATTCCACCTGACGCGCGCCGGCCAGCACCGCCGACAATGAGTTAGCCACGGCCAACCCCAGGTCGTTATGGCAGTGCGTAGACCAGATCACCTTGTCCGCATCCGGCACATTCTCGATCAGGCGGCGGATGCGTTCGCCCCATTGCTCGGGAATGCTGTAGCCGACCGTATCCGGCACATTGATGGTCTTGGCGCCCGCCTTGATGACGGCATCGAAGACTCGGCAGAGAAAGTCGAAATCCGAACGCACCGCATCCTCGGCGGAAAATTCGACGTCATCCGTATATTGCTGCGCCAGCCTGACCGCAGCCACCGCCGCCTCGACGACTTCATCGGGCCGCATGCGCAGCTTCTTCTCCATGTGAATCGGGCTGGTCGCGATGAACGTATGGATACGCCCGGAGCGTGCCGGCCGGATTGCCTCGCCGGCACGCCGCACGTCTTTCTCGTTGGCACGGGCCAGGCCGCAGACGGTGGACTCCTGGATTGCCGAGGCAACCGCATGCACCGACTCGAAGTCGCCGGGAGAAGCCGCCGGAAAGCCGGCCTCGATCACATCGACGCGCAGTTTTTCGAGTTGCCGGGCAATGCGCAATTTCTCGTCCCGCGTCATCGAAGCGCCGGGGCTCTGCTCGCCGTCGCGCAAGGTAGTATCGAATATCTTCAAATGTTGTTTTGCCATTGTCATCTCCGTCGCAAGGCGGCACGAATATCCATCGGCTGGCGACTTTGCAGTCGTCGGCCATGTTCCGGTATCGAATTGTGTAGTGGGGGAGTTTAGCGCGCGCGGCGCAGCAGCGGCCGCAGCTTGGAACGCAGCGGCAGCCTCGCCAGCAGCAAGCCGGTGAGGCAGAGGAAGAACGCAGCAGGAATGAGCGTCGAGTTCATGGCTTGACTATATCGAACTATATACGCCGGCGTCAACTCGTCGCATCGGTATTTTCCGGCCGGTCGCCCTTGTCCCGGCGCACCCAGCGCCAGCCAGCCAGTACATAGCCGGAAAGCGCATAACCAAGAAACAGCGCGAACATCATCCCTTCCGGGTAGCTCGAGATCAATGCAAAGGCGAGCATGATCGCCACGATGACGATGAAAGGCACGCTGCGCCGCAGATTGATGTCCTTGCCGCTCCAGTAGGGAATGTTGCTGACCATGGTGACGCCGGCAAAGATGGTCAGTATGCAGGCATACCAGCGTGCATCATTGCCGCTGTAGCCAAGGTTGTGCAGTACCCAGATCAGCCCGGCGATCAGGGCTGCCGCAGCCGGACTGGGCAATCCCTGGAAATAGCGCTTGTCGATGATGTCGATGTTGGTGTTGAAGCGCGCCAGGCGCAAGGCCGCGCCGGCGCAATAGATGAAGGCCGCTACCCAGCCAAGCTTGCCCATGTCCTTCAGCGCCCATTCATAGATCACCAGCGAGGGCGCCGCGCCGAAGGAAACCATGTCGGACAGCGAATCGTACTCGGCGCCGAAAGCGCTCTGCGTATGCGTCATGCGCGCCACGCGCCCATCAAGCCCGTCGAGCACCATGGCGACAAAAATGGCGATTGCCGAATATTCATAGCGCCCGTTCATCGCCTGCACGATGGCGTAGAAGCCTGCAAACAATGCGCCGGTGGTGAACAGGTTCGGCAGCAGGTAGATGCCGCGCCGACGCAATTCGGGATTCATCACTGATTTGCGATGAGACAGCCTGGGCGCGGGCATATGGCGAATCTCAGGCAAGTTCGGCAAGCACGGTAGCCGAAGCACGTACCTTGTCGCCAATGGCCACCTTGACGCGCGTATCCAGCGGCAAATACAAATCGACCCGCGAACCGAAGCGGATGAAGCCATAACGCTGGCCGCGCGCCAGCGGCGTACCCGCATCGACGTAGCAGAGAATGCGCCGCGCAATCAGCCCGGCCACCTGCACGCAGGTGACATCATGCCCGCCAACGGTATGCAGCCACAGGGCATTGCGTTCGTTTTCCGTCGAAGCCTTGTCGAGATCGGCGTTGACGAACTTGCCGGGGTGATACCAGCGCTGCCTGACCTCGCCATCTACCGGGCTGCGGTTTGAATGTACATTGAAGACGTTCATGAAGACGCTGACCTTCAGCGCTTCGCGATCGAGCCAGGGATCGCGCACCGGCTCGATGGCAACGATGCGGCCATCCGCCGGCGACAGCACGCTCCGCGCATTTCCCGGAATCGATCGTGGCGGATCACGAAAGAACTGCACGCAGAAAATGAAAGCCAGCCAAGGCAGTACCGCCCAGGCCCAGCCAGCCTGCCAATTGACCAGCAGTGCCAACAGCAGCGTGGCACCGATGAAAGGCCAGCCTTCGCGCGCAATCAAGGGATGAGGATAAGAAGATGCCATGAGGATGCGATAAGTTGAATCAGGGTAGGCGGTAGAAGTTCTCCCGGTCATCCTACCCTGCTGCCTTCTGGTCAGTGGTCAGTAACCAGAGATCGGAAATCCGGAATTCAGGTTCCGGATCAGTTCTTCGATTGATCGACCAGCTTGTTCTTCTTGATCCACGGCATCATGTCGCGCAGCTTGCCGCCGACGACTTCGATCGGATGCTCGGCATTCAGACGGCGACGTGCGGTCATCTCCGGATAGTTGGTACGCCCTTCGAGGATGAACTGCTTGGCATACGATCCATTCTGGATGTTCTTCAGGCATTCGCGCATGGCTTCACGCGCCTGGCTGTTGATGACCTGCGGACCCGTCACATACTCACCGTACTCGGCGTTGTTGGAGATCGAGTAGTTCATGTTGGCGATACCGCCTTCATACATCAGATCGACGATCAGCTTGAGCTCGTGCAGGCACTCGAAGTAAGCCATTTCCGGCGCGTAGCCGGCTTCGACCAGCGTCTCGAAACCGGCCTTGACCAGCTCCACGGCGCCGCCGCACAGCACGGCCTGCTCGCCGAACAGGT
The DNA here is from genome assembly GCF_900174485.1 of Sterolibacterium denitrificans. Lineage (NCBI taxonomy): Bacteria > Pseudomonadati > Pseudomonadota > Betaproteobacteria > Nitrosomonadales > Sterolibacteriaceae > Sterolibacterium > Sterolibacterium denitrificans. The sequence goes on along the minus strand of NZ_LT837803.1, from coordinate 1,612,535 downwards.
CGGTCTCGGTTTCTTCGCGGAAATTGGTCTCGATGACGCCGCCCTTGGTGCCACCGTTGGCCGCCGCATACGACAGGGCGATGTCCTTGGCCTTGCCGGACTTGTCCTGATACACGGCGATCAGGGTCGGCACGCCGCCGCCCTTGAGGTATTCGGAACGCACGGTATGGCCGGGGCCCTTCGGCGCGACCATGATGACGTCGACATCGTCGCGCGGCACGACCTGGTTGTAATGCACGTTGAAGCCGTGCGCGAAAGCCAGCGCAGCACCCTTCTTCATGTTGGCGGCGATTTCCTCGTTGTAGACCTGCGGGATGTTCTCGTCCGGCAGCAGGATCATGACGACGTCGGCACTCTTCACCGAGGCGGCGACTTCCTCGACCTTCAGTCCGGCCGCTTCGGCCTTTTTCCAGGAGGCGCCATTCCTGCGCAGACCGACAGTGACGTTGACGCCCGACTCCTTGAGGTTCAGCGCATGCGCGTGGCCTTGCGAACCGTAGCCGACGATGGTGACCTGCTTGCCTTTGATGAGAGACAGATCGGCATCCTTGTCGTAATAGACCTTCATTGTTTTCCTTTCAAATTCGTGAGGAGTGATAAGTACTGGGTGAGGATTGAGGAGTTGCCGGGCAAGGCTGCATCCCGGCCTGGACTCCGCACTAAACCTTGAGTATGCGGTCGCCGCGACCGATGCCGCAGACGCCGGTGCGCACGGTTTCGAGTATCAACGCCGGATCGATGGCCTTCAGGAAGGCATCCAGCTTGACTTCGTCCCCGGTCAGCTCGATGACGTAGCTCGAATCGGTGACATCGATGATGTGGCCGCGGAAGATGTCGGACATGCGCTTCATCTCCTCGCGATCCTTGCCGGTGGCGCGTACCTTCACCAGCATCAGTTCGCGCTCGACATGCGGCGCCTCCGACAGATCGACCACCTTGACGACATCGATCAGCTTGTTCAACTGCTTGGTGATCTGCTCGATGACCTCGTCAGAGCCGACGCTGACGATGGTCATGCGCGACAGGGAGATATCCTCGGTCGGCGCCACGGTCAGCGACTCGATGTTGTAGGCACGCGCCGAGAACAGGCCGGAAACGCGTGACAGCGCACCGGATTCGTTTTCCAGCAGAATCGAAATGATGTGTCGCATGATGGTTGCTCTGTTTCGTGGTTCTTACAGTTCTTCAGCCAGGATCATTTCCGACAGTCCCTTGCCGGCCGCCACCATGGGAAAGACGTTGGCGGTCTGATCGGTGTAGAAATTCAGGAACACCAGATCGTTCTTGTGCGTGGTGAAGGCTTCGCGCAAGGCCGGCTCGACATCATCGGGCTTCTCGATGTGCATGCCGACATGGCCATAGGACTCGGCCAGCTTGACGAAATCGGGCAGCGCATCGACATAGGACTCGGAATAGCGGTTGCCGTGGAACATTTCCTGCCACTGGCGCACCATCCCCAGATAACGGTTGTTGAGGTTGATGATCTTGATCGGCAGACGGAACTGCTTGCAGGTCGACAGTTCCTGGATGTTCATCTGGATCGACGCCTCGCCGGTCACGCAGGCCACCGTCGCCTTGGGATTGGCGAAACGCGCGCCCATCGCCGCCGGCAGGCCGAAGCCCATGGTGCCCAGACCGCCGGAGTTCAACCAGCGGCGCGGCTTGTCGAACTTGTAGTACTGCGCCGCCCACATCTGGTGCTGGCCGACATCGGAGGTCACGATGGCATCGCCGCCCGTCACCTCATAGAGCTTCTCGATGACGTACTGGGGCATGATCAGCTTGCTGCCCTGCTTGTACTTCATGCACTTCTTGCCACGCCAGCCTTCGATTTCCTTCCACCAGGCGGCCAGCGCCTTGGCATCCGGACGTGCTTCGCTTGCGTTGATCTGTTTCAGCATCTCGGCAAGCACGTCGGAAAGATGGCCGACGATGGGAATATCCACCTTGACGCGCTTCGAAATCGACGAAGGGTCGATGTCGACATGAATGATCTTGCGCTGCACCTGGTTGAAATGCTCCGGATTGCCGATCACGCGGTCATCGAACCGCGCGCCGATGGCCAGCAGTACGTCGCAGTTCTGCATCGCCATGTTGGCCTCGACGGTACCGTGCATGCCCAGCATGCCAAGGAACTGCCGATCGGTGGCCGGATAGCCGCCCAGCCCCATCAGGGTATTGGTCACGGGCAGGCCCAGCGTCCGCACCAGATTCGTCAGCTTGTCCGCCGCATCGGAAAGAATCACGCCGCCACCGGCATAGACCATCGGCCGCTTGGCCGACATGAGCAACTGCAGCGCCTTCTTGATCTGCCCCGCATGACCTTTGGTCACCGGATTGTAGGAACGCATGGATACCGTTTTCGGATAGGAGAACTCGCACTTCTGGGCGGTGAGATCCTTTGGAATATCCACCAGAACCGGACCGGGACGCCCGGTCTTGGCGATATAAAACGCCTTCTTGATGGTCTCGGCGATATCCCTGACATCCTTGACCAGGAAATTGTGCTTCACGCAGGGACGCGTGATGCCAACGGTATCGGCCTCCTGAAAGGCATCCTGGCCGATGTAATGGGTCGGCACCTGGCCGGTGATGATCACCATCGGAATCGAATCCATGTGCGCCGTGGCGATGCCGGTCACCGCATTGGTGACCCCCGGACCGGAAGTCACCATGCAGACGCCGATCTTCTGCGACGACCGCGAATAGGCATCAGCCGCGTGGACGGCGGCCTGTTCATGCCGAACGAGAATATGCTTGATCTGGTCCTGTTTGAACAGCTCATCATAGATAAACAGCACAGCGCCGCCCGGATAGCCGAACACATGGTCGACCTTTTCCTCCTGCAAGCACTTGATCACGATCTCGGCACCAGTCAAGAGCATCTCTTTTCCCCAAATGTTTTCTTCCTGCGCGTACTTGTCCCGGTTTCCATGGTTTTTTCATTGCCCACGAACATCCCGTTCCTCAAGTACATTAAAAAACGCGAAACGCGCCACATTACTGGTTGCAGCGAATTTGGTCAAGGCATTGCGCGAATGCAAAGACTGCAGACGGTACCGTGAAGGGCTGACAAGCCGGCCATAAACGCGTTAATCTGGTGATTTTTCCCGTTTCGGGCATTCGGAGACTTTTCTGGCGACACGCACTGAACTCTCGGACTTTCTCGCCAACGCCGAACGCCGCGCCTTCAAGCAAGCCATGTTCGCCGTACACAACGAGGAACAGGCACTCGACATCGTGCAGGATGCGATGCTCAAACTCGCGGAAAAATACGGCGGACGTCCACTCGCGGAACTGCCGCTGCTGTTCCAGCGCATACTGCAAAACACCATCCGCGATTTCTATCGGCGCCAGAAAATCCGCTCGACCTGGAGCATCCTGCTCTCGGCGCTGACGCCAGCCAATACCGGCGAGGACGAAGACTACGACCCGCTGGAAACGCTGGTGATCGACGATGCGGCCATCCCCTCCCCCGTCATGGCCCTGGAACAAACGCAAGTCCTTGCCGCCATCGAGACGGAAATTGCGAAGCTGCCCCCGCGTCAACGCGAAGCCTTCCTCATGCGTTACTGGGAAGGCATGGATATCGCCGAAACAGCCACGGTCATGGGTTGCACCGAAGGCAGTGTGAAAACACATTGTTCGCGCGCGACGCACACCCTGGCGGCCGCACTCAGATCGAAAGGGATCACGCCATGAATATTCATCCGCCGGAAGAACAGGAATTCACCAACAGAATCAAGCGCCACCTCGATCATGGCGCCGACCATCTCGGCAACCCGATACTCGACAGGCTCATGACTGCCCGGCAACTCGCCCTGGCGCATCAACAGACCCAGGTCGCCGGACTGGGTCTGGCAGGCCTCGCCTCCGTCTTCAACGAAATTCTGTCCCCCAGGGCGCGGATGCTTTCAGCCCTGGCGGCACTCGTCATCGGCATGGCCGGCGTCCATTACTGGAGCGGCCACCCGCAGGCAGATGAAGGCGAAGATATCGATGCTGCGTTACTATCCGACGATCTGCCAATCCACGCCTACCTGGATCATGGGTTTCAAGCATGGTTAGAACAGCCATAAGCATGAGGCACCGCCGGGCTCCGACTCCTGCCTCGGCCACCACAGCCTCCCCGGCATTTGCGGGCCTGATTGTCAACCTGGTTGCCGGCCTGTATCTGGCATTGGCTATCGGCGGCATGGCCGTGCCGGCGACGGTCAATGCCGCCGAGACGGTCTCCGCCCAGCCTGGCTGGGCAAAACTGACGCCACAACAACGTGAAGTCCTGCAGCCGCTCTCGAACGAATGGGATCGGCTCAATGCCTCGCAGCGCAAGCGCTGGCTGAGTATTGCCCAACGTTACCCACAGATGTCCCCGGAAGAACGGCAGCGTATCACTCAGCGCATGACAAACTGGAGCCGGCTGACGCCGGAGGAACGGCAAAAAGCGCGCGAACGCTACAAGGCCCTGCGCAGCACCACGCCTGAACAGCGTGCCACCATCAAACAAAAGTGGACGGAATACAAACAACTGCCGGATGCCGAAAAAGAACACCTGCGGCAGCGGGCACGCAAACCACGCCAGGCACCTCAGCCCGCACCTGCCACTGCCGATGCGGCCAAGCCTGCGGCGCAACCCCTCCTCCCTGCCGCACCGGCAAAGACCGGACCATAGCAAGCGGCCAGCGCGGCAACTGCCGCGGCTCTTGGCTCCACTCTTCACCCGCGCTTGCCTGCCCACGCTGCATTTGACTTTCCATGCCTCCAACTGAAACACCCGCCCTGCCCAGACGCCTTGCCGGCATGCTCTATGAGGCTTTGCTGCTCATCGGCGTGATCGCCGTACTGGTTCTGCTGCCGGAAACGATCTATGCCGAACACGCCAGCCGGACAGCCGCTCCCTGGCTGATGTGGCTGCATCTCGAGCTGGTGCTCGCGGCCTATTTCATCTGGTTCTGGCGCCACGGCGGGCAAACCCTGGCCATGAAAACCTGGAAAATCCGCCTGGTCCCCGCCCAGGACCGTCACGACGGTAGTTCAGGCATCAGTCTGCGGCAAGCGCTGCTGCGACATCTTCTGTGCTGGCCATCACTCGCCCTGGCCGGTGTCGGACTGCTCTGGGCACTCGTTGATCGCGACGGCCAATTTCTCCATGACCGCCTTGCCGGCACGTGCCTGATCCTCGTCAGCGCCGCTCCGCCCACCACAGCATCCCGCCCGCAGCAAACAGGAAAATCGCGCTTGGCGTGATTGCCGACCAGAACGGCCACCAGTTGTTGATAGCCCCCAGACTGGAAAACAGGCCGTTGAGCATGTGAAAGGCAATGCCCAGCATGACGCCGGCGAAGATCTTGATGCTCACAGCCCCCATGCGATCCTGCAAATAGGCGAACGGCAGCGCCAGCGCCATCATCACCAGCACGGCCAGGGGATAAAACACCTTTTTCCACAGCGCGATCTGATAGCGCTGCGCCTTCTGCTGATTGTCCTCGAGGTGGCGAATGTACTGCCAAAGCCTGACGAAAGACATGCGCTCCGGCACCACCATCAACACCGACAAAATATCCGGGTTCAGCGCCGACTTCCAGATCAGCGTCGGAAACTGCAGCACTTCGGTGCGGTCATTGGAAAAGCGGGTCTGCACGACACCCTCCAGACGCCAACCGTCCGACGCGACGTACCTGGCTTCCTTCGCCTCGCTGACCGAACGCAACTGATGATTCCCATCGAACTCGAAAATCCGCAGGCCGCGCAAGGTGGTATCGGGCAGCATGTCGCGCACATTGACGAAATTACGCTCGTCCTTGACCCACAAACCGGAGCGAAACTCCTGCCCAACCACCGAGCTCCGGGTCTTCAGGTGCAGTTGCTGCGCCAGATGCTCGGCCGGAGGGGCCACAAATTCACCGATCAGGAAAATGGCCACCACGAACCCCACGCCCAGCTTGCTCAGCGTCACCAGCAAGGTACGCGTCGACAACCCGGAAGTCCGCAGTATGGTGATCTCCGAATGCCGGGCAAGCATGGTCAATGCATACAACGAACCAATCAGCACGGCGATTGGAGACAACTCATAGATTCGTCCCGGCAACGTCAGCAACACAAAACCGAGCGCATGCTGCAACCTGTAGCCATCCTTGCCGACATCTTCAAGCTCATGGATCAGATCGAAAAAAGCGAAGAGCAGCAAGAAAGCGGTCAACACCAGCGCCGTGCCGATATAGATTTCCCGCGCCAGATAGCGCTCATACACCTTCAGCGCCACAACCGCCCCCAGGAAAACACCGTCAAGCGGCGGAAAAACAGCAGCAGCAGCAACACCAGCACTGCCGCATGGACGATCCAGACGCCCATGCCGAAACTCAACCGTCCTTGCGACACCCAAGCCTGGCTGATGCTGATCAGATTGCTGTAGATCATGTAGATGAGAATGGCAAAAATCAGATTGTTGGCGCGCCCGGCACGCGGATTGACGAAGGACAAGGGAATCGCCAGCAAGGCCAGAATGAACGCCGCCAATGGCACGCCCACACGCCAGAGTATCTGGCCCAGATTGGGTGGCGTCGGATTTTCCAGCAGCTTCTGCAGCGGCAGGCTCTTCGGCGTCTCGACGAAGCCTTGCGATTCGCGCGTTTCGACGCGCACCGCGTAGCGTTCGAATTCCATGACGCGATAATCGGCCTGTCCCGGCACCCCCTCATAGCGGCGCCCGTTTTCCAGCACCAGAAAACGATCGCCGTTGGCCATGAGCTGCTGATAGCCTCTTGCGGCTGCCATGACGCCCAGCTTGCCGTGCTGCATCGAGCTGATGAACACGTTCTTGACCAGCCTTTCGTCCCCGGCCACCGCTTCGACAAAGAATACGCGATCCGCCATCGACGACTCCTTGAAGCTGCCCGGCGCGACCTGGGAGACATCGTCGCGCTCCTTCATCTTCTGGCGAAACTCCAGGCTTTTCGATATCGCCCAGGGCGACAGAAAAATCGACAGCACGGCAATGATGAGCACGATCGGCAGCGCGAACGCCAGCACCGGGCGAATCCAGGCAGTCAGCGACAAACCGCTGGAAAACCAGACCACCATTTCGGAATCGCGATAGGCGCGCGCCAGCGACAACAGCACCGCGATGAACAAGGAGAGCGACAACAGGGTCGGAAGATAATTGATGGCAGCGAAGCCCATCAGCGCCAGTACGGCCTCCGAGGCCAGCTTTCCCCCCGCCGCCTCGGCCAGCAGCCGGATCAGCTGGGTTGTCAGCATGACGGCAAGCAGGGCAACGAAAACCGCGATGGAAGTATTGGCAAACTCACGCAGAGCCGCACGCTGATAAATCATTTTGATTTTGACTTTTGCTGAAAAAGTTAGTGATAATCAAAAAGTCTATCGATTTTCACCAAAATCGCGGCGCACACCACAGCAGGGAAAATGGTTGAAATGATTCACGGACGCAACCGGAACGCTGTGCGAGTAAGCGTCATACAAGGAGCAACAGAGCGATGGAATTTAGCATAAAAAGCGGCAGTCCCGAAAAACAGCGCAGTGCCTGTGTCGTGGTTGGCGTCTTCGAACCACGCAAGCTGACCGTCCCGGGCGAAATTCTCAACAAGGCCAGCAACCAGTACATTTCCGACCTGCTGCGGCGCGGCGACCTGGAAGGCAAATCCGGCACGACGCTGCTCCTGCACAACGTTCCCGGCACGCTGTGCGACCGCATCCTGCTGGTCGGCCTGGGCAAGGAAAAGGAGTTCCGTGAAAAGGAATTCCGTACCGCCATCGCCACCACCATCCGCACCCTCAATGAAATCGGCGCCTTCGACGCCACCATCACGCTGACCGAACTGGCGGTGAAGAAATGCGACCTGCCCTGGCGCATCCGTCAAACCGTGCTGATCGCGGCCGAAACGCTCTACCGCTTCGATCATTACAAATCGAAGAAAGACGAAGTCCGCCGCCCGCTGCGCAAACTGACGCTGGCCGTGGAAAGCCGCACCGATCTTGCCGCTGCCGAAAAGGCGCTGGAGGAAGGCCAGGCCATCGTCCTGGGCATGAATCTCTGCAAGGATCTCGGCAACCTGCCTGGCAATGTCTGCACCCCAGGCTATCTGGCCGAGCAAGCGCTCGAGCTCGCCAAAACCTATCCGCTCAAGGCTGAAATCCTCGAACGCGAGGATATGGAAAAGCTCGGCATGGGCTCGCTGCTTTCGGTCGCTCGCGGCAGCCACCAGCCGCCAAAATTCATCATTCTCAGACATGACGGCGGTAAGAATACGGCCAAGCCGGTAGTACTGGTCGGCAAGGGCATCACCTTCGATACCGGCGGCATTTCGCTGAAACCCGGCGCCGAAATGGACGAGATGAAGTACGACATGTGCGGCGCAGCCAGCGTCCTCGGCACCATGAAGGCCATCGCCCAGATGGGTCTCAAGCTCAACGTCGTCGGCATCATCCCCACCACCGAGAACATGCCTGGCGGCAATGCCACACGGCCAGGCGACATCGTGACCTCGATGTCCGGACAAACCATCGAAATCCTCAATACGGATGCCGAAGGCCGTCTGATACTCTGCGATGCGCTCACCTATGCCGAGCGCTTCGAGCCGGCCTGCGTCATTGACATTGCCACCCTGACCGGCGCTTGCGTCATCGCCCTCGGCCATGTCGCCAGCGGCCTGCTCGCCAATGACGACACGCTTGCCCGCGATCTGCTGAATGCCGGACAGAACGCCTACGATCGCGCCTGGCAACTGCCGCTCTGGGAAGACTACCAGGAACAGTTGAAGAGTCCGTTCGCCGACATGGCCAACATCGGCGGCCGCGCCGCCGGCACCATCACCGCCGCCAGCTTCCTCGCCCGCTTCACCAAGAAATTCCACTGGGCGCATCTGGACATTGCCGGCACCGCCTGGAAGTCCGGCGAGAAAAAAGGCGCTACCGGCCGCCCCGTGCCATTGCTGACCCACTTCCTCATGGCCCGCGCGCGCAGCCGGGGCGAATAAGCCACGATCTCACACACACCAGCGCACATGACTCAGGTTTTGTTCTGTCACAACGCAGCGGATCGCCTGCAGGCCGCCGTCACCTGGCTGACTCAGGCAAGCAGGGATGCCGACGCAAACGACAGATACATAATCTACGCCCCGGACCGCCAGATTGCCGAACGCCTGGATCACATGCTATGGACCACGCCGCCGACCGGCTTTCTGCCGCATTGCAGCGCGCGCTCGCACCTCGCGCCGGAAACGCCCATACTCATCGCCACTACGGCCAGTGAACTCGGCGGCAATGCAAGCAATGCGCAGACCAGCCGGAACAGCCTGCTCAACCTTGGCAATGAACTACCCCCGGAATTCGAGCGTTTCACGCAACTCATCGAAATCATCAGCCGGGAAGAAAACATTCGGCTACCGGCACGCGAACGCGCGCGCTACTACCGCGATCAGGGGCATGACATCCAGTATCTCGACCTGCAAAAGGCGCCGCTGTGAGCAACATGAACGAGAGCAATGGAACGAGCGACAGGAGCGACATGCTGCTTGACCAGGCCGACGCCCTGATGCGACGCCGCAACTTCGTCTCCAGCCTCGATCTGGCCGAGGCAAAGTCCGCACAGCCTGCGGGCACGCCTGCCGAAGAAGAAACACTCTCCCTCGACAGCCAGGACGTACCGGTATTGACCGAAGTCATCGAAGCCGAGGTGACGGCTTCCCCTGCAACGGCGTCGGACGCAACTGCCGCAGCCATGCGGCAGATTCACCAGCAGAAAATCTGCAAGACGCTGGAAAGCTGGCTGGAAGAAGTGCTTCCCCAGATGCTCGCCAACACCATGAACGGATTGAGCGAGCAACTGCTCGCGGAACTGCGCGAGCGCGCCCGCGCCGAACTCCCCGCCAGACTCAAACCGGATCTGTCCGAATAGACACGGCCCACCAGCCAAAAAAGCGGGATCAAGCACATTCGTATTGAATAACGGTGGATCGTGGAGGCGAAGTTTCAGTACTGCAAACTTCCCTGAATCCACTGGTGCCCAGGGCCGGAATCGAACCGGCACGCCTTGCGGCAACGGTGTTTGAGACCGTCGCGTCTACCTATTCCGCCACCTGGGCTTAATCACACACACTACACACGCCACGCACTCGCAAGCCACCACGTTTTTCATCCACAGAGTAGCCTGGAACTGCCGCAGCTCGCATAAAATGCGCGGCTGCGCTGTCTTCGCTCCTTCATCTCGGTTGAAGAAGATGAAGAGGAACGAAAGGGGCGCATTATCCGCGATTCCCCGTTGTGCTTCAACTCCCATGTCAGCAAATAATTCAACGACAGGCGCTGCCAGCGCAGCACTGAGCGACTCGTCCGCGCAATTGCGCCTCAGCGACTTCGACTACGCATTGCCGCCCGAGCTGATTGCCCAGCAACCGCTGGCGGAACGCAGCGCCAGCCGCTTGCTGGTCGTCGATGGCAACGACGCGCCGATCGAGGACCGCAACATTGCAGATCTGGCCGAACTGCTGCAACCTGGCGACCTGCTGGTGATGAACGACACCCGCGTGCTGCATGCGCGTCTGTACGGCATAAAAGACAGCGGCGGCAGGATCGAAGTGCTGGTCGAGCGCATCACCGGCGAGCACGAGGCGCTGGCGCAGATTCGTGCCAGCAAGCCGCCGAAGCCAGGCTGCGTACTGCATCTGGAGGGCGCGCTGGAAGCAAAAGTGCTGGCGCGCGCGGGCGAGTTCTACCATCTGCGTTTTCCGGATACGGAAAATGTCATCGACCTGCTCGAACGCCACGGCCGCCTGCCCTTGCCGCCGTACATCGAACGCAATGCGGCGGATGCCGACGAAGCGCGCTACCAGACGGTGTTCGCACGCACGCATGGTTCGGTGGCCGCGCCGACTGCCGGACTGCATTTCGATGACGCGCTGCTCGCTGCCGTAGAGAAACGGGGCTGCCGCATCGCCTACGTCACGCTGCATGTCGGCGCCGGCACCTTCCAGCCGGTGCGCAGCGAAAACCTCGCCGAACACCGGATGCACCGTGAGCGCTACATCCTGCCCGAAGCCACGGCGCAAGCCATTGCAGAAACGCGGCGCAAGGGAGGACGCATCGTCGCCGTCGGCACCACCACGCTGCGCACGCTGGAATCCGCCGCCATTGCCGGCAATGGACAACTGCAGGCCGGCGCCGGTGAAACCGGACTGTTCATTCTGCCGGGCTTCCGTTTCCGCATCGTCGATGCGCTGCTGACAAATTTCCATCTGCCAAAATCCACTCTGCTGATGCTGGTCTCGGCCTTCGCCGGCATCGAGCGCATCCGCACTGCTTACGCCCACGCCATCGCACAAGGCTACCGTTTCTTCAGCTACGGTGACGCCATGCTGCTGACGCGCACCAACGATGAATCTGCGCCATGAATTTTGAACTCCTTAACCAGGACGGCACCGCGCGCCGCGGCCGGATCACGCTGGCGCACGGCCAGGTCGACACGCCGGCCTTCATGCCGGTCGGCACCTACGGCACGGTCAAGGCCATGGCCCCCGATGAAGTGCGCGACCTCGGCGCGCAGATCGTGCTCGGCAACACCTTCCACCTCTGGCTGCGCCCCGGCACCAAGATCATCGCCGCGCACGGCGGGCTGCACCGCTTCATGGGCTGGAACGGCCCCATCCTCACCGACTCGGGTGGCTTCCAGGTGTTCTCGCTCGGCGCGCTGCGCAAGATCTCCGAGGAGGGCGTCAGGTTCGCCTCGCCGATCAACGGCGACCGCCTGTTCCTGACGCCCGAGGAGTCGATGCGCATCCAGCATGCGCTGAACTCAGACATCGTCATGATCTTCGACGAATGCACACCCTACCCGGCCGAGCGGCGCCAGGCCGAGGAGTCGATGCGCCTCTCGCTGCGCTGGGCACAGCGCTCGCGCGACGAGCACCGGCGCCTGGAAAATTCCAACGCGCTGTTCGGCATCGTCCAGGGCGGCATGTACGAAGACCTGCGCGACATCTCCCTGGCGGCGCTGAACGAAATGGATTTCGACGGCTACGCCATCGGCGGCCTCTCGGTCGGCGAACCCAAGGAAGACATGGCGCGCATCCTCGCCCACACCGCGCCGCGCCTGCCGGTGCACAAACCGCGCTATCTGATGGGCGTGGGCACACCGGAAGATCTGGTGTTCGCCGTTGGCCACGGTATCGACATGTTCGACTGCGTGATGCCGACGCGCAACGCGCGCAACGGCTGGCTGTTCACCCGCCACGGCGACGTCAAGATCAAGAACGCCCAGTACAAGGCCGACCTGCGTCCGCTCGATGAAAGCTGTGACTGCGCCACCTGCCGCCATTTCACCCGCGCCTACCTGCACCATTTGCACCGTACCGGCGAGATCCTCGGCGCGCGCCTCAACACGCTGCACAACCTCTACTACTACCAGACGCTGATGCGCGAAATGCGCGAGGCCATCGCCGCCGGCAGCTTCAACGAGTTCGCCGCCCGCTTCCGGCGTGATCGCGCTGGCGGCTGATATAATCCGCGGCTTGAATAAAATTCACAGGAGTCCGTCGTGCTGATTTCCAACGCTTACGCCCAGGCTGCAGGGGCCGCTCCCGATGGCATGGGTGGTCTGGTGCAGTTGCTGCCGATCATGCTGATGTTCGTGGTGCTGTGGTTCCTGATGATCCGCCCACAGATGAAGAAAGCCAAGGAACACAAGAACATGGTCGACGCGCTGGCCAAGGGTGACGAGATCGTGACCCAGGGCGGCATGGCCGGACGCATCGTCAAGATCGGCGAAAACTACCTGACCGTCGAAGTCGGCACGATCAAGGACCAATCCGTCGAAATCTTCATTCAGAAGAATGCCGTCGCCAACCTGCTGCCGAAGGGAACGCTGAAGAGTCTGTGAGGCCTCCCGCCGAGGCCCGCCTTGGCCATGAGGGCTGAGGAGTAAAGCCTTCTCAGCCGGCTCTTCGTTCTTCGGCCCGTACCGCGGTTTCAGGTTTCAGCACGCCATCCCTCTCCCAGCTCTTCGCAAGCCACTTCTCACTCCCAATCTCTCGCACCTCGCTCCTCGCACATGAATCGTTATCCCCTCTGGAAGAACATTCTGGTCGCCGTGACCCTGTTGCTCGGCGCTCTCTATACCCTGCCGAACTTCTATGGCGAATCGCCGGCAGTACAGATTTCCAGCGTCAAGGCCACCGTCAAGGTAGACGAGAAGGTTCAGGCAAATGCCGCAGAGGCGATCAAGGCGGCCAATCTTGCGGATGACGGCATATTCGTCGACAACAACAGCATCCGCATCCGCTTCAAGGATACCGATACGCAAATGAAGGCCAAGGACGTCATCGCCAAGGCCCTCAACCCCGATGCCGACGATCCCGCCTACAGCATCGCCCTCAACCTGCTTTCCGCTTCGCCGCAGTGGCTGACCAACCTGCATGCCCTGCCGATGTATCTGGGTCTGGATTTGCGTGGCGGCGTGCATTTTCTCCTGCAGGTGGACATGAAGGGCGCACTGACCAAACGCCTGGATGCCACCACGGCCGACCTCCGCAGCCTGCTGCGGGAAAAGACGATACGCCATAGCGGCATCAGCCGCGAAGGCATGAATCTGGCCGTACTCTTTCGCGATGCCGAAACCCGCAACAAGGCTCGTTCCATCCTGACCAATGCGCAGCCCGATCTGGCCTTCAGTGAAACCACCCGCGGCGATGACTACAAGCTCATCGGCAGACTCAAGCCGGAAGCAGAAAAGAAGATTCAGGAATTTGCCATCAAGCAGAACATCTCTACACTGCGCAACCGCATCAATGAACTGGGTGTCGCCGAGCCCGTCATCCAGCAGCAAGGCGCCGACCGCATCGTCGTCCAACTGCCCGGCGTACAGGACACCGCCAAGGCCAAGGACATCCTCGGGCGCACGGCCACCCTGGAAATCCGCATGGTCGATGACGAGAACAGCGCCAATCCTGCCGTCATGGAGCAGGCCGCGCGCGGACAGCCGCCCATCGGCACCGAGTACTACACCGAGCGCGAAGGCCGCGCCCTGCTGGTCAAAAAACAGGTCGTGCTGACCGGCGAACGGCTGACCGATGCCCAGCCCGGTTTCTCGGGCGATACACACGAACCGGCCGTTCATCTGACGCTGGATTCGGCCGGCGCGCGCATTTTCAAGGAAGTCACCCGCGACAACGTCGGCAAACGCATGGCCATCCTGCTGATCGAGAAGGGCAAAGGCGAAGTCGTTACCGCGCCGGTGATCCGCAGCGAAATCGGCGGCGGCCGCGTGCAGATCAGTGGCCGCATGAGTACCGTCGAATCCAACGACATCGCCCTGCTGCTGCGCGCCGGCTCGCTGGCAGCGCCGATGGACATCATCGAAGAGCGCACCATCGGCCCCAGCCTGGGCAAGGACAACATCGAAAAGGGATTCAACTCGACCGTCGGCGGCTTCATCGCCATTGCCATTTTCATGACGGTGTACTACGTCGTATTCGGCTTGGTCTCGGTCGTCGCGCTGACCTCCAACGTGATGTTCCTGTTCGCCCTGCTCTCGCTGCTGCAGGCAACGCTGACACTGCCGGGGATTGCCGCCATTGCCCTGACGCTGGGCATGGCCATCGATGCCAACGTGCTGATCAATGAGCGCATCCGCGAAGAATTGCGCAATGGCGATTCACCGCAATCCGCCATCTTCAAAGGCTATGAGCGCGCCTGGGCGACGATTCTCGACTCCAACGTCACGACGATGATTGCCGGCATTGCACTGCTGATCTTCGGTTCCGGTCCCATCCGCGGCTTTGCCGTGGTGCATTGTCTGGGCATCCTGACTTCGATCTTCAGCTCGGTCGTGGTTTCGCGCGCCCTCATCAACCTGATCTATGGCTCGCGGCGCAAGATCGACAGGCTGTCCATCGGCCAGGTCTGGAAACCGGATCCGGCAGGAACCAAATAACCGCGATCCAATCATTCGGCCAATCCAACCGACTGCCGCCGCCGTTCCCGCATACACAGATACCCAAGGTCCCGCCTCATGGAATTTTTCCGTATCAAGAAGGACATCCCCTTCATGCGCTATGCGCTGGTGTTCAACATCATTTCGTTGATCACCTTCCTGCTTGCCGTTTTTTTCCTCGCCACCAAGGGCTTGCATCTGTCCATCGAGTTCACCGGCGGTACCCTGATGGAAGTCAGCTACAGCCATCCGCCCGATGTGGACAATGTGCGCAAGCGCCTGCTGCAGGACGGATTTCTTGACCCGCAAGTGCAGAATTTCGGCAGTTCGCGCGATCTGCTGATCCGCCTGCCGCTGAAGACGGCCGAGGAAGGCGCTACCAGCAAGGAAAGCGAACGCATCTTCACTTCGCTCTGTGCCATGGTCCAGGGCCAGCCGCAAAAACTCGACTACACCACCGAACAAGGCGAGGACATCAAAAAAACCGTCTGCCACGATGCCAGCGGTGCCGAGCCGGTGGCCCTCAAGCGCATCGAGTTCGTCGGCCCGCAGGTCGGCAAGGAGCTCGCCTCCGATGGCGCCATGGCGCTGCTGCTGGTGGTCTTCGGCATCGTCATCTATCTGGCATTCCGCTTCGAATGGCGTTTCGCCATCGCGACCATCATCGCCAACCTCCATGACGTGGTGATCATCCTTGGCTGCTTCGCGTTCTTTCAGTGGGAATTCTCGCTCCCGGTGCTGGCTGCGGTGCTGGCCGTGCTGGGCTATTCGGTGAATGAATCGGTCGTGGTCTTCGACCGCGTGCGTGAAATCTTCCGGAAAAAGCGTGGCATGACCACGGCAGAAGTCCTCGACCACTCCATCACCGTCAACATGTCCCGTACCGTCATCACCCACGGCTCGACGCAAATGATGGTCACCTCGATGCTGATTTTCGGCGGCACGGCCCTGCACTACTTCGCTTTGGCCCTGACCATCGGCATCCTCTTCGGAATTTACTCTTCGGTGCTGGTCGCCTCGCCGCTGGTCATGTGGCTCGGCGCTTCACGCGAACAGTTCGTGCAGCCGAAAAAGGTCAAGGAAGAAGCCGTGATCTAGCTTCGGCAAACTGTCCCCAGAACAAAAGGCGCCGAGCGGACACTCGGCGCCTTTCGTCTTTCCGGCATCAAGCATTCAGCGTTTTTTCAGGATGAACTGGCACTTCTTGATGCAGACCAGTTCGACGTCATCCCGCGTCGCCACGAATTCATCGACCGCCCGCTTGACGCCGCCTTCCCACCAGCCGCCTTCTCCGTAGTCATCGCCGGTAATCAAGCCGCCGGGTTTGACGCAACGACAGGCTTGCTCCAGATCGGACTTGACGAACTCGTAGAGGTGATTGCCATCGATATACACCCAGTCGAGATGGGCGTCGGGCAGGCTGGCAAAGGCGTCCGAGGAATAAGCACGCAGCACCTTCACCTTGCCGCGGGAAATGGCTGCGGCAAAACGCTGCTTTACCGCATCGCAACGCCTGTCCATGCGTTCCTGGCTGCCGCCGAGCCAACCACCGTACCAGGAGTTTTTGTACTTGCTTGAGGATTCGTATTTCCAGGGATCGACGAGATAGAGCAGTTCCGGACTCGTGCGTTCGAGAATGCGCTTGGTGAAATCCCCCTTATGCACGCCGATTTCCATGCCTGTTGCATTTTTTGGCAGGCTATCCAGAAGGAAATTGCGCGCATCGAAATCCAGGATGCGTTGAATCAAGCCACTGTTCCAAGCCATATGCGGTTCTCCGTGCTCTCTCTGAATTCAGAGGTGTAGCGTTTGGATGCAGATCATCCCTTGCCGGTACTGCCAAAGCCACCAGCACCGCGCTGGCTGGCCTCAAAATCTTCGACGACGTTGAATCCCACCTGCAGCACCGGCACAACTACCAGTTGCGCCAGGCGTTCGAGTGGATTCAGCGTGAAGGCTTCCTTGCCGCGATTCCAGGTGGAAACGAAGATCTGCCCTTGATAATCGGAATCGATCAAGCCGACCAGATTGCCCAGCACGATGCCATGCTTGTGACCCAGCCCCGAGCGCGGCAGGATCATGGCGGCCAGGCCGGGATCGGCCAGGTGAATGGCGATACCCGACGGCACAAGGTGCGTCGTGCCGGGCTGAATCACCAGCGGCGCGTCGATGCAGGCGCGCAGATCCAGGCCGGCCGCGCCAGGAGTGGCATATTGCGGAGCGAATTCGCCGGCCTCGCCAGCGGCATTCTTGAGCCGGGGATCGAGTATCTTGATATCGATGGTATGCATCAGTCCTGCTCCAGCATGTTGGCAATATGGGCGACGATACCGCGCGCAATTTCCATTTTCGGGCCCGGTGTCAGCTTGTGTTGGCCGGCATCATCGAACAGGATCACGGAATTGCCGTCGCTCCCCAGGCCATCCTGCACCAGATTGCCGACCACCAGCGGCAGCTTTTTTGCCAGCCGCTTGCTTTCGGCATAGTCGGCGAGATTCTGACTCTCGGCGGCAAAACCGACACAGAAAGGCGCGGCCGGCAAGCTTGCAACCTCGGCCAGGATATCGGGATTCGCCGTCACTTCGATGGTCAATGCACTGCCGACAGCCGTCTTCTTGATTTTGTGTTCGGACGCCTGCACCGGACGGTAATCGGCCACGGCGGCAACCCCGATAAAAATATCCGCTGCGGCAACCGACTTCAGCACCGCCGCACGCATTTCCAGCGCAGTTTGTACGTCGATGCGCGTTACGGCGGCTGGCGTCGGCAAGCTGACCGGACCGGCCACCAGCGTCACCTCGGCGCCGGCTTCGGCACAAGCGCGCGCCAGGGCAAAGCCCATCTTGCCCGAACTCGAATTGGTCAGCCCGCGCACCGGATCGAGCGGCTCGAAGGTCGGTCCTGCCGTCAGCAGCACGCGGCGTCCTGCCAGCAATTTCGGCTGGAAAAAAGCCGTCAGTTCGTCAAACAATTCCTGCGGCTCCAGCATGCGGCCGAGACCGACTTCGCCACAGGCCTGCTCGCCGCAAGCCGGGCCGAGCAGTCGCACGCCATCGTCAAGCAATTGCCTGACGTTGCGCCGGGTGGCCGGATTCTCCCACATCTGGCGATTCATCGCCGGCGCGGCCAATAAGGGGCAATCACGCGCCAGACAGAGCGTGGACAGCAAATCGTCGGCACGCCCCTGGACAAGCTTGGCCAGGAAATCTGCGCTCGCCGGCGCAAGCAGGATCGCATCGGCGCCGCGCGTCAGGTCGATATGCCCCATGCCGCGCTGCTGCCGCGCATCCCACAGATCGCTCCAGACCGGGCGGCCGGTCAGGGCCTGGAAGGTGGTCGCGCCGACGAAGCGCGCCCCGGCTTCGGTCAACACGACGTCAACCTGGGCCCCGGCCTTGACCAGAAGACGCGCCAGCTCGGCGGCCTTGTAGGCTGCAACGCCCCCCGTAACGCCGAGCAGTATGGTTTTGCCGGACAATTCATTCATGCCGTGTAAAATCCCAAACGAATAAACAGAGATGAATAGCGGACCATTCTAACTTATGGCGATTACCGACTGGCCTGAACATGAGCGCCCCCGTGAACGTTTGCTGCAGAACGGCACGGCCGCCCTCTCCGATGCTGAACTGCTGGCCATCTTCTTGCGCATCGGCGTACGCGGCAAAAGCGCTGTCGACCTGGCGCGCGATCTGCTCGCCCACTTCGGCTCCCTCACCCGCCTGGGCAATGCCTCGGTCAGCGAATTTGCCAGCATCCCCGGCATGGGCACGGCAAAGTACGCGCAACTCCAGGCCGTTCTCGAAATGGCGCGCCGCGCGCTGCGCGAGGAACTCCAGCATGGCGACCTGCTTTCCACACCCGGCGCCGTACGCGACTGGCTGCGCCTGCATCTGGCGCACCTGCGTCATGAATGCTTCGTCGCCATCTGGCTCGACGCGCAGAACCAGCTCATCGCCAATGAAGAGCTGTTTCGCGGCACCCTCACCCAGACCAGCGTCTATCCGCGCGAAGTCGTCAATCAAGCCCTGCGCCACAATGCCGCTGCCGTGATTTTTGCCCACAACCACCCTTCGGGCATCACCGAGCCCTCGCGCGCCGATGAAATGCTGACCTCGACGCTGAAACAGGCCCTGGGGCTCATCGACGTCAGGCTGCTCGACCATTTCATCGTCGCCGGCAATGCCGCCCCCCTGTCATTCGCCGAAAAAGGCTTGCTGTAACGCCAGTTCGCCCCTTCGTCTCACGCCTCACGCCTTACCCATTATTTTCTTGAACATTTCCTCAAGGCTCCGGTATAATGGCGTGCTTTGCAGAACACAGAACCCTGGAGCAAACAAATGTCCCGCGTATGCCAAGTAACGGGCAAGGCCCCGATGGTCGGAAACCACGTTTCCCACGCCAACAACAAAACCAAGCGCCGTTTCCTGCCGAACCTGCAGTACCGCAAGTTCTGGGTCGAGAGCGAAAACCGCTGGGTGCGTCTGCGCGTCTCGAACGCCGGCCTGCGCACCATCGACAAGAACGGCATCGAGGCCGTCCTTGCCAATTTGCGCAGCCGTGGCGAAACCGCCTGAGCGCTGAACACGTCACCAAGATACTGACCGGAGAAGATCATGGCCAAAGGCGCCCGCGAAAAAATCAAGCTCGAATCCACGGCCGGCACCGGCCATTTCTACACGACCACCAAGAACAAGCGCAACATGCCCGAAAAGATGGAGATCATGAAATTCGATCCCAAGGCTCGCAAGCATGTCGCCTACAAGGAAACCAAGCTGAAGTAAGCACAAGCCGGTATCCGTTCTGAAAAAAACCGCACCCAGGTGCGGTTTTTTTCGTTTCCGTATTACCCTTTTCCTGACGGCGCGGTCTGCCAGCCTCGCTCATTCATCCAGCGCAAATTGATGCTTCACCCGCAGGGTTTGCGGCTGCGGCGCCTCGACCAGCTTGAGTAGACGGTCGATATGCGGATGCCTGCCCGGATGCGCGCGCGCCTCCTCGACGTGCTCGGCATACAATTCCAGCCCCTTTCTCGCCGCATCGGCAGTGATCGCGCCGAACAACTGCCCCAGGTGGTTATAAACCGCCAGCGAGCCGGCCTGGCCGGGCTTGTTTTCGATGGTGGCCACGACGCTGCCCTCTGCATCCACCAGTTGCAACGCAGCAAGATGGGAAACCTTCGGCAATTGCTTGAGATTGTTGGCGAAGCTCATTCAGCTTCCTTCAGATGCGCTTGGCCAGCTCGACGGCCTTGCCGAGATAGCTTGCCGGGGTCATCGCCAGCAGGCGCGTCTTTTCGGTTTCGGGAATGTCCAGCGTGCGGATGAATTCATGCAGGCCCTCCCGCGTGATGCCCTTGCCGCGCGTCAGATCCTTCAGTTTCTCGTAGGGATTCTCCACCGCAAAACGCCGCATCACCGTCTGCACCGGCTCGGCCAGCACTTCCCAGCAGGCATCGAGATCGTCGGACATGCGCTGGGCATCGGCTTCCAGCTTGCCCAGACCACGCAAGGTGGAATCATAGGCCAGCACTGAATAGCCAAACGCCACGCCCATGTTGCGCAACACCGTGGAATCGGTCAGATCGCGCTGCAGCCGCGAAATCGGCAGCTTTTCAGCCAAGTGGCGCAGGACGGCATTTGCCAGCCCCAGGTTGCCTTCGGAATTCTCGAAATCGATGGGATTGACCTTGTGCGGCATGGTCGACGAACCGATCTCGCCGGCCTTGGGCTTCTGCTTGAAATAGCCGAGGGAAATGTACTGCCAGATGTCGCGATCGGCATCGATCAATATCGTATTGGCGCGCGCAATCGCGTCGAACAGCTCGGCCATCGCATCGTGCGGTTCGATCTGGATGGTATATGGGTTGAACTCCAGGGCGAAGGATTCGATGAAGCCGCGGTTGAAACTCTCCCAGTCGAACTCGGGATAAGCCGCCAGATGCGCGTTGTAATTGCCGACCGCGCCATTGAACTTGGCGGTCAGCGACACCGCGGCGATGCGCTGGGTGGCGCGTTCGAGACGGGCGCAGATGTTGGCCATTTCCTTGCCCAGCGTGCTCGGCGTGGCGGGCTGTCCATGCGTGCGCGAAAGCAGCGGCAACGCCGCATGGGCGTGGGCCAGTTCGCGAAAGCGCAGCACCAGGGCTTGCAGGGTCGGCAACAGCACGGCGCTGCGCGCTTCCTGCAGCATCAGGGCATGCGAGAGGTTGTTGATGTCTTCGGAAGTGCAGCCGAAGTGGATGAATTCGGCCGCCGCCATGACTTCGGCATTGCCCGCCAGGCGCTCCTTGAGCCAGTACTCCATCGCCTTGACGTCATGATTGGTGCGGGCCTCGATTGCCTTGATCGCCTCGCCGTCGGCCACGCTGAAATTGCTCACCACCTCGTCAAGCTCGGCGATCGTGGCCGCCTTGAAAGGCTGGATTTCATCAAGCTGCGGCGCACCGGCAAGCGCCTTCAGCCATTTGACTTCGACCTGAACACGGCGCTTGATCAAGCCATATTCGGAAAAATATTCGCGCAGGGCTTCGAGTTTCTGGGCATAGCGGCCGTCGAGCGGCGAAAGAGCGGTCAGTGTCGTCAGCATGTCGGGGATCAGTCAATGAAAATCGCCTGGCCGATTGGCGCAAGCAAACAGCCGGGCATTTTAACATTCACCTGCCTTCCTTGAAGGCGATCGGACGATGGGCGATAATCAGCCGCCCATGATCCACGCCCGCAGATGCTGATCGTTTTTATCGTTTGATTGTTGATTGCGCCACATGAAACTGCTTGGTTCCCTGACCAGTCCCTACGTTCGCAAGGTACGCATCGTGCTCGCCGAAAAAAAGATCGAGTGCGAGTTCGTCGTCGATTCACCCTGGATTGAGGGCAACAGCATTGCAGACCACAACCCGCTGGGCAAGGTGCCGGTGCTCCTCCTGGACGATGAAAGCACGCTCTACGACTCGCGCGTCATCGTCGAATATCTCGACACGCTTTCGCCGAACAAGCGTCTGATTCCCTCCGGCGGACGCGAACGAATCAGCGTCAAGCGCTGGGAAGCGCTCGCCGACGGCATTGCCGATGCGGCAGCGAATGCCCTGCTGGAGTCGCGCCGTCCCGACGGCGAGCGCAGCCCCGCATGGATCGAACGCCAGCGCAGCAAAATGATCGCCGGTCTGCAGGTCATGGACGATGATCTCGGCGAAAACGCCTGGTGCCACGGCAACGGCCTCAGCCTGGCCGACGTCGCCGCCGGCAGTGCGCTGGGCTACATCAGTTTCCGCCACCCCGACATCGACTGGCGCGGCAAGCACGGCGCGCTTGCCAGACACTACGACCGGCTGATGCAGCGGCCCTCCTTCGCCGAGAGCGTGCCGCACGATTGAGCCTCAGGCGATCACGCCGCCGCCCAGGCATACCTTCGATTCGTAGAGCACCACGCTCTGCCCCGGCGTCACCGCCCATTGCGGCGCGGCAAAAGCGATTTCGCAGGACTCGGCATCGACCGCATCGACCTCGCACGGCGCATCCGGCTGACGGTAGCGGGTCTTCGCCGTATATACCCAGTGAGTGTGCGGCAGACGCCCGCTGACCCAGGACAGATCGCGCGCCACCAGGCGGTCCTTGAGCAAGGCCGGATGATCGCGCCCCTGCACCACCAGCAGCACATTGCGCGCCATGTCCTTGGCGGCGACGTACCAGGCCTCGTGATCCCCCGCCTCGTCGGCATTGCCCTTGAGGCCACCGATGTGCAGCCCCTTGCGCTGGCCGATGGTGTGATAGATCAGGCCCTCATGGCGGCCGATCACCTTGTCGTCTTCCAGCGTGCGGATCTCGCCGGGTTGACCGAGCAGGTAACGGCCGAGGAATTCGCGGAACGGCCGCTCGCCGATGAAGCAGATGCCGGTGGAATCCTTCCTGGCAAAATTGTGCAGCCCGGCTTCCTCGGCCATCTTGCGCACTTCGCGCTTGTAGAGGTGGCCGATGGGAAACAGCGTCTTTTCCAGTTGCTGCTGGTTCAGGCGATGCAGAAAGTAGCTTTGATCCTTGGTGCCATCCTCGCCCTTGAGAAGCTGCCAGTCGCCCAGGAAATGACGCACCTGGGCGTAGTGGCCGGTGGCAATCCGCTCGGCGCCGAGTTTCACGGCATGGTCGAGAAAAGCCTTGAACTTGATTTCGGCATTGCACAGCACGTCCGGATTGGGCGTGCGTCCGGCCTGGTACTCGCGCAGGAATTCGGCAAACACCCGCTCCTTGTATTCGGCGGAGAAATTCACCACTTCCAGATCGATACCGATGACGTCGCAGACGGATGCCGCATCGACCAGATCCTGACGCGACGAGCAGTATTCCTCATCGTCATCATCCTCCCAATTCTTCATGAACAGGCCGGTCACCTGCCAGCCCTGCTGCTTGAGCAGCAAGGCGGCCACGGAAGAATCGACGCCGCCGGACATACCGACGATGACGCTGCGCTTAGTCATAATGCTTCACCAGATCGAGTGGATAACGATTCCCCGCAAGATAATCGCGGATACATTGCAGTATCAGCGGGCTGCGGTGTTGCGCGGCCAACGCCTGGATTTCCTCCAGCGTCAGCCAGAGCGCGCGCAATATGCCCGCATCGAGAGGCCGCCCGGCTTCTTCCGTTCCCAGTTCGCCGCAATAGGCGAAACGCAGATAGGTCAGATCGCGCTGCGCGGACGGCCATTGATAGATGCCCACCAGCGCTTGCGGCCGAAAATGCCAGGCCGTCTCTTCCAGCGTCTCACGCGCGCAGGCCTGCAGCAGGGACTCGCCGGTATCCAGATGACCGGCCGGCTGGTTGTAGCGAACCACCACGCCGCCCGCGCCGTCGCCGACCTCTTCCTCGACCAGCAAAAAACGGCCGTCGCGCTCGATCACGGCGGCTACGGTGACATGGGGTTTCCAGATCGCGCTCATCCCGACATTTTAACGCGACAGGCCGGTTTATCCGGCATGACGAGCGCTGCCGCATTCAGAACACAGCACATTCAACATACCGCCCGTCCTGCCTCGCTGCCTCGTAGAATGACGCCATAATTTTTGCCACCCGACCAAAGGATGCCCCATGCCCTTCCACATCACCTATCACGCCTATCTGGTCGTCCTGCTGTATGGCACAGCCGAACTGGCATTGGCGCTCAAGCGGCGGGCCGGCCACGAGACGGTCAGTGCGGATCAAGGCACGCTGCGCCTGATCTGGCTGATCAATTCGATTTCGATCGGCATCGCGCTCCTGCTGGAGCGGCGTCTGGATTTTGCCAACATGGCTTTCTTCCAGGCACACCACGGCATCGGCATCGCCGTGCTGCTCGCCGGCATCCTGCTGCGGATTCATGCGATCGTGCATCTGGGCCGTTTCTTTACCGTCAACGTTGCCATCGCCGATGATCACCGGGTGGTCGATAGCGGCCCCTACCGCTGGCTGAGGCATCCTTCCTACACCGGCGTGCTGCTGATCAGTCTGGGGCTGGGCCTGTGTCTGGCCAACTGGGTTGGGCTGCTGATCATCCTGCTGCCTTCAACCGCCGTCCTGCTCTGGCGCATCACCGTCGAAGAACGGGCGCTGCATGCCGGATTGGGCGCGGCCTACGCCACCTATGCGCAGCGCACCTGGCGGCTGATTCCCTTCATCTACTGAAGCGCGGAGCCGAAGCGGCTGAATGACGGAATAACTGAACGCTTCAGTCTCAGCCTCAAACGACCGTCGTCTGCGCCTGACCCGGCTGGCGCGCTTCGATGCGGCCGATGGTGTAGACCGTTTCGCCCTGCGCCTGGAGAATCTCGCTGGCGCGTTGCCGGTGTTCGGCGGCAACGATGACGGCCATGCCGATGCCGCAATTGAAGACGCGGTGCATCTCGGCGTCGGCGACCTGGCCTTCGCGCTGCAGCCACTGGAACAGCGGCGGCAACGGCCAGCCGTTGCGGTCGAGCGTCGCGGTGAGATGATCGCCGAGGATGCGCGGCACGTTCTCGGTCAAACCGCCGCCGGTGATGTGCGCCATGCCCTTCACGCCGCCCTCGCCGAACTGCTGCATCAGCGCCAGCAACGGCTTCACGTAGATGCGCGTCGGCGCCATGACCGCATCGCCGAACGGACGACCGTGGAAATCGGCGGCCATGTCGGGCTGCGCGCGTTCGATGATCCTGCGGATCAACGAATAGCCGTTGGAATGCGCACCGCTGGAAGCCAGGCCCAGCACCATGTCGCCCGGCACGATGCGCTTGCCGTCGATGATCTGCGACTTCTCGACGGCGCCAACGGCGAAGCCGGCGAGGTCGTATTCACCGTCCGGATACATGCTCGGCATTTCGGCAGTTTCGCCGCCGATCAGCGCGCAACCGGCGAGCTCGCAGCCCTTGGCAATGCCTTGAATGACACTGGCGGCGACATCCACATCCAGCCGGCCACAGGCGAAGTAATCGAGGAAGAACAGCGGCTCGGCGCCCAGCACCAGGATGTCATTGACGCTCATCGCCACCAGATCCTGACCGACGGTGTCGTGACGGTTCAACTGGAAGGCAAGCTTGAGCTTGGTACCGACGCCATCCGTGCCGGAAACCAGCACCGGCTCGCGGTATTTCTTCGACATTTCGAACAAGGCGCCAAAGCCGCCGATGCCGCCGAGCACTTCCGGCCGCATGGTGCGTTTGGCAAACGGCTTGATGCGTTCGACGAGCGCATCGCCGGCGTCGATATCGACGCCCGCATCGCGATAGGTCAGAGAAGAGGAAGAGGGGGAATTTGTCATGCTCAAGTTGAGTTCCTGCGGGCTGGCGGCTAAAGTAGCGGCTTGATGCTTGATGGTAATGGCCTGATCCTGGTGCGCTTGCCACAAGCCAAAAATCGAGCCGCAAATTTTACCGGAAATGTTCAGGGCGTGCCCTGCACCCGAACGGAACGAGTACTTTCATAATCGCCATCCGCATGGACCGCATGGAAATACGCCCCGACAACCACGCCGACCGTCTGCAGACCCTGCTCTGGAGTGCCTGCGGACTGGCCCTGCTGTGGCTGCTGTATCTGCTCAGTCCCATCCTGACGCCATTCCTGCTGGCGGGCATCTTCGCCTATATCTGCGCGCCGCTGGTCGATCGCCTGGCGCGCCATCGCATCCCGCGCACGGCGGGCGCCCTGCTGGTGATCCTGCTGCTGGCTACGCTCCTGATGCTGCTGGGATTGATCCTGCTGCCGCTGATCCGCGAAGAAGGCCAGCAGATGATGGATCGCCTGCCCGCACTCGTTGCGCTGTGGAACGAACGGGCCATGCCCTGGCTGCAGCAGCATTTCGGCATCCAGCCGCATGCCATGGATGCCGCCGCCATGAAACGGCTGCTCAGCGAAAACCGCGACAGCGTGCAGAACATCCTGCACTCACTGCTGCAGTCCCTGAAAATCGGCGGCATGGCGATGATCGGCATGTTCACCACGCTGATACTGCTGCCGATCGTGATGTTCTATCTGCTGGTGGATTGGCATCACCTGCTCGAACGTCTCGACGGCTTCGTCCCTCGCCCCTGGCATGCCCAGACGCGCCGGATCGCCCGCGAAATCGATGCCGTGCTGGGTGAGTTTCTCCATGGCCAGATGTCGGTCATGCTCTCCTTGGCGGTGTATTACAGCCTGGGACTGTGGCTGGCCGGCGTGAACTTTGCCCTGCCGGTCGGCGTGCTCACCGGCCTGCTGATTTTCGTGCCCTATGCCGGCTTTGCCCTCGGTCTCGGCCTGGCCATCCTGGTCGCCCTGCTGCAATTCGAAGGCATCGGCCCGCTGATCGGCGTGGCCATCGTCTATAGCCTCGGCCAGGTTCTGGAAAGCTTCGTCCTCACCCCCTGGCTGGTTGGGCAACGCATCGGGCTGCATCCGCTGGCGGTGATCTTCGCCCTGCTCGCCTTCGGCCAGATTTTCGGCTTCTTCGGCATCCTGCTGGCGCTGCCGGCCTCGGCGGTTCTGCTGGTGGGTCTGCGCCACGTCAGCGCAAGCTATCTCGACAGCCGTCTCTATCGCGGCGAAGCTGAAAGCGAAGACAAAGAGCTGCCTCCATGATGCACATGAATCCGCGCCGGCAACAGCAACTGCTGCTCGGCCTCGGCCCCGAGGCCGCCCCGCCGACGCTGGACAATTTCATCGTCGGCGACAACCACGAGCCCATGGCGCGCATCAGGGCGCTGGGCGATCCGGGCGCTTTCGACCAGATCTATCTGTGGGGCGAACCCGGTTGCGGCCGCAGCCACCTGCTTGCCGGCGCCCGGGAA
Organism: Sterolibacterium denitrificans; assembly: GCF_900174485.1. Taxonomy (NCBI): domain Bacteria; kingdom Pseudomonadati; phylum Pseudomonadota; class Betaproteobacteria; order Nitrosomonadales; family Sterolibacteriaceae; genus Sterolibacterium; species Sterolibacterium denitrificans. The sequence goes on along the minus strand of NZ_LT837803.1, from coordinate 1,585,331 downwards.
GCCGCCCTGGCTGCCGGACGCAACGTCTGCTTCATGCGCGGCAGCGACCTGGGCGGCGAACTGAACGCCCCGCCCGGCAGCCTGATCATCATCGACGACGTCGATACGCTCGACGAAACCGCCCAGATCACCCTGTTCCGCACCTTCAATGCCGCCCGCCTGGTCGGCCTGGCGCTGCTGCTGGCCGGCGACAGGCCGCCATTGCGGCTGGAACTGCGCGAAGACCTGCGCACCCGCATCGGCGCCGCGCTGATTTACGAAATCCACCCGCTGGGCGACATCGAAAAAGCCGCGGCGCTGCGGCACCACGCAACGACGCGCGGCATGCGCATCGACGATGCGCTGATCGACTACCTTCTGCATCATGGCCGCCGCGACCTGCCTTCGTTATTGTGGATGCTCAACGAAGCCGATCAGGCCTCGCTCGAACTCAAACGCCCCCTGACCCTGCCGCTGCTGCGCGACGTGCTGGCGCGCAATCGGCAACGAACGCCCGAACTGCAACCTGCCGTACCGATGAAAGAGAAAGAACGAGAGCATGAACCTGGCGCTGTTTGACCTCGACAACACCCTGCTGGCCACCGACAGCGATTTCGAATGGGCGCAATTCCTCATCGGACAAGGCGTGCTCGACCGCGAAGTGCAGGAAGCCAAGAACATCGAGTTTTACGCGCAATACCAGGCAGGCACGCTGGACATCGACGCTTTCCTCGACTTCCAGTTGCAGCCGCTGTCGCGTCACGACCGCCGGCAACTGGACGCCTGGCATGCGGAATTCATGACGCGCCGCATCCGCCCGAACATCACCCGGCAGGCCCGTGACCTGGTGGAACGCCACCGCGCGGCCGGCGATCTGCTGGCCATCGTCACCGCGACCAACAGCTTCGTCACCGGCCCCATCGCCCGCGAATTCGGCATTTCCCATCTGATCGCCACCATCCCCGCCCAGGACTGCCGCAGCGGCCGCCATACCGGCAAGCCGACCGGCCTGCCGGCCTTCCGCGCGGGCAAGATCGATCGCGTCGAAGCCTGGCTGGAATCCATCGGCACCTGGTGGGGCAGCTTTCCGCAAAGCTACTTCTACAGCGACTCGCACAACGATCTGCCCTTGCTGTCGCTGGTCAGCCATCCCGTCGCCGTCGACCCCGACGCGACCCTGGAAGCGCACGCAGGGCAGCAGGGTTGGCCAATCATCAGCCTGCGCTGAGATTGCAGCTTCGGCTTCCTGTATCATTGCTGCCCTTCCCGCCCGCCGTTCGGGCCGGCCCATTCCAAATCATCGCCCATGATCCGCAAGCTGTTGCATCGCGCCGCCAAGGCATTCTGGCGCCCCAACCCTACGCTCCAATCCCGAAACGCGCCGGCGGTCATTCCGCAGCAGCGTCACGGCATCCGCCGCGACGGCATTTCGCCGGGCGCCCTACGCACCTGCGACACCCTGCAACGCGCCGGCTTCGCGGCCTATGTGGTCGGTGGTGCAGTGCGCGACCTGATTGCCGGCCTCAATCCCAAGGACTTCGACATCGCCACCGATGCCACGCCCGAGCAAGTGCGCGCCCTGTTCCGCCGCTCGCGCATCATCGGCCGGCGCTTCCAGATCGTCCATGTGATGCAGGGCGGCGAAACCCTGGAAGTCTCCACCTTCCGCGCAACCCACGATGCCGACACGCAAAAGGACGAACACGGCCGCGTGCTGCGCGACAACGCCTGGGGCAGCCAGGCCGAGGATGCCGCCCGGCGGGACTTCACGATCAATGCCCTGTATTACGATCCGGCCAGTGAAACCGTGCTGGACTACCACCATGGCGTGGCCGACATCCAGCAAAAAACCCTGCGCATCATCGGCGATCCGCGCACGCGCTACCGCGAAGATCCGGTACGCATGCTGCGCGCCGTGCGCCTGTCGGCCAAGCTGGGATTGAGCATCGACCCGGCGGCGCGCCAGCCGATCCGCGAGATGGCCAGCCTGATGGAAAACGTGCCGGCCGCGCGCGTCTTCGACGAAATGCTCAAGCTGCTGTTTTCCGGCCATGCCTTCGAATGCCTGCGGCGCCTGCGTGCAGAAGGACTCCACCACGGCCTGCTGCCCTTGCTCGACGTCATTCTCGAGCAGCCGCGCGGTGAGAAGTTCGTCATCCTGGCCCTGGAAAATACCGACCAGCGCATCCGCCAGGGCAAACCGACCTCGCCCGGCTTTCTTTTCGCCACCCTGCTCTGGCACGAAGTGCTGGCCGACTGGGAACAGCGCAAGGCGCGCGGTGAAGTACCGATTCCCGCGCTCTACGCGGCGATGGACGGCGTGCTGGAACAGCAAGCCGACAAACTTGCCATCACCCGCCGCATCAGTGGCGACATCAAGGAAATCTGGGCCCTGCAACCGCGCTTCGACAAGCGCAGCGGCAAGACGCCGCTGCGTCTGATCGAACAGCCGCGCTTTCGCGCCGGCTACGATTTTCTCCTGCTGCGCGCGCAAAGCGGCGAAGTGCCGATGGAACTGGCCGACTGGTGGACGCGCTTCCAGGAAGTCGATACCGGGCAGCGTCTAAGCATGCTGATGCCCGACGGCAGCACGAAAAAACGCCGGCGGCGCAGCCGCGGCCGCAGCCGCAGCCGTTCAGACGGCGCGAACGACACCAACGGCGGTACGGAGTCGCCCGAGTGACAACCGCCGATCCCGGCAATGCGGCGACAGGCTGCATTGCCTACGTCGCGCTCGGCGCGAATCTTGGCCGCCCCATCGACACGCTCAAGGCGGCGCTGACCGAACTCGCCGGCCTGCCGGCAGCACGCCTGAGAGCGCGCTCCTCGCTGTATCGCACGGCGCCGGTCGGCCTCAAGCAGCAGCCGGATTTCATCAATGCCGTTGCCTGCCTGGACATTCCCGACCGCAGGCTGCTGCCGCCGCAAGCGCTCCTTGCCGCGCTCTTCGCCATCGAAGAGCGCTTCGGCCGCCAGCGCAGCGTGCCCAACGCCGCGCGCACGCTGGATCTCGATCTGCTGCTGTACGGCGAGGAACGCTTGCACACGCCGCAGTTGATGCTGCCGCATCCGCGCATGCACCAGCGCGCCTTCGTGCTCGCGCCGCTGCTTGAAATCGCGCCGGATTGCATGATTCCCGGCCATGGCGCGGCAACGACGCTGCTGGCAGCCTGCCGCGACCAGACCATCGAAAAACTGAACCTGCCCTGCTGACATGCCGCCGCTGCCGCATCTTCCCATCGTGCTGCAAACGGCGCTGCTGCTCGCCGCCTCGAATGTCTTCATGACTTTCGCCTGGTACGCGCATCTGAAGAATCTCAACGGCAAGCCATGGTGGATCGCCGCGCTGGTCTCCTGGGGCATTGCGCTGTTCGAATACCTCTTGCAGGTACCGGCCAATCGCATCGGCCATCAGGAACTGGATCTGGCGCAACTGAAAATACTCCAGGAAGCCATCACCCTGGCGGTATTCGTTCCCTTCGTGCTCTTCTACATGCAGCAGCCGCTCAAGCTCGATTACCTGTGGGCCGCGCTGTGCATTCTTGCTGCGGTATATTTCATCTTTCGCTGATCGCCTTCCCTTGGTCGACGCACGCCACGTCCAATCCAATACGCAACGCCGGCCGTCAAAAGGATTCCGCCCCATGAGCTATCTCGTCTCGGACAAGCCCGTCACCCTGCACGAACTCGGCACCCGCTACGCCGCCGGTGAAAAGATCGCCACCCTGACCGCCTACGACGCCAGCTTTGCCGCCCTGCTCGACCGCTGCGGCATCGACGTGATCCTGGTCGGCGACTCGCTCGGCAACGTGCTGCAGGGCCACGGCACCACGCTGCCGGTCACCATGGAGCACATGATCTATCACACCGAGTCGGTGGCGCGCGGCAGCAAGCGCGCCTTCGTCGCGGCCGACATGCCCTGGGCCTCCTACCAGGAAAGCCCCGCGCAGGCGCTGCGCAATGCCAGCCGCCTGATGGCCGCCGGCGCGCAGATGGTCAAGCTGGAAGGCGGCGCGGTGATGGCCGAGACCGTGCGTTTTCTCAGCGAACGCGGCATCCCGGTCTGGGCCCACATCGGCCTGACGCCGCAATCGGTGCATGCGCTGGGCGGCTACCGCGTGCAGGGCAAGGGCGAGGATGCCGCGCGGCGCATGAAGGACGACGCGCTCAGCCTGCAGCAGGCCGGCGCCGCCATGCTGCTGATCGAAATGATTCCGGCCACGCTGGGCGCCGAGCTCACCCAACTGCTGAAAATCCCCACCATCGGCATCGGCGCAGGCCCCGGCTGTTCCGGCCAGGTGCTGGTGCTGCACGACATGCTCGGCATCTACCCGGGCAAGACCGCCCGTTTCGTGCGCAACTTCCTGCAGGGTGCCGAAAGCATCGATGCCGCCGTGCGCGCCTATGTCGGCGCCGTCAAGGACGGCAGCTTCCCGGCACCCGAGCACACCTACTGAATCCCATGAAAATCTGCGAAACCATCGCCGCGCTGCGCGCCATGCTCAAGGACGCCGGCCGCGTGGCCTTCGTCCCCACCATGGGCAACCTGCATGACGGCCATATCGCCTTGATGCGCCAGGCACGCCAGCACGGCGACTGCGTGGTGGCGAGCATCTTCGTCAATCGCCTGCAGTTCCGCCCCGGCGAGGATTTCGACAAGTACCCGCGCACCTTCGCCGCCGACTGCCAGCGCCTGACCGAAGCCGGCGTCGATGTCCTGTTCTTCCCCGCCGAAAGCGAGATGTATCCGGCGCCGCAGCAGTACCACGTCGAACCGCCAGCGGAACACGATGCCATCCTCGAAGGCGCATGCCGTCCCGGCCATTTTCGCGGCGTGGCCACGGTGGTGGCCAAGCTGTTCAACATCGTCCAGCCGCAAGCCGCCCTGTTCGGCCGCAAGGATTTCCAGCAACTGATGGTGATCCGCAGCATGGTGCGCGATCTGGCGCTGCCCGTGGAAATCATCGCCGGCGACACCGTGCGCGCGGAAGACGGTCTGGCGTTGTCCTCGCGCAACGGCTACCTTTCCGCGGCCGAGCGCGCCGAGGCGCCCAATCTGTACCGCATCCTGAACGAAATCCGCAGCGCCATCCTGCGCGGCGAGCAGGATTACGGCCGTCTCGAACGCGCCGCCATGGATGAACTCGCTGCGCGCGGCTGGCGCCCCGACTATGTTGCAGTGCGGGAAAAGCTTGGATTACAATTGCCACCCGCTCACGAATCCGGACTGGTGATTCTGGCTGCAGCACTCCTTGGGAGCACGCGCCTGATCGACAATCTGGAAGTCTAGGCCACTGCGATGCGCTCATGCCGGCAGTCGCCAGAAGCGGGAAATGGAAGGTAATGGAAGATTGACCGTACTCCCTTTGCATGAGAAAGGAACCCGGCGCCATGCAACGCACCATGCTCAAATCCAAGCTGCACCGCGTGACGGTGACGCACTCCGAACTGCACTATGAAGGCTCCTGCGCCATCGATCAGACGCTGCTCGATGCTGCCGACATCCGCGAATACCAGCAGATCGAAATCTACAACGTGACCAATGGCGAACGCTTCAGCACCTACGCCATCGTCGCCGAACGCGGCAGCGGCATCATCTCCGTGAATGGCGCCGCTGCGCGCAAGGCCGCGGCCGGCGATCTGCTGATCATCGCCACCTATGCCAGCTACAACGAAGTCGAACTGTCCAGCTTCCAGCCCGATCTGGTGTATGTCGATGCCCGCAACCGCATCATGAAGCAAAGCAGCAAGATTCCCGTACAAGCCGCCTGAACCGGCTGGCCGCCCTGCCTGCCCTGCGCATGAGGGCGGCCACATCCGTCTTGCATTAGAATCAGCCGCTTGTCGCAAAAAAATATAACGAAAACACTCCCACAAGCCACCCAACCCACCCGCTGATGACGACCACCCCGCCCCGGAATACTGCCCGGTTTGCGGCAGCGCTTGCCTGCCTGAGCTGTGCGCTTCTGCTTGCCGCCTGTGGCTCAGGGGACGCTGGTGATTCGGCCGGCAAGGCCGCCCCCACGCAGGCGACGAACGCAACGAACACATCGGGCACCGCGGCAGCGCCGGCCGAGACACTCATCGAACTGGCCGAAAGCGATCTGCTCACCGTCCAGGCCGGGGAAATCGAGCAAACCCTGCGCGCCAACGGCACCCTGCATGCCCGGCAGGAAACCGTGGTGAGAGCCAAGGTTGCCGGAGAAATCCTTTCCGTCGCGGTGCGCGAAGGCGAGCGCATCGGCGCCGGCCAGGAGCTCGCGCGCATCGACGATCTCGAATACCGGGCCCGCCTCGATGACCGCCAAGCCGCCCTGGAAGCCGGCCGCGCCCAGGCGGCACTCGCCGAATCGACGCGCCGCAAGAACGAGGAATTGCGGCAGAAAAACTTCCTCTCCGAGCTTGCCTACGACAATGCCAAATCGGCTGCCAGCATCGCCAGCGCCCAGGTGCAGTCACTGCAAGCGCAACTGACGCTGGCGGAAAAAGCCTTGCAGGACACCGTGGTGCACGCGCCGATCAGCGGCTGGATCGCCGAGCGTGCCGTGCAGCGCGGCGACAAGGTTTCGCCGGATGGCAAGCTGTTTACCATCGTCGACCTTTCCCGCCTCGAACTCGAAGCACAGGTAGCCGCCAACGAAGTGGCGCGCGTCGCCATCGGACAGCCCTTCACGGCCAGCGTCGAAGGCTATGCCGACAGGCAGTTCAAGGGACGCGTCTCGCGCATCGGCGCCCAGGCGCAACCGGGCAGTCGAGCCGTCACCATTTACATCGAAATCCCCAATCCGGATGCCGCCATCAGGGCCGGCCTGTTCGCTGCGGGAACCTTGAGTCTGGGCGGCAGCACGGCCGCCGCCCTGGTGCCGCTGACCGCCCTGCACAGCGCCGCCGGCGTCGACTTCGTCTACGCCGTGATCGACGGCCGGATCCGCCGCACGCCGGTAAAAATCGGCATGCGCAGCGAAGCCGCCGGACTTGCCGAAATCCTTGACGGGCTGAATGCCGGCACCCGCATCGTTGCCGCCAACCTCGGCCCCTTGAAGGAAGGCGCCGGGATCAGGGTCGTTTCGACCAGTGGCGCAAACGCGCCGGCAACCCACGATACCGGCACCGCCTCCACCCCGGCAGGACGCTGAGCATGTGGCTCACCCGCGTCAGCATCCGCAATCCGGTCATGGCGGCCATGCTGATGTTCGCGCTGGTGGTCATGGGCGTGTTCTCCTACAGCCGCGTACCCGTCGACCAGTTTCCCGACGTCGAAATCCCGGTGGTCGTGGTCAACACCGAATACCCGGGAGCCGCCCCCGAGTCGGTGGAAAACGACGTCACCCGCAAGATCGAGGAAACCGTCAACACCATCAACGGCGTCAAGCAGATCCACTCACGCTCGTATGAAGGCTACTCGGTCATCATCATCGAGTTCGAGCTGACGGTCGATCCGGCGCAGGCCGCCCAGGACGTGCGCGAGAAAGTTTCCGGCATCCGCGCCAAATTGCGCCGCGAGGTAAAGGAGCCGAAGATTTCGCGCTTCGACCCGGCCGACCGGCCGGTGATTTCCTACGCCATCACCTCGCTCGGCGACAAGCGCAGCCTGCGTGAGCTGACCACTCTGGCCGACCAGGTCATCAAGAAACGCATCGAGAACGTGCATGGCGTCGGCGCCGTCAACCTGATTGGCGGCGTCATGCGCGAGATACACGTCTACCTCAAGCCGGCCGCGCTCGAAGCCTATGAGCTGAGCGCCGATCAGGTGCTGAATGCCGTGCGCAGCGCCAATCAGGAAGTGCCGACCGGCGCGCTGCGTTCAGAGAACCAGGAGCGCACGGTACAGATCAAGGGCAAGCTGACCAGCATCGACAGCTTCAACCACGTCGTCGTCGGCCGGCGCGGCGGCCAGCCGGTCTATCTGCATCAGGTGGCCAGCGTCGTCGATGGCGCCGAGGAGCAGGACAGTCTGGCGCTGATCGATGGCAAACGCACGCTGGCGCTCGACGTCCTCAAGGCGCAGGGAACGAACACCATCGAGGTCATCAACGACATCCAGCGCAATGTCGAAGAATTGAAGGCCGACCTGCCGCCCGACGTGCAACTGACCGTGGCCAAGGATGCCGCGCTGGCCATCCGCGCGAGCGTCAGCGATGTCGAAATGACCATGCTCGAAGGCGCCATACTGACGGTGCTGATCGTCTTCCTGTTCCTGAACTCCTGGCGCAGCACGGTAATCACCGGCCTGACATTGCCGATCTCGATGATCGGCACTTTCATGTTCATCTACATGTTCGGCTTCACCGTCAACATGTTGACGCTGGTGGCGTTGTCGCTGTGCGTCGGCCTGCTGATCGACGATGCCATCGTGGTGCGTGAAAACATCGTCCGCCACGTCGATCTGGGCGCCGACCACCACAAGGCATCGCTCGACGGCACCGACGAAATCGGCATGGCCGTGTTTGCCACCACCATGACCATCGTTGCCGTGTTCGCGCCGATCGGCTTCATGGGCGGCATCATCGGCCGCTTCTTCCATCAGTTCGGCCTGACCGTCGTTGCCGCCGTGCTGATTTCCATGTTCGTCGCCTTCACGCTCGACCCGATGCTTTCATCCGTCTGGGACGATCCCAAGCCGGAAGAAATCAAGCGTCCGAACATCCTCGATCGCCTGATGCTGCTGCTGGCCAGGCCGATGCGCTGGTTCGAGCGGCGCATGGAATGGACCACCCACACCTACGGCTCGATGCTGGGCTGGTCGCTGCGCCATCGCGTGAATACCCTGATCCTCGCCATCGGCTCGATGGTTGCCAGCTTTTTCCTGCTGCCCTACGTCGGCACCGAAATGCTGCCCAACGCCGACTTCGCCGAAACCCTGGTCAATTTCACCACGCCGGAAGGCTCCTCGCTCGAACTCACCGAAACCAAGGCCAAGCAGGTCGATGCGGCGCTGCGCGAATTTCCCGACGTCGAATATACCTACACGGCCATCAACACCGGTAATGCCAACGGCAAGAACAGCGCCGCGCTGTACGTCAAACTGACGCCGCGCAAACAGCGCACGCGCAGCCAGGCGGAGCTGACCCAGCCGATCCGCGAACGCCTGCAGCAAATCGCCGGCATCACCGTCACCCACGTCGGCACGGTCAATCCGGTGATGCAGGGCAAGCAACTGGTATTCAGCCTGCAGGGGCCGGACATGCAGGTACTGACCCGCCTTGCGGCCGATGCCCGGAAGCGGCTGGACGAAATTCCCGGCATCGTCGACCTCGACACCAGCCTCAAGCCCTCGAAGCCGACCGTCGGACTCGATATCCGCCGCGATGTCGCGGCCGACCTCGGCATCGACGTAACGCAACTGGGCATGGCCCTGCGCCCTTTCCTCGCCGGCGAAGAAGCCGGCAGCTGGCTCGCGCCGGACAACCAGAACTATGACATCAAGGTACGTCTGGCGCCGGAAGACCGCGTCTCACCGGCCGATCTCGAACGCATCATGCTGCAGACCGCCCGCGTCAATCCCGACGGCTCGCCCAAGATGGTGCCGCTCAGCCAGGTCGCCCGCATCAGCAGCAGCACGGGCGTGCAGCAAATCAACCGACGCGACCTGACGCGCGAAGTCGAATTCAACGCCAACGCCCACGGCCGCTCGGTCGGCGAAATCAGCAGCGAAATCAAGGCTGCGCTCGACAAGCTCGACTGGCCGCCCGGCTACCGCTACAAGATCGGCGGCTCGACGCGCGACATGGAAGAAGCCTTCCACTATTCTTCACAGGCGCTGATGCTGGCGATCCTGTTCATCTACATGATCCTCGCCGCGCAATTCAACAGCTTCATCCAGCCACTCTCCATCATGGCCTCGCTGCCGCTGACGCTGATCGGCGTGGTGCTCTCGCTGCTGATCTTCGGCAGCACGCTCAACGTCTTCTCGATCATCGGCTTCATCCTGCTGATGGGCCTGGTCACCAAGAACGCCATCCTGCTCATCGACTTCGCCATCCGCGCCCGCGCCGAGGGCATGCCGCGCGAAGCCGCGCTGATCGAAGCCGCGCGCGTGCGCTTCCGTCCGATCATCATGACCTCCATGGCAATGGTCTTCGGCATGCTACCGCTGGCCTTCGGCAGTACCAGCGAGGGCGCCGAACTGCGCATGCCGATGGGGCAGACGGTCATGGGCGGCGTGATCACCTCCTCCATCCTGACCCTGGTCGTCGTACCGGTGATCTACACTTATCTCGACGACCTGGAAGCTTGGCTCAAGCGCATCCTCAGCAAGCCGCAATAATCCAGCCCCGCCGGTCTATCGTCCAGCCCAGGAGAGATGCCATGGAAAAGTTTCACGACATCAGCGTCAAAGCCATCGACGGCCGGGACGTCAACCTTGCCGACTATGCCGGCAAGGTCGTGCTGGTGGTGAACACCGCCAGCAAATGCGGCTTCACGCCGCAATACGACGGCCTCGAAGCGCTCTACGAAAAATACCGCGAGCGCGGCTTCGTCGTGCTCGGCTTCCCCTGCAACCAGTTCGGCGCGCAGGAACCCGGCAGCGAACAACAGATCGCCGAATTCTGCGAGACGCGCTTCAACATCGCCTTTCCGATGTTCGCCAAGATCGACGTGAATGGCCCCAACGCCCATCCGCTCTACCGGCACCTGAAGGCCGCCAGGCCCGGCGTGTTCAATACCGAAGGCATCAAGTGGAACTTCACCAAGTTCCTCATCGACCGCAACGGCAACGTCGTCGAACGCTACGCCCCAGCCACCAAACCGGAAGACCTCGCCGCAGCCATCGAAGCCCTGCTCTGAGGCCAATGCTGCAGCAGCGGACTGGCAGACAAACCGAGGGAAGCTCACTTCAGAATCAGATCCTTGGGCGTTTCCCTGGCGCCGTCCGCGTCGGCGGCAAAGACGGCGCCAGCAAGTGTCTCGGAGACTTCATCATCCCCACAACCCTATGTGTTCGGTTGGGAGCGACGGCCGGTGGCTACGCCCCCGTTGTCTGCTGCTGCAGTCGGTGCTGGTACTCCTAGTACTTAAAGCGAAAGAATCCAGTCGATCAGATTCTTCATTTCGGCCTTGTCCTTGGTTTCGATGATCTTGTGGTCTTCTTCGGAACCGTCTTCAAGCTTCACTTTCGGGCCGGTGGTAATGTGCAGGACGATTTTTTCCTCCGCATCGGCACGCCCCTTGTATTTCTCGGCGACCTTCTTGTACGAGGGGCCTCTCTTGGTTTTGTCGACGGCGTGGCACTTGAAGCAGTCGTTCTTCTTGGCCAGCGCCCTGGCGGCGTTTTCGTCGAAAGCGTGAGCGGACGAGACCATGAAAATGACGCTGACGGCGGCGCCAAGCAGGGTGTTGAATGTGGATTTCATTGGAGTTTGCTTTCCTGGGAAATGAATGCGAAACAAAAATGGGCGACCACTGCTTTACTTCACTGCTACTACTATCCGGTGGATTTCATGACCGAATCAGTTGGTTGCCGGCGGAACGGCGTGAGGATATGTCCTTCGCTACGTTTGGTCAGACCTTGAAAACCGTGACCGCATCGTCAACCTGCTTGGCAATATTGTGCAGATGCTCGACATCTTTTGCCATTGATTGCGCAACATCGAGGTTCTCATCCGTGACACCGGCAATCTGCTCGACGTTTCGCGCGATCTCCTGGGATGCGGTGTTTTGCTCGCGCAAGGCGTGGGAGATATCGCCAAAGGATTCCGCAACCCTGGCGGATTGCTGACGGATTTCGGCGATCTTTTCTCCAGCCAGCCCCGCGAGTTTCTGACCATCCGCGACATTTTCCACGACATCCTTGATCTCGCGGAGAGCATCATCGGTGCGGGACTGGATGTTGCCGATCATCGTGGAGATTTCCATGGTGGATTTGGATGTGCGCTCGGCCAGTTTGCGCACTTCATCCGCGACCACGGCAAAACCGCGCCCTGATTCGCCGGCCCGCGCCGCCTCGATGGCCGCATTCAACGCCAGCAAGTTGGTTTGGTCGGCGACTTCCCGGATAACCTGCACCACCGAGTCAATCTCGCGCGACTGCATGCCCAACGCTTCCATGGCATCGAAAGCTTCACGGACCGAATTCGATATCTGTCCCATTCCGGCAACCGTTTCGTTGATGATCTGGCCACCCAGATCGGAAACCGCCTGCGAGGTACGGGAGATCGCCAGCGCGCTCTCGGCATTGTCCGACACGTGACTGATGCTGACCGACATTTCTTCGATGGCGGCAGCCATTGCCCCGCTTGAATCACTCTGATTCGAAGACCCGTCGACCACCTTCCGCGAAGCGGAGGCGACGTTGTCGGAAGCCTGCCGCAGGCGGGAAACCGTCAGATGGATATCCCTGAAGGAGTTCTGGATCTGCTCCAGCATGTTGTTGAATGCCTTCGTGGTCTGCCCGATCTCGTCGCTAGTGGTCGAGGGCAGGCGCCGTGTCAGGTCATGCTCCTTCTCGATCAGGGCAATACCGTCACGCATGATCCGCAGCGGTTTGATGATGGAGTGCCGGGTAATCAGGGTGATGGTAATGAACAGTAGAACCTGGATGGCCACAAAGCTGCCCCATATCCAGATATTGCCGCGCCTGACCGAGGCAACGACATTCGAGATATCCAACGTCACGCTCGCGGCGCCCAGCACGGCGCCCTCGTCGACCCCATGACACATGAGACACCGGGTGCCGCGAAAGTTTTCCATGGCGATGAAGGGAACCACGGCTCTCAGCGTGGATACGCCTTCCGGATTCCAGTCGATCTTGTATTCAGGTTTGCCGTTGGCGAGAACGCTGCGATCCATGTCATCGACCGGATATTCCTGCGGCAGGCCCTCGGGAAACTCGGTATCGAGTTGCTCGCTCCGAATAATCCGCACTTCAGTGACGTTTTCCGAGGTACCCAGCTTTTCGATGAAAAGTCCGCGCGCCTGTCGGTCGCTGATGACGTCCTCCTTGCCAATCTTCGTCACCATCAATGTATTCAAGCCATTGATGGCTCCATCCGCGATCACCCGTGCGCGCTCTTCGGCGGTATCGGTGGCAAGCTTCTCCATCTGCATGGAAACCCACGCCAGGGATATCCCAAGCAGTACAAACAGGAATACCTGGATCAGGATCAGAAACTTCGCCTGCATGCCCAGATTGCCCCACCATCCTGAATCGCTTTTCATGCATTTCTCCCCAAGTGCGAATCGCATTCGCACACATCAACAGGCCGAGTCAGGGTTTGGATCGTGAGATACGGCAGGGCTGGATATTGATCCAGCCCTGAAGAATCTGTCAAGTGACCAAGCGCTACCGTCCGCTGGATTTCATAACAGGATCAATTGGTTGCCGACGGACTGATTTTCTTTGTTCGGCGCGGCATTTGCATTGATCCAACGTAATTTTCTCGAAAATATTCGTTTCTACGAGATGCAGAACAATCTGCATGGCGAAGATCGGCCCCTTCAATCCCAAGCCAATATCGGCCGGGATCAGTCTTGTCTTCCAGCCGCAGGCACCGCATCCGCTGCCTGCCCATGGGATGCGCATCATCGATACTTGCGCATCCCATGGGCCTGACGGCTTACCATGACAGCTTGCTCAGCCCTTCCTTGATGCCGCTGAGGCCCTTGAGAAGGGTACCTGCGCCGCCGCTCAGCGAGACGGCATCGATGCCGCCGCGCGCGCTCTGGAGGCTGCTTTGCATCCAGCCCGCCAGACCGGAGAGGTCGGCGCCCCTTGGTTGACGTGCTCCCAGGCCGGCGCGTCCTGGCGTTCGGCATCGAGGCGGTTCAAGGCCTGGGTCAGCGCGGCCCACTGGCCTGCCACATCGTCGATGGCCTGGCCATGACCGGTTTGCTCATCCCATTGCCCGCTCCATTCCTCGATCCAGCGGGGATCGAGCACAGGCAGGGCCGAACGAATCGACTGGGCGGACAGGTCATCGCGCTTGAAGCTGTCGAGGAATCGCGCCAATGGATCATCGTCACGTTCCGATCCTTGCTTGAGGTTCGGTTGGTTCGGTTGGCCAAGCTGCCCCAGCAAGCTGCCCACGCCGGCGAGTAGCGCATCGACAACGTTGCCGTTGTCCACGCTTTCGTTGCCCTGGGCGGCGGCCGGCACCACGGTCTTGCTGCCAAAGCTGATCTTGAATACATCCGAGGCATTTGATTGCGCACCCTGACCATCGCTGGCGGTGATGCGCACGTCGATGCTGCCCAAGGTAATGGCCGGGGCGGTGCCGCTGAAGGTCTGCGTCGCGGCGTCGAACTTGAGCCAGGCCGGCAGCGCCTTGCCGTTGGATAGCGTTGCCGTGTAGCTCAGCGTGTCGTTGCGGTCGGCGTCCTTGAAGCTGCCCGCGGGCATCTGCCACGAGAAGGCTTTGCCCCTGGCGAGTTGTACGTCGGCGAGGCAGCGCGCCAGTTCGGGCGCATCGTTCGTGCCCTGCACGGTCACCGTCAATGCGCCGTTGCTGCGCTGGCTGCCGTCGCTGGCCAGGTAGCCGAAGGTTTCCGTGAGCGTCTCGCCTGCGCCCAGCCCCTGCACCTTGGCGGAGAAGTTGTCGAGCACATAGGCGTAGGCGCCGTTGGGCAGCAAGGTCAGCAGGCCGTATTCGCCACAGCGGATGCCGGGGTCGGCCACATGCAGATGCCCGCCTTCCGGGTCGCGGTCGTTGTCGAGCACATTGCCCCAGGTCAGCAGCTTGCGGTCCTCGATCAGGCTGGCGGTATCCGTGGTGGTGATCGGCGCCTGGTTGCCGCCGCCGGATTCGACGGCCAGGGTAAAGGTCTGGCTGGCCTGCGCGCCCGCCAGGTCGGTGGCGGTAACCCGCAGGACATGGTTGCCTGCCGAGGACGGGGTGCCGCTGAAGGTGCCGGTGGCTGCGTCGAAGGCGAGCCAACCGGGCAGCGTGCTGCCGTCGGACAGGGTGGCCGAGTAGGCCAGCACGTCCCCCGCATCGACATCGACGAAAGCCGTACCGGGCAGTTGCCAGCTCAGCGCCGTGCCCGCACGTCCGCTCTGGTTCGCCAGCGGCGTGCCGACTTCGGGAGCATCGTTGACGTTGGCCACGCCGATGGCGAAAGTCTGGCTCGCCTGTGCGCCGGCCACGTCAGCGGCCGTCAAGCGCACGGAGACGCTGCCCACGTCGCCATTGGCCGGGGTGCCGCTGAAGCTGCGCATCGCCGCATCGAACTGGAGCCACGACGGCAGCGCCAAGCCGTCGGCCTGGGTGGCCGAGAGGGTTAACACGTCGCCTGCATCGACATCGTGGAAAGCATCCTGCGGCACGGTGAAGGCAAACGGCGTGTCTTCGGTCGCTTGCTGGGCGGCAATGAGCGTGCCGGTTTCCGGGGTGTCGTTGGTGTTCTGCACCGTGACGTGGAAGCTGTGCAGGCTCGATGCGCCCAGCGTGTCCATGCCTTGCACGATGACGTCGAACTCGCCCACGTCGTCGTTGTCCGGCGTGCCAAACAGGGTACGCGTGGCGGCCTCGTACTGCAGCCAGTCCGGCTGCGTCTCGTAACCCGATACCGTCACCCGGGTCAGGATGTCGTCGCCATTGGCATCGATGAACAGGTCGTCGGGCAAACGCAGACTGAAGGCCGCGTCTTCCAGGGCAACCTGATCGTCGATGGGATTGGCCACTTCCGGCGCGCGGTTCATGAACTCGCGCAGTGTGACGGCGGTGCCGTCGGCGAACTCGAAGGTGTCGATCACCGTGCCAGCGCTCGCGCCATCCGGAGCGTAGTTCCTCACGCGCACCATGTCGCCATCGGCACCGTAGCGAACGAGCAAATCGTCACCGTCCAACGCCACTTGCACGTCCTCGCGGGCGATGCCCGCGCCGAAGGTGAGCATGTTGCCGATACCCGCATCGAGGTCATCCTCGATGACGTCCTCGCCATCGCCCAGATTGACCACGTAGGCGTCACGCTGGGCGCCGCCGCGCAACACATCGTTGCCCAAGCCGCCGGTAAGCACGTCTTCGCCGTCGCCGGACTCCATGACATCGTCGCCGTCGTAGCCGTAGAGACGGTCGCCGACGTTGGTGCCTGCCAGCACGTTACCCGCGTTGTCGCCCTCGACCACAAAAGTCCAGGACACCAGGGTGGCGTAATCCACCACCGTGCCATCGGCGAACTCGAAGTGCTCGATGGCGTGATTGCCCAGCACATCCCGCGGATCGAATCCGGTCAGCCGCACGACGTCGCCCGCATCGCCGTAGGGGATGAGCAGCATGTGGCCACCGTTGCCATCTGCCTCGAAGCGCAGGTTGTTGCGCATCGCGTTGGGATCGATGCCGGGGCCGAAGCGCAGGACGTTGCCGGCATCGGGCACGGCAATATCGTCGATAAAAATCTCGCCATCCCCGATGTTGACGACGTAAATATTTTGCGCATGATCGCCGTAGCGCACGCCGCGTGCCAGCAACTCATCGAAGGACAGCGTGATGTCTTCCCAAGGCAGGCTGATTTCTGCAACCGGCGCCTGCATGCCCGGTGCGCGCGGATCGAAGCCGGCAAAGCGGATCGAATCGCCCTCTTCATTCAGATGCAGCACCAGATCGCGGCCATCGAAGGCCAGATACAGGGCATCGGGATTGATCTCCCCCGTCAATTCAAGGCGGTTGACGTCCTGCGCCCGCCAGGTTTCGACGATAGTCGTCTGAGCCGGCCCCGATCCCCACTCCTTGTGGATGCTGTAGGTATCCGAACCAAGGCCACCCGCCAGGAAATCCGAACCGCCCTCACCGTAAATCACGTCGTCACCCGCGCCGCCGATCAAAGTATCGGCGAACGGCGTGCCATGCAGCCAACCACCTTCATCACCCACCGTTTCGGTCTTGCCGGTCGGCTCGATGGTACCCGCCACGATTTCAGTGCCGTCGGTAAAGCGAATGACATCCACCGAACGGGTTTTCGTGGCACGCCCCGGCATGTAACCGCGCAGGATGACCTTGTCGCCCGGACGGTTGGCAAACTTGATTACCAGATCGCCGTTTTCTTCCGAATAGCGCAAATCTTCGGGACGGATGCCCGGCCCGAAGTTCAGAGCGTTGGGCGCATCGTCAAGAACGTAATAACCACCGCCTCCATCGCCGCCCCAGCCACCATATCCAGCATCCTCCCCTACTTCCCCTGGGCGGCTCAGCATGAGGTGATCATCGTCGATGATGGTCACGCCGTCACCCGCCTGATAAACATAGGTGTCTCCGCCCTGTTTGCCATAAAGCGCATCCTGCCCCGTGCCACCCATCAGGGTATCCGCCCCCCAACCGCCGTAGATGACGTCATCACCCGTGCCGCCGTCGAGCACATCATCACCCTCGCCGCCATCGATTAGGTCGTTACCGTCACTGCCGAAAATGGCGTCATCACCCCCTAGACCCAGCACGATGTCGTTACCCGCGCCAGCATCCAGCATATCGCCCGCCGCCGTGCCATAGAGCACGTCATCGCCACTGGTCGGCGCATTGTGAGCCAGATTCGGCACCGCAAAAACATCGCCCGACTGCGCATAAGCAATGGCCTCCAATCCCCCCGCCGGGGTGGCCTTGCCGGTCAGCTCGAAACCTGTGCCATCAAAGACAAGCGGCGTCTGCAGAAGGTTGGTCAAAAGCGGCATGCGATGCGCCTCTAGCCAACCAATAAAATCGAACACCCTGACCCGGCCATCACTATCGATGAACTGGAGACGTTCCAGATCGATCGACAACCCATCCTCATATTCTCCCTCCAGCCGGACGGAACCGCCCTTCCCACCGTCAACCAGCAGAGTGATGTCGCTTCGACTAAGAACGACGCTCAACATCTCCGGTCGGATCGAGCTTCCAAAAGACAGGGTGTCCAGGCCTTCGCCCGCGTTCAGCGTGTCATTGCCTTCGCCATAGTTGAAAGCGATCGTGTCGTCACCGGCACCCGTAGAAATCCCGTCGTCACCCCATCCCCCCGCCACGAGGTCATCACCCGCAGCAAGCCAAATTTCATCCTGACCACCGCGTGCCTGCACGTTTATTGGCATACAAGTGTAATCATGGAACCCTTCGCCAATCTCGCTGCCGAGCCAGGTCATTGCCGGGCCTGTCAAGCGGGTCTGATGGCCCAGTTTGCCGGCATCCGCTCGCGCCAGAAGATCGTCCAGCGTCCAGACCGTACCATCGGCAAACCGGAAATGCTGAAGAGAGCCTTGATAGAGATCGCTCCAGGTCCAGTCCAAGTCTCTATCCCACTTCTCCAAGGAAAGATATCGTCCGTTGACAGTCACGATCAACGCATCGCCATGGCCTGTACCGATCGCGAGAAGTTCATACCCTTCGGCAGGGGTGCCCAACTGTACGGTGATGTCTTCTGGCCGAATCCCGGCGCCAAAAACCACCGTATCCTCGGCATCGCTTCGGTTCAAAATGACGATCCTGTCAACGCCCGAACCCCGCTCGAAATGAAAGGTATTTCTCCCACCGCCGCCGAATAACTCATCATCTCCCTGGCCACCATCAAGTGTATCGTTACCAGCAGAGCCATAAAGATAATCGTCGCCAGCACCTCCAATCATCAGCAGGTCACCGTCATCAGCCTGAATCTGGCCGCTTACCCAACCAAATATGACGTCGCCGCCCACGCCACCAAACAACAAATCATTTCCATCACCACCAATCAGTGTATCCCTGCCACCACCACTGACCAGCCAGTCATCTCCCGCCCCTCCATTCAGGTAGTCATTGCCTGCACCACCATCCAGAAGATCATTTCCGTCACCACCATCCAGATAATCATTACCAGCCACCCCTTGCAACGCCCACTGAAACGGCTTGCCATTTACGATGACATAACCGTACTCACCATACAGTCGATCGTTGCCCGCGCCGCCATAGAGCACATCATTCCCGCCCCCACCGTGCAGTAAATCTTCACCCGCATTGCCGATCAGGGTGTCATTGCCGCCATGACTCAAGGCCTGGCTTGTTCTCTTGGTACTTTTCCAGAGATCGTTCCCATCGCCCAGTGTCGTGTAATAAATTTCATCTTCGCGCCCGGCCTCGATACCCATCACCTGATTCCAAACCGCACCAGCAGACAACGTCGAGCCATCGGCAAACTCAAAAGGCTCGAGTCGCCACTGGGCATCAACCCAATTCTTCAGGCGAACCGTATCGCCGGACGCAATGAGCTTGACGACCAGATCATTCCCTTCACGAGCGAACCGGACACCGTTCTGCGTCACCCCTGCCTTGAACTGAAAGCGAGCACCGGATGCATCTCCGAGATCAATCGTGTCGTGACCATCGCCGACACCAAAACGGTAAGTACTCTGAGGCATCATTTTGATGTAGTCGTTGCCGGCCCCGCCATCAATCACACCGTTGAACCAACCAACGATCACATCATCCCCCGCACTACCTGTATAAGTGCGTTGGGCCAGTTCAGCGCGATCCCAGACCGTGCCATTGGCAAAGTGCAGTGCATCAATCCCTGACCAGTAATTTAGCATTTGGCCCCGAACGACAAAGTAATCCCCACCGCTCAGACCAATAAGCAGATCGCCAAGTACCGTCATACGCACAGTAACGTCCTGCGGTGTAATGCTCGCATCAAGCGCCAGGGCTTGTCCCGGCTGGTTGAAGCCGGTCTTCCCTTTGATTTCCACCCCTTTGCCGTGCAGCGAGAGCCCGCCATCCGCCGATGGGCTGCCGGCCTCCGAACCACCCAATCCGGCAACTGGCCGACTGGCCAGCAAGGCCTTGAAATCCACCACGCTGCCGTCGGCAAACACGAAGCGTTCAATCGGCAAACTGGGTTGTGTTGACGTCAGATTCACTCCCGCAATCTCGACGCTTTCGTCCTCACTGATCTGAAGGCGCAGCGTTTTGCTGTCTTTGTCGTACGTCAGCGTCAGCATATCGAGCGTAATGCCAGCCCCAAATTCAAGGCTGCTGGGCAACGCTCCGCCATGACTGGTTTGAGCGCTTTGTTCAACAATCCGGTCATGACCATCACCGCGCCGGTAAACATAGGTGTTGCCACCGCCGTCACCGGCTAGCGTGTCATCGCCCAGCCCGCCCGCAAACCAGCTACCGCCGCCCAGACCGATTAAATGGTCGTTCCCCGCCCCACCGACCAACTGGCTGCCCGGCGTCGTACTCATCTGCCCGCTGGGTGTCTTGAGATACCGGTTGATCAAATCCGACCAGCTCAGTGTCTGGTCGGCAAACTGGTAAGTGCTGATCCCTCCCAACATGCCATGAGCCACGCTGACGGCCTGCGTTTCCTGGTTCCAAGACAAAATCAACTCATTGCCACGCTTTATCAGACCAATCTCACCAACCGACACCGAAAGCACCAGTCGATTCGTCCCCAGGTTGTCATCAATCGCTTCCAGATGGTTCGTGACCGGTGCTTCGTCGGCATGGATGATGTAGGTGTCGTTGCCCGCCCCGCCATTCAAGTAATCCGTTCCCGCCCCACCGACCAGAACATCATCGCCGCCATCGCCCCACAAGTTGTCGCTACCTTCGCCGCCGTAAAGGACATCATTCCCCTCTCCGCCCGCTAACTTGTCGTTGCCGGAACCACCATCCAGCAGATCATCCCCTTCTTCACCCAACAGTTCATCTTCACCCGTACCGCCATAGAGCGTGTCTCGTCCTTCGCCACCTTCCAGATGATCATTGCCGGAACCACCGTCCAGAAAGTCGTCGCCACCATTCCCCCAGAGGAAATCATCGCCGTCCCCGCCATAAAGTTCATCGTCGCCGTGGAAAGCCTTGTTGAGTGAGATCGCCGTACCCGCATCGCCATACAGCAGGTCGTCGCCGCTCCCGCCGTACAGCACATCATCATTCCCCTGGCCCATCAGAGTGTCATTG
The DNA here is from genome assembly GCF_900174485.1 of Sterolibacterium denitrificans. Classification (NCBI taxonomy): domain Bacteria; kingdom Pseudomonadati; phylum Pseudomonadota; class Betaproteobacteria; order Nitrosomonadales; family Sterolibacteriaceae; genus Sterolibacterium; species Sterolibacterium denitrificans. The sequence goes on along the minus strand of NZ_LT837803.1, from coordinate 1,564,515 downwards.
CCGGCACCACCATACAGCGTGTCCTTGCCGTGGTACTGCCCGCCGAGAATATCCACGAAGTGATCACCGAAGAGCACATCATCGTCGTCTCCGCCGTGCAATTCGTCATGGCCACCCCCGCCGTAGAGCACATCATTGCCACTGCCCCCATAGAGCACATCGTTGCCGTGATCCCTCAACGGCGTACTTGTCACGTCATCATCATCCCCATCCAGGGTATCGTTGCCTCGGCCGCCGAACAGGACATCGTTGCCTGCACCACCAAAAAGAATGTCCGCTTCGTCACCCTCGTCATCCCGGCCATCGCCACCGAACAGCACATCGTCACCATAACCGCCACGCAGGAGATCAGCACCAGCGCCACCCAGCAAGGTGTCATTCCCCCCATTCCCCCAAAGAATGTCTTGCCCGGCCCCGCCATCGAGATAATCGTTTCCTCCTGCTTTCCCCGCCCCCCAGTCATATAAATCAGACCCATCCGGCCCAATTCCCCTATTAACAATGACAACACCATCTGTCGTGTTGTAGTTGAAATTGCCCGAATAATATATTTCGCCTTGTGCCGTGTAGTAGGGGCCATTCAGCCACCAACTCGGGCGATCCGGCTCGGACTCATCCCACTCTTTTACCCAGGTCACCGTCAAGTCACCAAACAGGAAATCGTTGCCCTCTCCCCCGAACAAACGATCCTTGCCTCGCCCGCCAGCCAGCAGATCGCTCTTCGCGCCGCCGGTCAGTTGATTATCGGAACCATCGCCCACAAACAAGGTGCCTTGTTTTCCCTCGTACGTTACCTTGGGGTCCGACTTGACCGGAGGCGCTTCCGCCCCCTCCAGCGTGATCCCCAAATGCCCAGACTGCCAGCGGTTAACCTGTATCGTGCCGTCCGGACAACTGATCAATAAACATTGGTAGGTTTCACCGTTCTCCGTAACCTGGCTCACAGTGTAGGTAAAGATCATTTCGCCCGATTTCTGTTGCCAGACCGACCCGGATTCAACAACCGCTCCACCCCCCGTCAACTGGATTCCGGCGTAGAAAATGCGATCCTGGCCTGCCGAATCCTCAATGATGTCCACACCATCGCCACTGTTGAAAACATAAATGTCATTGCCCGCGCCGCCTTTCAGAATGTCGTTGCCCTTGCCACCCTCCAAGGTGTCATCGCCAAAGCCGCCTTCCAGATAATCGTTACCGCCAAGACCGCGCAGTGTGTCTTTGCCGCCTCCGCCATAGATTCGATCTCCCTTGTCGCCACCCAGCAGCACGCCATCGTCCGTTTCCTTGCCGAAGATCATTTTGCGGGCATCGCCCGTCAGACCGAACAGGCCGCTGTTGATGTCCAGTGAGTAAGGGAGAAATCCGGTCGCGCCCCTGAGCGTCCTGTCCTCGGCAACCCACTGCTCGCCCCCTGCATCCGAAATGGCCGTCGTGTCCTGAGTATTGGCTTTCATTACCCAGGACAGGAAACGGGCGCGGTCGGCAAGCCATTCGTCGGTGATCTGGCCGCCGCCAGTGGCGGGGTCGTAGAGGTCAAGTTCACCGGCCTGGTTGTGCTGGCTGTAGTCGGCACCAAGAAAGACGAAGGGATTGCCGAATTTCAGGGCGTAGCGGTAGGCGAGCGCGTCCGGGCTACTCTTTGCCAGAGCAATAAGGCTTTCAGGTGCCAAGGCAGTGAAGGGTACGACTCCGGATTGACCAACGAGGGATTGGTAGGCATTGCTGGCCTGCAAATCGCGAAGATTGCCGTAGAGCTTGTCTCGATCACCCTCGGGGGTGCGGGGCGCACCCTGACCCAGCAAAATCAGGCGCAACGCGTCAAGCGCGCTTTCCAGTGTGAGATCGCTCTGATTGCTTGCCGCGGTGAGCAAGCCGGAAATCTGATCCAGACCAAGTGCCGGATTCAGGCTGGAATAAAGGGCATACACCGCAAAAGCATCGGCCAGCCTGACAACGCTGTGGTTCCCTGGCCCCACTACACCGCCGGGCGCGGCCTCGATGTGGATCATCTTCGGCGGTGCCAATTGCGCACCGAGTCCCGTGATGAGGGAAAACCCCTCGCTGCTACGGAAATTGTGGATGTCGCTGACCAAGGCCACGTGCTCCAGCCCCAGCGCCGTTTTAAGCGCATCGAAAGCATTGCCAACGGCACCGCCGACACCCGGTGCGTTGTACATATAGACCGAGCCGTTGCGAAACCATGAACCGATCGCCGCCGCCAGATAGCCGCCCAGGCTGTGTCCTGCGACCGTAAAATTCGCGGACAGCGTTCCCGAATCCAGCCACGTCTGAATCTGACTTTGCAGCGCAACAAACTGCGGATTGACAAATGAAGGAAAACCCGACGCAAGTATGGCATCCGCCAAAATATCGGCTGCCCCCAGTTCTGTACCCCTCACAGCCAGATAGCGAATGCCCGGCTTCCCGATTTCTTCAAATACCGTCGCCGCCGCTCCGTTTGAAAATTCAATGCTGTCAATGACAACCCAACGTTGCGAGAACTCGGTTGCTTGCGTGGAGGACATCCCAATAACTTGAAGAGCATCAGTGTAAACCTTGCCTGATATTCCGCTTGTGAGGCTTGCATATGCAGCAAGAGCCAAATCGGCCTGATTAGCAAAATCGCTGATTGCAGTCACTTTTCACTCCTTTCTGTAAAAATCGATTTTTCCAAATCCATAGGGATATCCATGTCATAACACGAAAAATGAGAAGGATGCCAAGGACCAGGAATATCGCCGCCAACCCTCGTATATCTGATTGATTCCCCCAATACTTTTCCGTCACTGCGGCGAACCACCTTGGTATGGCTCCGCCACATATTTGGGCCGTCGTACGGATCGCCTTTTCTGAAATAGGTATCCTCGTCATCGTAGTAATACTCGTCGGATGGTTTCGCATCTTTCTTTGTCGGAATTCTTATGTTCCCGTACTGATCAAATTTCTCAGGAGGCAACGTCACTTTTTCATAAACTTTAATGCCTCCATCCTTAGCACATAGTTCCCGCACCTCTGCATCAAGGCGGTATTTTTCACAACCGGTCAGCGACACAAGTGCCAAACCTGAAAATACAAAAGAAGCTAGAAATTTCCTCATGCCGCCATCCTCCAAAATTCCTGATTGGCGGAAATCACAATGGATTTATCGCTCAGATTGACGATCTGTTTCTCGCCAGCCACAAGCGGCAATTCCTCGTAGCCCCCCAACAGGAAATCGTTACCCTCTCCTCCGAGCAAACGATCCTCGCCGCGCCCACCGGCCAGCAAGTCGTTTTTCGCACCACCAACCAGTTGGTTATCAAAATCATCGCCCACGAACAAGGTGCCTTGTTCACTCTCGTACGTCTCTTTGGGGCCAGACTTGGCCGGGGGCGCTTCCGCCCCCTCCAGCGTGATCCCCAAATGCCCAGACTGCCAGCGGTTAACCTGTATCGTGCCGTCCGGACAACTGATCAATAAACATTGGTAGGTTTCACCGTTCTCCGTAACCTGGCTCACAGTGTAGGTAAAGATCATTTCGCCCGATTTCTGCTGCCAGACCGACCCGGATTCAACAATCGCTCCGCCCCCTGTCAACTGGATTCCGGCGTAGAAAATGCGATCCTGGCCTGCCGAATCCTCAATGATGTCCACACCATCGCCACTGTTGAAAACATAAATGTCATTGCCCGCGCCGCCTTTCAGAATGTCGTTGCCCTTGCCACCCTCCAAGGTGTCATCGCCAAAGCCGCCTTCCAGGTAATCACGCCCATCACCACCGTTCAGCGTGTCGTTGCCGGCACCGCCATACAAATGGTCGCCTTGGCTACCGCCCGTAATGGTGTCGCTGCCTTCGCCCCCGAAAACGATGCGCTGCGGGTCGAGCGTGGTCTGACCAACCTTCACGGCAAGGCCACTACCAACATCGGTGTAGCGCACGCCGTCGTTGCCCGTCGAATCGACCTGGAAAACCCCGCCCGTGGCAACCAGATCCGCCGTCCTCGCCTGGTTGAACGCAACGAGCAGCGCGGCACGATCGGCAAGCCATGATTCGGTGAGCTGCCCGCTGCCGGTCACCGGGTCGTAGAGGTCAAGCTCACCGGCTTGATTGTGCTGGCTGTAGTCGAGTCCGAGAACGGCGAAGGGGTTGAGCTCCTTGAGCGCGTAGCGGGTAGCCAAGGCGTCGGGATTGGTGGTTGCGGCAGCGGCAAGCGTAGCGGCCATACCGGCGATGGGAATGATTTTCAGCGTGCCAGCCAGATTGCGTTGCTCGGTTGTTGCGTTGATCGCAGCAATGGCTTGATAGAGTGCATCCCGGTTGTCGTTGCCGATGGGCAGAGGGGAGTCGCCGAGACCGAGCACCCGTTCGATGGCATCGACAATCCCCTCCAGGCTGGCGGCGGTGCCACTCACCGCGGCATTGAGGATGCTCTTGTAGGCATTGGTGGAAAGCGCAGGATCGAGAACGGCCAGCAGCGCATAGACGGCGAGACTGTCGGTGAGGGTCTGCTGGCTGTGGTTGAAGGCAGCCTGGAAAGTGGGTTCGTCAGAATTGAATTGCTTTTCGATGGCAACATCCACCGGCGTCCCCGGCCGGCTGTGCAGTTTGGCGATGGCATTCCACGGCGGGCTGCCGATGGCTGCTTCATCAGCAATGACGTTGGTGATGTCACCGCCAGTGGGCACCGAACCGCCCAGGGCTGCAAAGAAGGCGCGATTGGTGGCTTTATCGATGAAGCCGGGAGCATTGAAAACGGTGACCGAGCCAGCGTCGCTCGGAAACAAGGTGCTGAAGGCCATGGCCAGATGGCCGCCCAGGCTGTGACCGGTAACATCGAGCCTGTGGTCGGGATCACCCGCCAAGGCGCTCACCAGTTCCCCTGTGCCAGCAACCGGCGCTTCGATCTTCAGCCACAGAATGCCAAACTGAAATCCATCGTGAGGGTCGAGAGGCCCGGGGACGATCTTGTATTGAATTGCAGTTTCGTTCGTCGGCGTCGTGGCTCGTTGCCACCAGTTCACCATCGCGACGATCTGATCGTAGCCTGCTCCATACACTGCAATATCGCTGTCGGTGCTCAGATCGTTCGACGTTCCCGTCAATTCCGCCGTGCCACGGATTGCCAAGGTCAGATTGCCGCCAGCATCCTTGAATACCGTCGCGCTGAAACTCGTGCCGCTATCGTTGTATTGGGTAACGACGGCATAGGTTTGGGCAAATTGGGTGGCTTGGGTGGAGGACAATCCTCTTCCATCATCCTGTAACACGGTGGAGTTTGGAATTCCAGGAAGCAAATTGGCATAGGAGGCCAAGGCCAATTCAGCTTGTGTAAAATATTTTTGAATATAGTTCATGGATCACTCCTTGTTTGAGCGAATAAATACTTGCATTAGAAGAGGAATATCGCCGTAATCTTTTGGGCAGTGGAAACTTGTGCCATGCGATGGACTGGGTAAATCACCACCACCACGGCCATATGAAATACTTTCGCCAATTAATTTTCCATCTAAGCGACGAATAACCTTAATGTGATATCGCGCCATCTGGGGGTTGCCCTTGCGGTAATAAAAAATATCTGAGACAAAAACGTAATCTGCCCCTAAAGCGTTTTCCCCTTGGGTTGGCCTGTAGAAATTCGGCTGCCCCCATTCGTTGAACTTCTCTGGCGGCAACTTCATGGTTTCATAAACCTTGATACCGCCATCTTTCGCACACATTTCCCTGACCTTCGCATCCCAATACGCCTTGCGTCCTTCATAGAAACCCAGTGTCAATAGCGGAGCAAGAACAAGGAGCAAAACAATCAGTATCCATGGTTTGATCGCACCAGATTGGGCGGCGCAGTGAAATCGGCGCCGCAGTCGCATGGTTTTTGTCATGCCGACACCCTCCATGCACCATTTGCAGCCATCCGAGTCAGATTTCCACCAGCATCCTTGAATACCGTCGCGCTGAAACTCGTGCCGCTATCGGTGTATTGGGTGAGAACAGTATAGTTACTGGCGAATAGTTCGGCTTGCTTGTCAGATAGTCCTGCTTCTTTGAGATGCTCCGTATTCGAGTTGCCTTGAGAGAGTGAAGCATATGCCGCGAGGGCCAATTCGGCAGAACGGAGATATTTTGCAATATTTGTCATGTTCATTTCCTGTCAGATGTCTGTTGAAAAATTCGCATTAATAGAGGAACGTCACCACGATCTTCAGGGCAGCCAAAAGATGAATCATGTGCCGGCCCTGGAAGATCTCCACCTCGGCGAGAATAGCTGGTCGATACACCGAGAGTTTTTTCGTCGATTCGGCGAATTACCTGTATATGCGTCTTCCACATTTCAGGGTTACCCTGTCGGTAGTAGATAACTTTTTTCTTGAATACGTAATCTACCCCGAGCGCATTTTCTCCCTGATCTGGCCTATAGAAATTCGGCTGCCCCCATTCGTTGAATTTTTCGGGTGGCAACTCCACGGTTTCATAAACCTTGATGCCGCCATCAATGGCACACAACCGCCGAGCCTCTGCATCAAGTTGGTATTTTTCACAGCCTGTCAGCGATACGAGCGCCAAACCGGCAAATACAAAAAACGCCAGAAATTTCCTCATGCTGCCATCCTCCAAAATCCTTGATTGGCAGGAATATTGACGATCTGTTTCTCGCCAGCCGCAAGCGGCAATTCTTCGTGGTCACCCAACAGGAAATCGTTACCCTCTCCTCCGAGCAAACGATCCTCACCTCGCCCGCCGGCCAGCAGATCGCTCTTCGCACCGCCAACCAGTTGATTGCCAGAAGCATCGCCCACGAACAAGGTGCCTTGTTTTCCCTCGTACGTCTCTTTGGGGCCAGACTTGGCCGGGGGCGCTCCCGCACCCTCCAGCACGATCCCCAAATCTCCAGCCTGCCAGCGGTTAACCTGGATCGTGCCGTCCGGACCGCTGATCGATAACCGTGGGTAGGTTTCACCGTTCTCCGTCACCTGGCTCACAGTGTAGGTAAAGATCATTTCGCCCGATTTCTGCTGCCAGACCGACCCGGATTCAACAATCGCTCCGCCCCCCGTCAACTGGATTCCGGCGTAGAAAATGCGATCTTGGCCTGCCGAATCCTCAATGATGTCCACACCATCGCCACTGTTGAAAACATAAATGTCGCTGCCCGCGCTACCGACCAGCGTGTCGTTGCCTTCGCGGCCATGGAGCGTGCTGTCCTTTTCGGTGCCGGTCAGCACATCATCGCCCGGCGAACCGTAGAGGATTTCCTGATCTTCGCTCACACCGAGCTTGTCGAACACGTCGCTCACATTGAGCCTTGCGCCGTTGTCGAAGTCGAAACGGTCAATGCGCTGCCAACTGTAATTGTTGAACCAGGCCTTGATGCGCACCGCATCGCCCGAAGTGGCGACGGTGGCGATCAGATCCTTGCCGTCGCGGGCAAAGCTCACATCGTTCTGGCCGATACCCGGCTTGAACAGCAGGCGACCATAGGTTGGTTCGATTACGTCCTGGCCGTCGCCCACGCCGAACAGATAGGTGTCATCGCCGCCCAGGTTCTGGAAGTGGTCGTTGCCCGCGCCGCCATCCAGAATGTCGTCTTCGTAACTGCCGACGATCACGTCATTGCCGTCGGTCGCCGCCAGCGCGCGGGCGGCCAGCGCAGCCCGATCCCACACCGTGCCGTCGGCAAAGCGCAGTTGTTCGATGCCCCGCTCGAGCGACCAGGTATCCGCCTGACCGCGCACGGTCAGGCGGCTGCCATCGGACAGGGTGATCGTCATGTCGCCTTGCATCGTCCAGCGCACGGTGACATCGGCAGGTGTGACGCCAGCGCCCAGCGCCACCGTGTCCTCGCCAGCCGTGTAGCCCTCGTCGATCATGTCCAGGCCGTCGCCCAGGCCGAAGTGGTAGGTGTCGGAACCCGAGCCGCCCGCCAACGTGTCATTGCCTGCACCACCCGCCAGCACATCATCCCGCCCGTTGAAGCCGCGCAGTTCGTCGTTGCCGGCGCCGCCCAGCAGGCTGAGCGACTTGATCGTTTCCGCATCCCACCGCGTGCCATCGGCAAAGACGATTTCCTCCACCGCATGGCGGTTGCTCTCGTTGAAATGGTTCTTCACGGTGAGCGTCTCGCCGGTGTCGCGAATGGTGAGTTTCAGGTCGTCGCTGATCAGCCGGCCATTCATCGTGCGCACCCGCGCCAGGTGCACGTCCTCCGGGGAAATTCCCGCCTTGAACTCGATGCGGTCGGTCTCGCCTTGAATCCACGTGTCCTCGATAATGAGGTCGTGACCGTCACCACGGCCGAAACGGTAGGTGTCGGAACCAGTGCCACCTTCCAGCACATCATCGCCTGCGCCGCCATCGATCACGTCATCTCGCTTGTTGAAGCCATGCAACTCATCATTACCGGCTTCACCCAGCAAAATGCTGGACTTGATCATTTCCACATCCCACCGCGTGCCGTCTGCAAAAACGATTTCCTCTACCGCATAGTGGTCGTTTTCGCTGAAATGGTTTTTGACGGTCAACGTCTCGCCGGTATCGCGAATAGTGATTTTCAGGTCGTCGCTGACCCGCCAGCCATTCACGGTACTCACCCGCGCCAGGTGCACATCCTCCGGAGAAATCCCAGCCTTGAATTCGATACGGTCAATCTCGCTTGGACCCCACGAATAATCTTCGACAATGGTGTCGTGGCCGTCGCCACGGCCAAAACGGTAGGTGTCGGAACCAGAGCCGCCACGCAACTCATCGTTACCTCCACGCCCATCAAGTACGTCATTGCCGCCTAGGGCGTCGAGCAAATCATCGAAATTGCTGCCACGTAGTACGTCACTGCCTTCTGTAGGTGTACTGCCTGGAGTCCAGCCAGCCAGTGCCACACTCATGGTTTGCACTACATCGGCACCCAGTGACACAAGAGCAGCTTTGAAACCCACCACATCCAACCGCTTGAGTAGCCCTGTACCTTTAAGCGTGTGCAGAAAGTCCCTCAACGCAGTGAGTCCCGTCTCGCGGTCAATCTGGATTTGTTCTGTCAAAGCGGCGGCCACTGCAGACAAGTCTCCCACGATTCCTCCGACAACCTCATCCCAACGGTAGGCGACTTTCTGGAGCAGCGGTTTAAGATGACTTTCCGCCATGAGCTGGCCATAGACCAATCCCTTGAGTTCATCCCAAGCGGCCAACAACACAGGCGCGGCTCGGCCATGCGGGTTGGGATCACGCGTTCCCCAGCACCAGACACCTACCCATTCCTCGCCCATGAACTCTTCCAAGGCTTCGAGCTTACGGGCGTCCCCTATAGCGTTGCCGTAAATCATGGTCGCGGCACGGCTCATCGGATCGACATCCTGCACACCTGCCCAGTGGTAGATGATCTGCGTGACCAGCGTGTCCCGATCTTCAGGCGCTGTGGCTTGGGTGAATGCTGTAACCAGCGCCTTGAGTTCGCCCGTGGCATCCATCGCCATGGCCTGGCGCAGGTCGCGCACCTTGCCGTAACCCTGCGCGTCGGGAAGTGCGGCGATATTTTCCGGAACGTTTACCCACTCGGTTGGCACACTGTAGATGGTATCGGTCTTGACCCACACATCGGTAGCGGTGTGGGTCTGGCCATCGGTAGTGGTGTAGCTGCCCACCTGTTTGTGGGCGTTGCCCTGTGCATCGACGTAGCTGGAATTCGTATAGGTCAAATTGATAGACTGGACACCGACCTCTGCCAGGGTGAGCAGTTCCCCTGTATCTGTGTGGCCATTGCTGTTGGTATCTTTCCAGACGCGCAGTTCCGAAAATGCTACGTCGTTAGCATCGATCACACGATCGGCGTTGACGTCGAGCTCCGTCAACGCCTCAAAGCCATTTGCGGCCTTGCTGCCGTTTTCTAGCAGGGTTTCGGAGCCGAAAAGCTCGCGCCCTGAGTCGACTTTGCCGTTGCCGTTTATGTCGCGCACCAAGAGGCCGTCATCCCTGCCGATCCAGCCCGTACGCTCGGCAAAGCCGTCAGCGGCGTGGTCGAACAGGACCCCGTGGGCGACCGATATCGTTTCGATGCCGTCGCCGTCTAGGTCGAAGGCGATTGGGGAGGGGATAGTGGAAGCGTTTTCGGTTTTTTTCTTAATATCTTCAGCCTTGGAGGAATCCGATGGATACCCGTCGTAGTCATCACCATACCGGACCCGAGGATCACTCGGGTTGCGCATCAGATCGCCCCGATCAAGCGCATCCTTGACACGACGGGCGCTATCTTCCTTGCTTGTCGACTCTCTTCCAATTTCTCTCCCCCTAGCGTTGTTCCAGAGGTCCATGTTGGCTTCCCCATCGAAGAAGCCCCCTGGCCGCTTGAGTTCATTTGCATCTCCCAGTAAACGTGCCCAGCCCTCACCATACTCTCTGGTCATCTCAGCACTTGCATAAGCATGGCGGAAAGCATCCCAGTCCTCATTGTGGGCGCCTGCCGGGTCAAGCCCAAATTGGTGCGCGGCTTCGTTTGCTTCACTTGTATAACGAGCCAAATCAGAATAATTTGGAACAGGCATGTCAATCTCCTGGTTGAACGTTAATAACGATCTTTTTATTACCCCCTCCCCCTAATAGGGGTGCTCCTCCTATCAAAACTGATTTCTTGGAAAAGATAATTGACCTTGTTGCGACACAATTTTTCCCTTCATATGCCGGCCGAGGTGAAATTAGTGGAGTTTTAGCGGTATTAAACCTGACAAATCGAAGCCCATCGCTTGTCTTCACGATAAGGTGCCAGTAATTTTCTTGTCCTACCAGTCGGTATTTTCCAAGAAAATCATTAACGGGAATTACTTTGTCACTATCTGGTGTTACCCTTCCTTCATAAGCGCCTAATACACAGAAGCCTTCCAATTCCTTTCCCGCTAAAACCGTTTTTATACGGAGAAGTTCAGTTAGGCTTTTACTTTCGTAAAAATTGCTGACCTTTTCTTTAAGATCTTTGATTATTAAATGCTCGGGCTCTGGTGGATTGCACCCAAAAATACTTAGTGGTATTAGGGTAATGCAGGTTGCTTGCACTAGTCCTGCCGATTTTTTTAGTACTTTGACTAATGGAATTGGGGCGATCATTGTGACTCCTATTTTATCAAACCCATATATATGGAGTTTTCTTTATATTCAGAGGAGTACAATTGCTGTCTGTTTAGCTGAGGCAGCAATTGTTCCATTGATCGCATCCGCTTGCCGCCTAAATTGCTGAGAATAAGTGTTACGGTGGTTGGGTTAGACATTTTTACTCTTCTCCAAAAATTGTGGAGCGTAACTGACGAGAAATACAGAGAAATGTAATTGACAAACAAAATACTATTGACAAGCCATAAATTCCCTGCCATAGAGTACGGTTACTGTCTGTAAGCCATGCTTTCACTTTTGTGTTGTCGATCGATATGGTTCTACTTGTATCCATTAAAATGGATTTGATTATTCCACGTCTCGGCCCTACCTCAATAGCTTCAATTTGTTTGGCTGAATGCCACATTTTCCAGTACTTTTCATCACTACAAACCAATGTCCCCAGACCATTACAATCGGAGAAAAACATTTTTCCTTCACTGTCGGCAACAATAATGGTAGCCGGGGATCTTGCAGCTCCAGAAACCCGAAATTTGACATCATGAAAAATTTTAGGAATCGGTTCTGGATACCGAATCGAATCACTCCATATACCGTAAGCAAGAAATGGAATTAACACTACTAAAGAGCCAATGGTACAAATCTGTGATAGTTCATAAACTCTATCAATCGCTTGTTTGTTGATCACATTTCCTCCCTCACTAAAATCACATACACCGCATACCTGTCCATATTCATCATCTTATTCACCAGTAAGCCCTTGGGCATCTGAAGGTTGATGAAAATCATCACGGCTTTGTCCTTGAGCCGGTTGACGGTCTGGGCGAAACACTCGGCAGTCACATTGCCGCCCTCCAGCTTTGATTCGCTGCTGTGTCGTCCCGCCAGCACCGAGCTTCATTGATAGCGCCGTTCGCGTTTGTTTATCGTTGGTTTGCCGCCCAACCCACTGCATCGTCTGCGTTTCCATGTTGTTGTTATTCGTTCTTCGCTAGCGCAAGGGTCGGTCTTGCGCCTCTTGCCGGGAGGCTCGCTCGCCTGACGATGAGTCTCGATTTGCAGGCCGCCAGATTACCTGAGGCACGATGCCATTTCAATATGGCGAAAGTTATAGATTTGCATCCCGCATGAGATCTGCGTCACGCCGCTTGCGCCCAGCTTGCGTCATTTGCCGCCGTGGGTTTGTGTATTGGCCCAGGAAAAACCTGCTCGGGCGTTAACCTTGAAGGAGGTTAACAATGAGCATGGTGATGGAAGGAAAAATCAAGCCTTGGACAGCCAAGCGCAAGAGCGCGCTGGTGATTCAAATTCCGCAGGGCAAGATTACGGTGTCGAAAGCAAGCCGTGCGTTTGATCTGCCGCCCTCGGAGATCGAAACCTGGATGGATGAAGCCGCTCTTTGGCAGACAAGGAACCGAGGGAAGCTCAGTCCTGAGATGGGCAGAATGGCAACATTGCCGCCGGTAGAGCGGCCAGCCCCCCCAAACAGGCTGCCGGGGAAAATTGGTTTTCCGTCAGCCCTGCGCAGCGGCGCAGGGGTGCAGCGGCGTAGCGTCGATTACGCCATCACGCCAGACTGGAAATGAGCTGACGCCCCCGCTGCCAGACGGCATCCTGCGCTAGGGCTGCCCAGACGGGTGCCGGGCCGCATGGAAGCAGGCGAGCGATGCGCTGGCTGCTTTCCCGGAAGCGTGCGTCGTCCTGCGCGGGCTGCCAGCGCGCCAGGATTGCTGCAACCGCATCGGCATCGTTGCAGATCAGCAGCATGTCGCAACCCGCCGCCCAGGCGGCTTCGGCGCGAGCGACGATGTCGCCGGCGACGCTGGCGCCTTCCATGGACAGATCGTCGCTGAAGATCACGCCGTCGAAGTTCAGCTCCTCGCGGAGTATCTTCAGCCAGCGTGAGGAAAAGCCTGCCGGCTGCGCATCGACACAAGGATAGATGACATGCGCCGGCATCACGCCGTCGAGCGCCAGGCCGCGATACGGCGCCATGTCCTCGGCCAGCTCGTCCAGGCTGCGCTCATCGCGTGGGATCGCCACGTGCGAATCGGCGGCAACGTGGCCATGGCCGGGAAAGTGTTTGCCGCAGGCGATCATGCCGGCCTGGTGCAGGCCGTCGATCAGGGCGCCGGCCAGCGCGGCCACGACCCGCGGGTCGCGGTGAAAGGCGCGATTGCCGATGACTTCACTGGCACCGTAGTCCAGATCCAGCACCGGCGCGAAGGACAGGTCGACGCCCCGCGCCCGCAGCTCCGTGGCCAATACGTAGCCGATGTCATGGGCTGCCGCCAGCGCGGCTTCCGGCTCCCTGTCCCACCAGTCGCCGAGCGCGCGCATCGGCGGCAGACAGGTGAAGCCCTCGCGAAAACGCTGGACGCGGCCGCCTTCGTGATCCACCGCGATGGGCAGCGGCGGCGTGCGCAAGGCGTGAATCTCGGCGCACAGGCAGGTCAATTGTTCCGGATTCTCATAGTTGCGCGCAAACAGGATCATGCCGCCAACCAGCGGATGGGACAGGCGCTGGCGATCCAGTTCGGTCAACTCGATGCCGGCGATGTCGATCATCAATGGCCCAAGGGGCAAGGACAAGGGGCGGTGCATGGAATTCATCGTTGCTCCAGAATGACGAAGGCGATGACCTGATCCTGCTCATCGCTGATGGACAGATGGGCCACGAGCTGGCGTGCCTGCAGATGTGCCGCCAGCGCGGTGGAATATTCGAAGCCGGGTTTGCCCAGCGCATCATGCACGATGCGGATGGCCGGCAGCAACAGCGGCGCCCGCACGCCGGTGCCGAGCGCCTTGCCCAGCGCCTCTTTGGCGGCAAAGCGCTTGGCCAGGAAACGCGCCGGCACCGGGCTGGCGCGGCAGTCGTCGCGTTCGGCAGACGCCAGGATGCGCTTCAGCGCGCGCTCGCCGTGGCGCTGGCAGAGCCGCTCGAAACGCCGCACCGAAACGATGTCGGTACCGATGCCGAAGATCACTTGGCGGATGCCGCTGCAGCGCGGGCGGCCAGCATTACCCGCTTCATTTCGCGAATGGCGTTTTCCCAGCCCATGAAAATGGCATCGGCCACCAGGGCATGACCGATGTTCAATTCGGCAATCTGCGGAATCGCCGCAATCGCGGCGACATTGTCGAAGCGCAGGCCGTGGCCGGCATTCACCTTGAGGCCGATTTCAGCCGCATGGGCCGCCGCCGCGACGATGCGCCGCAGTTCCTCTTGCTGCGCATCCGCGGCAACGGCTTCGGCGTAGCGGCCGGTGTGCAGTTCGACCACCGGCGCGCCGGCAGCCCGCGCGGCATCGAGCTGTTCCCGCTGCGGATCGACGAACAGGGAAACCCGGCAACCCGCCGCAGCCAGACGCGCGCAGGCGGCCGTCACCTCGGCAAGGCGGCCACGCACGTCGAGCCCGCCTTCGGTGGTCAGCTCCTCGCGTCTTTCCGGCACCAGGCAGACATCATGCGGCTTGATGCGGCAAGCGAAGGCGAGCATTTCCCCGGTAATCGCCGCTTCGAGATTCATCCGCTTGGCAAGCCGCTCACGCAGGATTTCGACGTCGCGATCCTGGATGTGGCGACGATCCTCGCGCAAATGCAGCGTGATCGCATCGGCGCCGCAGGCCTCGGCCAGCAAGGCGGCGCGCACCGGGTCGGGATAGGAGGTGCCGCGCGCCTGGCGCAGCGTGGCGACGTGATCGATGTTCACGCCCAGTTCGAGGGGAAGGGGATGGGAATGCTGATTCACAGTTCCTGCAACTCCATGAAAACGCGCCGCGACTGCAGGGGCTGCCCGGCAAGATGATGGTTGATGAGCAAGCGCATCAACAGTTTGCTTTCGCTCAAGGTACGGGTATCGGTGTAGTCGTCGCGCGCCAGATCAAGCAGGGTCTTGCCGCGGATCGCCTGCATGCGCTGGCTGCTCGTCGTGCCGGCAAGGCCCATGTTTTCTTCCATCGCCCCCAATTCCACCGGGCCGCGTTCAAGGCGATAGTGATACCAGCGTTCGGCCTCGATGGGCCGGCCGCTCTCGGCATCGCGCTCCAGCGTCAGACCGTAACCCAGCTCGCCCAGCAGGTTTTTTTCGAAACGCCGCAACAGTGCAGTCACCGCTTCATCACCCGCGCGCATTCCGCTCAGGCGCTGCAAGGCCGCGACATACGCATCGAATAGCAGCGGATGCGCATCATCGCGCGGCAGCAGACGCAGCAGCAATTCATTCAGGTAATAGCCGAGCATCAGGGCCGTACCGCCCAGCAAAGGCATGCCGCCCTGCCATTCGCCCTTGGCCAGGGTGCGCACTTCGCCACTGCCGAACCAGCCCAGCTCCAGCGGCTGGAAAGCCTGCAGCACGCCGCGCAAGGCCGAGCGCGGGCGGCGCGCCCCGCGCGCGAGCAGCGGTAGACGGCCATGATCGCGCGTAAACACATCGAGAATCAGGCTGGTCTCGCTATAGGGATAGCTATGCAGGATATAGGCCGGCTGTCCGTCGATGCGCTGTTTGTTGCCGCTCATGACGCTATCTCGTGTCGTCCGGGATCGTCTGCCGCCTGCGCATCACTCGTAGCCGAGGCTCTTCAGCGCACGCTCATCGTCGGCCCAGCCGCTTTTCACCTTGACCCAGACTTCCAGATAGACCTTGCCGCCGAACAGGCGCTCCATGTCGCGCCGCGCATCGCTCGACATGGCCTTGAGCTTTTCGCCGCCCTTGCCGATGACGATGGCCTTGTGTTGCGGCCGGTCGACGATGATGGCGGCAAAGATGCGACGCAGCCCGCCTTCCTGCTCGAAGCGTTCGATTTCCACCGCCATGCCGTAGGGCAACTCGTCACCCAGGCTGCGGAACAGTTTTTCGCGCAGCAGTTCGGAAGCCAGAAAGCGCTCGCTGCGATCGGTGATTTCATCTTCTTCAAAGTATGCCGGCTGCTCGGGCAGGTAGCGCAGCGCGGTGCGCAGCAGCACGTCGGTTCCCTTGCCGGTCATGGCCGACAGCGGCAGGATTTCGGCGAAATCGAACTCATCCTTGATCTGATCGATGAAGGGCAGCAGCTTGCCCTTGTCGGCAAGCTGGTCGACCTTGTTGATGACCAGCAGCACCGGCCGCTCCACCGGCAGCAGCTTGAAAATGGCCCGGTCGGCGGGGCCGCAGCGGCCGGCCTCGAGGACGCAGAGAATGACATCGACTTCGGCCAGGGCCTGGGTCACGCTGCGATTCATGGTGCGATTCAGCGCACCGCCATGACGGGTCTGGAAGCCCGGCGTATCGACAAAAACGAACTGGCCTTCATCCGTCGTCAGGATGCCGGTCACCCGGTGACGCGTCGTCTGCGGCTTTTTGGAAGTGATGCTGATCTTCTGTCCGACCAGTTGATTGAGCAGCGTGGACTTGCCGACATTGGGCTGCCCGACGATGGCCAGCGTGCCGCAGCGGAATTCTTGCGTCATGGAAGGACGTTCCGGCATCATCCCATCATCCAGTCATCTGCCGTCGAGTATCCGGCAGACCTGCTGCGCGGCTTCCTGCTCGGCGCTGCGCCGGCTGCTGCCGATGCCGCGAACGCAGACATCCAGTTCCGCCACCCGGCATTCGACCTCGAATTCCTGCGCATGCGCTTCGCCGCGCGTCGTCAGCAGCACGTATTGCGGCAAGGCGAGGCGGCGCCCCTGCAATATTTCCTGCAGCGCGGTCTTCGGATCCTTGCCGGCCTGGCGCGGGTCGATGGCTTTGAATTGAGCGTCGTAGAGACGCAGAATCACACTGCGCGCCGCCTCGAAACCGGCCTCGAGAAAAATTGCGCCAAACAGCGCTTCGAGCGCATCGGCCAGAATCGACGGACGGCGAAAACCCCCACTCTTCAATTCGCCCTCGCCCAGCCGCAGATAGTTGCCCAGCGTGAGCTCCTGAGCGATCGCGAACAGGGTTTCCTGGCGCACCAGATTCGCCCGCAGACGCGACAGTTCACCTTCACGCAAGCCTGGAAAGAGTTCGAAGAGGCGCGCGGCAATCACGCAGTTGAGCACGCTGTCGCCGAGAAACTCGATGCGCTCATTGTGTGGCGTGCCGTAACTGCGGTGAGTTACCGCCTGCTGCAGCAGTTCGCGACGTAGAAAGGTATGTCCGAGCGCGCGTTCCAGGCGCTCCAGCCGCTCGGTCCGCATCGCTCACTCGGCACTGCTGCCGGTAAATTCGAACAACAAATTGACGTTGCGGAACAGATGGACTTTTTTCTCGTAGGCGAAAGAAATGACGATACGGCCACCTTCCTTGCCGATATCCAGATCATCCGGCCCCACCGAATCGACGTCGGCGACCAACGCGCGACGCTGATAGGCCGAACGTATCTGCGCCATGCCGGCGCTGGCGAGCGCAGTATCATTCGCCGTCGCCTTCACGATATCCACTGTCGTGTAATACTCGCCCACGACCGGCACCACCTTCATGGCCAGCACAGCAACGAGCACCAAACCCACGCCGACGAACAGCAGGCCGGTCAGGGTAATGCCTTTTTGCTTGTATAGCGTCTGCCTCATCAACTCCTCCCCTGCGCTTGTTATCGAATCACGCCGCTTCAGTGGAACGCACCGATCCGCTGCAGATCGTTGAAATTGAACCAGATGAAAAAGGCCCGGCCAACAATGTTTTCATCCGGCACGAAACCCCAGAAACGGCTGTCACGCGAGTTGTCGCGGTTGTCTCCCATCATGAAGTAATGCCCGGCCGGCACTTCACAGACAACGCCCTCGGCATTGTAAAGACAATTTTCCCGGAACGGGAACGGCGCCACCTGGCGGATGAAGGCCGGCGCCTCTGGGCTCTCCGGCTCGACCAGGATCTGGTGCTCGACATTCCCCAGCGTTTCGGCATAGCGCGGGACGTAGGTCAGCCGATCCTTGTCGAGGAAATCATCGAGCGGCCTGACCGGCACTTCGACGCCATTGATGCTGAGGCGCTTGTTGAGATAAGCGATCCTGTCGCCCGGCAGGCCCACCACGCGCTTGATGTAGTCGAGCGAGGGGTTCTCCGGATAGCGGAACACCATCACGTCGCCACGCTGGGGTGAGCCGACTTCGATGATTTTCTTGTTGATGACCGGCAGGCGCACGCCATAGGCGTATTTGTTGACGAGGATGAAATCGCCGACGTGCAGCGTCGGAATCATCGACCCCGAGGGAATCTTGAACGGCTCGGCGACAAAGGAGCGTAGACAGAAGACCACCAGGATCACCGGGAAGAAGCTGGCGCCATATTCCACCCACCAGGGATCCCTGGCATCGGCCGGACGGCGTTTCTTCAGCCAGAAGTGATCCAGGCACCAGATGATGCCGGTAACGATGACCAGAACGAAGAGGATGAGAGCGAAATTCATGGCAGGCGCCTGAAAGAATCGTCTAGGATACTAGGGAATCACTTGTCATTGACACGCAGCACGGCGAGAAAGGCTTCCTGCGGGATTTCGACGCTGCCGACCTGCTTCATGCGCTTCTTGCCGGCTTTCTGTTTTTCCAGCAGTTTCTTCTTGCGCGTGATGTCGCCGCCATAGCACTTGGCGAGCACGTTCTTGCGCAGCGCCTTGATGGTTTCGCGCGCCACGATGTTGGCGCCGATCGCCGCCTGGATCGCCACGTCATACATCTGGCGCGGGATCAGTTCGCGCATCTTGGCCGCCAGGGCGCGGCCGCGTGACTGCGCATTCAGGCGATGGACGATGGCCGACAGAGCATCGACCTTGTCGCCGTTGATCAGCACGTCCAGCTTGACCACGTCGGCGGCGCGATATTCCTTGAATTCATAATCCAGCGAGGCATAGCCGCGCGAGACCGACTTCAGGCGATCGAAGAAGTCCATCACCACTTCGGCCATCGGCATTTCATAGGTCAGTTGCACCTGGCGGCCACGGTATTGCAGATTCACCTGGCTGCCGCGCTTCTGTTCGCACAGGGTGATCACCGCGCCGAGATATTCCTCGGGCACGAAGATGGTGGCAGTGATGATGGGCTCGCGCGTCTCGGCAATCTTGCCGACGTCCGGCAGCTTGGAGGGATTCTCGACGAACAGCTCCGTGCCGTCGCGCAGAATCACCTGATACACCACGGTCGGCGCGGTGGTGATCAGATTCTGATCGAACTCGCGTTCCAGCCGCTCCTGGATGATGTCCATGTGCAGCAAGCCGAGGAAACCGCAGCGAAACCCGAAACCCAGCGCCTGCGAGACTTCCGGCTCGTAGTTCAGCGAGGCATCGTTGAGCTTCAGCTTTTCCAGCGAATCGCGCAGGCTGTCGTATTCATTCGGCTCGACCGGATACAGGCCGGCGAAGACCTGCGACTTGATTTCCTTGAAGCCAGCCAGCGGTTCGGCGGCCGGCAGATCGACGCGGGTGATGGTGTCGCCGACCTTGGCCACCTTGATGTCCTTGATGCCGGCGATGACGAAGCCCACTTCCCCGGCCGACAACTGCTCGCGCGCCTGCGACTTGGGCGTGAATACGCCGACCTGTTCGCACAGGTGCGTGCTGCCGCCGGCCATCAGGCGGATCCTGTCCTTGGGACGCAGCATGCCATCGACCACGCGCACCAGCATCACCACGCCGACATAGCTGTCGAACCAGGAATCGATGATCAGCGCTTTCAATGACGCTGCCGGATCCCCCTGGGGCGGCGGCATGCGGGCGATCACCGCTTCGATGATGTCTTCCACCCCCTGGCCGGTCTTGGCGCTGGCGAGGATGGCATCCGTCGCATCGATGCCGATGACGTCTTCGATTTCCTGCCGCGCGCCATCCGGATTGGCCGCCGGCAGATCGATCTTGTTGAGCACCGGCACCACTTCGACGCCCAGCTCGATCGCCGTGTAGCAGTTGGCCACGGTCTGCGCTTCCACGCCCTGCGAGGCATCGACGACCAGCAAGGCGCCTTCGCAGGCCGACAGCGAGCGGCTCACTTCATAGGAGAAATCGACATGACCCGGCGTATCGATCAGGTTCAGGTTGTAGATCTGGCCATCACGCGCCTTGTAGCGCAGCGCGGCCGTCTGCGCCTTGATGGTGATGCCGCGCTCGCGTTCGAGCGCCATGGAATCGAGCACCTGGGCTTCCATTTCCCGATCGGACAGGCCGCCGCAAAACTGGATGATGCGATCGGCCAGGGTGGATTTGCCGTGGTCGATGTGGGCAATGATGGAAAAGTTGCGGATATGCTGCATCGGTCAAATCGTTCCGGCATTCCGCATCCACACCCGCATTGCAGCGGACACCGAGCGGAAATGCACTGTTTTAATTATGTTTTTCAGGTTATGCGCAGGTCGCGCCGGCTTTTTTGCAAGCCGCTGATTATAGCGTGAAAGTCAATGCGCCCCTGCTTCAGCGTCTTCTGGCCCATTGACGGATTACCAGCCAGGCACCCAGCATGCCGCCCAGGTGGGCAAAGTGCGCCACCCCCGACTGGCTGGAAAAAACGCCCAGCAGCAATTCCAGCAATCCATACAGCGTGACGA
The DNA here is from genome assembly GCF_900174485.1 of Sterolibacterium denitrificans. NCBI lineage: Bacteria > Pseudomonadati > Pseudomonadota > Betaproteobacteria > Nitrosomonadales > Sterolibacteriaceae > Sterolibacterium > Sterolibacterium denitrificans. Next base: position 1,543,957 of record NZ_LT837803.1, on the reverse strand, counting down.
ACAGCCAGGCTGGCAGCGGAATCGGCGGAAACAGCAAAACCAGCGTGCGACGCGGGAAAAACAGGCCGAAAGCCAGCAGCAAGCCAAAAACGCCGGCAGAAGCGCCGACGGTAGGCACCGGCACGCCATCCGTGCCGCTCAAGACCAGAAGTTGCGTCAGGCCGCCGACGACGATGCTGACGAAATACAGGTTGAACAGGCGCCGGCTGCCAAATACGCGCTCGAGCTCACTGCCGAACATGTACAGGGCAAACATGTTGAACAACAGATGCGTCAGCCCGCCATGCAGAAAGCCGTAACTCAACAGTTGCCAGGGCAGAAAGGAAGGATAGCCGGCAAAACCGGGCACCGGCAGCGGCCAGAGGCCGAACCAGGCAATCAGCGCGGGGCCGAACAATCCCTGGGCAAGAAAAACCAGGATATTGGCAATGATCAAAATCCGTGTCAGCGGCGGCAAATTGGCAAGCATGGGGTAGCGGGACTTATCGTCTCGATGGAAGGTGATGAAAGATGGGTGTGGAGAGTAGCGTGTGGAACGTGAAGTTTTTCAGGCAGTCTTCCTGCCGATCAGCTCGATACGGTAGCCGTCCGGATCTTCCACGAAAGCAATCACCGTCGCGCCGCCCTGCATCGGTCCGGCTTCACGCACGACCCGGCCGCCCTTGCGGCGAATCTCCTCGACGGCCTGATAAACATCCGCCACTTCGATGGCCAGATGACCGAAAGCAGTACCCAGCTCATAGCTGTCGACACCCCAGTTGTACGTCAACTCGATGGCCGTATGCGCCTCTTCATCGCCATAACCGACGAAGGCCAGGGTAAACCGCCCTTCGGGATAATCCTTGCGCCGCAGCAGGCGCATGCCCAGCACCTGGGTGTAGAACTCGATGGAACGCTCGAGATTGCCGGTTCTGATCATCGTATGCAGCAGTCGCATGGCCTCTCCTTCTTGCCAAACCAGCGGAAATCTGGAATCTTGGGATTTTGACCTCTTCGACAGGACGCTGTCCAGCAATGCCGCAAAAACGCTGGGATATTTTCTGCAACGTCATCGACAACTATGGCGACATTGGCGTCTGCTGGCGACTGGCGCGCCAGTTGGTGGCCGAACACGGTTTGCGGGTGCGCTTGTGGGTGGATGAGCTCGCCAGCTTCCAGCCACTCTGCCCCGAACTCGATCCGGCACAACCGCAACAATATTTGCACGGCGTCGATATCCGCCGCTGGCCAGCGGCCTTTCCTCCTTTCGAGCCGGGCGATGTTGCCGACGTCGTCATCGAAGCCTTCGCCTGCGAGCTGCCGCAGAACTATCTTGCCGCCATGGCCGAACGCGGCAGGCCGGCGATCTGGATCAACCTGGAATACCTGAGCGCCGAGCGCTGGACCCGCGATTGCCACGGACTCGCCTCGCCGCACCCGCGCCTGCCGCTGACCAAATATTTCTTCTTTCCCGGCTTCGACGGCGCCAGCGGCGGTCTGTTGCGCGAAACCCGGCTACTGGAGCGACGCGACGCCTGGCAAGCCGATCCGGCAGCGGCCAACAATCGGCTCGGCCTGCCCGCCCCGGATCCGGAACAGCTCACCATCTCACTGTTCTGCTACGAAAATCCGGCACTGCCCGCTTTGCTCCAGACCTGGGCGGCAGGCGGGCAACCGGTGCGTTGCCTGGTGCCGCAAGGCCGCGCGCTGGAACAAGCCTCGGCCATACTCGGCAGGCCGAACTTGCAGGCGCCGGATAGCCATCGCCATGGGCAGCTCAGCCTGCATGCCCTGCCCTTCGTCCGCCAGGAAGACTACGACCTGCTGCTCTGGAGTTGCGATCTCAACTTCGTGCGCGGTGAAGATTCCTTCGCGCGCGCGCTGTGGGCCGGTCGGCCGCTGGTCTGGCAGCTCTACCCGCAGGCCGAAGCGGCGCATCTGCCCAAACTGCAGGCTTTTCTCGATCTTTACTGCCTTGGCCTGCCGACGGCCGCCGCCACCGCCCTGCGCGACTTCTGGCAAGCCTGGAACACGGTCAACACTGCAGACGCTGCGGACAGCCTGGCTGCCGGATCGGCCTGGCAGTCCTACGCTCGACATCTGAGCGAGTACGCAACTCACGCCAGAAGCTGGAGCAAACAGCAAGCCGCACAACCGGATCTGGCCAGCCGTCTGGTGTCTTTTTGTGAAAATTTGCTATAATTTTGGGCTGACTTTTGAGGCAGGATAGATTATGAAAACCGCACAGGAAATCCGTACCGGCAACGTCATCATGGTCGGCGCCGACCCGATGGTGGTGCTGAAGTCCGAGTACAACAAATCCGGCCGCAACGCTGCCGTGGTCAAGATGAAGATGAAGAACCTGCTCACCGGTTCGGGCACCGAAACGGTGTACAAGGCCGATGACAAGTTCGAAGTGGTGGTTCTCGAACGCAAGGAAGTCACTTACTCCTACTACGCCGAACCGTCCTATGTCTTCATGGACGCCGACTACAACCAGTACGAAGTCGATGCCGAGAACATGGGCGATGCCCTCAACTACCTGGAAGACGGCATGGCCTGCGAAGTGGTTTTCTACAATGGCAAGGCCATCTCCACCGAACTGCCGACCTCGGTGGTGCGTGAAATCACCTACACCGAGCCCGGCGTCAAGGGCGATACCTCCGGCAAGGTCATGAAACCGGCCAAGATCGGTACCGGCTTCGAAATCTCGGTACCGCTGTTCGTGGACATCGGCGACAAGATCGAAATCGACACCCGCACCGGCGAATACCGCAACCGCGTGAAATAAGCGCCGCCGCGCTCGGAAGAACCAAGGGCAGCCATGGCTGCCCTTTGTTTTACCCTTTGCCGATTCTACCAACCGAAAATTTGCCGCCTCGGGCAAAAACCGTAAGATACGTCCCCTGCCCCAGGTTCTGCCGCAACAGCACACCCGCATGCCGCCCCCCGCCTCCCAACCAGACCCGTTTCTCTTCGGTGAATTTCCCGTTGCAGAAGCGGTCGGCATCCTGCTCGCCCACAGTCTGAATCTGCGGCCGACGGACGACGGCACACCAGCGCTGCGTCTGCGCAAGGGACATTTGCTCACGGCCGGCGATGTGGCGATGCTGCAGGCCGCCGGCATCGCCACCGTCAGCGGCGCGCGGCTCGGCCCGGAAGTCATTGCCGAAAATCCTGCCGCCGCCAGCGTGGCAGCGCTTCTCGCCGGGCCGCATAGCGCGCCGCGCACGGCCGTCGGTGGGCGCTGCAATCTGCATGCCACGCAGGCCGGCATTCTGGTCGTCGACGGCGAACGCGTGATCCGTGCCAATCTCCTGGCCGAAACCGTTGCCATCGGCACGCTGCCGCCCTGGTCCCAGGTACGCAAGGGACAGGTCATCGCCACGGTGAAGATCGTTCCGGCCGCCATCGCGCGCCGGACGCTGGCCGCCTGCAGCGAAATTCTCGCCGTGCCGCCCCTGCGGGTTGCGCCGCTGCATCCCAGACGGGCCGCCCTGATCGTCACCCAATTGCCCGAACAGCGCGCACCATCGCCCGCCGCCATCATCGAGGTGACGCGGCAGCGCCTGGCCAGCCTGCACAGCCGGCTGGCCCTGGAACTGCATTGCCGGCATACGGAACCGGCCATTGCTGCCGCCATTCGCCAGGCAAAAGCCGCCGGTTGCGATCTGATCCTGATCAGCGGCGCGGCCGGCACCAAGGATCGGCGGGATCTCGTGCCTCGCGCCATCATTGCGGCCGGCGGCCGGATCGAACGCTTCGGCATGCCGGTCGAGCCCGGCAACATGCTGCTGCTTGCACGCCTCGGCGAATTGCCGCTGCTGGTGCTGCCCGGCTGCGCCCGCTCGCGGCGCCTCAATGGCCTGGACTGGGTATTGCAGCGCCTGATCGCCAATCTGCCGCTGGATGCCGAAGCAATCGCCAGCATGGGCGTCGGCGGCCTGATTCGCCAGCAGCCCGGCGCATTCCGCGACTCACTCAGCGATACTGCAGGCAACCCTGCGGATACCGAATCGCCTCTGCCCCGTCTGCCGATGGCTGCGCGCCGTCCGCAGCCGCCCAGGGTTGCCGCGCTGATCCTGGCCGCCGGCACATCGCAGCGCATGGGTGAGCAGCACAAGCTGCTAGCAGAGATCGACGGCATTCCACTGGTACTGCGCGCCGTCAATGCCGCCCTGGCCTCGAACGCCAGCTCGGTCACGCTGATCACCGGCAAATGCGGCGAAGAAATTGCTGCCCTCGCCGGCGGCGACAACCCGCGTCTCACCCGCGTCCACAATCCGGATTACGCCGCAGGCATGGCCAGCTCGCTGTGCCTGGGCATCCGCAGCCTGCCCGACGATGCCGAAGCCGTGCTGGTGTTGCTGGCCGACATGCCGCATGTCAATGCCGCCCATCTCGATCGACTGATCGAGGCTTACGGCCAGTACCTGGAGCGCGCTCCCATCATCGTCCCACTCCATGCCGGACGGCGCGGCAATCCGGCGCTCTGGCCGCGCCGTTTTTTCCCGCAGATCCTGACTTTGACCGGCGACCAGGGCGCGCGCAGCCTGTTGCAGCAGCACCACCACGAAGTCATCACGCTCGACATGAATGATCCGGCCGTACTCATGGACATCGACACGCCGCAGGATCTCGCCAGCCTGAAAAATCATCCTGGCGTTTCGCCGGATCCCGGCTATAAAGAAAAGCGTGACACCCCGTGAACCCATGAGTTCGCAAGGCGTCACCACAATATCAACTACGGAGGGGAGAGTCTATCGAAGCTGCGACGTTGATGATTCGTATCAATCTGCGCTTGTCCGCGTAGCCGATACCTGAAACTGCCTGCGGGCAGACCATCGTCGGTACCGATTGCACCGACAAAAACGCCGCCGATCATGCAACGCTGATCGCGGCGTTTTTATTGCCGGTTATCCGCTGATTTACTGCTTGCCCAGCGCCTCGCGCGCCTGGCGTTGCAGCAGGCGATAGGAGCGCTCCCACTCGCCGGCGCGCGGCGTGATCAATACCACCCGATTCAACAGGGCCTCCAGCGCGCGTATCCGCTCCAGCGCCAGGTCGTAATTCGCCGCGTCGACGAGTTCCACCAGACGATCCTGGCACACGCCGATGCAAGGTTGCGGCGCCTCGACCTTGCCGCAGCCGATGCACTGCCAGCCCTTGATGCGCGGGACTTCATTCATGTTCATCGCCCTGTCTTGCGTGAGCAGGTGAGAGTGCTTCGTCCGCACCTTCGTCCCCGGCCTGCACCGCCTCGCGCGCCCGCTTGGTGCGCAGTCGCTCATTTTTCTTGTCATCGCTGAAAAAGAAATAGCGTCCCGCCAGCACGCAGCCCTTCATGCCCGGATCGCAGGGCAGATGGTTGACCTTGCTGCAAAGGCCATCGACCTCGTGTGGACAGCTCCATGATCCCCCGGCCATCGCTGGTCTCCTTTCCCGTCACCTCGTCACTGCGCCGGCAACCAGCCGGGCGCGGCGAATTCCTCACGCAACAGTTTCAGCTCGTCCTGATGCAGCATGGCAATGCGCCTCACCAGTCGATCTCCTGCGGGCAGCAAATGCACCTCCACCTGCCTGCGATCCTCGCGCCCCGCGCGGCGTTCGACCATGCCGGCTTTCACGCAGCGATCGACCAGCGCCACGACGCCATGATGCTTGGCCTGCAACTGCTCGGCCAGCTCGCCGATGCTTGCCCACTCCCGCCCCAAACCGCCCTTCAACTGCAGCAGCAACTGATACTGCAGCGGCGTGATGCCGCTTTCCTGGCACAAGGATTCGCTGAGCCGCAAAAAACAGCGCAGGCGATAACGAAAATGCGCCAGCCGCTGATAGTCCTCTTTCGTCAGATCCGATGTTTCAGCCATATTCCTACTTGACAAAACAAACGCCATGCGTCAAATTGTATCACGTCGTGATATATTTCATCGCGAACTTGAAGCTGCAGTCCATGGGCCATGGCCCATGACGCCGCCCGGCAAGCATACCTGAAGACAGGAGACCACCATGAAGATCGCCACCATTTCCAGAATGCCCTTCTCCTCCAAAGCCGTCTGGCCGGAGATCGCGAAGGTAGATTCGCAAGTCGCCCGCCTGTTCCTGTTGCTGGTTCTGCCGCTTTCGCTGCTGCCGCCCGCCATGATCTATCTTGCCGGCAGCCATTACAGCGACGCCTTCATCCAGGGCCTGGAGAGCAGATCCTGGAGCAGCATCGCCGTCATTTTCTTTCTTGGCGAAATCCTCTCGGTCAGCCTGATGGGCTGGCTGATTCACCAGGCAGCCGATAACTGGCATGGCAAGATCAGCTACCGCAACGCCTATCTGCTCGCCACCATTGCGCCGATCCCGCTGTGGCTCTCATCCTTGGGTCTGCTGGTCGCCAGCCTCGCAGTGAATGTGGCGCTGTCCTTCGTCGCGCTCTGCCTGTCGTGCGCCCTGATCTACCAAGGCGTGCGCGCGCTGTGCGCCGTCAAGGAAGACATCGAGGCGGCCACCATCACCCAGGTGGTCTTCGGTGCCGGCATGCTCGTCTGGGGTTTGCTGCTGTCGCTGGTGATGCTGCCGGTCTGATTCAGGCATGGCAGAATCGTCACCTTTCCCCTTGAGGTGAAGCGCGGCGGGACGGCAACGACCCGCCCGCCTGCGCACTGCGAACGATGTCAAAAACCGACGACGAAGACGGCCACCACGGTTTCCCCACCCGTGCCATCCACGCGGGAGAAATTTCCGACGCCTACGGCTCTCCGCGCACCCCGCTGTATTCGACGACCACCTTCAGTTTCGACACGACTGCCGACTTGCTGGATGTCGTCGAGGGGCGCAAACCGGGCTGCCTATATACGCGCTATGGCGGCAACCCGACCATCAACGCGCTCGAAGCCAAACTGGCATCGCTCAACCATGCCGAAGCAGCGCTCGCCTTCGCCGCCGGCATGGCGGCCATCTCCGCGCTCTTTCTGGCGCACGGCCGGCGCGGCGTCATCTGCGTGGGCGACGTCTATGGCGGCACATGGCAGTTGCTCAGCGAGCAACTTTCCCTGCTGGGCATCCACACCGAGGCCCTGCTCGGCAGCGAGCTTGATCGTCTGGCGGAACTGCTGAAGCGCGGCACCGGCCTGCTGTATTTCGAGTCGCCGGGCAATCCGACGCTCGAAATCATCGACATCGCGGCAATCTCCGCCCAGGCGCATGCCCATGGCGCGCTGGTCGCGCTGGACAACACCTTTGCCTCGCCGGTGAATCAGCAGCCTCACCTGCTGGGTGTCGATCTGGTCGTGCAGAGCGCGACCAAATACCTCGGCGGCCACAGCGACATCACGGCGGGTGTGGTCAGCGGCAGCACGGCCTTGCTCGCCCCCATCGCCGCCTGGCGCAAGAATCTCGGCCAGATCATCGCCCCGGAAACGGCGCACCTGCTCTCGCGCAGCCTATGCACGCTGGAAGTACGTGTCCAGCGCCAGAACCGGAATGCGGCCACGATCGCCGCCGCGCTGGAGCGGCATCCGAAAATCCGGCGCGTGCTCTATCCGGGCCTGCCCTCCTTTCCCGGCCATGAACTGGCCAAACGCCAGATGAGCGGCTTCGGCGGCATGCTGACCGTGGAAATCGACGGCTCCGGCGCGGAAGCCAGCCGCGTCGTCGATCGGCTGCGCCTGATCCGCCTGGCGCCCAGCCTCGGCGGCGTCGAAAGCCTGGCGACCCAGCCAAGCACCACCTCGCATCGCGATTTTTCTCCGGAAGAACGCCTGCGGCGCGGCATCAGCGATGCCATGATCCGGATTTCGGTAGGGCTTGAAGACCCGGCGGATCTGCTTGCCGATCTCGAACAGGCGCTGGCCGGACTCGACTGAGCCGGCCGTATCTCAGGCTCGATGCAGCAGCACGGTGATCAGCAGCGATGAATTCTCCAGCGCCGTCACCGCATGCGGCTCGGCATCCGTCAGATAAACCATGCTGCCGGGATACATCCGCTGCCTGCCGCCGTGCGCCTCAAGCTCCACCGCGCCTTCGATGCACTGTATGGTGATCGTTCCCGAGGCCCGATGCTCCTGCAGCACCTTGCCCACCGGCAGCGCCATGCGGAAGACTTCCAGATGCTCCGCGCGCACCAGGGTTGCCGAAGCCTTGTCGTGAAACCCGTCGCCCAACGGGCGCACATCGATCAACTCACCGGAAGCGGCATGGGATATGGACATGATTTCCTCCTCGATCTTTCTTGTCTGAAGACAATTCGCTCATGAAGGCAGCGTGGAGCGACAGCCGGCGCCCATCTGCCGATGCGCCTCGTCGATCCGCGCCAACGCCTCGGGCGACAGCAGTGATTCCGCGCGATTGAACAGTTCGCGCTCCTCGAAGCGCACGTGACCATCGAGCAGTTCGCCGAAGACGGCCAAAGAGGAGAAATCCTGCCCGCCGATCCTGCGCGCCAGCTCACGCAAGCCGGCATGCTCGAGCAGCGTGCGCTCGACCATGGACACGACATCCTCCGCGCCATCTGCCGCTTGCGCATCCCGCAAGGCCGACAGCAGGGCGATTTCCTCCACCTGGAAATGCGGCTCCAGTTCATGCTCGAACACCGCCGGGAGTTCGTCCATGAATTCCTGTGCTGCCGCCGCCGTTCCCCTGGCCAGACGCTGGGCACGCTTGGCCAGCACCAATGCCGTGTGGTGCTCGCGGGACAGCTGCAACAAATGCGGACTGCGTCGCATGCGGCTCAACTCCTTTCTTCGATGCCTCGACCGGCAATTCACCAATAGTTTTCAAATGCCAATTGCCCCGGCTTGCCGCGCCGGCCAACCTGAAGACCGCGCTCCATCAGGCATTTGCGCAGATCGGCCGCCATCTGCGGATTGCCGCAAACCATCACGCGCGAGCGCTCCACGCCGAGCGGCAAACCCGTGGCGGCTTCCAGACGGCCATCCGCCAGTAATTGCGTGATGCGGGCGTCCAGCATGCCCGGCACGCGCTCGCGGGTCACCACCGGCACATAGTGCAGACGCGCCTTGCCTTCGGTCAGCCCGGCCAGCAGCTCATGCTGCGGCAACGCGGCAAGCTCTGCCTCGTAGGCCAGATCCCGCGCTTCGCGCACGCTATAGACCAGGATCAGATTTTCGTAATCCTGCCATACCTGCGGATCGCGCAGTATCGACAGAAAAGGCGCGATCCCGGTCCCGCTGGCCAGCAGCCACAGATCGCGCCCGCCAACGAAACGATCCGTCGTCAGAAAACCATAATTGTTTTTCTCGACCAGGATGCAATCGCCGGTCTGCAGGCTTGCCAGTCGCGTCGTGAATTCACCCCCCGGCACCACGATGGAGAAAAACTCCAGGTGTTCGTCATAACTTGCCGAGGCCATCGAGTAGGCGCGCCACACCGCCTCTCCGCACGGATCGGCGGTCAGCGGCAAACCCAGTCGGGCAAACTGCCCCGGCACGAAACGGAAGCCCGGATGACGCGTGGTGCGGAAGGAAAACAGCTTCGGCGTCCAGCGCCTGATGTCGAGGATGCGCTCCTCGGTCCACTTCGACTGCGCACCGGCAGACAATCCCAGCAATGGCGTTTCGACTGGCTTGTTCATGGTCACAATCCGGAAACACTCAATGCAATGCGGAAATTTCCGCCGCATCGGCGCCGGAAGCGGCTTTCGTCATGTGCGGTTCCTTGCGTATGCGGATGCGCCACAACTGCGGCCCCTGCTCCAGATATGCCCAGGTAAAACCGCGCGGCGCCTCGGCCAGCAGCAGATAGCGCAAGGGCGTCGAATGATGGGAATGCACCAGCTCCAGCGTCTCGCCGGGCTGCATGTGAAGGAATTTGTCGAAAACCAGCGGCCGCCGCTCAGCCGCCACGATCTTGCGCAAATCGACGGTAACGTCGCGATGAGATTCCTGATCCATGGTATTGCCCTCCTGCTCGGCGACGACATAAGGTATATTCCAGATACAACTTAATGTTAGCAACCAAATCCGCTTAAAGCAATATTGCGCTTACATCTTTACTGGACATCGCCATGCGCCTGACCACTTTTTCCGACTACACCCTGAGGGTATTGATGTACCTGGCGCTCGAACCCGAGCGGCTGGCGACCATCCCTGAAATCGCCGCAGCCTATGACATTTCCGAAAACCACCTGATGAAAGTCGTGCACCAGCTTGCCCGCAGCGGCGTCATCGAATCCCTGCGCGGCAAAGGCGGCGGCGTGCGCCTGGCGCGACCGGCCGAAGAAATTCGCCTGGGTGCGGTCGTGCGTGCCAGCGAAGGCGATGCGCCCATCGTCGAGTGCATGGATCCCGCCAAAAACACCTGCTGCGTCGCACCCGCCTGCCAGCTCAACAGCATCCTGACCCGCGCCTTCAATGCCCTGTTCGACACGCTGGACGAGTACACACTGGCCGATCTGATGGGCAAGAAACACGCCTTCGCCAGGCTGCTGAACACAGCCTGAGCCCACAGCCTGAGCCACCGTCCTTTAAGATATATTTTTTGTATTGCTTTTAAGGTTTGCCGGTGATAGCCTTGTACATGTATCTTTGATACATCTTCATAGCCATGTCCCAAGCCAACCAAACCACCGACACCACGGCTTCCGCTCCCATCGATCTCGAAGCCCTGCTTCACGCCCTGCGCGAAGTGATCGACCCCGAAGTCGGCATGAACATCGTCGACCTCGGCTTGATCTATCGCGTCGAAGCCAGCGACGACGAAAAGTCGGTGCGGGTCGAGATGACCATGACCTCGCCGGCCTGTCCGATGGGTGAAATGATCGTCGAGAACGTCGAAGCCGTCCTGCGTGCCCAGCTTCCGGAGAACGTGCAGGCGGAAGTCCGGCTGGTCTGGGAGCCGCCGTGGCATCCCTCGATGATGAGCAAGGACGCCCGCGCGCACTATGGCTGGTGATCCGCGATTCATCCCATCCCCACAGGAGAAGCTCATGAGCACCGCAGAAAACATCAAGACCACCATCGACGTGCGCACCATCCCGCCGCGCGAGCGTCATCCGCTGATTTTCAGTACCTATGACGGCCTGTCCGCGGGCGAGGGCCTGCTGCTGGTCAACGACCATGACCCGAAGCCGCTGTTCTACCAGTTCCAGTCCGAATCCAAGGGCGAATTCACCTGGGATTATCTGGAACAAGGCCCGGCCGTCTGGCGCGTGCGCATCGGTAAGGCGGCGGCCGGCACGACGGCCAGCGCGCGCGGTTGCGGACACTGAGACGACAAAGACCTGCATGCCTCCCCTGCCACCCGCTGCCCGTCTGCCCCTGCTGATACTCGGCGTACTCTCGCTGATCGTCGGCGTACTGGCCGGACTGGCGCGGCTGGCAGTGGATATTCCGACAGCGGTCGCCAGCCATGCCGGCGTCCATGGCGCGCTGATGATCGCCGCCTTTCTCGGTACGGTCATCAGCCTGGAGCGGGCTGTGGCCCTGATGCGCGGCTGGGCCTTTCTGGCGCCGCTGGCCGCCGGTCTGGGCGGCCTGGCGCTGCTCGCCGGGCGGCCGGTTTCCGTCGCCCAATTGCTGTTCTGCCTGGCCGGCGCCACGTTGAGCTTCGGCAGTAGCCTGCTGTTCTTCCGTCACCCGGCGCTCTATCTGGCCACCCTCGCCCTCGGCGCCCTGAGCTGGCTGATCGGCAACCTGGCCTGGTGGCTCAGCGGCAATATTTTTGCGGCCGTTCCCTGGTGGATGGCTTTTCTGATCCTGACCATCGCCGGCGAACGCCTGGAACTGACCCGCTTTCTGCCGACCACCCGCATCGTGCAGCGCAGCTTTGCCGTCATCATCGCAACCATGCTGGCCGGCCTGACGCTCGCGTTCTGGGCAGAAGCCGATGGCCTCGGCGTGTTCGCCGCCGGCCTGGTTGCGCTATCCATCTGGCTACTGCGTAACGACATTGCCCGGCGCACGGTCAAGCAAACCGGCCTCACCCGCTTCATCGCCCTGTGCCTGCTGGGCGGCTATCTCTGGCTCATCGTCGGCGGGCTGCTGGGCGTCCAGGGCGGCTTTGCCGGCAGCGCCGCGGGCACGCCCCTGAGAGATGCGGCCCTGCACAGCATTTTCCTCGGCTTCGTTTTCTCGATGATCTTCGGCCACGCGCCGATCATCTTTCCGGCAGTCGCCAAGGTCAGGATCGACTACCATCCATTCTTCTACGTTCCCTGGTTGCTGCTGCACGCCTCGCTGCTGCTGCGGGTGATCGCCGACCTGCTCCCGGCCGCCATCGACCTGCGCGCGCCGGCAGGCATCATGAACGGCATCGCCCTGGCCCTGTTCATCGTTACCATGTTGTTCGCCGTGCTGAGAACCGCCCGGCGCAAGCGCACTATGCAACGCGCTACACAGTAACGTAACGTGTAACACGCCATTTTCAGGATTTCACCATGCAGACACCCGAGTTCTTTTCCGTCGTCCCCACACTGACACTGCGCGATCCGCTGGCAGAGTTTTTGGGCGCCACGACAGGCGGCCTGATCGAATACAGCTATCTCGATGCCGTCAAACTGGCCGGCCACTCCTGCCCGACCGTGGCCGGCGCCTACTGGCTGACGCGCCAGGCGCTGCACGCGCTGTACGGCGCCAACGAACTTCCGGAGCGCGGCGCAATCCGCGTCGAATTTCGCGAAGATCAACTGGATGGCGTGACCGGCGTCATCGCCAACGTCGTCTCCATGCTGACCGGCGCAACCGTGGACACCGGCTTCAAGGGTCTGGCCGGCCGCTACGATCGGCGCAACCTGCTCGCCTTCAATGCCGATATTCCGCTGGAAATCCGCTATACCCGCCTGGACATGGAGAGCGGCAACGCCGCTTCCCACGCGTACATCGATGCAGCAGCCAACCTGCGCCAGGTGCCCGGCGAACCGAACGTTCCCGGCCTCATGCAACGCTGCCTGAAGAACGAAGCCAGCGCCGAGGAAAGACGCTCATTCGCCACCGCCTGGCAGCAGCGCGTGCGCCGCATACTGCTGGAACACGGCGACGACCCGAAGGTGTTCATCATCCGGCCGGGCGAGCCTAACTGAGGCAACCGACCCAACCGAGCCCGCCCGCCTGGCTTCAGCCTGCCGCAACCCCGTCGAAACGCCGGCGCGAGCGTCCCGTTCGGCGCAGCATCGCCAGTTTGCCGCGCGTATCCGTATCCGCAGCAACCAGGCCATGCGACCGAGCGATGCCGAAGCGCACCGCAGAGGAAAAATACGGCAGGTCGAAGTCCAGCATGCGCGACTCACGGTACAGTGCCGCGCTGTCATCGTCGAAGTCATACAGCCGCTCGGCAATCTCGGCCAGATCGTCTTCATGGCCGTACCAACTGGTCATCGACAGATATTTCGCCGCCAGGGCGACGACTCTCGTATCGATTTCAACCAGCCGCAGCCAGTCGCGCGCATTGAAACAATCGCTCTGATCGACACAGAACCGTGCCAGAGCCTGGGTCATGGGTTTGTCCATAGCAATCTCCTCCAGCATGGACGGTGCGCCGATCCCGCGACTGAACGAAACCGGTTTCGTCCATTTTCGTCGTGGCTGAAATGAACGGGAACGGCAACACGGTGCCACTACCGTGTTGCCGCTTGTGTGCAGTATTCGAGTGTCGAGCCCTCAGTGTTCAGCGTTTCCGCTAAGACAACTGCTGAGTCTGCGAGTCGCTGACGCCGTGGCCGCCGTGGATGTAATCGACCAGCTGGTCATTGGAAAACTCCAGCTCGGCAATGATGTCCTTCACCAGATCACCGATCGACACGATGCCGACCAGTTCGCCATCCTCCAGCACCGGCAGGTGACGCAGGCGATTGCTGGTCATGATCGTCATGCACTCCTGGTTGGTCTGGCCCGGCGAAACGAAAATCACCGGCGAGGACATGATCTTGCTCACCGGCGTATCGCGCGAGGAAAGATCGAACAGGGCGATCTTGCGGGCATAGTCGCGCTCGGAAAAAATGCCGACGATCTCCTTGCCCCGCATCACCAGCAGGGCACCGACATTCTTCTCGGCCATCAGCCGCAGGGCTTCGAATACCGTGGCGTCCGGCGTGGTCGAATGGACCGTTCGGCTGGACCTGGCCTTCAGGATATAGGATATGGGTCTCATCTGCCGTTCCTCCTCGTCGTTATCGGTTATCGGCGCGGTTATCGCCATGGTTATCGTCGCCACGGCCGTTGCGCTCATTCACACCGCGCGGCCATCGGCACAACACCCCGCGATGTCGTCAAGCCCAAGGCAACCGGCACCTGCAACTTGATTGTAGCCCACGAAAGAGGAAGGTACACCCTTCCCCCCGAGGCCGAAACGGCGCTGCCGGCAGAAAACCCAGGTACCGGGCGATTGGGCAGGGAGGCGAACCGATCAGAAACCGGCTGACGCGCCGTCAACGCCGTCAATCGGCATGCCCGCCTTGATGCCACGCTGGACAAACCAGCCGCCCGGCATTTCCAGGGCGTACTTCGCCGGCTGCCCGGCGCAATGCTGATCTTCGGTCTGCGGCTGCATTTCCTCGATATTGATGATGCGCCCCTGCGCGTCCATAAAGGCAACCGACAAAGGAATCAGGGTATTGCGCATCCACATGCACTGCACGGCGGGCTGGACGAAAACGAACAGCATGCCGTGATTGGTCGGCAACTGCTTGCGATACATCAAGCCCTGGCTACGGCTGGACGGAGTGTTGGCAACTTCGGCATGGATGCGATGAATGCCGATGTTGAGTTCGAGCAAGCCCTCGGCTCTGGCCGGAGCGGATTGGCCCAAAACCGCAACGACTGCAGCGATCGGGAACCCGAGAATTTGCAGCAATGGTTTCAAGGATAGGTTCCACATGGCGCAGGAGAATCGTAAGGGGAAAATAATCAAAAAAGCCGGCTCGATAGCCTATTGCAAAACTTCGGCGGTTTCAAAATCTTGTTGTCGAGCCCAGGCCCAAGCTCAACCCCAACTCTGCGGCATCGGCTTCACGCCATTGCCCCGGCGCCAGCCCCGCCAGCGTCCAGGCGCCAATCGCCCAGCGGATCAGGCGCAAGGTCGGATGGCCGATCTTCGCCGTCATTCGCCGCACCTGGCGGTTCTTGCCTTCGCGCAGCTCGATCTCCAGCCACTGGGTGGGGATCGCCTGGCGATAACGAATCGGCGGATCGCGCGGCCAGAGTCCGGCCGGCTCGTCGATCGGCCGCACGCGGCAGGGGCGGGTACGAAAATCACCCAGATCCAGCCCGCTCGCCATGCGCCGCAGCGCCGCCGCGTCCGGCACGCCCTCCACCTGCGCCCAGTAGATTTTCGGCAGCTTGTGGCGCGGATCGGCAATGCGGCTTTGCAGGCGGCCATCGTCGGTCAGCGACAGCAACCCCTCGCTGTCCGCATCGAGCCGGCCGGCGGCATAGACGCCGGGAATCGGGATGTAATCCTTCAGCGTCCGCCGGCCATCGGCAGCCGTGAATTGGGTCAGCACGCCATGTGGCTTGTTGAACAGGATGAGCCTGCTCATGCCTTGCTGCCGCTGCCCGCGCAATCCGTACAGCCCGGGCCATACAGGTTGCAAAAACGCATGGCCTCGGGATAGGGATAGAAATCCTTGACCACGCCACGGCTGATTTCCTCCTTGGTTTCCTGCCAGAAGGCCACATCGAACAGGTCGGCATGATGGCGCATGAAGGCCGCGCGGATACGCGGCGAAGTCAGCAGGAAGGTGGAAAACTCCTCGGGGAAGACGTCATTGCGCGAAACCGAATACCAGACTTCGCCGGACATTTCCATCTCCGGATAGGGCGCCGGCGGGATGCGGCGAAAATTGCAGTCGGTCATGTATTCGATTTCGTCGTAGTCATAGAAGACGACCCGGCCATAGCGCGTCACGCCGAAGTTCTTCCACAACATGTCGCCGGGAAAGATATTGGCGATTGCCAGTTCTCGGATCGCGTTGCCGTATTCGCGCACGGCATCCTCGATGCGATCCTCGCGCCCCTCGCGCTCGGCCTTTTCCAGATACATGTTGAGCGGCTGCATGCGGCGTTCGATGTAGAGATGCTTGATGACGAGGTATTCCCCCTCCTCTTCGATCAGCGAAGGCGCCAGCCTCTGCAACTCGTCGAGCAGTTCCTGCGAGAACCGCGCCCTGGGCAGCGCGGCATTGGAAAACTCCAGGGTGTCGGCCATCCGGCCGACCCGATCGACCTGTTTGACCAATTGGTATTTGCGCCGCACCGTCGCGTGATCGACATCCTTGGAACTGCCGAACACATCCTTGATCAGCTTGAACACATAAGGATAGGACGGCAGGGTAAACACCAGCATGACCAGGCCGCGTATCCCCGGTGCGATGATGAACTGATCCTGCGAATGCTGCAGATGCTCGATCAGATCGCGGAAGAACGTGGTCTTGCCCTGCTTGCCCAGCCCCAGCATGGTGTACAGCTCGGAGCGCGGCTTGCCCGGCATGATGCTGCGCAGAAACTGCACATAGGCCGAAGGCACCGCCATATCGACCATGAAGTAGGCGCGCGACAGCGAGAACAGCGTGCCGATGCGCCAGGCATCCAGCAGGATCGTATCGACGTACAGCTCGCCTTCCGCCGAATGCAGGATCGGCACGGCGAACGGATATTCATTGGCGCCGTTGATCGCCTTGCCGATGATGTAGGCGGCCTTGTTGCGGTAGAAGGCCGAGCGCAGCACCTGCACCTGCAGGTTGTATTCGCGCTCCGGCCACTCGCCCAGGTGCTGCTCCATCGCCAGGCAGACGTGGTCGATATCGCGCTCCATGTCGGCAAACGGCCGTTGCCAGCCGAAGTCCAGCAGGATGTTGCGGATCACGCTGCGAAAACCGCTGTCGTTCGGATAGTAGCTGCGATAAATCGGCGGATCGGACTCCAGATATTCCGTCGACACCGCCGGCCGCACGAAAATGAAATCGTTCTTGAAATAGGTACGGTGCAGAATCCGGCAGAACACCGAATTGAAAAACGTCTCGGCCAGCTCCGGCTGCTTGTGGTCGAGCAGCAGGTCGATGAACTCCAGCTTGGCCTGGCGCCAGACGTTGTCATCATCCTCCAGCGCCTTGAATTCGCGCTGCATGCGCAGCACCGTTTCGCTGACGCGATCATCGTAGAAGGCGATACGCTCGCGCACCGCGCGCTGCACGCCCTGCCAATCACCGGCATCGAACAATTCCTTGGCCTGTGCCGAACAATTACGGAACAACCGGTAGTGCCGGTCGAAACCGGCAACCAGCGCCTGCGCCATGTCGCGCGCCTTGGTGTTCTGGCTAGAAAAATCCATGCTCATGCCTCAGATCGAACAGCAGAGCATTCTATTGCCGAGGCGGGTCCAGGCCAAAATCCCTGGGAGCGCTGCGTTTCATCATTTCGTCGTTTCATCGCTCCGTACGCATGCCGCAGCCAGTGCAACACTCGCGGCGGCCAGCGCATCGCATCAAACAACGAACAGTAAACGACGATGCCCCTGGCGACCGTCGGGCAACGGAACGCCAGGGGCAAGATGGAGGCGAGACGCCTCAGAACTGCTTCGAGTACTGGACGCCGAGTATGTCCACGCTGTTCTTGTAACCCCCGATGAGGACACCGGAATTGGCGGGATTGCCGCCATCGTCATAAATGCTGGATTTCTTCACGAAGAGGTGGCTATAGCCGATGTCCAGGTTGCTGTCGGCATCCATTCGATACTGGGCGCCGAAAGACAGCCAGGTACGGTCGCTGTCAGGCAGGCGGGGCGTGCGCGTGCTGTCGGGGACGGGCGCCTCATCGAAAGCCAGGCCGCCGCGCAGAGTCCATTGCCCGTCCAGCTTGTAGTTGGTTCCAAGCGCCACGCGCAGGGTGTCGCGCCAGCGTTCGGGCGTGCCGGAAAGCAGGGAGTTGTCGTTGGCGTAATAGAAATCCAGCGACTGGATCTTCGACCAGCCGGTCCAGGACAGATCGCCCAGCAATTCCCAGCGATCATCCAGGCGGTGCTGGGCGCTGAGTATCCAGGTATCCGGCAGCTTGATATCCATATAGACCGCGCCACCGCGCGTCGGCAGGCCGGCGGCGATGGCGTCCGCCGTAGACTGGCTGATGTTGGTGGCAATCAGACCGAGTGCCGTAGCAAGGTTGGCATTCGGAGTGAACCCGGCGGTGCCGGTGACGTGGTACTTCATTTCGGAGCGGTAGGACAACCCCAGGCGAGTGGCCGGAGTGGCCTGCCAGAGGACGCCCAGGTTATAGCCCCAGGCGGAGTCATCGCCGCTAATGTTGGAAAAACCGTAACCGGCCGTTGGGATCAAGCCGTTCAAGCCCAAGCCTCCCAGACCAGGTTGGCCGTGCAGATAGCCGATCAAGGCGGCGTAATTCACCGCGCTGCTGAATTCCCCTTTCAGGCGTTGCCAATTGGCGCCGACGCCGATGGCAATCTGGTCATTCAGCTTGAAAGACAGGGAAGGATTGAGGTTGATCGTCTTGACGTCGGACTTGATGCCATGGAAACGGCCATTCCAGTCGGGGTCATATTCGGTCTTCAAGCCAAAGGGCGCGCCCATCCCCAGGCCGAAGCTGATCTGCTGGCTGAGGGGTATGACGAAGTAGGCATGCGGCACATACGCCAGATCGCCGGCATCTCCCCCGTTGCCGTTACCCAGAACCTGTTGATAGGCGGCCACGCTGCCGCGATCGGAGAACTTTGCCTGCGGCTTGATCAAATCCAGACCGAAGGCGAGATGTTTTTTATTCGGCGTCAGATACGCCATGCCGGCCGGATTGAAGAACACCGTGCTGGCATCCTCGGCCACGGCGGCCGAACCGGCAAAGGCATTGCCGATGCCGCTGGCGTTCTGTTCGAGCAACTGGAAACCCGAGGCGCCGGCATGGCCGGCAAACAGGGCGGCAACCAGGGCAGGCAGTGTCTGCAGGGCATGGCGAACCAGGGAGGGGGAATGGCTGTTCTTCTGCATGGTGGCTCCTTCCTTCTGTGATGAAACGGGATGATGGGCTGACTGCAAGCGGGTGTCCGACGCCGATCCTATGCGGCAGGTATGCAGTCTTTCAGAAGCCTTGCAGGCTGTCAATGCGTGGCGTGCGAGCATGGCGCGTGTTGCGATTGCCGCTGATTCCCGGCAGAATTTGGCTTTTCCGGATACGCGCCAAGACACTTGAAGGACTCTGCCGCAACCTCGCTTTCGATCCAGCTCGAGCCTGCCGACAATCAACGGCTCGCCAATCTGTGCGGCGCGCTCGACGAAAACCTGCGCCAGATCGCGACAGCCTGCGACGTGCAGCTCACCCGCCGGGGCGATCGCTTCCGCATCAAGGGCGACAATGCCCGGCTCGCCGCAACGGCCTTGCGCTTGTTCTACGAAAAGAGCAAGGAACCGCTGCCGATCGAGGACATCCAGCTCGACCTGATCGAACTCATCAATCAGGGGACGGCCGCGAGGTCAACGGATGCCGCAAATGCCACAAAATCTTGCGGACTCATCACGCGCAAGGCCGATCTGCACGGCCGCACGCCGCGCCAGGTGCAGTATCTCAAGCAGATCCAGGAACACGACATCACCTTCGGCATCGGCCCGGCCGGCACCGGCAAGACCTATCTCGCCGTCGCCAGCGCGGTCGACGCGCTGGAGCGCGACCAGGTCAGCCGCATCATTCTGACGCGTCCCGCCGTGGAAGCCGGCGAGCGTCTGGGCTTTCTGCCCGGCGATCTGGCGCAGAAGGTCGATCCGTACCTGCGCCCGCTCTACGATGCGCTGTACGACCTGATGGGCTTCGACAAGGTCGGCAAGCTGTTCGAGCGCCAGGCCATCGAAATCGCCCCGCTCGCCTACATGCGCGGGCGCACCCTGAACCACGCCTTCATCATTCTGGATGAAGCGCAGAACACCACGCCGGAGCAGATGAAGATGTTCCTGACGCGCATCGGCATCGGCGCCAGGGCGGTGGTCACCGGCGACGTCACCCAGGTCGATCTGGCGCGCGGCCAGAAGAGCGGCCTGGTCGAAGCGCGGCGCATCCTCGAAAAGGTGCGCGGCATTGCCTTCACCGATTTCCTTGCTGCGGACGTCGTCCGTCATCCGCTGGTGGCGCGCATCGTTGCCGCCTACGAAAGCCATGACCAGGCAGCGCAAGAAGATCCCTGACGGCCGACCCGGGGCGCAGCGTTCAACGCGTCTGTCGCTGGCCGTCCAATACGCCTGCGCGGATCCGGCGCTGCCCTCGCGCGCGCAACTGCGCCGCTGGGTGCGTGCCGCACTGAACGCCGCCAGCGCAACCAGCGCAGTCAACGATAGCGCCACGGTGACGATACGCTTCGTCGATGCCGAGGAAGGCCGCGCGCTGAACCACGCATACCGCAGCCAGGCGGGCCAGTCGCGCGACTATGCCACCAACGTGCTGTCCTTTCCCTACGCCCCGCCGCCGCAACTGGCCGGCGATCTGGTGATCTGCCAACCGGTCGTCCGGCGCGAAGCCACGGCGCAGGACAAGCCGCTGCGGCATCACCTCGCCCATCTGGTCATTCATGGCATGCTGCATCTGCAGGGTTTCGACCACGAAAGCGATGCCGACGCCCTGCGCATGGAAAACGAGGAACGCCGCATTCTGGCCCGCTTCCGCATTCCCGATCCTTATCGAGCCGAGCGGATCGCGCACTGATTTCACTTTCAACTCACCAGACCCATGGACCCATCCAGTCGACCTTCCCTGCTTGAACGCCTTTCCGCGCTGCTGACGCGCGTTCCCGAAGATCGCGAAGAGCTGCTCGAACTGCTGCACACCTCATTCGAGCGCAACCTGCTCGATGCCGATGCGCTCTCGATCATCGAAGGCGCGCTCGAAGTCTCCGACATCCAGGTGCGCGACATCATGGTGCCGCGCGCCCAGATGGACGTCGTCGACATCGAGGATCCCATCGAGAAAATCACCGAATTCGTCATCGAGGCTGCCCACTCGCGTTTTCCGGTGATCGGCGAAAACCGCGATGACCTGCTCGGCATCCTGCTCGCCAAGGACTTGCTGCGCTACTTTGCCGGCAAGGAATTCAACCTGCGCGACACCCTGCGTCCGGCCGTCTTCATTCCCGAGTCCAAACGGCTGAACATCCTGCTGCGCGAATTCCGCGTCTCGCGCAACCACATGGCCATCGTCGTCGACGAGTACGGCGGCGTGGCGGGCCTGGTCACCATCGAGGACGTGCTCGAACAGATCGTCGGCGACATCGACGACGAATACGATTTCGACGAAGCCGGCGACAACATCGTGCTCGACAACACCGGCCGCTACCGCGTCAAGGCCACGACGGAAATCGAGGATTTCAACCAGGCCTTCAAGACCGAGCTGCCAGATGAGGAATTCGACACCATCGGCGGCCTGGTCCTCCAGCATCTGGGCCGCCTGCCCAAGCGCGGCGAAGTCGTGCAGATCGGCAACCTGCGCATCCAGGTGCTGCGCGCCGACAGTCGGCGCGTGCATACGCTGCTGGTCGACCCGCAGCGCCTGATCCCGCTCGATGAATAGAGCCAGGCTCCTGCCCGTCGCAGCCTTCCTGCTCGGCGCGCTGAGCGTGCTCGGCTACGCCCCGTTCGCGCTGTTCCCGCTGCCCGTTCTCAGTCTTGCCGCGCTGTTCCTGCTCTGGCGCGGCGCCGCATCCGCCAGAAGCGCGGCCTGGCTGGGCTGGCTGTGGGGTTGCGGCGTTTTCCTCTGCGGCGTCTCCTGGGTCTACATCAGCCTGCACGACATGGCCGGCATGTTCGCCCCGGTCGCCGCTGGCGCGACCCTGGCGCTGTGCATGTACATGGCGCTGTTTCCCGCGCTGGCCGGCGCGCTGTTCGCGCGGCTGCGCAGTGGCCGGCCGTTTGCCGACACGCTGCTGGCCGCCGGCAGCTGGACGCTGAGCGAATGGCTGCGCGGCTGGCTGCTCACCGGCTTTCCCTGGCTGGCCAGCGGCTATGCCCATACGCCGCCCAGCCCGCTGGCCGGCTATGCCGCCGTCGTCGGGGTCTATGGCATCGGCCTGTTCGCCGCCATCATGGCCGGGCTCATCGCCTTCGGCCTGCAGCGCCGCCAGACACGCGGCACGTGGATGGCGGTCGTCGCCGTCCTGTTGCTCATTCCCGCCTGCGGCGCGCTGCTGACCCGCATGGACTGGACGCAACCCCAGGGCGAGCCGCTGACCGTCAGCCTGCTGCAGGGCAACGTCCCGCAGGACGGCAAATGGAATGCCGACCGTATCTCCTACTCACTGGCCACCTACGCCGAACTGCTGCACGCCCATCCGGCGCAACTGGTGGTGATGCCGGAAACGGCCCTGCCGATGCTTCTCGATCACGTTCCGCGCGATTACCTGGCCATGCTGATGGACAAAGGCCCGGTGCTGACCGGCGTGGCCGCCACCGCCCGCGAATCCGGTTATCCCGGCGGCCCGCTCA
Organism: Sterolibacterium denitrificans; assembly: GCF_900174485.1. Taxonomy (NCBI): domain Bacteria; kingdom Pseudomonadati; phylum Pseudomonadota; class Betaproteobacteria; order Nitrosomonadales; family Sterolibacteriaceae; genus Sterolibacterium; species Sterolibacterium denitrificans. The sequence continues at coordinate 1,521,576 of NZ_LT837803.1, read as the reverse complement.
ACATTGCCCTGGCCATCAGCCAGGGGCAAGAGCTGCAGTACTACGCCAAGACCCACCTGGTGCCCTTCGGCGAATACATTCCCCCCGGCTTCGCCTGGTTCATGGACATGATGCACATGCCGATGGCGGATTTCATCCCGGGGCCGCGCGTGCAAAAACCGCTGGAAATCGCCGGCCAGCAGATTGCCGCCAACATTTGTTACGAAGACCTGTTCGGCGAGGAAATCATCCGCGCCCTGCCGCAAGCCACATTGCTGATCAATCTGTCCAACACCGCCTGGTTCGGTGATTCGCTGGCCCAGCCGCAGCATCTGCAGATCGCCCGCCTGCGCGCCCTGGAAACCGGCCGCACCATGCTGCGCGCCACCAATACCGGCATGACGGCGGCGATCGCCCCGGACGGCCGCATCATCGGCGTGCTGCCACCGTTCATCAGCGCCGGACTGACGGTGGAAGTCCAGGGCTACGGTGGGACAACGCCCTATGTGCGCTGGGGCAACAAGCTGGCCGTGACACTCGCCCTGCTGGCGCTGCTGCCAGCCTGGCGCGCGCGCCGCAACGCCCGAACCGGCTGAACGCCGCTGCAAGCGGCAGACCTCGCAGCCCTGCCGCTTCGCCGGCCGGCCGAAAAGCATTTATGGCGATGCTATACTGCCCAGCCCGCCTCTGGCCGCACGTGCGCATCGTCGCATCGGCACATTCTCGAATTTACGAACTCACGCATTCTCACATTCGCAAACCCATGCCTGCCTGGCCCCGTTTATCCGCGATGAATCCGCTGTCCCCGCCGCCCTGGCTAGGTCACCTGGCCAGCGGACTGATGCTGATGCTGCTGGCCTGGCTATGCGCCAGCATCTACTGGGCGCTGACCTTGCCGACGAGCACGCCGCCGGTGACGGCGCTGGAAACCGACCCGCAGCGTCTGGCCCAGGCCATCGGCGCGCACCATCTGTTCGGCACCGCCGACAGCACAGGAAACACGAACAGTGCGGACAACCTATCCAGCGCGACCGGCGAACTCCGCCTCATCGGCGCCATCGCCGCCCAGAAAGACGGCCGGCCGGCCTATGCGCTGATCGCCATCGAAGGCAGCCCGCCGGAAGTCGTGCGCGAAGGCGATGAAGTCGCGCCCGGCATCGTCCTGCAGCGCGTTCTGGCGCGTGAAGTGACGTTGCTGCATCACGGTCGGTCCCGCACCCTGTCCCTGCCGGAACACGGCAATCCCTGACTTCCTCGACCTCCCTGCCTGAAACCAGAAACTGGACAAGCCGATGGCAACCATGCCGAAACAGATCGTTCCATCCGTGACCGGGCCGCGGCGCCGCCGCGCCCCGCTGGCCGCTCTCCTGCTGATCTCCTGCCTGTGGCTGGGCGCATTGCCATTGATGCCCACGGCAGCCCATGCCGAAGAGGACAAGGTCACCCTGAACTTCGTCAATGCCGACATCGAAACCGTCACCAAGGCCGTCGCGCAGATCACCGGCAAGAGCTTCCTGCTCGATCCGCGCGTCAAGGGCACGGTGAATGTCGTCTCCAGTCGTCCCGTTCCGCAGTCGCTGGCCTACCACTACCTGCTCTCGGCCCTGCGCATGCAGGGCTTTGCCGCCGTGGAAAGCAATAATGTCGTGCGCATCATGCCCGAGGCGGACGCCAAGACGCATGCCGGCCCGACGCAACGCGGCCTCAGCGGCGATCAACTGGTGACGCGCGTGTTTTCGCTGCGCCATGAAACCGCCGGCAACATGGTCGCCGCCATTCGCCCGCTGGTCGCCCCCAACAATCCGGTCAGCGCCAATCCGGGCAGCAACAGCCTGGTCATCAGCGACTACGCCGACAACCTGAACCGCCTCGAAAAAATCATCGCCGCGCTGGATACGCCCTATGGCACGGAGCCGCAGATCATCGCCATCCAGCACGGCTCGGCCATCGACCTGGCCAACACGCTCAACCGGATCTACGGCAGCGACGGCGGCAATGTCGCCAACCCGCAGCAGCGCGTCAGCATTCACGCCGACACCCGCAGCAATGCGCTGATCGTGCGTTCCGACAATCCCACCAAACTCAGCCATGTCCGCAGCCTGATCACCTCCCTGGACCAGCCTTCCGCCAACAGCGGCAACATCCATGTCGTCTATCTGAAGAATGCGGAAGCGGTGAAAGTTGCCCAGACCCTGCGCGCCATCGTCAGCAATGACGTCAGCGCGGCAAGCTCGTCCGCCGGCGCATCCCCGGCCACCGCCCCGCTCGCTGCGGCAGGCAGCGACGGCAATGCGCTGGACAATGGCCTGACCGGCGCGGCCAATTTCGTCAATCCCGTCAATTCCACCAACGCTGCCGGCAATCCAAGCGCCCAGACCGGCGGCTTCATCCAGGCGGATGCCAGCAACAATGCCCTCATCATCACCGCCCCGGAGCCGGTCTACAACAACCTGCGGCAAGTCATCGACATGCTCGACCGGCGGCGCGCCCAGGTGCTCGTCGAAGCCCTCATCGTCGAGCTGACTTCGGATCGCGCCAGCGAACTCGGCGTCCAGTGGCTGGGTGGCAGCGTCAGCTCCGGCAAGAACACCGCCGTCGTCGGCGGCACCAACTTCGGCGCGGGCAGCCGCAACCTCAACGGCTTCATCGAAAACCTGGCCCAGGCGCGCAACACCGGCACGCTGGGGCTGGCCCCCGGCCTCAACCTCGGCATCATCTCGGATCCGGCCGGACTGGGCGTGCTGGTGCGCGCGCTGGAAAACGATGCCAATGCCAACATCCTGTCCACGCCCAATCTGCTGACGCTCGACAACGAAGAAGCCAAGATCGTCATCGGCAGCAACGTGCCCTTCATTTCCGGCCAGTACGCGGCCACCGGCAACAGCGTCACGGCCACGCCCTTCCAGACCTACGAACGCAAGGATGTCGGCCTGATGCTGAAGGTCAGGCCGCAGATTTCCGAAGGCGGCCTGGTGCGCCTGCAGATCTACCAGGAAGCCTCCAGCATCCAGGAAAACACGCTGTCCAACGTCTCCGGACCGAGCACCAACAAACGCTCCATAGAAACTTCCGTGGTGGTCGACGATGGCGCGACCATCGTCATCGGCGGCCTGATCCAGGACAGCGCCGGCGCCGGCAAGGACAAGGTGCCGCTGCTCGGCGACATCCCCGTCGTCGGTTCCCTGTTCCGCTACGAAACGCGCAAGCGCACCAAGACCAACCTGATGGTCTTCCTGCGGCCGCAGATCGTGCGCGATGCCGCCGGCTACCGGAAACTCACCGGGGATCGCTACGATTACGTCATCGGCGAGCAAAAGAAGGCCGCCGGCAGCGTGCGCCTGATGGCCAACGAAACCGCGCCGCCCCTGCTGCCGAAACTCAACCAGGCGCTGGAATTCAGCCCGGCAGCCTCCCCGCAGGCCGGCGAATGACGGCAAACGGCGCAAGCTGGCGACCGCCCTACGGCTACGCCAGAACGCATGGCCTGATCGTCGTCGGCAATGATGCGGGCACGGATGCGGATGATGATGCCGCCCTGCACGTCCAGGTGCGCGACGACGCAGCCGCCACGACGCTGACCGCGCTCGACGAACTGCGCCGCCACACCGGCCGCGCGCTGCGCCTGACGCTGTGCGACCCGGCGCGCTTCGAGCAGCAACTCGCCGCCACCTACAGCCGCACCGACCAGACCGCCGCCGAGGTGGCCGACGACATCGGCCAGGAAATGGACCTGAGCCGCCTGGTGCAGGAACTTCCACCCATCGAGGATCTGCTCGAAAGCGAGGACGACGCGCCGATCATCCGCATGATCAACGCGCTGTTCACCCAGGCGGTGCGCGAACAGGCTTCCGACATCCACGTCGAAGCCTTCGAGCAGCATTCGACCGTGCGCTTCCGCATCGACGGCGTGCTGCACGACGTCATCCACCCGCACCGCGCGCTGCATGCGGCGATGGCTTCGCGCATCAAGATCATGGCCCAGCTCGACATCGCCGAAAAACGCATGCCGCAGGATGGCCGCATCACCATCCGCATTGCCGGCAAGCCGATCGACGTGCGCGTCTCGACCATTCCCACCAGCCACGGCGAGCGCATCGTCATGCGGCTGCTCGACAAGGACCCGGCCCGCCTGCATCTCGACGTCCTTGGCATGGCCGCCGACACGCTCGGCCAGGTGGATCGCCTGATCCGCCAGCCGCACGGCATTTTTCTGGTCACCGGCCCGACCGGCTCGGGCAAGACCACCACACTGTATGCCGCGCTCAGCCGCCTCGACGCCACGCGGCTGAACATCATGACGGTGGAAGACCCGGTCGAATACGACCTGGCCCACATCGGCCAGACCCAGGTCAATCCGCGCATCGGCCTGGATTTCGCCAAGGCCCTGCGCTCCATCCTGCGCCAGGATCCGGACGTCATCATGATCGGCGAAATCCGCGACCTGGAAACCGCGCAGATCGCCGTGCAGGCCAGCCTCACCGGCCACATGGTGCTGGCCACGCTGCACACCAACGACACGGCCAGCGCCGTCACGCGCCTCGTCGACATGGGCATCGAACCCTTCCTGCTCGCCTCCAGCCTGGCCGGCGTGCTCGCCCAGCGCCTGGTGCGCCGCCTCTGTCCGGAATGCAAGCAGGCGCGGCCGGCCACGCCCGAGGAAGAAGCGCAATTCACCGGCCATCCCACTGCCGCGCCGCGCCACCTGTACCACCCGCACGGCTGCCCAAGCTGCAACCACACCGGCTATCAGGGACGCATGGGCATCTACGAACTGCTCGAGGTCGACGATGCGCTGCGCCGGATGATCCATGCCGGCAGCGCCGACCAGGCACTGCGCGAGCATGCCCTGGGCGCGGGCACCCGCCCCCTGCGCGAGGACGGACTGCGCTGGGTGCTGGCCGGAGAAACCACGCTGGAAGAAATCCTCCGCGTGACCCGCGACTAGCCGTCGACGAGGCAAGCGGCACAGCATGGCAGCCTTCAATTACCAGGCCCTCGACGCCAGCGGACGCCAGGTCGACGGCGTGCTGGAAGCCGACACCAGCCGCGCCGCCCGCAGCCAGTTGCGCGAACGGCAGTTGTTCCCCATCAGCGTCACGCCCGTTGCCGGCGCCGGGCGCAATGCAGGTGCAGCGACATCGGCGCCGCTGCGCCTGGCGCGGCGCGCAATCTCCGCCGGCAGCCTGAGCCTGCTGACCCGCCAGTGGGCGATACTGCTGGAAGCCGGGCTGACCGTCGAACAATCGCTGACCGCGCTGATCGAGCAAAACGGACAGAATGAACACGAACACGGTGCCGCCGGCATCCGGCAAACGCTGGCCGGCGTGCGCGCCGAAGTCCTGGCCGGACATACGCTGCACGCGGCCCTGGCCCAGCATGCCGAAAGCTTCCCGCCGATCTATCGCGCCGTCGTCAATGCCGGCGAAAAATCCGGCGAACTGGCCCGGCTGCTGCTGCGCCTGGCCGATCATCTGGAAGCCTGGCAGGCCACCCGGCAGAAAGTGCTGCAGGCGCTGCTCTATCCGGCCCTGGTCAGCGCGATCGCCCTGCTGGTGATCGTCGGCCTGCTCACCTACGTCGTGCCGCAGATCGTCGAAGTCTTCAAGCAGGGCAAGCAAACCCTGCCGCTGCTCACCCGCGCCCTGATCCTCATCAGCGATTTTCTGCGCAGCCATTTTTACTGGCTGCTGCCCGTGCTCATTGCCGCCAGCCTCGGCACGCGCCGGCTGCTGCAGCGCGACGACCGCCTGCAACTGCGCTGGCATCGCCGCCTGCTCGAACTGCCGCTGCTCGGGCGCCACCTGCGCACTCTCGACAGCGCCCGCCTGGCCAGCACCCTGGCCATCATGGTGGGCAGCGGCGTGCCCCTGCTCACCGCCCTGGAAACCGCCCGCGACGTGCTCGCCAACCGCGTGCTGCGCGCCGCGCTCGACCAGGCCATCCGCCTGGTGCGCGAAGGCAACCCGCTGCATCGCGCGCTTGGCGCGGAAAAACTCTTTCCGCCCCTGCTGATCCACATGATCGCCAGCGGCGAAGCCAGCGGCACGCTCGCCCACATGCTGGAGCGCGCCGCCGTGCAGCAGCAGGCCGAACTCGACCGGCGCACCGCCGTCGCCCTCGGCCTCTTCGAGCCGCTGCTGATTCTGTTCATGGGCGGCATCGTCCTGCTGATCGTTCTTGCCGTGCTGCTGCCCATCATCGAAATCAACATGCTTCTGCAATAGTGCAAACAGTCCAAACACCGGGAACCCGCCATGTCCAAACATCCTGCCCCCCGCCAAAGCGGCTTCACCCTGATCGAAATCATGGTCGTCGTGGTCATCCTCGGCATCCTCGCCGCCCTGGTGGTGCCGAAGATCATGAGCCGCCCCGACGAGGCGCGGGCCGTCGCCGCGCGCCAGGACATCGCCTCGCTGGTCGGCGCGCTCAAGCTCTACCGCCTCGACAACAAGCGTTATCCCGCCACGGAACAGGGCCTGCAGGCGCTGGTCAGCCGCCCCGAGGCCGGCCCCGCTGCCGACAACTGGAATCCCGGCGGCTACGTCGAAAAGCTGCCGCTGGACCCCTGGGGCCATCCCTATCAATATCTGAATCCCGGCCTGCGCGGTGAAATCGACGTCTTCAGTTTCGGCGCCGACAACGCGCCCGGCGGCACGGGACTCGATGCCGACATCGGCAACTGGCAGTTGTAACCCGCCACGCTCTTCACCACCCTCACCCTCTGCAATGCAGCAGCGCGGCTTCACGCTGATCGAAATGCTGGTGGTGCTGGTCATCATCGGCATCCTGAGCACGGCCGTCGCACTCAGCATCAGCCCCAGCCCGCGCCGCCTGCTGGACGCGGAAGCCGTGCGCCTGGCCAGCCTGCTCGAAAGCGCCAATGCCGAAGCCCTGGCCGGCCAGCGCCGGCTGGCCTGGACGATGCACGAGCACGACAACGGCTACGATTTTCTGCTTGCCGACGATGCGCTCACCACCACGCCACGCTGGCTGCCCGTCGGCATGGATGATCGTTTCCGCAGCCGCCGGCTCGACGACGAAGTGCGCATCAGCCACGTCGAAGTCGATGGCCAGGCATTGGCGGCGGGGGAACTGCTGATCTTCCGGCGCGGCGATCCGCCGCTGTTTCGCATCATCCTGTCCGCCGGCAAAGACCGGACAGTCGCGACGAGCACCGTGCTCGGCCTGCCCAGCGGGCGCGTCACGGTGACGGACGGAAAATGAGCACGCGCATCGAGCGCGGCCGCATGAACTTCGGCAAACCGCCTGCGCATCACGGCTTCACCCTGCTCGAAGTCCTCGTCGCCCTGACCGTCCTCGCCCTGGCACTGATGGCCGCGCTGCGCGCCGGCGCCGCAGCGGCCGACCATGCCGCCGAACTGCAACGGCGCCAACTGGCCGACTGGGTGGCCCAGGATCGTCTCGAAGAACATCGCGCCCGCCGCGACTGGCCGGCACCCGGCAACCACGGGGGCGAAGCCGAACAAGGCGGCCGCCGCTTTCTCTGGCAGGAAACCGTCAGCCCCACGGCCAACAGCCAGTTCCGCCGCATCGACATCCAGGTGCGCGAGGGCGAAGCTGAAGCCGGAGCAGGAACCACCGACGGCCCCGTTCTCGCCCGCCTGAGCGGCTTTCTCGTCCAGCCACGCTATTGATCGCAAATGCACCGCGCCACGACATCTCCACACCGCATGACCCGCTCCCGGCGCCGGCACCAAGGCTGCGGCGGCATGACGCTGATCGAGTTGCTGGTTGCCGTCGCGCTGCTGGCCGTCATCGCCAGCCTGGCCTACCGCGGCCTGGATAACCTCGCGCGCAACGGCAATCACCTGATCGACGACGGCCGGCGCTGGCAGGATATCGCCCTGTTCTTCAATCGCTTCGGCAATGACGTGGCGCAGCCGGCACGCCGTCCCATCCACACCGGCGCGCCGCGCGACGGCCGATCGGGCAAGGCAAGCGCGGCGGCGGACGGCAATTTCAACCAACGCTTTGCCGCGATGTATTCCAGCGCGCTCGGCGCCATGGCGCAACGCGCCGATGACAGCAACGCGCCCACGCTGCCGGCCTGGCAGGGACTGCCGCTGGCCGCGCTCGATGCCGCGGACGAGAGCGACCGCGCCGCGCTCGAATTCACCCGCAAGTCGGCCAGCGGACGCGACGAGCTGCGCCTGGGCTACCGCCTGCGCGGTACGCAGCTCGAACTGCTGCTCTGGCCCGTGCTGGACAGAAAAACGGATTCCTATCCGGCGCCGGATGCAAACGCCCGCCCCGCCATCCATCCATTGCTCGACGGCATCCGCGCCCTGCGCTTCGAGCATCTCGACGACGGCGGCAACTGGCTGGATCACTGGCCGCCTCAGGGCGCGCCCGACGACATGCTGCCGCGCGCCGTCGCCATCGAACTGATCCTGCAGGACGGCACGCGCCTGCGCCGCATCTTCGCCCTGCCCGCATGAAAAGCAGCCCGCCCCCGACACGGCGCCAGCAAGGCGCTGCGCTCATCATGGCGCTGCTGGTGGTTGCCCTGGCCACGCTGCTGGCAACCTCGCTGATCTGGCAGCAGAACGCCTGGCTGCGCGGCATGGAAACCCGCCGCGACCTGGCCCAGGCACGCCAGCTCGCCAGCGCCGGCATCGACTGGGCGCGCGCCGTGCTGGCCGAAGATGCGCGCAAAAGCCGCTACGACCACCTCGGCGAACCCTGGGCCACCCGCGTGCCGGCCATGCCGGCGGAAGGCGGCGAAATCGGCGGCGCCATCACGGACGAGCAGAGCAAATTCAACCTCAACAACCTCGTTCGCAACGGCCGGCGCGACGAAGCCGAACTGCAGGTTTTTCGCCGTCTGCTGCAACTACTGCAACTGCCGGCGCAACTCGCCAGCAGCCTGGCCGACTGGCTGGACGCCGACGACCGGCCCGGTGCGAACGGTGAGGATGGCGCCGAGGACGCGTACTACCTGAACCTGCAGCCTCCCTACCGCGCAGCCAACCGCGAGCTCACCGACATCGACAACCTGCTGCGCGTGCGCGGCTATACGGCGGACATCGTCGAGCGCCTGCGGCCCTATGTCAGCGTGCTTCCCGGCTATAATCCGCTGAACGTCAATACTGCCGGCGCGCTGGTACTGAGCGCCGTTCTCCATGATTTTCCCGTCACGGAAATCCATCAGGTCGTTGCCGAGCGCGAGCGGATTCCCTTTCTCGACATCGGCGATTTCCGCAAACGCCTGGCCAATCAGGAACACATCATGCAGCCAGGCATCGAGCGCCTCGATACCCGCAGCAGCCACTTCAGCGTCGCGTTGCACGCCCGCTACGGCAATGCCGACACGCGCGTCCAGGCGCTGCTGCAGCGCACGGCCATCTGGCCGCGCATCGTCTGGCAGAAGTTTGAATGAATGGCGCAGCCAGGCCGCGTCCATGAGCAGATGAGTAGATGAGCCAATGAGCAAACCGCCCGCCACCACCTTGCGCCTCTACCTGCCGGCCGGCTGGCCCGGCCGGCAAACGCGTTGCGAGTGGCTGCTGCTGAATGCCGGCGGCGCGCGGCTGCAAAGCGGCAACGGCGAACCGCGCCACTGGCCGGCAGCCGATCGCTGCGAGCTGGTGCTGACGGCCGAACAATGCCTGCTCGCTACAGTCAGCCTGCCCAAAACGGCGCGCGCCCGCACGGCGGAAGTCATCGGCTATGCGCTCGAAGAGCAACTGCTGGGCGATGCGGCGAACGAACATTTCGTCGTCGGCAGCCCTGCCGGACACGCTGCCGCAACCGACGGCACGGCGACAGGCACGGCAGTCTGGGCGATCGCCCGTTCCCGTCTGCAGGCGCTGCTCGCCACGCTGCGCGCGCTCGGCTACGAGCCGCAGCGCCTCATCAGCGAACTGCAACTGCTACCCGCCAGCACGAACTGGACGCTCTGCCTCAAGCCCCAGGCCGGCTTCCTGCGCACGGCCAGCGAGGCGGGCTGCAGTTTCGACCTCGCCGGCGGCCCGAACGTCCCGGAGGCCCCGGACGCCCTGCACGAACCGCCGGCGGAATTGCGCCTGGCGGTCGCTGCCGCGCGCAAGGCCGGCACCCTGCCTGCCGCCATCGAGATTCATCTCGCCCCCGGCGTGAGCATCGACGCGGCACGACTGCAAGCCTGGCAAGCGACCCTCGGCCTCCCCTTGCAGCCGGCTGGCGAATACGACTGGCGCAACCAGCCCGGCCACGATGCGCGCAATCTATTGACCGGCGAATTCGCCCCGCCACGCACGGCAGGCGAAGGCTGGGGCACGCTGCGCCCGGCGCTGTGGCTGGGCGGGCTGGCGCTGCTCATCTACAGCCTGTTCAGCTTCGGCGAATGGGCCTGGCTGAATCGCGAAGAAACTCGCTTGCGCCAGCAAATGACGGCGCAATTTCGCAGCAGCTTTCCGCAGGCGCAGACCATCGTCGATCCGCCCCTGCAGATGCAGCGCCTGCACGACCAGTTGCGCCGCGAACACGGCCAACCCGGTGCGGACGATTTCCTCAGCCTGCTTGCCGCCGCCAGCGCCTCCCTGCCGAATCCAGCTCAGTTGCGCCTGATCACCTATGCAACGGGCCGCCTCGAACTGACGCTCACCCTGGCCGATGCCGGCGCAGTCGAACACCTGCGCGACAGCCTGACGCGCCGTGGTTTCGATGTCGTCATCCGCGATACGCGTCCGGCAAGCGGCAGCGCAGGTGCCGCGATCGAAGCCGTGCTTGCCCTGCGGAGCCATCCATGAGCCGGTATCTGCAAGCGCTCGCCGCCTTCTGGCAAGCCCGCGCGCCGCGCGAACGGCTGTTTCTCGCCGCGCTGGCCGTCTTCCTGGTGCTCGCCCTGCTCATCAACGGCCTGTGGCACGCCCATCAGGCGCGCGCGCACCTGCGTCAGCAACTGCCGCAACTGCGCCTGCAACTGGCCGCCATGCAGCAGCAAGCGGCAGACATCCGCGCGCTGCAAAGCCAGCCGGTCAATCCGCCGCTTGGCGCAGCCAGCCTGCAGCAGACGGCGGAAACGCTGCTGCTTCAGGCCGGCCTGAAGCTGGGCGCCGGCCAACTGCAAACTGCCGGCGCGCGCCAGCTCCGGCTGCAGGCCGAGCTGCCCTTCGAACGCTGGCTCGATGCGCTCGCCCTGCTGCAGCGCGATGCCCGGCTGCGCCTGGTGCAAAGCCGGGTGGAAGCCACCGGCAGCCCCGGACAGGTGCGCATCGACGCGCTGTTCAGCCTGCCCGAGCCGAACTGAGGCAAACTGGCGCCGACTGCCCTTGCCCCCCAACCGATCCCGACCGCGACCACACTCCCATTCCCATGCGCAAACGACTCGGCTACAGCCTGCTGTTCCTCGCCCTGTTGCTGCTGGCCGCCATCAGCCAATGGCCGGCCGCCACCTTGGCCTCGCTGCTGGAACGCGCCAGCAACGATCGATGGCGCCTGACCTCGCCCAGCGGCAGCATCTGGCACGGCGCCGGCATGCTCCTCGCCCGTGCCGACAAAAATACGCCCTGGCGCAACATCCAGAACATCACCTGGCAAATCCGCCCGGCCGAATTGCTGCTCGGCCGGCTAGTCGCGGATATTTCGCCGGAGCAGGGCCGGCTGCGCCTGAGTGCGGGCATCTCCGGCCTGCAGGCGGAAAACGTCGAACTGGGATTGCCGGCCGCAGCCATCGCCCCGCTGCTGCCCGGCGCGCTCGGCCGCTACCGCTGGCAAGGCATGTTGCGGGCCGATGGCGAACGCTTCGGCTGCAACTGGGCCGGCAGCGACTGCCAGGGCGGTCTGGAAATCTTCTGGCGCGAGGCCTCGCTGGGCGAAATCCCCGGCATCGTACTGGGGGACTACCACATCAAGCTCACCGGCCAAGGGTCCGCCACGAAAATCGGGCTGCAGACCCTGCGCGGCCATCTGCAGATCGACGGCAGCGGCGAATTCACCGCCGACGGCGGCCTGCATTTCAGCGGCCTGGCCTCCGCGCCCAGCCTACCCATCGCAACCGTCGCAGCCGATCCCGCCCTGGTCGCCGCAACCCTCGACGACAGGCTGCCGAATCCTCTGGCTGCCCTGCTGAACACCCTCGGCCGCCCGGCAGGCGACGGGAAATACCTGCTCGAATATCGCCAGACCCGCTAGCGCGAGACGCGACACGCATCCATGCGCCTGAATTTCGACTTCATCGCCAAGGGCTCATTCCAGACCACGGCCGATGGACAACGCCTGTTCTATCCGAACGGCATGCTCGGCAAAAGCTACATCATCGACTCCGAGGAACGCTACCAGCGCCTGTTCCGCCAGCAGAAGCACTGGGGACTCGCCATCATGGCGCTGATCTCACTGCTGGTCATCGGCAAGGCCGACGGACGGATCATCCTCTTCGCATTCATCGCCCTCAACCTGCTCAAGCAGCTCGTCGTGCGCCGGACGACGCGGCACATGCCGGTATCGGCGACCCGCTATTCGATCGGCCATTTTCTCGATGACAGCCTGCCGCTCCACAAGCTGAGCCGGCGCAAACAGTTCGGCCTGCTGGCCGTCGGCAGCCTGGCCTGCGCCTCCCTGGCGCTGCTTGCCGCCAGCGGCTGGTACCCGGATAGCCGGCACGGGCTGGTCAGTTGGTCCTTCATCTGCGCCCTGATCGCCTACCTGGCGCTGCGCGCGCTGCGGGCAGGCAATCTGCGCTGACTCGCCGACTGCAGCCGGCCCGGGTAACGCGGGCGGCACAGGCAGTACAGGCGCGGCACGCCGCGCAGCTTGAAAATGCCGGGGATGCCCTCATATCCGTGGCTGCAATCAAGGCCGCAATCCCCATCGCAACGTTGCACATTGACCGGGAGTTCCTCATGCATCAGTCCAGGAAACACGCCAATCACCTTCTGACGGCCCTGCTGGCCACCCTGTTTTTCATCGGCAGCGGCACCGCCTTCGCCAAGACACCGCCCTGTCTCGATCAGGCCCGTTCGAGCAGTGAAATCGACCAATGCGGCGGCCCGCTGATCAGCCATCTGGAAGCCCGGATGGAAAGCGATTACAAGCGCCTGCATGAAAAATTCGCCGGCAACGAGAAAATGCAGGAAATGCTCAAGGCCAGCCGCGAAAGCTGGGTGCTTTACCGCAACAACCAATGCCTGATGGAAGCCTCGGCCGCCAGCGGACAATATGTCGTCAAGCCGCTTTCGCTGGAAGCCAACAAGGTCTATTTCAAGTGCATGCTGCGGACCTTCGGCGAAATGCGGACGACGCTGGAAAAACTCCGCGTCGATGACGAGCATGCCAAGACCGGCAGCCCGCAGTAGCGCTTTGCCGCCGTCGCGCTAATGCGCGCCCCCGCCATCGGCCACACCGACGGCGCCGCCCGGCCGTGAGAGCCAGACGACGGCAATCAGTCCCAGGCAAAGCCCGGCAGAAGCCAGGAACAGGTCATTCGCGCTCAGCATGTAGGCCTGCTGCTCGATCAGTCGATTGATGTAGGCCAGCCCTCGCCCGTCTTCCATGCCGAGCGCGGAAAACTGCCGCAGCGCTTCCGTCGTCGGCAGGCTGGCGCCGTTGATCGACTCCACCAGCCCGGCATGATGCAAGGCGGCGCGATCTTCCCAGAGCGTCGTGAAAATCGACGTGCCGAAGGCGCCGGCGGTGATGCGGACGAAATTCGACAGCCCGGCCGCCGCCGGAATGCGCTCCGGCGACAGACCCGAGAGAATCAGCGCCATCAGCGGCACGAAGAAGAAAGCCATGGGAATCCCCTGAATGATGGACGGCAGCATCAGGGTGAATAAGTCCGCCTGGACATTGAACTGCGCCCGCATCCAGAACACCAGGGCGAAGCTCGCGAAGGCTACGGTGGCCATGATGCGCAGATCCACTTTCTGCAGATTCTTGCCGACGAAGGGCGTGATCAGTATCGCCAGTATGCCGACCGGCGCCATCAGCAAGCCCGCCCAGGTCGCCGTATACCCCATGAATTGCTGCAGCCAGAGCGGCAGCAACACCACATTGCCGAAGAAAATGCCGTAGCCCAGCGACAGCGACAGCGTGCCCGCCCAGAAATTGCGCCGTTTGAACAGGCTCAGATCGACGATCGGATGCGCTTCGGAAATCTCCCAGATCAGGAAGAAAACGAAACCGATGGCCGCGATCAGCGCCAGCGCGATGATCCAGACGGAAGCGAACCAGTCGAGCTCCTTGCCGTTGTCCAGCATGATCTGCAAGGCACCCACCCAGATGATCAGCAGCGCCAGGCCGACGGTATCGATCGGCAGCTTGCGCGTCGGCGATTCGCGATCCCTGTAGAGCAGCCAGGTAGCGACGATGGCGAACAGGCCCACCGGAATGTTGATGTAGAAAATCCACGGCCAGGAATAACTGTCGGTGATCCAGCCGCCCAGCATCGGCCCCATCACCGGCGCGACCAGCGTGGTCATCGACCAGAAGGCCAGTGCGATGCCGGATTTTTCCTTGGAATAACTCTGCAGCAGCAAAGACTGGGAAAGTGGAATCATCGGCCCGGCCACCAGCCCCTGCAGCACGCGGAAGACCACCAGCGTGGCGAAATTCGGCGCCAGGCCGCACAACAGCGAAGCGATGACGAACAGCAGGATGCTCAGGGTAAACAGACGCACCATGCCGAAACGCTGGGTCAGCCAGCCCGTCAGCGGTACGGAGATCGCATTCGACACCGCGAAACTGGTGATGACCCAGGTGCCCTGGCTCGGACTGACGCCGAAATCACCCGCAATCGCCGGAATCGACACATTGGCGATCGACGAATCGAGCACGTTCATGAAAGTCGCCAGCGACAGGGCGACCGTGCCCAGCACCAGCTTGCCGCCAGTCAGCGGTGGCGGATCGAAGCGGGAGATCGTCGCGGCGTCGGCGCCTGCTGCGGCTTCAGCCATGCGCAGCGCCCGTCAAAGCGGACGGCAGGCAATCATTCATGGCGCAGCCTGGCCGAGATTGCCGGCAATGATCGCCTCGACGCGCGCATCCGCCGCCCGTTCCAGATCGGCATAAACGCTGGTCGCCGATACCGACGCGGCCTGGCCGGCGCTGGCATCCGTCACGGCATGGCCGGACTGGTCGCGCACGTCGATGCTCGCCTCCATGGAAAGCCCGACCCGCAATGGCGTCTCGATCAATTCGGACGCATCGAGGCGGATGCGCACCGGGACCCGCTGCACGATCTTGATCCAGTTGCCGGTGGCATTCTGCGCCGGCAACAGGGAAAAGACGGCGCCGGTTCCCGCGGCCAGGCCGGCGACATGGCCGTGAAACTTGCGGCGGCTGCCATACACATCGGCCGTCAGCTCCACCGCCTGGCCGATGCGCAGTTTTTCCAGTTGCGATTCCTTGAAATTCGCATCGACCCACACCTGATCCAGCGGCACGATGGCCATAATCGGCACGCCGCTGTTCACCCGCTGGCCAACCTGGACATGGCGCTGGGCGACGGTGCCGGCGACGGGCGCGACGATCTCCCGCCGCTGATGCGCCAGCCAGGCCTCGCGATAACTTGCGGCCGCCGCCAGCACGCGCGGATGCCGACTCACTTCGACGCCCGCGGTCTGCGTCTGGTTTTTCGCCAGTTGCTCCTGCGCCTCGTTCAGCGCGGCCAGGGCTGCCGCATGCAGCGCATTGGCGTTGGCCACCGCCGTGCGCAAATGCTGCACTTCTTCGAGCGACACCGCGCCCGCATCCAGCAAACCCGCGCGCCGCGCCAGATCCGTCTTCAGCCGCGACCGCTCGAACTCGCTGCGCCGCACGTCGGCCTGACGCGCGCTCACCAGCGCCGCCAGCGCCTTGTCGGTGGCATACAAGGCCCGCGTATCACGCACCGTCTGCGCCAAACGGGCTTCCGCCTGGTCCAGCGCCAGCCGCGAATCCAGCGGATCCAGGCTGGCCAGCACCTGCCCGGCCTGCACCTGATCGGTGTCATTGACGTTCACCGCCACCACCGTCCCGCCGGCCAGCGGCGTCACCTGCACCACATTCCCCTGCACATAGGCATTGTCGGTGTACACCTTGTGGCGGGCGACCATGCCCCAGTACAGTGCGTAGCCCAGCGCCAGCAGCAGGCACAGCAGGGTGAAGGCAATCATTCGCCCCCGGCGCGGATTGGGTGGATTGGGGGAACTCACGGAACTGCCGCCCGATAAACCGCCTGCCTCGGATCGTGGAGTATTTGCATTGCTCATGAACGTTGCACCAGGAAAATTGGAGGCGTGTATCTGTGAATCAACGAATCAATGAATCGGTAAATCACCCCTGTCGCCAGCTCAATCGAGCTGCCCCAGATTGTCCAGGGCGCGATTCAGGTAATCCTTGAACTGCAGGTACTCTTCCTCGGAAAAACCCTCCAGAAACTGATTGGCCAGCCCGCTGATGATGCCGGGTACTTCGTCCGCCACGCGCCGTCCTTCTGCCGTCAATTCCAGATTGACGACCCGCCGGTCCGCCGCCGAACGCACGCGCCGGATCAAGCCCTTGCTTTCCACGCGATCCAGCAGACGCGTCACCGCCCCGGTATCCAGACCAACCATCCGGGAAATATCCGCCGCCGTCGCGCACGCGCCCTGCTGCAGCAGCAACAGCGGCTTCCACTGCGCATCGGTCAGGCCCAGATCGACCATGCGCCGATCGATCTCCCGCCCCAGCGTCTGCGTCAAGCGGCTGACCAGATAACCGATGCTGTCATTGATGCGGTAGGTATTTGCCTGATAGAAACCCGGTGTCTTGCTCATTTCACTGCCCAGTCAATCACTGACTTGGCAAGTATATACCTGCACCCGCAAGCTGCATAGCAACACCAGACAGAAATTGCGCCTGTCGATTGACAGGGCAATCGTATAAATAACGCCATTGCAATTTGAGGTGTCATGCTTCGATCTGCGCAGCAGCAGATCTTTGGGACGCACTTCGACTAGCAGCAGTCGAGTTTGCAGCCACGGTCCTCTAGCGTCGGAAAGAACTCAAAATAATTCGACACGCGAGGTACCAACAGAGGAAGTTGCCTCCCCACAACGCTGTTTTTTGTCATGAACATCATGCTGTGCCTGCATGACATAGCTGCGCTTGAGCTCTTCGAGATGCCCTTCCAGCAACGTCGTAAGTTGCAACGGAGCCACAAAACCGACACGACTGCCTTGAGCCAGATCGTCAGTCACTCCGCTCAGGCGTTCAAGGCCTTGAATCACCTGTTCGAGCTGCTGACGGATAATGTCCTGAAACTGAAGGTTACCCAAAGTATCCAGGACATCGTGACTGATCTTTTCCGTAGACTGATTGAGAGAACCCGTCAGTTGCTGCAAATAGGTCAGGGTTTCAGCAAAGTGATCGCTCATATTGTGCAGGCGCTCAGTGATTTCATTAAGTTGAAGCTGATCACTACCGCTGTTATCGAGCGCAAAAGCTGTTTTGAGCTCCTTCATGATGGCGCTTGAAACCACTTCAATACCAGTGGAAATTTCCGTGGCTGCTTCGGAAGTTTGATTAGCCAGTTTGCGTATCGCGTCGGCCACGACAGCAAAACCTTGCCCGGATGCTCCCGCTCGTGCGGCTTCTATGGAGGCATTGAGCGACAGTAAGTCGGTTTGTTTGGCGATTTTCTTGATGAGCTCGACCAGCGGCGACAATGAACCGATTTCCGCCACTACCCGAGCAATGCTCTGTTGCATGCACTGCTGACTTTTTTCCCGCGCTTCTCGGTAATCCATCAGAGCCCGGACAGCCTCGAGGTTGCGCTCGATCTCGGTGCCCGACTGAGTAGATAGCGCATTCGAATGCTCCACTGAGACCCGCACTTCCTCGGTCAGACGCTGGCTTTCCTGATTGATATGATCCAGTCGCCCGGCAATGTCGAACGCAGCAACCTCGGTGACACGTACCACATCGACCAAATGGCCACCAAGCACTTCGTTGAAAGTTCTCACTAGCGTCAACTGCCGCGCCATGATTTCAAAATTATCGAGCACATCCTGGCGGTTGCTCGCCCAGTCTGAAGCGGCCTGAACATACTGCGAAAAAGAGCGCTTCAACACCAGCCGGTTGAGCACAATCTGGCCAAAGAACACCAGACTCACTGCCGTCACGCTGGTCACGATAGTGTGCATATCCTCGCCGACCCAATTCAGACGGGCCAGAAAACCATACACCACATCGGACAAAACAACTGCGATCAAAGTAGCAGCGATTGCTAGACCCAAGGTAATCCAGCCGCCATAACGTCGATAGGCAGAAAGCAGTGAGGTTTGCGCCCCGATAATCGACCAGAAGTTTTTACGGGGGGGGGGGGGGGGGGA